>JAFGLZ010000223.1 GCA_016927755.1 Phycisphaerae bacterium
GAGAGCCGTATGCGGGAGATCCGCACGTACGGTTCGGAGGGGGGAGGGACCGGGAACTCAACCGGTCCTTCCTACCCCTATCGGTGACGGGGATCCGGGGGGCACGCCTACTTCTTGTACGTCGTGACGCAATCGGTCGACCACTTGTTCCCATCGAAATGTGTGACGGAGGCGCGAGAGGCGCAGAAGTCCAGCTTTCTGGCCGGGACGCTCATTCGATCGATTAGGGCCAGGACCGACCGGACGGTTCGGGTCTGCGGCTCGTCGGGCAGGTATTGGCGGACGAGTCCGAGCAGCCCGAGCCAGCGGCTCACGTCGCGGTCGAGACGATCCAATTCGAGATAGGAGGCCCCGGCGATCTTGCCCTCGGGCAGCAGCCCCTCGGTCTGGAATCGCTTGCTTTGGGTGATCGATTGGGCCTTGCCTCGTGCGGTGGCCAGGCAATCGGCGACGGCGGCGGGGCTGGTGGAGATCAGGAGCCATTGCTCGACGATGCCGAAGACGAGCATGGTGGCGGTTGCTGACTCTCCGAGGGTGACGCGTCTGAACTTGGCGTCACCGGCGCCTTTGAGCGCGTCGGGCTTGATCGAGACGGGCGGGGTCCAATCGGCGGTCTTGGCTTGGAGCCATTCGGCGAGGCGGTCGAGCTTTGCGTCGGCCCTTTTGGCGTCGGCGAGGCCGAGGATGAGGACGAGGTCGGATTCGGACGAGCCCTCGGTCTTGGACGGCACGCCGACGAGCATGCCTCGCCCGTCGAGCCATTCCAGGAGATCGTCTCGGACGGAGAGTCCGATCTGCTTCTCGATGTTCTTCCACTCGGCCATGAACGCGTCCGGATCGTCGGCCTCGGCCTTGAGGTAGGTCAGCACGGCGTCATAGAGGGCGGCGGGGTTGGCGCCTGGCCAGAGCCAGAAGGCGTTGGCGCCGGCGGGGACGAAGCGGTCGAAACGATCGAAGGGCTTCTGCTTGCAGAGGGCCGGGGCGAGAGTCGGTTGCTTTGCGATCGCGGCGGCCGTGACGGTCTTGTGATGTTGACGGTGGCCTTCGGTCCATCCGACGGAGGCGGAGTAGTCGTACACGTCGAGGAGCTGCATGAGCCGACGGATGACCCTTTCGGAGGCGACGGACGATCCCGACGTCGGCGACGGGGTCGCGGCGTCGGGTTTGGTCTGGGTTCTGAGGGATTGCCGGACGGCCAGGCCGACGTCGATGAAGGCGAGGTCGTCTTCGGGGCGGGGGAGGTCTTGCATGATCTTGGCGAATCGGGGTGAGTCGATGAGTCTCGGACGGTTCGTGTTTCCGGAGAGGAGCCCGAGGACGTCATCCATGAGGTCTGGGGGGCGACTGCCGTAGCAGAGCGCGATGACGTTGCCGCGATGGGCCATTTGGAGGCAGGTGTCGGCCTTGACGGAGGTCAGGATGAGGGTCTTGGCGTCGTACATGTCGAGCCCGATGCTCTGGAGGTCCTCGTCGGCTTCGGCGAGGGCCTCGATGGTTTCGCGGAGGGCGGCGGCGTTCTTGGCGGCGGACTCGGCGGCGTCGAGCAGGAGGAGGATTTGCGGGGCGAGGCCTTTCATTCGCGCGACGAGGACGACCTCTCGTTTGGTGAGGGCGTCCCAGTCGACGGCGTCGAGGCGTTCGAGGGCTCGCTGCCAGCCTTGCTCGAAGGCCTGGCGTCGGTCGGGGGGGACGGAGGTAGCGAGCGATTCCTTGAGGAGGTCGTGCGGGCGCGCGGTCCAGACCTCCCGCCAGAGCGTCTTGTAGTGAGGACGAAGGGCGTCGCGCTCGGGGTTGTGGGTCCAGTGCACGTAGAGGCAGGCGTCGGCGGGGACGACGCGGGCGAGCGAGAAGGCGCCGGGCGGTTGCCAGGGCGAGCTTGCCGGCTTGATTCGTTCGGGGGATTCCGCGCGGGCCTGTGATTGGAGCGATCCCGGCGGACTTCCGACGACGAGAAGGGCTACGAGGACGGCACAGGAAAGACGGACTGGATGGCTATGACGGTATCGCATCGCTAGAGCCTCCCTGCCTAGAGACGGAACCAGGCCGATGCGGCCCGGCGGAACTGATTCCCTGCTCAATCGCATACCACCGCGCCGCGTGAGGCTAAAGGTGCCTGACCCCTTTAGCCCGGTCATGGGCAAGATGCCCATGCTACGTGTTCGGCGCGGCCATGTCAGAACTCCCGTTCGATCATGAAGTGCGCCCAGGCCAACAGCAGTTCCTTCGACGGCGACGGCCGGAGTCCGTCGAGGCACGGCAAGGCCTGGGCGATGTACTCCTTTGCGAGCGTGTTGGTGTATTCGACCCCGCCGAGATCTCGGAGGAGCCGCATGACCTGGGCGACGTCGGCGTCATCGGCCTGACGGTTGCCGAGGACGCGCTTGAGGAATTCGCGTTGTGAGTCCTTCGCCTGTCGGAAGGCGTGGTAGACGATGGTGGTGCCTTTGCCTTCGCGGACATCGGAGCCGACGGGCTTTCCGAGGGCGCGCTCGTCGCCGACCAGGCCGAGGATGTCGTCCTGCAATTGGAAGGCGGTTCCGCACTTGGCGGCGAATTGCCCGATGGCCTGAACCGTGGGGTCGTCCGTATCCGGCGTTGCCAGTCCGATCATCGCGCCGGCCATGGCGGCGAATTCGTAGAGGATGCCGGTCTTTAGCCAGAGCATTTCGATGATGGCGTCCTGCTGGAGCGAGTCGAGGTCGAGCGTGGCGAATTGGACGTCGAGCAGCTCGCCTCGGATGAGCTCGTTGAGGACGTGGGATTCGAGTCGGGCGATGAGCGACAGGACGACCTCGGGCGGCACGCCTTTGGCGGCGAGCTCGGCGAAGAGGCAGACGGACCATCCTTGTTGGACGTCGCCGGCGAGGATGGCCAGGTCGTTTCCGTAGTCGATCGCGGCGGCGGGTTGGAGTCCGAGCTCTTCGGCGCCCATTTGGCGTCCCTGCTCGTGGACGGTGGGACCGCCGCGTCTTTTCAGGTCGTGGTCGATGACGTCGTCGTGGACGAGTGTCCACGTGTGGAAGAGCTCGATGCCGGCTGCGGCGGGCAGGGCGACGTCCTCATCGCCGCCGACGGCGCCGCAAGAGAACAGGAGGACGGCGGGTCGGAGGCGCTTGCCGGGTCGTTCGATGTAGGCGTAGACGGCGCGCTGGAGGTGTTCGGGCCTGAACCAGTCACGGAATCTCGGGTCCGAGAAGTACCCGACGACGCGCTGCTCGCGACGTCGCAACTCATCCATGAAATCGACGGGCACGTGACACTCCGCCAAGCTCGGTCGCACCGCACGAGGATCGCGGGGGAGGGCGGCTCCAACCGCCTCTTCAGAGGAGCATGCTACCCTCGCGGGGGGGGAACTACAAGAAGACACGTCGAGAAGTCGACACGTCGAAGAGTCGAAACGCTCATGCTTTGTGGGGCTTGGGTGGGTTCGCGGGGCGCGCTACTGATGCGATGAGGCGCGCATCGAGATGCGATGTGCGATCGTTTCGACGTTTCGACCTCTGGTCTTTCGACTTTTCGCGTGTGGCTAGTTGATTCCGTATTCCTTGAGCTTTCGGTAGAGGGTTCGCGCGCCGATACCCAGGACCTTTGCGGCCCTTTCTCTGTTGCCTTGTGTGAGCTTGAGGGTGTCGGCGATGGCGAGTCGTTCGATTTCCTCGAGGGTTCGACCGGCCAATAGCGTCTGGCCGGCGGGGACGATCTCGGTGCTGCCTCGGATGGGGTCGGGGATGTCCTCGACGTCGAGCGTGGGGGTTTCGGCCAGGACGACCATCGCGCTGATGGTGTTCTCCAACTCTCGGACGTTGCCCTCCCAGTGGTAGTTGGTCAGGCGTCGGACGGCCTCGGGGGTGATGCTCCTCACTTCCTTTCCGTGCTCCTCGTTGGCGCGTTGGATGAAGTGCTCGATGAGCAGGGGGATGTCCTCTCGTCGACTGCGAAGGGGCGGGACGCGGAGGGTCACCTGGTTGAGGCGGTAGAAGAGATCCTCTCGGAAGGATCCGTCGCGGACCTTCTGCCTGAGGTCCTGGTGGGTGGCGGCGATGAGTCGGACGTCCACGTGGACGGGCTTGTTGGAGCCGACGGGGACGATCTCACCGTTTTCGATGGCTCGGAGGACCTTTGCCTGCATGGTCTGGGGCATGTCTCCGACCTCGTCGAGGAAGAGGGTGCCGCCGTCGGCCTCTTCGAAGACGCCGCGCCGGTCGCCGGATGCGCCGGTGAATGCGCCTTTGACGTGGCCGAAGAGTTCGCTTTCGAGGACGCCCTCGGCGTAGGCGGCGCAGTTGCTGATGAGCAGGGGCTTGTTCTTTCGCGGCGAGTTGCGGTGGATGGCGTGGGCGATGAGGTCCTTTCCGGTTCCGCTATCTCCGACGATCAGGACGGTGATCTTGCTGTCGGCGACCTGGCGGACGATCTTGAGGATTCGGGCCATCTCGCTTCCGGAGCCGATGATGCCCTCGAAGCTGAACTTCTTGTCGAGCTGTCCGCGCAGGACGCGGTTTTGTCGGGACGAGAGGGCTTGTCTGGCGGCGCGGCTGACGGTAGTTCGAACATCGTCGAGGTCGAGCGGCTTGGTGAGGTAGTCGTAGGCGCCCTCGTCCTTGAGGGCGCGTCGGGCGAGCTGCTCATCGCCATGGGCGGTGATCATGACGACCTCGGCGTCGGGCACGAGGGTCTTGGCTTGGTGAAGGACGTCGAGCCCGTCCATGTCGCCGCCCAGCTTGTAGTCGGTGATGACGACGTCGGGCGGTCGGCTCTTCATGGAGCTGACGGCCTCCTGCCCGGATTCGACGACTCGACAGGCGTGGCCTTCGCGTTTGAGGCCCTCGGCGATCGCGTCACCGTGGGCCCGCTCATCTTCGACGATCAGGACGAATGCGGTTTCGGTCTCGCTCATGGTTATCGGCCTTGGCGACAGCGGGATCCCCGGCGTGTCCGGGCGTTTTGGCAGTCTTTGATCAGATTGTGGCAGTCTGCCAAATCGGCATTTGAGATCTTAACATGTTTGGGGCCGTTAGGCAAGTCCCCTGGGGGTTGTTGGGGATACCCCTAAGGGCTAGTGAGGTGCGGCTCGATAGGCAACAGATTATGGGAACGGGCAGATTGCCGAAGGGAGTCAGGGAAGGGCCGTGTTCTCATTGGGAGGTTTCACTGTAACCTACACCAGTAATCACCTATTTTGGGTGGAATATTTATCTAGGCGCTAACCCTTAAGGGCCTCGTGGAAGCTGTCGATACGCAGAGCGCTGCTGGAAGCAGCGTGTAGGTGGTTTTCGCGTGGCGGTCTGACGAGGCCTGACGCGAAAGTGGCAAGCTACCATCGACTGACGAGTTGGGGTGTCCACTGGGCGCTTCGCAGGGAGAACAAACCATGTTCAAGAGGATGAAGGTGGGAACCAAGATCGCGGGGGGGTTCACGGCACTGCTTCTGATCGCGGTGGCGTTGGGGGGCGTTGCGGTCTGGAGCATGTGGGGAGTCCAAGGGCAGTCGGACATGCTCGCGAAGGAGTATGTCCCGGAGGTGAAGTTGGCCAACAACGTCGAGCGTTACTCTCTGCTCACGATGTACGAGAACCGGGGGTATGGGCTCACGGAGGAGGCGGATTATCTGAAGCGAGGCCAGGAGCATCTGGCCAAGGTGGAGGAATCCCTCAATCAGTGCAAGGAGCTGGCGGACCGTTCCGCTCATCTCGTGAAGCTCAAGGCGCAGGTGGGGCCGTGCAAGGACGACGTGGCGGTTTACAAGGGTCTTGTTGGCGAGACCGTTCAGACGAACGCGAAGCTGGCCGCGTGCCGCAAGCAGTTGGACGAGGGGGCGCAGGCCTACATGAAGAACTGCGCCGAGTTCCTGGCGGGTCAGAACGAGGCGTTCAAGAGGGATCTGACCGAGCGGCAGCAGAAGGTTCAGGCGGCCAGTGAGATCGTGGATCTCGGCACGGCGGCTCGGGTTCTCAATTTCAAGAGCCAGGCGACCGGCCAGGCGGCGCTCATGGACGAGGCGGTGGCGAAGCTGGGCGAGCTCGGGCCGCTCGTGGAGGGGCTGCGGAAGGTCACTCGCGGGGAGGCGAATCTCAAGCAGATCGAGGCGATCGAGAAGGCCGCGGCCGGGTACAAGCAGGCCATTCAGGGCTTCCAGGTCGAGTACAAGAAGGGGGACAAGGCCGACAAGGCGAAACTGGCGGACTGCCGGACGGCGATGGACACGAACGCGGGGGCATACGTCAAGAACTGCGCCGATTTCCTGGCGAGTCAGCAGCAGCAGCTCGCGAAGGACATGACGGAGCGACACGCGAAGCTGACGATCTGTAACGACATCATCGACGTGGGCAACGCGACACGGATCGCGTGCTTCAAATCGCAAGCGACGCGATCGCCGAAGCTCATCGAGGAGGCCAACAAGAACTTCGATGTGATGGCGGAGAAGTTCGCGGCGCTTCGGAAGATCACGCGTTTGAAGGAGGATTTGGCCCGGATCGACAACACGGCGGCGGCGGCGAGCGCGTACAAGACGGCCATGAGCGACCTGCTGAAGAACTGGCTGGCGTTGCAGGAAATCGGGGCGAAGCGCGGGAAGGCCGCCGACAGCGTGCTTGCGGCGGCCCAGGCGGTGGCGGAGGGCGGGATCAGCGGCACCGACGGCGTGGCCCAGGAGGCGTCGTCGTCGCTGTCGACGGCCTCGACGACGATGCTGATCGGTCTGGGCATCGCGGCGGTGTTGGGTATCGGGCTGGCGCTGGTGATTACGCGCGGCATCACGGGGCCTCTGAACCGGATCATCTCCGGGCTGACGGAGGGCGCCGATCAGGTGACGGACGCGGCGGGTCAGGTGTCGACATCGAGCCAGCAGTTGGCCGAGGGCGCGTCGGAGCAGGCCAGCAGCCTGGAGGAGACGAGCAGCGCGTTGGAGGAGATGGCGGCGATGGCTCGCAAGAACGCCGACAACGCGGAGCAGGCGAATCAGTTCATGACGGAGGCGAGTCAGACGATTCGCGAGGCGGACTCGGCGATGAAGGAGGCGTCGACGGCGATGGGTCAGATCTCGGAGGCGAGCGACCAGATCAGCAAGATCATCAAGGTGATCGAGGAGATCGCGTTCCAGACGAACCTGTTGGCGTTGAACGCGGCGGTCGAAGCGGCTCGTGCCGGCGAGCACGGCAAGGGGTTCGCGGTGGTGGCCGACGAGGTCCGCAATCTCGCGCAGCGAGCGGCGGAGGCGGCTCGGGAGACCGGCAGTCTGATCGAGCAGACGGTGACGCGCGTACAGCGCGGCGTGGAGCTGAATCAGACGACGGCGGACGGCTTCGTGAAGATCGGCGAGTCGGCGCAGAAGGTCGGCGAGTTGATCTCTCAGATCACGCAGGCCTCTCAGGAGCAGGCGCAAGGCGTGGAGCAGGTCAACACGGCGGTGGCCCAGATGGACAAAGTGACGCAGTCGAACGCGGCCGGGGCGGAGGAGTCGGCCAGCGCGTCGGAGGAGATGTCGGCCCAGGCCGAGAACGTTCGGGCGATGGTCAACGACCTGATCGCCATGGTCGGGAACGTGAGTACCAAGTCGAGATCGGGCAGCAAGCCGAGCGTTACCAGATCGAGCGGCAAGCGGTCTTCGGGGAAGACGCCGATCGCGCACATGGAGGACTGGCACAAGCCGGCGGAGGCGCACGCGGTGAAGTCGAGCGTTGCGGCGGTGGCGGAAGGAGACGCCGGGGAGTCGCTGGACGACTTCTGATAGGGACGTTCACGGACCGGCCGAGGGGCCGGAGTTCGGTACTGGATTGACAGGGGGCGGCGGCTGTCTGACGACGGACGCCGCCCCCTGTTCGTTTTGGCGAAGGGCACAAGTCGCACCGTACCTCGGCAACATGAGCCGAGTCCCTGCCGAGGAATCCGTGCGAAACAGGGGGGGACGGCGGGGATGCTCGGAGGTTCTTCTGTTAGATACCTTTTCCCAAGGAGATGCAGCCAGTTTTCCAGAGCGAATCTTCCCACCAAAGAAGGTTCTTGTTAGGTTTTCTGGAACAGGCTTGAGATTAGCTAATCGACGCGGGACAATCCTTTCGCGGCGAGATCCTCGGTGCCGTAGGGGGTCAGCGGCCGGCTAGGCAGCGCGATTGAGGCTTCTTCATGACCTTGGCTGTGCCGACACTTCGACTCATGCCTGAGATTCCGGGGAGGGTCCGGGGCTACCCGCAGTTACGGTTCATGGGCAGCAAGTTCCGCCTCCTGTCCTGGATTCATGAGGTTCTCGCCGAGATCGACTTCGACTCGGCGCTGGATGCCTTCTCGGGTTCGGGATGCGTTTCGTACTTGCTCAAGGCGATGGGCAAGCGGGTCACCGCGAACGACTTCCTGAACTTCTGCACAACGATTGCCAGGGCCACGGTAGAGAACCCAGGCGTCAGGTTGACCGAAGACGATCTGGAGTTGCTTCTGTCGTACGACCGAAGGCATCGCAAGTTCATTGAGGGGCGGTTCAGCGGGATCTTCTTCACGAAGGAAGACCTCAGGTTTCTCGACCGGACGTGGTGGAACGTCGGGAAATTGCAGGGCGAGTACGCTCGCTCGATCGCGGTGTCCGCGATGATTCGGTCCTGCGCCAAGCGACAGCCTCGTGGGGTTTTCACGGTGGCAGGCGATCCGGAGCACTACAAGGACGGGCGTCGCGATCTCCGGCTTTCCCTTCGCGAGCATTTCCTGGAGCAGGTTTCCGTTTACAATTCGTGCGTGTTTGACGGCGTGAAGGGGTGCGTGGCAGCCAATGGCGACATCCTCGACTTCGATGCGGACGAGTTTGATCTTGTCTACATGGATCCGCCTTATGTGCCGCGATCGGACGACAACTGCTATATCAAGCGATATCACTTCCTTGAAGGGCTTAGCTGCTACTGGAAGGGCATGGATATCCTTGAAAGCAGTCGGGTCAAGAAGATCGTGAAGCCGTACACGCCGTTTTCCTATCGCAGAACCGCGATTTCCGCTTTCGAGGCGATGTTCGCGAAGTTCTCTCGGAGTATTCTCGTCCTCTCGTATTCGTCCAACGGATTCCCCGATCTACCTATCCTTGTCGGATTGATGCGAAGGTACAAGTCGTCGATCGAGGTATTCGAGAAGGATCACCGATACCACTTTGGAACTCACAGCTCAGCCGAACGCAATCGCGTGAAGGAATACCTCGTGGTGGGGCGTTAGGGTGAGAAGGTACCGACAGACGGTCGAGCAAGTCATCGAGGCCCTTACCGAGATCGAGACATCCTGGGAGGACGGTGATTCGCGAAACAGCCAGCCGAGGACGGCTGGCCCACATTCGGCTACCCCGGGGAGACTAGTCAGGCATCCTTGCAGGCAGCTTAGCTCGTTAACGCTCGCGTCAATGTCTTGACAGGTCGACTTCCTAGCCGCCGCGGGCCTCGTCGCGGATGACCAGCATCTCTTTCATGACGTTGTGCATGTTGCCCTGCCACAGTCTGGTTCCGAAGGCGTCGTGGAGCTGTCGGTAGAGCTTGTACATCCGGTCGTAGGTCTTCTGGGCGTCGGGGTCGGGCTGGTAGACGGTGGGTTTGAGCCCGGCCATGGCGGCTTGAGCGTCCTCGATCTTGTCGTATCCGCCGGCGTCCTTTCCGGCGACGACGGCGCCGAACATCGCCGCGCCGAGGGCGCAGGTTTGGGCGGATCGGGAGATCTTCATGGGCCGGCCGGTGACGTCGGCGTAGATCTGCATGAGCAGGGGGTTCTTCTCCGCGATTCCGCCGCAGTTGATGACGTCGTTGACCTTCAGGCCGTACTCCTCGACTCGCTCGATGATGACGCGCGCGCCGAAGGCGGTGGCCTCGATGAGGGCGCGATAGACCTCGGCGGGGGTGGTGTGGAGGGTCTGGCCGAGGAGCAGGCCGGTGAGTCTGACGTCGACGAGGACGGTTCGGTTTCCGTTGTTCCAGTCGAGGGCGAGCAGTCCGCTCTCGCCGGGCTCGAGCTTGGCGGCCTCCTTGGTGAGCTTCTTGTGGGCGGCGGCCTTTCCGCCGGCGAACTGCTGGACGAACCAGTTGAAGATGTCCCCGACGGCGGATTGGCCGGCCTCGAGGCCGAAGCATCCGGGGATGATGGAGCCGTCGACGATGCCGCAGACGCCGGGGACGTCCTTGAGGGGCTGGGTATTGGGGTGGACCATCATGTCACAGGTGCTGGTGCCGATGATCTTGACGAGGGTTCCGGGTGCGATGCCCGCTCCGACGGCGCCCATGTGTGCGTCGAAGGCGCCGACAGCCACGGGGATCCCGGGTTCGAGGCCGAGCCTTTTGGCCCAGGTGGGGCAGAGCTGTCCGGCGACCTGATCGGACGGGAGGGCTTGCTCGAAGGTCTCTTCTCTTCGGAGGCGTCCCAGGGCGGGGTCGAGCTTGTCGAGCATGTCGGCGGCGGGCAGGCGCCAGCTTGCGTGGTACATGGCTTTGTGTCCGGCGGCGCAGACGCTCCGCTTGAGGTCGGCGGGGGCGTCGCATCCGACGAGGAATCCGGGGATGTAGTCGGCCATCTCGACCCAGCTCGCGGCGGCTTCCATGACGTCGGGGTCGACGCGAATGCAGTGGAGGGCCTTGGACCAGAACCACTCGCTGCTGTAGGTGCCGCCGCACTTGGCGAGGTACTCGGGATGCTCCTTGGCGGCCAAGGCGGTGATGTCGGCGGCCTCAGCGAAGCTGGTGTGGTCCTTCCAGAGCCAGGCGTAGGCGTTGGGGTTCTTCTTGAACCTCGCCTGATCGGCCAGTGGCTGGCATTTCTCGTCGACGGGCAGCGGGGTGCTGCCGGTGGTATCGACGCCGATGCCGATGATACGTTTGGGTTTGAATCCTTTCTTTCCCTTGGCCTTCTCGAGGGCGGCGCCGACGCACTTGGCCAGGCCGGCTCTCCAGTCGGCGGGGACCTGTCGGGCGAGGTTGGGGTCCTTCTTGTCGATGACGACGCCGTCCTTCCCGCTGGGGTAGCCGGCCACGGCGGTGGCGATCTCGTCGCCGCCAGCCACGTTGACGACCAGCGCGCGAACGCTGTTGGTTCCGAAGTCGAGCCCGAGTGCGTATCTGGCCATTACCGATGTCTCCTAATGATTCTCGCGGTTCGTGGCGGACCTCGCCGCGCCGGGTCACATGCCTTGGCAGGCGAGACGACGCCTGCCGGCCGCGCGCCGCGCGCGACGGGGTCAAGCTTGCGCGAAGGATCTCGCGTCAGTCATAGGTTCCGTACTTGGCGACCAGCTCCATGACGCGTTTGTAGTTCTCGAAGCTGACGTTGTCGGGCACGGAGTGGTCGCTGTGATAGATGTAGCCGCCGCCGACCTTGGCGACGGTGAGTTTCGTTCGGATCTCCTCGGCGATGGGGCCGGGGTCGTCGAGGGCCATCTTTCGGACGTCGATTCCGCCCATGAAGGCGAGGTGCTCGCCGTAGTCCCGCTTGAGCTGGACGAGGTCCATCTTGGCCTTGACCTCGAGAGGCTGAAGGCAGGCGAAGCCGGCCTTGATGTAGCCCGGGACGAAGTTGTTGACGCAGCCGCATGTGTGCAGGATGACGGGCAGGTCGCGTGCGTTGAAGAAGTCGCATGCCCGCTTGTGGACGGGCCAGACGATCTCCTCGTACATCCGGGGGCTAAAGAGGGTGGTGTTTCGGTAGCCGTTGTCGTCGAAGAGGAAGGCTCCGTCGAAGTGGTAGCCCTTTGCGATCATCTCCTCGGCGCAGTGGATGAGCAGCTCGACCTGGGTGAGCATGAGGTCCTTGATCCATCCGGGATCGAGGGCCATTTCCATGAGGAGGGTCTCGCTGCCGACGACGCCCTGGGTCCAGTCATAGCCGAAGGCGGCGCTGCAAGCGACGAACTTCCCGGCTTGGACCTGGGTTCTGTTGCTCTCGATGCCCTGGTCCAGATCGATGCGCCGCGGATCGAACGTCAGGCGGTGCTTGTTTTCCTCGTAGGCCTGGCGGGTGTTGATGGTGAAGGCGATGCACTCGGGGGTGCTGGTGGCGTGTTTCCAGTTCTTCTTGGTCGCGCCGTTTTCGTCCTTGAAGAGGGTGTACTCGTCGGTTTCCTCGATGGTCTGATGGTCGAATCGGAAGGAGAGGTCGGCGCCGTTTCCGCCGAGCTCGTAGCCGAAATACTCGTCGGGGTCGACGCCCTCGGGGAGGCCTTCGTCGTGCCATCGCTTGATGGTCGTGGCCCAGGGGCTGTCGGTAATGGGCACGCGATCCGCTTGCTGGTGGCGCAAGGCGCGGAGCACGCGTTCACGCGACGTCATCGCCATGCACTGATCCTCCTGATCGTCGGCGAAACCATGAACCGCAGGGATATCCGCGGTGCTGGAGAGGCTAATCGGCCATCATTATGACGGCAAGGCGGGGCAATGCAAATTAAGATTTGGTTAACAGGCGGCTGTTTTCCCGTTTTCGGACGCGGCCGGGCGCGGAATCGCCGGACGGCGTTCAGCCGGCGATATGCTGCATGGGGCCGAAGATCTTCTGGACCTCTCGGATGGCCTCGGGGCTGCAGTCCCGGCAGGTCGCGCGGGTGATGGGCTGGACCGGGAGCCCCCAGGCCTGCCAGATGATCTTTCCGGCAAGGGGCCAACTGACGCGGCTGGAGGCGGCGAGGAGCCGGTTGACCTCTCGTTGGCCCTCGATGGCCTCGTCGTGTCGACCGGCGTCATAGTCTCGCTGGATTCCGGCGAGGATCGACGGGTAGATGTTGCAGCCTCCGCCGATGACGCCGACGGCGCCGACGGCGAGTGCGGGGAGGAAGACGGTCTCGGCCCCGGCGAGGACGTTGACGCGGTCACCGGCGGCCTCGACCATGGCGAGCATGTCGTCGCCTTGCATGGCACGGTACTTCATGGCCACGACCTGGATGTTGTCGTCCAGTATTCGGCGCATGAGGTCGGGGGTGACGCTTCTCGGGCCTCTGCCCTGCGTGTCGTAGAGCGCCAGGGGCAGCTCGACGTCTCGAGCGACGGCGGCGATGTGGTCATGGATCGGCTCGGGGCCTTCGGGGATGTCCTCTGGGATGATGAGGGCGGCGGCATGCACGCGGAGCTTCGCGGCGACCTTTCCGAGCTTGACGATGTTCTCGATGTCGTTGCATCCGCCGATATGGGGGACGATGGGCAGGCGTCCGTCGACGACCTCCGCGGCGACTCGCATGACACGCTCGCGTTCGGCCCACTCGAGGTGTCGCCATTCGCCCAGTCCGCCGGTGAGGAACAGACCGTTGACGGGTCGGTGACAGAACCAGTCGAGGACGGCCGCCAGCGCGGGTTCGTCGAGCTTTCCGCTCTGGGTGAAGGGTGTGAGCACCGGGGGGATGATTCCCCGAAACTGATGCCGGCTGGTGTGGTCCGTCATGAGAGACCTCTCTTGGGTTGAGCCGAAATTCCGTCGACGTCATGCGTCACTGCGAGGGTGAATGATACGGCCTAAGTTGGCTTCGATCCAGCCGGAAGGATCTTTGGCGCGGCGAGCGGCGGCTTGCGGCCTGGGGGCGGGACCGATGGCGCGGTTGGCGCGACTGAGGGTTGACAACCCCGGCGACCTTGAGGATATTCAGGCCTGTCGACGGATTGTCCGCCCCGTAGGGCTTCGGAACTCGAAGGCTCACACGGGCGCGGGACGGGAAGAGGGCCCTTAGTCAGCGAGAGGACGAGCCATGCCCGATGCTGAAGACGCCAGACCTCAGGACGAGAAGCCGCGGGGAGAATCGGTGGCATCTCCGGACGAAGGCGAAGAGGACGAGGAAGAGGCCGGTTGGCCCAGTTGGCTTAGCTGGGGTCTCGTCATCGTCGCGGCGGTTTTCGGCGGGTATATGCTCGGCTACAGCGGCAAGGGCGGCGGGGGCGCGGGTGACCCGGGCGCGCAGCTCGAACTCCGTCGGCAGATCGCGATGATCGATCAGGAGAAGAAGGCGATGCAGGAACGCGCCGAGCGGAGGATCGATCATATCACGAAGATGATCTGTCGCGAGATGATCTACACGGGGCTCTTCCGCGACGGTCTCGACGAGAAGCTGAAGGCCTTGAAGGGTGACATCGTCAAGACGCTCGATCAGCTCGGCAAGGGCGAGGGGAAGCCGGAAGACCGACTGGCCAAGGCGACGGGCCAGCTCAAGGAGATCGAGAAGGGGGTGGACGAGATCGACCGGCATTACGCGCTTCAGTCCAAGGCCGTCGAGAAGGTCGGCAACTTGGGGCTTGCGGAGGAGGCGGTCGAGGACATGAAGAAGCAGCTCGTCTACCTGTACTGGGCGCGCCTCGGGGAGGTGATGGCCCAGGTTCGGGCCGGCGACAAGAGCAAGGCTTCCGAGGCCAAGATGGTCGCGGTCAGACTGATGTCGTTCGACCCGAACTACACCGAGCCCGTGGGCAAGGCGTTTCCGGAGTTGGTGCAGGGGGCGAGCGCTCCGCAGACACCGGGGGCGCAACCGAAGACCGGCAAGGCCCCGGCGCCGCGGACTCAGCCGAAGCCTGGGAAGGGGCCTTGATTGGGACAGACAGGCTACCGTCACGGTAGGTTCCACGCCCTCGCGCTGATGCGCGAGGGCGTTTTGCATTCGGCGGCTTTGCGCCGTCTCAGGCGAAGGGGGGGGCGGATGGGCAGTGGCGATGAGTGAGCGAGCGGACGTCCGACAGGCGCTGGTGACCCGGGCTGACGCCCTCATCGACGGACACACGCACCTGGGCGTTTGTCTGGCGGGGTACATGACGGAGGGCTATCCGTATTGCCAATCGGCTGGGGACCTGCATGGCAAGCTCTCGCCGTTGGGTTTTGACGCCTGGGTTTCGTTCCCGATGCCGACCTCGGTGCTCTTCAGCGCGCAGGGGTATCGGCGGAACGAGCTCACTCCGGCTTGCGACGCTTCCGGCGCGCCATTCGAGTTCGAGAACCGCCGGATGATGGTCGAAGTGTACGAGCTATTGGCCCATCTGGCGGACCGGTTCATCTGCCTGGCCGCGATTGATCCTCAGCGCGACACGGCGGGGCAGGTCAGGTGTCTGGCCGCGCTGGCGAGCGAGTATCCGGTTTGCGGGTTGAAGGTGGCGGCCACGTCGATCCGGTCCGACACGATCGGTCTCCTCGGGGAGGGCCGGCGCCTGCTCGACTGGGCGGGGGAGAACGACCTGCCCGTTCTGATGCATTCGGCGGTTCACCCGGAGGATCCGTGGTCGCGGGTCGAGGACCTCCTTCGGATCGTCGAGGCGAGGCCCGAGGTGCGATTCTGCATCGCGCACATGGCCCGATTCGATCGAGGCTGTCTTGATCGGATCGGCTCGCTGGACAATTGCTGGTTCGACACGTCGGCGCTGGGCATCCATTGTGATTTGGCGGTGGCGGATCACGCGTCGGTGGCGGAGCGCCGGCGGCGATTCGACGCGGACTACGGGCGTCCGTCGGCGGTGCTCAGGTCGCTGGCCGAGGCGTATCCGCACAAGGTCATCTACGGCAGCGACTGCCCCTTCGAGTCGTACAGCATTCGGCACCGGCACGCGGACGGGCGGTTGGAGACGTATTCGCTCATGAGCGACGTGGGCAGGGAGACGGGCTGCCTTCGGTCGCTGCCCGCCGAGACGATCCGCCGCGTGGCGCGGGATAACACGCTGAGATTCCTGTTTGGACGGTCAGAGCCGTCCGCATGAACGATCCTTCCCTCGTGGCCGGTCGCATGTCAACTGAAGGATGCTTGCGGGGCGGGCCAGGCTCTTGCCGAGCCGAATCCGATTCGTTTGACCGCGGCTCGGCAGGGGGCTCGCCCTTCCTTTGACATCTCCTGAGACCATCAGATGACTCGCGACGGCGCACTAAGCTGCCTGCACGAATGTTTGGACAGCTAGCGAACCTTGGGTGGTGCGCTTCTTGAGAGGCGGCCGGCACGAATTTGATAGGAGATTCGCGTCCCCCACGGCTAAAGCCATGGGCCACCCACATAGAGGTTCCTTCTGACGCACTGTTCAATCCTTCATGAAGGCAGCTCAGCGCGAGAGGAAGAGGGCGGCGATTGAGACGAGCAGGGAGATCGTTCCGATGGTGATTCCCGCCCACGCCAGTCCGCCGCCGCGCTGGCGCGGCTCGCGATGGATTTGCCTCAGCGCGACGATCGCGAAGAAGATCGCCAGGACTTGGGGGACGAGCAAGACGAAGCAGGGCATGCCGATCAGCGCCAAGACCAGCGACGCAACGGCGTATCCGTTCGTGCCTCCCGGCGCGGCCCGGGCGGCCACTCCCTCGAGGGTAAAGGGCAGTCCGCAGGCGTCACATCGGTCCGCGTCGATGGGGGCCTCTTGCTCGCAGCGTGGGCATCGGATGGCTTGACGACCATCGGCACGGTGGATGATGGCGGGCGCCTTGCCGCCGCTTGCCGCGTAGGCGTGCACGGGCGTTGGGTCTTGGGGCTCTCCGCTCGGATCGAGAACGGGTCCGACGGTTCCATGGGCGTGATCGAATTGCGGAACGAGGAAGGCCGTCGCGCAGGTGGGGCACTTGGCTTGTCGACCGGATATTCCGGTGTGTGCCTCGAGCACGGAATCGCAGCGGGCGCATCTGAAGGAGAACCGCGTCGGGGGCGCCGTTGCGGGAACCGCGGGGGATCCGGCAGGGGTGTCGGTCGTCGGCGTGGAGGCCGGATTCGAGTAGGGGGCCACGGGCGCGTTCGGCGGAGGCAGCTCGAACTCCTCTTTGCAGAGAGGGCACCGGACGCGTCTGCCGACGAAGTCGCTATCGGCGGAGACCGGGCCATGGCAGCGGGGACAAGGCAGTTCGTATAGCACGATGATCGCGTCTCGGGTCCGTGGTCGTTTCCTCGACCGCCCGGCGGCGACGGCCTGTCAGGCCGGTGCGTTCTCTTGCCGTCGGGCGTGCTGCTTCTTCGTCTTGGGTCGTCATTGTATGGCAAAAGGGGGTTTCCAGGAACTGTCCTCGTCAGGGGCGGCGTGCTAGAATACGATCCCCCTGTCGGGCGCATGTCGTTGGCGTGAGACGGCGGAAGGCAGGGGCCATTGCACTCCACGACGGTTGACATTCAGAGCGAACGTATCAGGGGAGAACGGGCCGAGGGGCGCTACCCCTCGACGCGGCGATCCCAGGACGGGTCTTTTCGTGCCGCCACTTGACTGAGGAGGCTGACCATGAAGCCACGAGGTATCGAACGTGCCCTGACGCTGTCGGTCGTGGGATTCGCCGGGATCGGATTGTGCGTGGGCTGCTCCGGGATCGAGAAGCCGGGGTCTCCGGCGACGGTGACGGCGGCGAAGCCGGTGGTTCCGCTGGACGCCGAGACGATCCGACTCACCATGACGTACGACGACCTGCTTACGAGGATGATCGACCTCGAGGCCCTGGCCGAAGCACCGAAGCCGGGTGAGACGTGCCGGCAGTTCAGCAGCTACGACCGGAAGTCGCGGATCGACGCCGGCGGGGTCAAGCTCGACTGGGAGGCCAACGCCGACTTCGGGAAGTACCTCCGGAAGGAGGGTGACGCGTACGTGATGGCCGAGATGGACGGTCCGGGGTGCATCGTTCGGATCTGGTCGGCCAATCCGATGGGGACGCTGAAGATCTACCTGGACGAGAAGCCGGAGCCGGTCCTGGCGGAGGATTTCTCTGGGCTGACGAGCGGCAAGGTGTCTCCGTTTACCGAGCCGATCGTCGGCGTCCGGTCGCGGGGGGCCAACATCTATCTGCCGATTCCGTATCAGAGGAAGTGCAAGGTCGTGGTCGAGAAGGCCAAGCAGCCGGAGCGGATGTACTACGCGGTGGACTACTGGACGTATACGCCGGAGGCGCGGGTGCCGACGTGGTCGAAGGCGCTCCTCGATCAACACATGGAGACGTACAAGAAGGTGTGCGGCGTGTTGAGCGATCCGAGCGGCGGGCCGTCGGACCTGCCGAAGCTCGCGGGCAGGACGCTCGAGCTCAAGCCCGGCGGTCAGGCCAGGCTGGACGGGCAGAGGGGGCCGGCGGCGATTCGCGCGTTGAAGGTCAAGCTGACGGCCAAGGACGTCGAGCATGCGTTGCGGGAAGTGGCGGTGTCGATCCGGTTCGACGGCCCGGACAAGGCTCAGGTTTGGGCGCCGCTGGGCGATTTCTTCGGGACGGCTCCGGGTGTGAACGCTTACAAGTCGCTTCCTCTCGGCATGGCGAAGGACGGGTGGATGTACTGCTACTGGCCGATGCCGTATCGGTCGTCGGCGGAGGTGACGTTCCAGAACGACGGGAAGCAGGACGTTTCGCTGGAGGTTCAGTTCGCGACGTCGGCGTGCGAGAAGGCGGGCGAGCTGTTGACCTTCCACGCGGGGTGGCGGCGCGACACGCCGAATACGACGTTCGACTGGCCGTTCCTGGAGTGCATGGGCCGGGGTCGGTTCGTGGGCGTGGCGATGTTCGTCTTCAACCCGGTCAAGCAGTGGTGGGGCGAGGGCGACGAGAAGGTGTGGGTTGACGGGGAGTCGTTCCCGAGCTGGTACGGGACGGGGAGCGAGGACTATTTCGGGTATGCATGGTGCTGCAACCAGAGGTTCTTCCATGCGTATCACAACCAGCCGCGGTGCGACGGGCCGGGCAACCAGAATCACAGCTCGGTCAACCGATTTCACATTATCGACAACATTCCGTTCCAGAAGTCGTTCCAGATGACGATCGAGAACTACGGCAAGGACAAGGATTACTCTTGCACGACGTACTGGTACGCGACGGCGGACTCGCATGATTTCTTCATGCCATTGCCGGTTCATCGGCGTGGGATCGCCGGGAAGGCCGTTCAGCCGGCGCCGATGCGGATCCAGGGGGCGATCGAGGGCGAGGCGCTGAAGATCGTCGGGAAGCAGACGACGGGCGCGTGCGATCCGCAGGAGCTGAGCTCGTTCGGCTCGCACTGGAGCGGCAACGGCCATCTGTGGTTTCGGCCGGGCAAGGCCGGCGAGTGGGTGGAGCTCGAGCTGCCGGTGGCCAAGGACGGCAAGTACACGCTGGTCATCCACGGCACCAAGGCCGGCGACTATGGGATCGTGCAATACTGGCTGGACGGCAAGAAGGTCGGCCAGCCGATCGACGGCTACCACGACGGCGTCGTGCCGACGAAGCGCGTGGAGCTGGGGGTGGTCGAGCTGAAGAAGGGCACGTCGAAGCTCAAGATGGAGGTTACGGGCAAGAACGGCAAGAGCACGGGGTTCATGGCCGGTCTGGACTGTGTGGTGCTCGAGCCGGTCCAGTAGCCGCGCGTCCGGCGTGCCAGGGACGAGTCTTGCGGGAGCCCGACAAGGAAGCCGTCCAATGAACGACCGCGAACGATTCAACAACCAGATGCACTACCGGCCGGTGGATCGATGCCCGATCTGGGACTTCGGGTTCTGGACGGACACGATCAAGGCGTGGGAGCGTTACGGGCTGCCGGAGGGCGTCAACACGGACGAGTTCTTCGGCATGGACAAGCAGTGGGCGGGGATGGGGGTCGACATCGGGTTGCGTCCGTGCTTCGAGTCGAAGGTGCTCGCGGACGAGGGCGAGACCGAGGTGGTCCTGGACGAGGCGGGCGTGACGTATCGGCGAAGGAAGGCCCTGAACACCATTCCGCACTACATCGACTGGACGCTGAAGGACCGGCGGACCTGGGAGGAGCATTTCAAGTGGCGGTTGGATCCGGGCGCCGACGGGCGGATCGCGGAGGACTGGGACCTCCGCTGCGCGGATCAGGCCGACGACAATCGCGACTATCCGTTGGGGATCAACGCGGGGAGCCTTTACGGGTGGCTCCGCAACTGGATGGGGATGGAGAACCTGTCGCTGCAGCTCTACGACGATCCGACGCTGTTTCCCGAGATGGTCGAGACCTTGGGCAACCAGTACTGCGTCGTCCTGTCCAGGGCGCTGGAAAGGGCCGGGGCGCAGGGCTGCACGTTCGACTACGCGACGATGTGGGAGGACATGTGCTACAACCGAGGCCCGCTGATCTCGCCGGAGATGGTGCGGGACGTCATGGGGCCGCAGTACAAGCGGATCACGGACCTGCTCAGGCGGTACGGTTGCGACGTCGTGGTTCTCGACTGCGACGGCAAGGTCGACGATCTGCTGCCGATCTGGCTGGAGGGTGGCGTGAACGTCGCCTTCCCGCTGGAAGCCGGGACGTGGGGCGCGGATCCGATCGAGCATCGCCGGCGTTTCGGCAAGGGGCTGCTGATCATGGGGGGATTCGACAAGCACGTCCTGGCCAAGTCGAAGAACGACATCCTCCGCGAGATCGAGCGGCTGGCGCCGTTGTGCGAGGAGGGGGGTTTCATCCCGTTCTGTGACCATCGGGTGCCGGCCGACGTATCGCTCGAGAACTACCTCTTCTACATCGAGCAGGCCAAGGCGATCTGGGGCAAGGGCGTCAACGTCCGCCCGACGGGGAAGCTCACGGAAAGGGCCTTTGAAGGCAGGCCGTATCAGTGGGACGTCGCGACCTGAGCCGCTTTCGGAGATTCCTGAACGGACACTGAGAATTGCCGCACACTCGGGATTCATCCCGCGAGGCGGTCTTTCCGCGCGGGACGAATCCCAAGGCTCGAGTTGCTCATTCGGTTTGGGTCGAGGCATCGCTCTCGCATTGGGCGACGTTAACTCGGCTTGCGGCAGGGGGTGGACGCTCGGCGGAGGGCGGGTCTACAATGCCGGATTGAGGGCGTGTTTTCGCTCGAGCGAAGGATTCGGACCGGCGAAGGCGAGGAGTCCATCAGATGGCGACGGTATCGGTGATCATCCCGGCGGCGGGGGCGGGCAAGCGTTTTGGCGGGAAGGAGAACAAGATCTTCGCCAAGATCAACGACAGTCCGCTCTTCGTCAAGACGCTCGAGCTGTTCGTGAATCGCCAAGACGTCAAGCAGGTGATCCTGGCGGTCTCGGCGGACGACATGGAGCAGTTCAAGGGCAAGTACGGCGCTCACATCGCGCTGATGGGCGTCAAGCTGATCGAGGGGGGCAAGGAGCGGTGTGAGACGGTCGCCAAGGCGCTGCAGGCGGTCGACGAGGAGGTTGATCTGGTCGCGGTGCACGACGCGGTCCGTCCTTGCGTGTCTCAGTTGTGGATCGACGATGTTTTCGCCAAGGCGGCCGAGACCGGCGCGGCGATCCTGGCGTGTCCGTTGCGGGGGACGCTGAAGCGGACCGGCAAGGGCCGCAGGATCACGGAGACGGTCAGCCGCTCGGACCTGTGGGAGGCCCAGACGCCGCAGGTGTTCGCCCGGCAACTGTTGATCGACGCGTATGGGGCGATCGATCAGGCGCCTCGGCCCATCACGGACGACGCCCAGGTCGTCGAGGCCTCGGGTCAGGCCGTCACCGTGGTGGAGGGCGATCCGCGGAACATCAAGATCACGACGCGGGGCGACTTGGCCTTGGCCGCGGCGCTGATCAGGTCATTGCCGAAGCCGAAGGTGAGCGGCCCGCGCGGGCCATTCGAGGAGGCTCAGTGGTAGTGCCGGCAACGCGTGCGGCGCCGAGCTCCCGTGAGACGAGCATCACGTGTTCGTGGGGTCTGGCCCGCTCCGTCTTTCGGCGTGCGATGCTATAATGCGTTGATGGACAACATGAAGACGACGAACCTGACGCGGCGGCGTTTTCTGAAGGCCCTGGGCGGGGCGGCAGCCACGAGCGGGGTACGGCCGGTGGTCGCTGCGTCGAGCGCGGGCAAGCGCTGGCGGCGAAACGTCGTCTTCGTGTGTTTGGACACGACGCGGGCCGATCATCTCGGGTGCTACGGGTATTCTCGCGGCGCCTCGCCGAACCTGGACCGGCTGGCACAGCGGTCGGTGGTCTTCGACGACGTGCTGAGTCCTTCTTCCTGGACGCTTCCGGTGCTGGCGTCCGTCATGACGGGGCTCTATCCACACGAGCACGGGGCGATCTACTTTCGCACGCCGATCCGAGACGGCGTGGTCCGACTGCCCGAGATTCTCCGTCAGGGCGGGCTGTCGACGGCGGCGATCGGGCAGTTCCCGTTCCATTTCGACTTCTACAAGTTCCAGGTGGGGTTCGACCTGTTCGCGCAGAAGTGGTCGCAAACGGCCTCGAAGACGACGGCGCAGGCCCTGCGTTATCTGTCGGAGCGAGCGGGACGAGAGGAGGGCTTCTTCCTCTGGGTGCATTACTTCGAGCCCCACGTGCCGTACGAGTGGCAGTTCGACTCGGCGGGCTTCTACGAGAAGGGCTACCGGGGCAAGACGCTCAAGGTGTTCGACGCCAATCTGATACTCAAGCTCGAGGCGGAGGGCACGCCGCGGGCCGATGCGGAGCTGAAGCGGATCATCGACCTATACGACGGCGAGATCCATTGCGCGGATAAGTACCTGGGCTGGGTCCTGGACGAGCTGGGCCGTCGGAAGCTTGTTGACGAGACGATGGTCATCGTGATGGCGGATCACGGCGAGCACTTCGGCGAGCACGGGATCGTCGAGCACGGCAACTCGCTGTATGAAGAGGCGGTTCGAGTGCCGCTGGTCATCCACGCGCCGGGGTGCAGGCCGGGGCGGTGCGGGTCGCCGGTCTCGCTGGTCGACGTGTTCGCGACGATCCTGGATTTCCTCGGTCTTCCGGCGCGCGAGACGTCCGGATGCAGCTTGATGCCGGCCTTGGCGGGCGAGGCTCCGCCGGAAAGGACGTTATTCACGACGCTGGACACGGTGACGTCGGTGATCTTCGTCCCGGACGGACGGGACCCGAGCAAGATCCAGACGCAGGACAAGGTCATCCACGACCTCAAGGCCGTCCGACGGGGCAGGAAGAAGCTGATTCTCGACGCCCGGTCGGGCAAGTACGCGCTGTACGATCTGGCGGTCGATCCGGGGGAGCGGCGGGACTTGCTGGTCGACGGGAAGCCTCCGGGCGACCTGCGAGGGGCGCTGGACGAGTGGATCACCGCCATGCAGCGGTATCGGCCCACGGTCGCGGCTCCGGACGCCTCCGTCATCGAGGCGATGCGGTCGTTGGGCTACATCCAGTAGCCGATCATCCCGCCGATGGAAATGTCGTGGTTGTCACTGGCCACGGGGCTCGCGAAGGCGGAAGATTGCTGGTATGGTGATGGCGCGCTTTTGCGGAAACATCGTGGCAAAGCGCCGGTCGAGGCATTAATTTATTGGCGACGCACCTTGGTTCACCTGCCCACCGTCTCGCCCCGAGCGGCGGGGGATCCCGGGTGAACCGGATTTTGGAAACGAGCGAGGTGTCGCGTGTTGAGTCAAGCACGAATCCTGCTGCTGTGCGGCGTAATGGCGGCGTTGTGGTCCGGCTGTTACCAGGAGACCCGGCGGTCCGACGTCGCGTGGGACCTGGATGAGGAACCCGAGGCGACGAGCCGTCCGAGTTCGCTTCCGGTCGAGCCGGCGCCGCTGGCGACCGAGCCGGTCGCTTCCGCGCCGTCGCCGACGGAGACGGAGACGCCGAAGGCGGACGACGTCGGTCGCAAGATCCGGGCGATCATCGAGACGAACTTCGGCCACATGGAGGCGGAACTCTGGCCGGACGTCGCGCCGGAGACGGTGGCGAATTTCGTTCGTCTGGCCAAAGCCGGCTTCTATGACAACATGCCTTGTCACCGGATGCTGCCGGGGTTCGTGGTTCAGTTCGGCGAACCGACAGACGACGCGAAGAAGGCGGCGCTCAAGCCGATCAAGGGCGAGTTCAGCGAGTCGCTCAAGCACGAGGCGGGCACGTTGAGCATGGCGCGTCAGCCGAGCTATCCGGATTCGGCGACCAGTCAGTTCTACATCTGTTTCAGGCCGAAGACCGAGGCGCAGCAGCGTTGGTTGTCGTCGCTCGACGGGAAGTACGCCATCTTCGGCAAGGTCGTTCGAGGGCTGACTATCCTGGACGGCATCGAAGCGGTTCCGACCACCCAACAGGCCAGAGGCCCCGCCGGCGACGAGCCCAGCAAACCAACCAAGACCATCTTGCTGCGAACGGTGCGAATCGTCGAGTGACGCGACGGGCTTGTCTTTCCGGGGGCGGAATGGCTAAGATGGGAATAGATCGCATCTTTTCGGGCTCACCGGAACAGTCGCTTTGCACGTCTCTACGGGCTTTGGAGGATAAGGTGATGAAAGTAAGGATGCTGACGCTCTGCGCCGGCTTGGCGTCGGTCGCCGCCGTCATGGCCGTCGTCGTTTCGGGTTGCTGCACACCGGGCAATCAGGCGCCCATCGCGACGGATCAGAACGTGTCGATGACGTCGGGGACGACCGCCACGGTGACGGTGACCGTGGTCGATCCGGACAATGCGCCCGGCCCGCTGACGTATACGCTTCTGACGACGCCGAATCCGGCAACGGAGGGGACGCTTCACGCGCCGGGGAATCCCGCGGCGGCGCCCATTCTGCCGACGGTGGCGTTTACGCCGATCGCCGGGTTTACGGGCTGCGCGCAGTTCACGTACACGGCGAACGACGGGGAGGCGA
>JAFGLZ010000224.1 GCA_016927755.1 Phycisphaerae bacterium
CCGCCTCCACCGACTTGTCCTCGTCCATCGTCAGATACAGAACGAGGTTCGAATCGACGGTGCCGAAGTTCGCATCACCCGGGTGGGTTGCGCCCGCATTGCCACATTGCAGTGCATGATTCTCCCGCATGCCTAGACGTTCCCAATGACGGAAACCCGAGGAATAACTTGCATCAACTCAGAGCATGGCGCATAATACTATCGGAGCTACCGCGCTATTCTCATGTTGTGTGAGTGGAAGAGCGTCCCCATCACCCTATCCAACTCTGCGTAGGAGGAAACCCATGGTGTCACTATTCAGGTGGTGTGCCCACATGCTTCTGGCTGGACTGTTCGTGGCGTTCACGTCAAACATCGCCTCGGCCGATCCGTCCTATTGGCACCGCGTGGTCGTCGATTCCGGTGAGGGATGCGGCGAATGGTGTTTCCTTGCCCTCGACCCCAATGGAATCCCCGGAATCGCCTATGCCGACGCGAACGACGCCTTGGCATTCACGCAACCCAATCCCGCCGACGCCAACGGCATTGACGGAGCATGGCTCAAAGAGCTCGTCCCGGTTCCAACACCGTATGTCCATTTGGGCAATCTTTCATTGGCATTCCAGTCAAATGGCTACCCGGCCGTCGTGTTCATGATGTACGATCCAAACCAATCCGGGCTTCGCGACTACTACATCAGGTATGCCTGGAAAGGCAGCGGAGGTTGGGACGGCAAGACCTTCAGCATCAGCGATGAGCTCGGCGACGCTGCCTTGCCCCACAACCGGGTCTGGTTGAGTTACGGGACAGATGGGTGCCCGTGGGTCGGCTTCAACGTCTTTGGAGTCATCGGTGATATGGCTGCCGTAGCCAGACCTGAGGACCCGTGCAGTCCGGGCGGCACTTGGGAATGGGGCACCATCGTCCAAGACTGCGCTTGGGGCGTCTTGAACGCTCGCGTCTGTCTCGTCGTCGACCCCAACGGCTGGCCCGCTGTCTCCTACCAGAACCCTTCGCCCGGGGACGACTTCGACGACGAGTTCCTACGGTACGGTGTATTTGACCCGGCGGATGAATTGGTCCCCTTTGATGGCCTTTGGGCTTATGAATCCGTAGCCGACCCCAACGACTGGGTCTCGCAGTTTTCTTCTCTGCCGTCCTATCTGGCCTTTGACGCCAATGGCAGCCCGGGAATCTCCTTCTTCCCAGCTCACGGAAACGCCACCGCCGCCAACTGCGACATCTGGTATGCGGAAAGATCGTCAGGCTGCTGGGACTACAGTGAGGCGATCCACATCAACGGCCTGGGGACCTTCGAAGAACGCGAAGCCCCCCTGGCCTACCGGTTCGACAACAACCCTGGCATCTGCTTCAGAAACTTGGTGTCCGACGGCGGGACCACTTACCCGCTCGTATACATGTGGCTGGACCCGAACGACGCCAACGATACCGACCCCGCCCACCCGAACGGCGTCTGGCAGTTGAGAGACGTCGACGCCAGGAAGGTCTTCGGCGCCGCCGACAAGGGCAAGTACCTCTCGATGGTTAGCGATCCCAACGGACTCCCCGCGATCGCCTACGCCGACACGACCATGGGACGCCTCATGTACGCCGTCACGGCCGACCAGCCGGACGCCTACACGCTAACCACGTGGAACGAAGGCGCCGGGCACGGCGGTTGGGGAACGATAGAAAGGGATCCTAACCAGCAGACCTACTCCGAAGGATCCACCGTGCAACTGACCGCTGTTCCCGCCGAGGACAAGATCTTCGTCAAGTGGGCTATTTACGACCCCCGACACCCTGGAGACGTAAACTATGCCCAGGAAGACACCAACAACCCCACCACCGTGCTCATGGAATACGATCGGGAGGTCGGCGCCGTCTTCGGGTGCGCCGACCAGGAGGAGAGTCTACTCCCAGTGGTCCTCGCCCTAAGTTGTGCGGCGATGGGATTCGCCAAGCTCCGCACCAGACGCTGCCATGCGTAGGCAGGGGGGGCCGCCCTCTGACGGCAAGATGATTACACCTGAGGGAGCCCTGGAAGGCGCGCGTCACTTCCCATCATCGCAAGCTCGGACTCTGACGCGCGCGATGGATTACCCATGGACACTGTGAGGGCCCTCGACATGCTCGTTCTCTGTCAACTGAATATGCCTTCGGGGCTTGGACTTCGACGGCGTGGAAACACAATCGGGGCGATCGCCCTCGATCGCCCCGACCCGTCCTCGCGGTGCGGCGATCCCCGGTGGTCTGCCGCGCGAAACTCCAGGGCTTCGCGTCCGCAACGACCGATCAGCAGCCGCGGAACGCGCCCGGATCATCCCGTCTCCGATGCCCCACGCGCATAATGCAAGCCGGTGCGAACACAATCGGTTCGCACCGGCTTGACGATGGGTCTTCGTCTGCCCCGTCGGTCGAGCCGAGAACACGCGACGAGGCCGGACGCAGCCCCCAGTCTGGCCCTTCGCGACTACGTCAGCCGCCGGATCACCACGCCCACGGCCAGCGCCAAAAGCGACATGGCCACGAACGGCGGCATCCCGCTGCCGCACTTGAACGCCGCCTCCACCGACTTGTCCTCGTCCATCGTCAGATACAGAACGAGGTTCGAATCGATGGTCCCGAAGTTCGCGTCGCCCGGGTAGTTCGGGTCGAAGATGACCCACCGGTTGAACGACTTACCCTCAATGGGCTCCGCCGTCAGGACCACCACCGATCCAGCCGGGTGTCCCGGAAGATTGGGCTCTACCGCCACGGATCCATACTGCGGGTTCACAAGCGATAGACTCAGGTCGTACAGCTTGCACGCGCCTTCCAGATGCACGGTTCCCAGAATCGCGAAGTCACCGGAAACCCAGAACTGCCAGTCAACCGTCGCCTGAACCTCGCCCGCCGGTGTCTCGTTCGGGTCGAGCAGCGGAGCATCGGCCACCGACACGGTCCACGGCCCGAATGGTTTGGACCACTCGATCGAAGCACCCTCCTCCGGAGTACCGAATGCAACGACGTAGTACCGCCAGAAGAAGAATACCTCGCTGTTCAACATCCCGCTCGAGACCCCCGGCCCACCCGTCAGATCCACCCATCGCAGGAAGTTGGGGTCATTGGGGTCGTGGTAGTTCGGGTCGTTCGGATCGCCCGGGGCGATCGAATTCGGGTCCGGTGCGTCGTTCGCATCAAGGGCATCGTTCGGATCCGGCCACCAGTTGGGATCGACGTTCCAGTCGTTCGGATCCTGATACCAGATGTCCATGTCAAAGAGCTTCAACTGCTCTGCCAGGATGCTGGCCTCGACGAAACCCGGTGCGACCTTGAGGACGATATCCTCCGTGTTGATCAGATTCGACCGCCCGAGCACGCAACGCACGTCCCAGTTCGTGGGCGAGCCGGCAGTCGGTTCACCCAGGAACAGCGAGAACGCGCCGACCATGGGCGATTGGTCCGTGATCACCCCGTCTCCCCCGATGTCGACGAAGACGTAGGATGCTTCCTCGTCGATCGTGAAGGTATACTCTGTCCCCGGTTCCTGTGGCGCCGGCGCGAGAGGCGTGATGCCTAGCACCAAGCCCCCAGATATCGCCAGCACCAACCTAACGCTCCATTTCGACATGTCTCGCTCTCCTCCTAATGCGTCGTGTGCGGCATTCGCCCAAATGGCCAGCCGCAAACGGCGACCTGTCCAATCTCTCGATCTCCCTGACAGATGCTCGTTGCCCTCCCCGCCACATCTGCACCGACCTTCGCCCACACCTCCTTCCTTGGCGTCCTAGAGCTCCCCGATGATGACTTTGCCTCGCTGCGCGAACGTGTGGTGGCTCAGCCACAGCAGAAGCTCATTGAACACGACGTACAGTCTGTACTCCGGCTGGTCACTCTTATCCGCCCAAAGCTCCCGCTGAAGAGCCGCGTGCCCGTCCCAATACGAAACCATTCCCTGCTTGATCGGCGTCGGGTCGACCACCGCTATCTGTTGAGGCGTGAACCATTCGTTGGCAACCGCAGCGCCGTGGTATCGCCCTGTCTCGTCAAGCAACGGGAAGTTCATGCAGTCCACCGCGCTCCACCCCCCGGACGCGATCGCAGCCCTCGGAGGTTGATGTTCTTCGTACGGAGCCCCCACGTGCCGCCACCACCACTCGTCGATCATCATCTGCAAGTTGGAGGGGGCATGAACCTGGCTCGCCTGCATGATGGGTCCTCCGGCGCCAAGCGTGCTGCCTCCCCAGTAGTCAGGCTCCTGGCCGTCCTGGGACCATTCCCCCATGATCCATTTTCGTCCCAGGATGGTCCGCGTATAGTTGAACTGGTGTTGGATCGCATCGGCTTGCCGCTCGAAATCAGGACAACGGTACAGCGTCTCGAACCGTGCGTAAGGAAACAGTGTACCCGTCCGTATGCCGACCCCGTTCTCCCGCCACTCCTCCTCCGGCAGCGTCCCGTTCCACAGGAGTTCGTGATGATCGGACAGCCAAGTCTCCGCGAGCGCCCAGTCCCATTCGCTCGGCATCGACAAGAGCGGCGCTGGAGGCCTCGGCGTCTCATTCGCCAGTAGATCCTTCGAGGGCTCGTCCGGATAGTGGATGTCCTCCCATCCGATCCCCATGAACGGGGGCGTTTCGCCATAGTCCTCGGCATACATCAGCATCGTCTTCGTAAGCTGGCTGATCCTGCTGGCGCATATCGACGTCCTCGCCTGCGCCCGCGCCTTGCTCAACGACGGCAACAAAATCGAGATCAGCAGCGCGATGATCGCCACCACCACCAGCAACTCGATCAGCGTGAATGCCAAATGAGGACGCCGACAAGTATGGGACGCCACGATCCTCCGAAGCCTGCGCGGCAGCATGGGCTCTCCTCCCGTCTGTTGGTCGCTACGACCTATTGAGTTGTCTCGCTGCGCCCCTGACCCACAGATGTGCAATCAGTTCCTCGCGCGGGGCTTCCGCCCCTGCGAAGCCGCATGCGGCCAGGGAGCTCGCTACGATCTGTCAACCGACACCGGGCATGCCCCCGCCCGGATCTGCAACTCGATTACGCCTGACATGATGTCGCGTCTCTGATGTGACCCATCCGTAATCCTATCTAGATTCTACGGGGACCGCTCGGGGAGTCTATAGCACGAAAGTGCCATTCCTAAAACATGCTATTATCGTATATTTATATCCTATGCCTCCGCCAACCCCTCCCGGATCGCAAACCGAGCCAGCTCCACCCGGTCGTGAATCTGAAGCTTCGTCATCAGGCTCGTCGTGTGCCGGCGAACCGTGTTCTCACTCAAGTGCATGGTCTCAGCGATCTTATGCTTCAGCATCCCTCGGGCAAGGTACCGCAGAACCTCCAGCTCCCGACCCGTCAGCGTCGAGACCAGCGTGTGCCCCTCACCCGTGGCCAGCCTCGGCCCCTGCGTGTCGGCCACGATCCGAGACTGAACCTCGGGAGAGTAGTACGCCGCCCCCGACCCCACCGCCCGGATCGCCTTGACCAGCGATTCAGGCGGCTCGCTCTTCGTGACGTACCCCGACGCCCCCACCGCCAGCGCCTGCTCGATGTACCGATCGTGAAAGAACGCGCTCAAGAAGATAACCCGAGTCTCCGGACACCGCGCCCCGATCGTCCGCGCCGCGTCGAAGCACAACAACCCCGGCATGTCGATGTCCATCAGCACGATGTCCGGCTTCAGGCGGACCGCCTTGGCCACCGCCTTCTCCGCGTTGCTCACGCTGGCCACCACCTTCAGGCCCGGCTCCGTCTCCAGCGATCGCTTCAGCGTCTCGCGAAGAAGCGCATGGTCGTCCGCCACCAGAATCGAGAGAACGCCGCTCATACCTCGACCTTCCCTTGAGCGCTCCGCCCAAGCACCCTGCCCACCAGCTCGCCCAGCTCCGGCATCGCGAACGGCCTGCGAAGTACGAACGCCCGGTCGCCCAGTCGCGCCTTGAGCGGCGGTTCAGCCTCGTCCGAAATCAGAATCACCGACGCCTGGCTCATCGATGATAGAACGTCGCCCAGCCGATCCAGGCCCGCCCTCGGAGCAAGCTCGGCGTCCAGAATCACCAGGTCGATATCGTCATGGCGCTTGTTCAAACACTCGAGCGCCGCTCCCGCGTCCCCGGCCGGAATCACCTCGTGCTCATGCGAGCGCAGCGCCGAGACCATCAGCTCGCGAAGAAGCCGATGCCCCTCCGCCAGCACGACCACGCCGCCGGCCCGCTGGCCCTCGCCCAGAGGACGACCCTCGATGATCGCCGCCTCCGGGCTCACGCACGGCAGTACGATCGTGAACGTCGAGCCGTGACCGGGACGCGAACGCGCCTCGATCCGCCCGCCATGCTCCTCGACGATCCCGTGAACGATCGACAAACCCAGCCCCGTCCCCTGCCCTCGCTCCTTCGTGGTGAAGAACGGCTCGAAGATCCGCGCCTTCACCTCGTCCGACATGCCGATGCCCGTGTCGGCGATCGTGATCTTGGCGTAGGCCGGCTCCGTCCCGGCGCTCGTGTCCGTCCTGCCATCGGACGTCGATCTCCCGACGCTCACGGTCAACGTCCCGTCGCCCGACATCGCGTCCCGGGCGTTGATGACCAGATTCAGAATGACCAGGTGCATCTGCGTCGTATCGGTGTTGACCCACAGAGGCGGATGGGAATCCGTCTCGAGCGCAAGCTCGATCGTCGCCGGCAGCATCCGCCGCAGGAGTTGAGTCGAGCTCTCCACCAGGTCGCGGAGCTCGGCCGGACGCTTCCGCGTCGGCATCTTCCGGCTGAAGGTCAGCAGCGACTTCGCCACGTCCATCGCTTCCTGCCCGACCTGCTCCACCATGCCGAGAGGCTCGCCCGCCTCATGCCGATCCGGTAGCAGACGCCTGGCCTCGCGGGCGTGTCCCAGCAGAACGTTCAGCAGATTGGTAAAGTCGTGGGCCATGCCGGCCGAGAGCTGTCCGATCGCCTCGATCTTCTGCGCCTGGTGGAGTTGCTCCTGCAGTTGCGCCTTCTCCTGCTCGACGCGCTTGCGCTCCGTAATGTCGCGCGTAACGCCCAGCACGCCGACGGCCCGACCCTCCTCGTCGCACAGAATGCTGACCTTCACCTCCGTCCACACCGTCGACCCGTCCTTGCACACCAGCTCGATGTCCAACGTCCACGTCCGCCGCCGGTCCTTCTCGGTCATGTCCTCGGGAGCGGGAAGCTCCTGGAACACCTGCATCGCCAGGTCGTACGAGGCCGGCGCCAGCATCTCCTGGATCGACTGCCGCATCGCCTCCTCGACCGTGAACCCGCGCAGCCGCGTCGTCGACGGACTGATATAAGTGAACCGCAGGTCCATGTCCGTCGTCCAGATGATGTCGGTAACGTTCTCGGCCAGGAGCCGGTACCGCACCTCGCTCTCTCGCAAGGCCTGCTCGGTCCGCTTGTGCTCGGCGATCTCGCGCTGCAGCTCCTTGTTGGCCGCGGTCAGCTCCGCCGTACGCCGCTGAACGCGGATCTCCAGCTCGTCCCGCGCCCGCTGAAGCTCCTCCTTGACCCGCTTTCGCTCGGTGATGTCGCGCAGGATCCCCTGGACCCCGATCGGCCGGCCGCGCTCGGTGATGAGACAGCTACTGACCTCCACCCACACGGGCGACCCGTCCTTGGCACGCGTCAGCAGCTCATACGGCTCCGTATACGTCGTCCCGTCCAGCTTCTTGCGAACGTTCTGCCACGCGACCGGCACGAACTCCGGGTCGACCACGTCGCGAATGCACAGCGTGAGAAACTCCGAGAGCGGATACCCGTACGTCCGAACCGCGGCCGGGTTCGCAGAAGTGAACCGCCCCTCCAGGTCATGCGTGTAGATGATGTCGTACGCCAGCTCGAAGAACCGCCGATACTCCCCCTCGCTCCTGCGAAGCGATTCCTCCACCCGCTCGCGCTCCGCCTGATCCCGCTCGATCGAGAACGTATAAGCGCGGAGCGCCTGCAGCTCCGAAATCAGTTGCGCCTTGGTCTTCCTGGCGTCGCCCATCGACGAACCCCCGACAAGCCTCATGGAGACGGCCACGAGAGGGTGAGCCCTCGCCCCCAGATTAGTTCGTCTGGCAGGGCGGTTTCAAGCGGCAACCATGACCTCCGGGGCCCCACCGCGATGGCAAACGCGAAATCAGGAACATTACCGATTGACTCGCACGCGGAAAGGTTGCATAATTCGGGCTAGAGTATTGCCTCATTGCCTCATTGCCTCATTGCCTCATTGCCTCATTGCCTCATTGCCGAGTGTCCTCGTTTGAGGAGGAGACGTCATGCCCACAGCGTGCGCAAGATTCGTCCTTTCATGTTTCGTCCCGATCCTTTGCGTGACCTTCGTGGCGCCAACAGAGGGCTCGCCGCCGTACTGGCACAGGGAGACGATTGATTCGGGGGCCCAGTGCGGGCGAGGCTGTTGGCTGGCCCTTGACCCGAACGGGAATCCCGGCGTTGCCTACGTCGATGGCGACGGCGCCCTGGCCTTCGCATGGCGCGAACCGGAGGATCCCAACAATCCAGTCGGGGTATGGCATAAGTCCGTGATTCAGCCCGACAATCATCTCGGACATACTTCCCTGGCGTATGCGCCGACAGGGGAAGCGTACGTGGCCTACCTCGCCCAGATCACCTCTGACCCGTACTACTCGCCCAGGGTCGCATACTTCAGCGGAGGGAGTTGGTACTTCACAGACGCGGTTCCGGTCCAGGTTGATATGGCTATGGTGGCGATCATTGGACGCCTCAAGATCGCCTTCGATGGGGGGAATCGGCCATGGCTTGCGTTTACCGCGGCAACTCCAGGGGGCATATTTGGGCTGATCTGCTGTGCCGTTCATTCCTCTAGTGGTTGGCAAGTTGGGAAGGTCGACGAAGTCAGCCGCCTGGGTTGTGCCGTCAGTCGAGTATGGCTGGAGATCGCACCCAACGGCTGGCCGGCGGTTTCATATCACATCAAGGGCGAAGAGTCGTATCTCCGATATGCCTCGTACGAATCAGCAGGTCCGCCAGAGCCAAACACGACATGGACGGTGACCACTATTCATGAGGACCCTCAGCTACTCATTGAGCAGGCCTGGGACCCGTCATTTGCGTTCAACTCCGCCGGAACCCCCGGATTCGCCTGCATCCTGGACCGAACCGACGCAGACGATGCCGTGGCGTTCCTAAGGGGAGACTCATTTGATGAGATCGCCCCGACCGAGAGCGTCGTCGCCTATCCCGGCCACGATCTTTGCTTTGTGTACAGGGCCGACGGATCCCCTGCCGTAAGCTATCATGACGGGCGGCCGAGTGCCAAGACCCTAATGTACGCATGGCTCGACCCCAATGATCCGAACGACCCGAACGGAGTGTGGCTCACCTCCCAGATCGACGGAAGGCGGGTCTTTGGGGACGTGGACAAGGGCTTCTATCACTGCATGGTCGTCGACGCGAACGACATGCTAGCGATCGCTTACATCGACGCAACCATGGGACGCCTCATGTACGCCGTCACGGCCGACCAGCCCGATACGTACACGCTGACGACGTGGAACGAAGGCGCCGGGCACGGCGGTTGGGGAACGATCGAAAGGGATCCTAATCAGCAGACCTATTCGGAAGGAACCACTGTGGAACTGACCGCTGTTCCCGCCGAGGACAGGATATTCGTCAAGTGGGCGATCTACGACCCCCGACACCCGGGTGACGTAAACTACGCCCAGGAAGACACCAATAACCCCACCACTATACTCATGGAATACGACCGAGAGGTCGGCGCCGTCTTCGGATGCTCGAGCCAGGAGGAAAGCATGCTCCTGCCAGTGGTCCTAGTGCTGACTTGCGCGCCCCTGGGCCTCGCCAAGCTCCGCGGAAGACACCACCGGGCTTAGACAAGGTTTCGCCTGGCCAGCCGACTACGCCTAGGGGGAACCCGGCGGACGCGATCCGCTTCACTGAGGAAATCAATCTACGACGCGGGCAATGGCACGCCCAAGGGCGCTGCAAGTGGATTCGGCGCGATCGTCCGAGATGTCCGTTGACAACCCTAAGGCAGGCGCACAATCGCGCTAGGCCTCACGTCGCGGGATCCTCCAAGGGCATGCTGCCCCCGAAAAGGAATCCACGCGTCTGGTGGTTGTGCGCCTTGCCCGAACGCTACCCGGTAATCAAGGCCCGCCCGCGAGCAGCGCAGACGTGCTGGCTTAGCCATTGGGCGAAATCCAGGAAGTTGGAGAGGAAATCGAAGGCTGCCAGATCCATTCAGCAGGTCAGATGCCTCCGACTTCAAGGTGCCGCCCACGGGACGCGAACACCTGCCCGAGGAGCCAGTCCCTGATGTAGAGTCCTTGGCCGAGCAGGTTAAGGGCGTGCTCGTTCCGGCCGGCTAGGACGTCCAACTCCAAGGCGACGTGCCCGTCATAGAACGCGACATTGCTGCGCTTGGCCCTTGGTATCACACCATCAGCGAACGGCGGGGCGTCTGACTGCATCTCCGAACCGTGATACCCGCCCATCTCATCCCCAAACGGGAAGTACATGCAGTCCTCGGCCATCCAACCACCTCCGCCGGCACTCGATTCCGGAGGAGACGTTCCACCAGCGGGAGCGGCGCAGTGATACTTCCAGCTCTCGTCAATGAGCATCCAGGATAGCCCGGGGGCGTAGATACCGCTGACCCTGTTGATGGGGCCCGGCGTACCGAATTGACTCCCACAGTTCACTCGCCACGGGCTGCCCATCTGGGATTCGGGTTCGTCGGGAAGGAACCACTTACGACCTACGACGGTCCGAGTGTAATTGAAAGCGTTCTGAGACTTCTCTCCGGACCCTTCTCGCTCGAAGTCGGGACAACGGTAGAGCGTGTCGAAGCGACAGTAGCTAAACAACGACCCGAATCGAACACCCGCATAGTTCGGCCAGGTCGTCTCCTCCTGTGTCCAGTATTCAGGCATGTTGGGCATGAGCCAATCTTCCGCCATCGCCCACTGATGCAAGGTCTTGCCGGAGCCTCCAGGCCACTCCCGGTTGTCCACTTCGTTCCAGTTTTCCCATCCTCGGCCCATGAACGGCGGCGTCTCGCCGTAATCCTCCGCGTACATGAGCATCGATTTGCACAACTGGCTGATCCGCGAAGCGCACAAAGTCGTTCGCGCCTGCGCCCGCGCCTTGCTCAGCGACGGCAACAGAATCGAGATCAGCAGCGCGATGATCGCCACGACGACCAAGAGCTCGATCAGCGTGAACGCTCGACTCCGCCCTCGGCCGGGACAGCAAGCCATTCGTGCTTCCCGCAACCTTCGCAACATGGTCAGACCTCCCACAGGTCGGTTCTGTCGTCAACTCGCCCCGAGCCGTGAGCGCGGCACGAGGCATGAAGCCGTACGCAACTGTCGGCCAATTGTTTACCGAGAGATCAACCGGTACCCCCCGGATCACTCCCTTCAACAGGCCCGCGAGAAGGATCGACCCAATCGCGACCCGTTCCGCGCTCAACGCTACGGCCTTTCACTCTATTATAGGCATCGACAGAGCGGCGGACCTCCGCCACCGCGTCAAAGAAGTCCGCTTCTTCCTTCCGTCGGCATTAGACGCCAAGACGTGCCGCCACGCAATGCCCCGCCGCGCCCCCCGTCAAACCACCGGCTGCTGCTGCGTCAGACAGTGCAGCGTCCCGAAACCCAGCACCAGATCGACGGCATGGATGCCCACCACCTGACGCGTCGGAAAGAGGTCCCCCAGGATGCCCAGCGCGACCCGGTCGTTCGGATCGTTGAACGTCGGAACGATCACCGCCGCGTTGGAGATGTAGAAGTTCGCGTAGCTCGCCGGCAGGCGATACCCGTCAATAAGCAGCGGCCCCGGCATCGGCAACGGAACGACCTCGACCTTGCCGCCGCCGGCGAGCCGGGCCGATGCGAGTCGCTCGCGGTTCTCGCGAAGCGGAGCATGGTTCACGTCCTCGGCGTTCGGCTCCTGACAGAGCACCACCGTCCGCTCGTCGACGAACCGGCACACGTCGTCGACGTGCCCGTGCGTATCGTCGCCCGTCACGCCGCCACCTAGCCAAAGGACGCTCTCGGCCCCGAGGTAGCGGCCAAGCGCCTCCTCCACCTGCGACCGGCTCAAGTGCGGGTTGCGGGGCTGAACCTCTCGGTCGAGCAGACACTCCTCCGTCGTCATCAGCGTGCCCGCGCCGTTCACGTCGATCGCGCCGCCTTCCAGGACGAGTCGTTCGCCACCGACGATCGGCTCGACCAGCGGCACCCCAAGCGCCTTGGCCGCCTTCGAGGCGATCCGATCGTCCTTGCGCCACTCGGGATACCGCGCCCAAGCGTTGAAGCGAAAGTCGACGATAGCCGCCGACGACCGCCCCCTCGCCCCGCCTCGCCTCACGAAGATCGGACCGAAGTCCCGCGTCCAGCCTCGATCCGTCGGGAAGCGGAAGAACTCCACCCGCCCCGGGTCGACCCCCGCTCGCGAAAGGTAACGCGTCGCAAGACGCTCATGCTCGCGCGAGTTGACGAGAATGCGGACGATCTCCCCCGGGGCGATCTTGCGAACGATCTCGGCGTAGACCCAGTGGATGGCCGACAGCTTGCCCGGCCAATCGCTGCGGTTGTGCGGCCAGCCGATCCAAGTCGCCTCGTGCGGCTCCCACTCCGCCGGCATGCGATACCGCGACGACTTACCGATAGGTCTACCTGCTGTTGATGAGCTCATTTGTTCCGCCACGCGCCCTTGTCGAGCTAGCGCTCCTTGCGGTCAGACAGTCTTGCGTAACGCAGGCATCCTTGCCTGCTGGGCAGGCTGGAAGCCTGCGCTACGACAGCACGAAATTCACCGAACGAAAACGGCACTGGCGGGTGGCCCATGGCTTTAGCCGTGGGGGACGCGAATCTCCGTTCGAATTCGTGTCCCCCACCTCTCAAGAGGTGGGCCACCCAAGGTTCGCCAACTGTCCAAACATTCTTGCAGGCAGGTTAGACAAACGCCCCATCCCGCTGAGAACACCCCGGCTCAGTCGATGAACCGTTGATCCAGACCCGCGTATGCGTCGATCCGCCGGTCCCGAAGAAACGGCCAATTCCGACGGACCTGCTCGAGCCAGTCGAGGTCGACCTGGCCCACGAGGACCTCCTCGACGTCCGAACCGGCCTCGGCGATCGCCGCCCCGAACGGATCGGTCAGGAAGCTCGACCCCCAGAACTTGATGCCCGCGCCGCCCGCAAGCGGAATCTCGTGCCCGACCCGATTGACCGCCGCCACGTAACAGCCGTTGGCGATCGCGTGCCCGCGCTGCACCGTTCGCCACGCGTCGAGCTGGGCCGCGCCGAACTGGGCCTCCTCGTTCGGATGCCAGCCGATCGCCGTCGGGTAGAACAGAATGCTCGCCCCCCGGAGCGCCGTCAGCCGAGCCGCCTCCGGGTACCACTGATCCCAGCAGATCAGCACGCCGAGCCGCCCGGCCTTGGTGTCGAAGGCCTGGAACCCCAAGTCGCCCGGCGCGAAGTAGAACTTCTCGTAGTAGCCCGGATCGTCGGGTATGTGCATCTTGCGGTACAGCCCGACCACCTCGCCACCGGCGTCGATGACGGCGGCCGTGTTGTGGTAAAGACCCGACGCGCGACGCTCGAAGAGCGACGCGATCACGACGACGCCCGCGTCCCTGGCTATCTGGCCCAGCGCGTCCGTGCTCGGACCCGGCACGGACTCGGCCAGGGCGAACAGATCGGCGTCCTCCCGCTGGCAGAAGTACTGCGAGCGGAACAGCTCCGGCAGGCAGACGACGTCCGCGCCGAGGTCGACAGCCTGCTCGACCTTCAGAATGGCCCGGTGAAGGTTCTCTTCCGGGTCCGCGGCCATGGCCATCTGGACCAGGCCAACGGTGAATTGGCTCGCGTCTTTCACGCCGCACCTCCCGGCTGTGTGCGCCTAGGAATCTTGTACGCGGACCGATCGCCGCGAACAAGGGACTGCTAGGATCCAGGGACCTCGCCCTCCCGCACGCATCCATCAGCTAATGTGCGACCGACCGCTAGGGTCGAGGGCATCGCATGTGGAAGGTGCGCGGCTCGCCCCCCGACGTCAGCGGGCGGCAATCCCTATGCCCTAACCCCTAACCCCTGTCTCGAGCATCCGAACCAGCCGAGTAACGGGCCGCCAGGTCAAGGCGTCGACGACGACGTCGAAGTGCTCGACCCAATCCGGCTTTGGCCGGAAGCCGATCGAGAGCCCCCCTCGTCCGCGCGCGAACTCGGCCATCGGCGCCTCGTCCGCGCCGTGACCGATCACCAGCGGAACGCGCGCGCCGCGGTCGGACATCCACTCCCGCAGCGTGCGAAGCTTCGCCTGCCCGTCTAGCTCGGACGCCTCGTCGTGACAACCAAGCAGGACAGGGCCGTCCGTCCCACCGGCCACGTCGATCGGCGTGCCGCTGGCCAGATCGAAGATGGGCTGGCCGCGCCAGCAGTGCGTGCGGCCATACGCATCGATGATCGGCTGGATCGAGAAGCTGAGCATCCCCGTCGGCATCCGCGAGGAGATCTGCGACATGGCGTCTCGCCAGCCGGGAAAGGAGATTCGCGGCAACAGCCGCGCCAGCGATTCGATCGTCTCGACCGGCATGCCCGTCATGACGGACGAGAACCGCTGCATCAGCTCGTCGTTGGTCGGACGGCATCCGCGCATCTTTCGAAGTCGAGCACCGGCGATGTAGATCCCCCCGCCCAGAAGCTGCCGAAGCTTCGGCCACAACCGCGGCGTAACGATCGCCCGACCGACCGCCAGAGACCCGAGAACGATCTGCGTAAAGGTGGGAAAGACACACTGATCCAGGTCGACGCAGCAAATATCGCAGGCGGCATACCTTGCCTGCGTCTCCTGAAGAGGAAGCCTGAGTCGAACGGCGGGCTGTCTCACGATGCGGCGTCCACGTCCTGGCTACGCCCCGGCGAGCGTGCCCCGTCACCATCTTACCCGGCGGCCGCCTTGGCCACAGCGCGAAGCTGGTTCATCGCCGCCACGGGATCGGGCCGCGCGAAAATGGCCGAACCGGCGACGAGCGTGTCGGCGCCCGCCGCCACGGCTCGCGCCACGGTCTCCCCGTTGATGCCCCCGTCGACCTCCAATCGCTGATCGGGCCGCAGACGCGATCGGATCGCCCGAAGCTTGTCCAGGGAGGCCTCGATGAACTCCTGCCCGCCGAACCCGGGATTGACGCTCATGACCAGCACCATGTCGACCCGATCGACCACCGGCCAGATCCGCTCGACCGCCGTGCCCGGGTTCAGCGTCACGCCCACCCCGACGTCCAGCGAGCGAAGCGCCTCGATCATGTGGATCGGATCGTCAACCACCTCGATGTGGAACGTGATGAGATCGCTGCCGGCCCTCGCGAAGATCGGGGCGTACTTCATCGGGTCCGTGATCATCAGGTGCGTGTCGAACAGCAGCTTGCTGTGAGGCCTGAGCGACTTGACCAGCGGCGGGCCGATCGTCAGGTTGGGCACGAAGTGCCCGTCCATCACGTCGAGGTGCAGCAGGTCCGCCCCCCCCGCCTCGACGATGCCCACGTGCTCGCCGAGCCGGGCGAAGTCGGCCGCCAGAACCGACGGCGCGATCCGTATCCCGGGCTCTACAAGATCCGTTCTCATGCCTCGTCGAGAATGCCAATGGCCTTGAAGGGCTTGCCCTCCAGGAACTCCAGACTCGCCCCGCCGCCGGTGGAGATGTGCGTCATGCGATCCTCCAGACCGGCCACGTCGACCGCCGCCGCGCTATCGCCCCCGCCGATGATGCTGATCGCCCCGGCGTCCGTGGCCTCGGCCACCGCGTGGGCGATGTCGATCGTCCCGACGTCGAAGGGCTTGTCCTCGAACTTGCCCATCGGCCCGTTCCAGACGATCGTCTTGGCCTTGGCCACGACCTGCCGGAAGGCCTTGGCCGTCTCAGGACCGATGTCCAGGCCCTCCTGGCCGTCAGGGATCCGGCCCGCCTCGACCGTCGTGGTCTCGACGCCCGGGGCGATCTCCGGGGCGCAGACCGTGTCGACGGGCAGGTAGAGCTTGCCCCCCGCCTTGTCCATCAGCTTCTTGGCCAGGTCGGTCTTGTCCATCTCGCAGAGACTGTTGCCGACCTTGCCGCCTTGAGCGGCGCTGAACGTGTAGGCCATCGCCCCGCCGATCAGGATCGCGTCGCACTTGTCCAGCAGGGCCTCGATCACCCCGATCTTGTCGCTGACCTTCGCCCCGCCCAGGATCGCGATGAACGGATGCGCCGGATTCGCCATCGTCTCGCCCAGGAACTTCAGCTCCTTCTCGACGAGGAACCCGATCACGCGCGGCTTGCCCGCCATGAGCTGCGGCACGGTCAGCATGCTGGCGTTGTCTCGGTGACACGTGCCGAAGGCGTCGTTGACGTAGACGTCCGCCAGGTCGGCGAATTGCTGGGCGAAGCGATCCTTGGCGGCCCGCTTGTCCGAATCGCCGGCGGCGTCCTTGTCCTTGATCGTCTCGGCCGGGTGGAACCGCAGGTTCTCCAGCATGCAGCACTGACCGTCCTGAAGCTTTCCGACGGCCTCGGACACGACCTGCCCGATGCAGTTGGGAACCATCGTCACGCTCTGGTTGAGCAATTCGCCGAGCCGCTTGGCGCAGGGCGCCAGGCTGAATCGCGCGTCCTTCTCGGGGTCGCCCTTGGGTCTGCCCAGATGCGACATGAGGATCAGCCGTCCGCCCCGCTCCAGGACGCTGCGAATGCTGGGCAGCGCCTTGGTGATCCGCCGGTCGTCCGTGATGCGGAGGTCGTCGTCCAGCGGGACGTTGAAGTCCACGCGCATCAGTACACGCTTGCCCTTGACGTCCACGTCGGCAACAGTCTTCTTGGCCATGATCCTGCCCTCGATCTGGGTGCCTGCCCGCGCCAGGCGCCCCGGCGGCGGTCGGTTTGTCCTTGGTGAATATGTAGATAGCGGTGCATGCGCCGAGACGCATGCACCGCCTGGATCGTCCCTCGGAATCGCGACGTCTCGCCCTACAGCGACGCGATCTTGGCAATCAGGTCGGCGGTACGGTTCGAGTAACCCCACTCGTTGTCGTACCAGCTCACGATCTTGATGAAGTTGCTGTCCTTGTTGCCCACCAGCGTGCAGAGCGCGTCGAAGATGCTGCTGGCCGGATTGCCGATGATGTCGCCGCTGACGATCGGCTCGTCGCAGTACTCGAGGATGCCCTTCAGCGCGCCGTTGGCGGCGGCCTTGACGGCCTCGTTGATCGCCTCGGCGGTCGCGGACTTGCTCAGCTCGGCGGTCAGATCGACGCACGAGCCGCCCATGACGGGCACCCGCAACGCGAAACCGTCGAGCTTACCGTTCAGAACCGGCAAAACCAGACCGACCGCGCGAGCCGCGCCCGTCGTCGTCGGGATGATGTTCTCGAACCCGCCCCGGGCCCGACGCAGGTCCTTGTGGATCGCATCCTGGATGACCTGGTCGTTCGTCGGAGCGTGAATGGTCGTCATCAGCCCACGCTCGATCCCGAACGACTCCTGGAGGACCTTGGCCACCGGAGCCAGGCAGTTCGTCGTGCAGCTCGCATTAGAGATGTATTTGTCGCCCTTCTTGATCGTGTTGTCGTTGACGCCCAGCACGACCGTGCGGACGACCTTGCTGCCGATCGCGGAGGCGTCGGAAAGCAGGGCCTTGTCGTCACCGGCCGGGGCACTCAGGATTACGCACTTGGCCCCCGCCTTGATGTGGTCGCCGTAGCCGCCCTTCTCGCTCTCGGCCTTGCGGAAGATGCCCGTCGACTCGATCACGAAATCAACGCCCAGATCGCCCCAAGGCAGGTTCGCCGGGCTCCGCTCGCTGAGGATCTTGACCTCGTCCCCGTCGACCTTGATGCCCTGGCCGCAGACCTCGACCGTGCCGGGGTACTTCCTGTGGACCGTATCGTACTTGACGAGGTGGGCCAAACTCTCCGGAGGAGCCAGGTCATTAACCGCCACGACGTCGAACTTGTCGCCCTGCGCCCGCATCGCCCGAAACGCCAACCGCCCGATCCGACCAAATCCATTGATGCCAACCCGAATAGCCATCATCGACTCCTTCTGCTCAAGAATCATTCCCGGCGACAGTCCGCGCCACGTTCCGGCACTATACCGAGCTACATACGCTAACTGCACGCGGCCGCACGGTCAAGGATTTTGGCCCAGAGGCATCCAGAAAGCCCCGCGGAGCCGGACATTGCCGCGACCCCCCGTCACTCGTCCGGCGTCTCCTCAACCGGAAAGCCGCCCGACGCCGCCCGGCCCGCCTCCATGACGGGAGGCAGCCCGGACATCACCGCCCGACGCGTGAACCGAAGTTGCTTTTCCGTGGGAGCCGGACGCAGCAGACTCAGCACATAACCGCTGGCGATGGTAATGATCGTTGGCGTGATGATGAGCCACATGAATGAGATGTTGTACTTCGGACCGAACCACTGGCCCGAGAACGTCATGATCAGCCCGACGACGAACCCGACCGCCGGCCCGGCAATCGCGCCGAACTGGTTGGCGCGGCGCGTGAACATGCCCAGGGCGAACAACCCGAACAATGGCCCCACCACGCAACTCGTGCTCTTGTTCGTGATGACCAGGATGTTGCCCTCGATCTTGTCCACGAAGAGCGCCAGAACCGTCGCCGTCAGGCCCAGCGCCAGGCCGAGGATCTTGGCGAACTTCAGCATGGTCTCGTCCGACAGTTGCCGCCTGCTCCACCGCTGGAAGAAGTCCACCGTGATAACGGTCGAAACGCTGTTCACCCCCGAGTCGAGACTGGACATCGCCGCGGCGAACAACGCGGCCGTGATCACCCCCGTCACGCCAACCGGTAGTTGGTGCGCGATGAAGTACGGAAAAACGTCGTCGGCCTGCTCGGAAAGCTGCCCCGACATCGAGCCGCCCAGCAGGTCCGGATGCTGTGTGTAGAAGGCCAGCAGGGCGAATCCGGTTGCCGCCAGGATCGTCGACAGGAAGATGTTCCCGATGCACGAAATCAGGTAGCTCCGCCGAGCAGCCTGGGCATCCCGCGTGCTGAGGTATCGCTGGATCACGACCTGATCGGCGCTGTACGTGCACACCACCCACGAGACGTAGTGCATCGTGATCCCGATGAGCGTCAGTCGCGTCGTCGGGTCCCACGACCACAGCGGAGCCAGCGGCTTGCTCGTCTTCACCGCCACCGAGATGCATTCGCTCAGCCCCATGTACCACACGATGTACCCGACCGCGAAGACCGCACCCCCCAGCAGGATGATGAACTGAACGACGTCCGTCCAGATCACCGCGCGGATCCCGCCAACGGCCGCGTAGAACGTCGTGAAGACGCCCACGCAAACGATGACCAGCTCCAACCGCATGCCCGTCATCCGAGCCATGGCTCCGCTGGCCGTATAGACCACCACGCTCATCCAAATCACGCGGATCAGCACGAACAGGACGGCACCGACCGTCCGAGTCTCTCCGCCGAACCGCTCCTGAAGGTACTCGTAGGCGCTCGTGATCGGCAGCCGCATGAAGAACGGGATGACCCAGTACGCCACGATGAAGTACGCGATCGGGATCGCCAGGACCCGTGTGAAGAGCCCGGGCCCGTTCTGGATCATCTCGCCCGGGTTGGCCAGATAGGAGATCGTACTCAGCAACGTGGCAATGATGCTGAGCCCGACCACCCACGACGACATCGACCGGCTGCCGAGAAAGTACTCCTTCGTGCTCCGCTGCCGACGGGCGAAGTACGCGCCCATGCCCACGACGCCGACGAAGTAAACGCCGACGATCACCCAATCCAGAGCCTGAACGCCACTGGCCAGAAGCATCATCTGGTCTTCTTAACTCCTTCCTCCGGCGCCTACGTATTCGACGTGTCACCGACCGGGAACCCGCGTGCTTCCGGCCCCGCGGTCTACATGACCGGCGGCGGCCCGGACATTACGGATCGACGCGTGAACTGGATCTGCGAGGCGGAGGGCCTCGGCCCAAACAGACTGACGACGAGCGCCACGACCGCCATCACGATCACCGACGTGACGATGATCCACATGAATGAGATGTTATAGTCGAACCACTGGCCTGAGAACGTCACCAGCAGGCCGGCGATGAAGCCCGCAACAGCCCCCGTCAGCGCGCCCATCTGGTTGCAGCGTCGGCTGAACATGCCGAGCGCGAACAGCCCGAACAACGGCCCAACGGTGCAGCTCGTGCTCTTGTTCGTGATCTCGACGATGTTGCCCTCGATGTTGCCGACCAGGAACGCAAGCCCGGTAGCCGTCAGACCCAGCCCCAGACCGAGGGTCTTGGCGAAGCCGAGCGACGTCGCGTCGGACTGCTTGGCCCTTCGGAATCGGTTGTAGAAATCGACCGTGATGACGGCCGAGAGGCTGTTGACGCCCGAATCCAGGCTGGACATCGCCGCGGCGAACAGGGCCGCGATGACCAGCCCCGTCAGCCCGACCGGCAACTGATTGGCGATGAAGTAGGGAAAGACGTGATCGGCCTGATCGACCATCCCGTCCTTGAACTCACCGGTCAGCAGATCGCCGTGCTGGGTGAAGAACGCCAGCAGCGCAAGGCCCACGGCGCCCAGCACGATAGCTAGCGCCGCGTCGCCGATGATGCAAACGAGGAAGGATCGTTTGGCCGCCGGCGCGTCCCGGGTCGACAGATACCGCTGCACGACGACCTGGTCGGACCCGTACGTACAGACGAACCAGGCGATCGTGTTGATGATGATGCCGATGACGCTCAATCGCGTCGTGGGGTCCGACGACCAGACGGGGGAGTCCAGCCGGGTGTTCTCGATGGCGACCCGGACCCAACTCGAGAACCCCCCCATGGTCCACGTCACGTACCCGACGGTAAACACGGCCCCGCCGAAGAGGATGATGAACTGGATGACGTCGGTCCAGATGACGGCCCGAATGCCCCCGAACGCCGCGTAGAACGTGGTGAAGACACCCACGCTGACAATGACGATCCACAGCGGCAACTCGGTCATCTTGGCCAGTGCGCCGCTGGCGGTGTACACGACGACGCTCATCCAGATAATGCGGATCAGGACGAAGAAGAGCGCCCCCAACGTCCGCGTCTCGCTCCCGAAGCGGGCCTCGAGGTACTCATACGCGCTCGTGATCGGCAGACGCATGAAGAACGGGACGAAGAGGTACCCCACGATGAAGAAGATCGGCGCCAGGGCCAACAAGTGGAGCAGATATGCCGGCCCGTGCTTGATCATTTCGCCCGGGATCGCCAGATAGGTGATCGTGCTGAGCAGCGTGGCGATCATGCTCAGCCCGACGACCCACGAGGCCATGGACCGACTGCCCAGGAAGTACTCATTCGTGCTCCGCTGTTGGCGGGCGAAGTAGACGCCCATCCCGATGACGCCGACGAAGTACAGGCCGACAACCACCCAGTCAAAAGGTTGGATTCCACCGGTCGCTAGCGGCATTCACGCCCTCCCAAGCTGTCCAGGGCCGGACCCGGCAGTGATCGGCCCGTCCAGGGCCAGGCCGCGCGTCAACGCGCCGGATCGCAACGGGAAGCACTCCTCGAGCATCTCGTCTGGAGCGTATGAGTCCGCAGAGTATGGGCCAGTCCGATGCCACAATCAACACCCGACCGTTGTGATCGGGCCAAGTCGACAGGCCTCACCCGGGTCGCGGCAGCCGCAGGAGCCTCCGGAAGGCCAGGAAGAACGCGACGTCAGTCGCATCTAACTCTATGGGCCTGGTTCAATTGCCCACCCGATGGCCGTTCGTTCGGGACGGATCCTAACAGGCCTTCAGCGGCAAGGATTTCCGGCAGGCCACGACCACCGAGGAAGGCCCTGGAACCGACCCCCGGCGCCTAGAACCCCCGAGATGCCGGTGGGCGGGACGCCTTGAAGATCGCCGGGGCGAGAAGGAGACATCCGCCATGAATCGTCTTCCTGCTCTCATCCTGCTAGTTGGGTGTTTCGTGCTGTTTGCGGCGTTTGCGTCCGGCTGCGCCGACACGACATCGGGAGTCTCCATGGAGCCCCGAGCCGAGTACGCCTCGTACGACTCGCAAGGGCATCCCTGGGAGAGTTCGTCCTACGGGTACAATCCTGATGCCGTCGAGTTCTGGCCGTAGCGAGGTGCGAATGCGCTCCTCCCAGGCACCTTCGCAAGACTCTCTTCCTTCGCCCGGATCGACGCCCGTGCGGCGCCGGTAGAGGCGCCGACCCGGTGTTGGCGATGTGCGCCGCGTCGATCCACCCCTCTCTCATCCACGTTCCGACCGTTATCGACGATGCTTGTTCCATGGCCGGAGCACTGATACGCTTGGCCCCGATTCACCGCGTTCCCGAACCGGTCGGCGGGCGTACCCCAACCGATGTCGGGCCTGAGACGGCGACATGCCGTGACCATCGCGCCACCCAGCCACGACCGCTGCGGAAGAACCGCCTGGGGCATCGCTTGTTTCTTCCTCCTGTTGCCGCCGGTGATGCTCGCACCGATCTGGCGTCTCTGGGGACTCTCGGCACTGGAAGACGGCCTGCTCTATTACTTCCCCCAGCGCGCATGGTTTGGGGCCTCCCTGGCCTCGGGCGACTGGCCGTTGTGGCATGGGCTGATCTACGGTGGCTTTCCGGCCTTCGCGGACCCGCAAATCGCCATGTGGTATCCCGCGACTTGGCTGTTCGCCGTGTTGAGGCCCGAGTTGGCCTATCCACTGTCGATCTCTCTGCACCATTCCCTGGCAGGTTGGCTGATGTATCGCCTCTGCAGGGGGCTCGGGCGAAGCCGATGGGCGGCGGTCCTCGCGGGCGTGACGTTCATGTTCTGTGGGTTCATGCTGAGCCATCGTGAGCATCTGACGATGCACCACGCCGCGGCATGGGTGCCCGGAGTGCTCTGGGCATGGCATCGGTGGTCGCAAACGCTCCGAGTCAAGCATTGGGTCGTCGGCGTCCTGATGATTGCCTTGCAGCTCCTTGCGGGTCACGTCCAGGTCTCGCTGATGACCGCTCCGGTGGTCGTGGCATGGGTGATTTGGTCGAGTCCGCGACGGTACTGGCTGTGGCTTGGATGTATCGCCGGCTTCGTCGCGGCGGGGCTGGTCTGCGCCGTACAGATACTCCCGGCGATGCAACTCATGCGGCTCAGCGCGGGACGGGCCGAGGCCTACTTCGTCCTGTACAACTCCATGCTGTGGAAATCGCTGACGCTCCTGATCTTCCCCATGCTCCTGGGACAGCGCATCCCCAATTTCTACCCGGCCAAGTGGTACGTCCACTCTCATCAGTGTGAGCAGACGGCCTACGTCACGCTGATCGTCCTGGCGTTGGCCGTCGGCGCCGTCATCCTGCTGTGGCGTAGAGACCGTCAGGTCCGCTTCTGGACCGGAACCCTCGTCGTGTCCCTCCTACTGGCGCTCGGCAAGAATGCCGGAGTCTACGTGCTGCTCATGGCAGTCCCGGTGTTCAATGTGCTCCACACGCCAGCCAGGTGGCTTCTCATGGTCCACGTGGCGCTGATCCTGCTGGGCGCCGCAGGCGCGGACGCCATACTTCATCCTTCGCAGGAGTCCTCGAGGAATGAGCGTCTCTGGCGTCGTACCGTTCCGATCATCCTCTGCTGCGCCGCCTTGACCATCCTGTCCTGGTTCGCCTTCTCGACCTCGGCGCAGTTGGGTCGAGCCGTAGGCTTGGCCAATCCGGCAATATGGATGCCGCTGCTACTGCTGGCGACGACGCTGGCCGGACTGCTCCGTGTTGCGGATGGGGGCACGAGAGGCAGAGCCTGGATCCTACTTGTCCTCCTCCTGGTCGACCTTGCGAGCATCGCGCCGTTCCTCGACGTCTCGCCCAAGGCGCGCGAAGCCATCACTCACTCGCCGGCCGCGGAGGTCCTGCGACGCTCGGGGTTCGACCCCAGATCCGACCGAGTCTGGGTCATCCCTGGGGATGCCTATCTCTCCCCACGCCAGTGCATGATGCCTGACACGAACCTCCTGGACGGCATGGGCACGCTGAACGGCTACGGGCCGATGCTCCCCAAAGAGCACAAGGAGTTGTTTGCCCTCCGCCCGTTCGGCGTGACCGAGGAGGCGGCCGAGTGGCTGATGCGCCCGAGGCGATTGGCCCGAATGGGCGTCAGCCACGTGGTCGTCCGCGACCGTGAGGTCCCGGCGACCTTCGAACTCGCCCCAGGATGGATCCTTCTCGACACCGTCGACGGGAACGTCCGCGTCTGCCGCAACCGCGACCCGGCGGGCCTCTCGTACGTCTCAGGTTCTTATCATTGGTACTCGCGGGAGCAAGAAGTAATCAATACGCTCCGCCGCACGGGCGACGACGCCGATGGCGATCAAGCCGTTCTGCTGACGGGTCAGCCTAGGCCGAACCTTTCGGTGGGTCCCGGGAGGATCATCTCGTCCGAAGTATCCACCAACTCTGCCCGGTTCGAGATCGACTCTCAGGCTGGAACGCTCTTGGTATGGCTGAACCGATCATGCCCCGGCTGGCGCGCAAGGCTCGGCGACCGGGAAATCCCGATCTACCGGGCGAACGCGCTCGGCCAAGCAGTCTTCTTACCCCCTGGACGACAATTGGTTATCTTCGATTTCGCGCCCAGGCTCTTCCGCTGGTCGGCCGGGCTGTCGATCGTAAGTCTAGGCGGCCTCCTTGTCGTCCTGATATTCAGTCTTCGCAAAGGACCGATCTCCAGAGCAGGCGCGTCTAACGCGTAGTTGGACCGGGCGCGGATTTTGTGACAGGATGCGGCGAGCTATGCCGTCCTAGTGGCTGACAGCAAACCCAAAGCCGCCCGGTGCGGCGGAGGGCGTGGTCATAGTTGATCCATGAGATGGAGGTTAACACCCATGTGTACGAAGACATCGAGACGGTGGCAAGTCATCAGCGGAGTCCTGCTGATCGGGATGATCGGCGGTATCTCGCTGGTGACGTGGCAATCGACGGCCAGAGCGGACAATCAGGCACAGATCGCCGGTCCCACCGAACAGGAAATCGCAGGCGTCGAGGCGATCAGCTCCGTATTCCGGAAGGTGGCGGCCAAGGTGACGCCCGCCGTCGTTCAGATCCACGCCAAGAGCGGCATGCCCAAACCCGCCAAGAAGGACAAGGATGAGGCGGAGGGCAAGAAGCCCGAAAAGGGCCCCGACCTCGAAAACCTGCCCGAACCGTTCCGCCAGTTCTTCAAGGAGTACGGCAAGGACGGTTCCGAGCAACTGCCCGATGAGCTTCGAAGGTTCTACAAGAAGTATCCGCACGGGATGAAAGAAATCCCAAGAATGGGCATGGGAAGCGGCTTCATCTTCGATGCCAAGAACGGGTACGTCCTGACCAACAACCACGTCATTGAGGGCGCGGAACCCGAGAACGTGTCCGTCTTCACCGCGGACAAGCGGGAATTTGCCGTCGACTGGATCCGGACCGACCCGAAGACGGAAGTCGCGGTGGTCAAGTTGAAGTCGCCGGAGAACCTGACCGAGATCAAATTCGGCGACAGCAGCAAGGTCCAGGTCGGCGACTGGGTCCTGGCCGTCGGCAGCCCGTTCCACAGCAGGCTGGCCAAGACGGTGACGTTCGGGATCGTCTCGGCCAAGGGTCGCGATCTCGACCTGGCGATCGATTACCAGGACTTCATCCAGACCGACGCGGCGATCAATCCCGGCAACAGTGGCGGACCGCTGGTGAATCTTAGGGGCGAGGTCATCGGCATCAACACGGCGATCGCCAGCCCCGTCTCGTCCTTCTCGTCCGGAGCCCAGAACGCCGGCATCGGATTCGCACTGCCCGCGAACCTGGCCAAGTGGGTCACGACGCAGTTGATCGAGCACAAGGAGGTCGTTCGCGGCTATCTGGGTGTCGTCATACAGAGCCTCGACGATCAGCCCGGATTGGCTAAGACGTACGGGCTCGACTCTAGTAAGGGCGTTGTCGTCAGCGGCGTCGGCGAAGGCACCCCCGCGGCCAAGGCCGGGCTGAAGCTGGATGACGTCGTGCTGTCCATCAACGGCCAGGATGTCTCCGACAACCGGCAGCTCTCGAACCGCGTCGCCATGCTCCGCCCGGGCACGAAGGCCACTTTCAAGATCTGGCGAGATCGAAAGCCCATGGACGTCGAGGTGACGATCGGCATGCAGCCAAAGGGCTTCAGCACGCGAGGAAAACTCCGTGACATGCAGATGGAAGACCAAGAGCCCGAGGCCGGTAAGATCGAAACGCTGGGCGTCACCGTCGCCCCACTCACCGAGGCCAACGGCAAGAAGTACGGCTGGAAGGGCGATGAGGGCGGTCTACTGATCACCGGCATCGACCCGGAAGGCGAGGCCGCCGAGTTCAGGCTCCGTCAGGGCGACCTGATCCTCAAGGTACAAGGTAACGAGATCAAGACGATCGAGGAGCTTCGTAAGCTCACGGACAAGAAGGCCCTGGCCGAAGGTGTCCGGATGTACGTAAAGAGCCAGGCCACCGGCGGCGGGACCAACTTGTTCCTGAAGAACCGATAGTGGTGTGGCATGCCCACAGCGGGTGGGCATGTGATGATCAACTTCGGTTGGTCAGTCTACTCAAGGGCCCACCCTCGCTCCGGCGGGGGTGGGCCTTTTCATTGCCTCGTCCGCCAGGAGAGGAGACGCGCCGGACATGCCCGACCCTCTAGCCCCTAGCGGATTCCACGAATACCCGCATCACGTTCGCGGCCGTCTCGCGTAGCAGAGGCCCGGCGTCTGACAGCGCCTGCTCCAGCGGCATCGGCTTGTCCACGATCGAAAAATAGGCTCGAAGCAATTCCAAGGACTTCTCGGCCCCCGGTCCGATCGACCCGCAAATGGCGATCACCGGGACGCCCTGCGCCAGGGCGGCCTTGCCCACGCCCTGGACGACCTTGCCCATCATCGACTGCGCATCCAGCCGACCTTCGCCCGTAATCACCAGATCGGCGCCCTTCATCCGCTCGGGCAGACCGACGGCCTCGGTCACGATCTCGATCCCCGGACGGAGCGCGGCGTCGAGAAACGCGACGAGTCCAGCGCCAAGTCCACCGGCAGCCCCCGCACCGGCTAGATCGCGAACGTCGCGCCCGAGATCCCTCGCGATCACATCGGCCAGATGCGCCAACCCGGCGTCCAGCCGCTCGACCATCTCGGGCGTGGCCCCCTTCTGCGGCGAGTAGACGGCCGCCGCCCCGCGAGGACCGCACAGCGGGTTGTCCACGTCGCACGCAACCTGAACCTGACATCCCGCCAGACGCGAATCGAGCGAAGATGCGTCGATCGCCCCGATCCGCTCCAACATGCCACCCGACAGACCCGACGGCAGCTCTTGACCCTTCGCGTCGAGGAAACGCACGCCCACAGCCTGGGCGCATCCGGTCCCGCCGTCGTTGGTCGCGCTGCCACCGATGCCCAGGATGATCTGATCGGCGCCGTAGTCGAGGGCGGCCGAGACGAGTTGACCCGTGCCGTACGTCGTCGTCAGGAGCGGGTTCCGTCGGGATCGCGGCACGATCGGCAGGCCCGACGCCGCGGCCATCTCGATCGCCGCGATCGGCGGCGTTCCCCCCAACATCCCCCAAGCCGCGACGATGGGCTCGCCCAGCGGCCCGAGGACTTCCGTCGAAAGCATCCGCCCGCCAGTGGCAGCCACGAGCGCCTCGACCGTCCCCTCGCCGCCGTCGGCCATCGGGCACAACGTGACTTCCGCGTCCGGAACGACCTCCCGAACGCCGGAGGCGATCGCCTCACAGACCGCCTGCGCGCTCAGCGACTCCTTGAAGCTGTCGGATGCAATGACGACACGCACGATCGTGCCACCTCTTGTCTTCCGGGATCAGCCTCGCGTGACTCGGCGACTCCACTCAGCGAACCCGCACATGCTCGCCATACCTGAAGATGTACTCCCCGCTCGATCGGAGCCATCCCGCATAGACCGTGTTGCCCGGCCGGATGTCCTTGAGCAACTGTCCCAACGTATCGAAATCGTTGAGACCGTATCTTCCGAGCTGGGCCAGGACGTCGCCCCGACGAATCCCCGCGCGCCGGGCGGGGCCCGCGGCGTCGACTTCGGTGATGATCAGCCCGAGCCTGCGGGGCAGACCAAACTCGCGGACCTGCTGGGACGTCATCTCCGCGAGCCGGAGTCCGAGCCGCTCCCAAGCAAGCTTCGCGCCATCGGGCTTGGGCATGAGTGCCAGCACCAGCGCCGCCGAGCGGGTCTGGCCCGATCGCTCCACGACGAGAGGGATCGTGTCGCCCGGCTTCCTCTCGAGGACGACCGCGTAGAAATCCATCGCCTGCGTCACCGGCTTGCCCTGGACCTGTCGCAGGACGTCGCCAGCCTGAAGACCCGCGCGATCCGCCGGCCCCCCCTCGGTCACGGACAGGACTCGAACGACTTCGCCGTCGCCGACGAGCATGCCCGACTGCATGCGGCGATCGGTCTCGATCTCCATCGTCATCATCTCCGGCAGGAGCCGGCGAAGATGGTCCACGGGGATCGCAAAGCCGATATTCTGGGCATCACCGCGGATGGCGGTGTTAATGCCGATCAGTTCGCCGTTGATGTTCAGGAGCGGGCCGCCACTGTTGCCGGGGTTGATCGCGGCGTCGGTCTGGATCAGATCGGAATACTTGACGCTCGAGCCGAACTCCAGCGTCCGGTGCAGCGCCCCAATCACGCCCGTGGTCACGGTGTGGTGGTAGCCCAGGGGGTTACCGATGGCCAGGACCGTCTCGCCGATCATCAGATCGTCACTCCGCCCGAGCGGCAGGTAGGGCAGCGGGCGGTCCGTGTCGATCTTGAGCACCGCCAGATCGTGCTCACGATCCATCGTGACCACGCGAGCCGGATGCGCCTTGCCCTCATGCTCGTCCGCGAAGGTGATCTTGCTGTCGGTCGAACGGGCCACCACGTGAGCGTTGGTCACGATGTAACCGGAGGGGTGGATCAGGAATCCACTGCCGGCGCTGGTGGCGCGGCGGGGAGCCTGGAAGATGTCGTCGAAAAGGCTGTCGAAGCCAAACCGAGATCGACTGACCACGACAGACGTGGCGGAGATGTTCACCACGGCGTCACGCGTCTTGAGCACCGCCTCGACAACGGGGGTTCTGCGTCGGTCCTGCAAAGCCTGCCTGTCCGCGGAGGATCCCGCGACCTGGCCCGGCGCGGCGGGACCACTCACGGCAGCCATTAGACAAATAAGAACGGTTCCCCTACGCATCGCAACCTGATCGTATTGCGCTGCGTCTTCTCGATCAAGTCGCGTTGCCATCGCGACCAGAATACGTATAATCGTTCCGTCGTTCATGTCAGATCGGGGGACAGGGAAAAGCACATCACAGGATGGCGGAACATGCACATCGGTTTCATCACCGACCTCAGCGAGGAGGACTTCCGCTTCGCAGGTCAAACCGGGGTTTCCGTGCTGGAGTACAACGAGAACGCCGACAGCGTCGAGCCGTTCCTCGCCCGCACGGATGAGATCAAAGACCGATGCCGGAGATACAGGATCAAGCTGGACGTCGTCGGCCGATTCGGGCGCAACTACATCAGCGATGATGAAGGGACCGCGATGCGCGAGATCGCCGCGACCGAGCGGCTCATGGACGCCGCCGCGGAGCTCGGCGCGTCCGTCTTCGTGACCGGGGCCGGCCACGCCGAACAGCGCGAGCACACCGAGAACTGCCGCCGCGCCGTGGATGTCCTGGGCAGGTTCGTCGAGGCCGGCGCCTCGCGGGGACTAAGGGTCGCCCTGTACAACTGTCACTGGGGCAACTTTGCCTTCGCCCCGCCGTCGTGGAATCAGATCCTGTCCGAGCTGCCCGAGCTCGGCATCAAGTACGATCCCTCACACGCCTACTATGACGATCGGGACTGGCTCTCGGAAATGCGGGAGTGGGGCGGACGATTCTACCACACACACGCTAAGGGGTCGTTGAAGGTCGCCGGCAAACAGTTCGAGGATCCCAACCCCGGCTTCGACGAGTTCAACTGGGGCGCGTTCTTCCACATGCTCTACCATCACGATTACCAGGGCGACGTCATGATTGAGCCCCACGCCGCGACGTGGTTGGGCCGGCGGCGCCATACCGGGCTCCGCTTCAGCCTGGCGTACCTGCGGCAGTTCGTGCTGTAGGGGGAGGATTTCAGGGTCGCGGTGAAAACCCGAGGTGGAGGTGACTCGCCCATTGGACCACGGCGTGTACGGCGGAGACGGCAGGATGACGCGCTGCCCTCACAATTCGACGACCCGGCCGGTGGAAACCTCGAAGAAGGTCAGCGTGTCGCTGGCCAGATCCAGCGTCGCCACGGTCTTGACCGACGCCCGATGCAAGGCCCCGGGGTTGATGACGCGCGTCCGCCCCTTGCGCGTGTCCTGTCGCTCATGCGAGTGCCCGAAGAATACGTAGTCGAATTGACCGTTTTCGAGCAGCGATCGGGCATGCGGCTCGTGCCCGTGGCAAGCGGCAATCCGCTTGCCGTCCAACTCGACCGTCAGCGGTGCTTCGGGCCAGGGCAGCCCGACGGTCTGACAGTACGCGAACGTCGCGCCGTCCGGGCGATCCATGTTCCCCCACACGAATCGAGTCGGGATCTCCAGAAGCTCGTCCAGTACCTCGATGCCGCCGAGGTCGCCGCAATGAAACAGCATCTCCGCCCCGTTGCGACGGAGGACCTCCACCGCCAGTCGAACCCACTCAACTCGCCCGTGACTGTCCGAAAGGATGCCGACGATCATTCGCGCTTCTTCCCTGTTGCGTCGATTTCCGATTCGCTTGTGTGCCCGAAACGGGATTGAACGGCTTCGGCCACCGCCTCCAAGGTCGTGCCTTTGTACCTGTGTTCGTCAGGCACGTCGATGTCTCCTTCAAGCCAGCGAGCGTGAATGGTGCCGCAGCGGGCCTCGATGTCCTTCCAGGTGATCATCTTGACACCCTTGGCCGCTCGGGCTTCCAGCTCACTCAGGTAGACCTCGGCTCTCGGTCCATAGTACCAGTGAAGCTGCTCATAAACCTCGTTGGCGGAGTAGAGGTCGTTGACGCAGTGCTGCTTCATGTACCAGGGGAGGAACGAGTTCGCGCCGGGAATCTTCATCGCCCGGTCAATCTGTGCCTGCAGGGAGAAGTCCGGACGCGTGGAGAGAATCGCCTCGGTCTTCGCCAGGCATTCACGGGCAAGGCCCGCGGATTGCTTGACTTGCCGCGCGTCGCCTCGCTTGAACCCGTCATATGCATTCAGAACCGCGTAGTTGAGTAGGTGGGCCAAGTAGGTCCGGGCCCAGTCGACCATGTCGTTTACGTACAACGAGTTGTCATCGAGAACTCTTGAGCATTCCATCGAAAGCAGAACCGCGCGGCGGAGCGTCGACGAGGCCCTCTTGAGGGCATCGCGGCTGTCGCTCTCGACGCGACGGTCGTCGACAATCGGCCACCAATCCGCCGGCCCGTAGTGGCAGCCGATCTTCTGGTAAATGGGCATCGCTCCGCCCCCGATACCACCTCCGTGCACGGCCCGGACGACAGCCTGGACGGCTTGGAGCATCTGGCCGAGGCACTGCGTCCCATAGCGCCGCCTCGCATAATCCCGTAGGTAATCCTCCAACTTCAGCCCGTCAGGCTGCCAGGCCAGGCGGCATGTCAGATCGAAGAAGAGAACGTTGTGGCCGGTGCTCTCCGGGACGTGGTAGATCCCCTCGAGTCTCTCGGCCTTCGGATCCTTGGACAGCGCCTGGATCGATCGGATTGCCAGACTCAGATCCCCGTGCAGGTGATCGTCGCCCTGGAAGGAATGGAGGATACCCAGAGCCCATCGCGTTCCCTCAAAGTAATCCGTCTTCTTGTAGAACGGATTGCCCAGTCCGGCGGTGTCATAGATGAGCATCATCTCCTTCGGCAGGCTGTCGAAGTAGCGTTTGATGCGATCCGGGGTCCACACGTGCGGCAGCGCGCCGAAATCCCAGGAGTCGCTCTCCCAGACCGCGTCCTTGTCGAGCTCCCTGAAGACCTCGCACATCTGCCTGGCCGCCGTGAGCTTCAATTGAAACGACTTCTCAACGTCGTTGGCCCCGGCGCTCTCCACAAACGGACAGTCCTGATAGATGTGATCCGTACCATAGGTCTCGATCACGTCTTTGTAGAAGGCCTTGCTCCACTGGGCACACGCCGGGTCGTCGGGAAACAGCACCGTCGCGCTGTACCCGAGTTGGTCGACGTACCTGTATTCGGGATGCGTCTGGCGGAACTGGTGCGGCACGTTGCCGTAGGCCAAGTAGTAGATCCAGGAAATGCCGCGCTCGCGGGCGTAGTCGAACTGCTCTTTGATGATCTGCGTCCGCACCTTCGCCGGCCAGTCCAGGCAACCGGGCCAGCCGGCAAAGGTGAAGTTGTCGGGCACCGCGTCGCTGATGCCGTACACACGCGCTGCGGACGTTCCGCTGGCGGCAACGGTTGGGGCGAAAGAGTGAGAGCTGCGGTTGATCTTCCGCTTGGCCATCCAGTCGACGATCTGTTTGCGCTGATCCGTCGTGCGGAACTGATGGTGCCACTTGGCCAGCCCCCAACAGCTCGACAGGCCGAAGTGACGCACGGGCCAGCGGGGAAGCTGCACGATGTCAAGGCCGCTGATCGGAATGTCGGACCGACGGGAAACGTGATCTCCGTCCCAGAAGAACCCCACCCCACAGCAGCTCTCCAGGTAGTGGTAAACGCCATAGAGCAGGCCGATGGGTTCGATTGCCGCTATGTTCAGGTGTCGGTCGTCGGCCGAACGGATCACGAATCCGTCGCGGAGCCGGCGTGCATCCTTGGCGCCCGGCTGCGACCGCAGGATCTCAGCGACCCCGCCCAACGAAAGCGAGATCACCGTTCGGCCCGATCGCTCGGGAGGATCTTGACGCTTGCTGAGGAACACCTTGCCGCCGGTCATCTGACGGATGTACTTCGCCAACTCCGCGCGAGCGTGACGGACGGGAAAGAGCGAATCGTCCGCTTCGAGCGCGACGACCACCGGCTTCGGCGCCCCTTCGCGATCTCCGGCGTGCGTCGAGGTACCGGACGACAGTGTCACCACGAGAACGAACAGTCTCGATAGCTCTGACAGCGCCATCATGAAACCCTCCACTCATCCTGGAATCAGGTCATCGGGATTCGAGGCCTGTGTCATGGGGCGACTTCGGGCATCGGGGGCTCGCGCTTCGTCACCCAGAAGATCGCGTTGGTGAGCAGCCTCAGGAAGCTCTCGTTCTTGAAGTCATCCGGATGGCCGAGCGAGGTGTAGAAGACGCGTCCGCCCTTGTGGGGCCGCGTCCAGGCGATCGGCTCGGTGTGGCCCGGGATCGATCCGTCCAATAGAACGGTTGTGTCCTTGGCCAGGCCCGTGTTCCGATAGAGCGACCCCTCCGACTCATACGGCTTGAAGCCCGAGAGGATCGGGTGGTCCTTCGCCTCGGACAGGATGCCGATCTTGCACTTCGGGCCGCTGCCGTAGTGGTTCTTGTAGTTGCCTCCGAAGACCTCTTTGTCGAGCGCGAGCCAGTTCTGGAAGCCGTGGCTGGCGGTTCGGATCCCGATGAGGGGCTTCCCGGAGGTACAGTATCTCTTGACCCGCTCCAGATCCTCGCCGTCGATGGTCATCCTGCGGGTAAAGATGATCGCCACGTCGCAATCGTGCAGGGCTTCGAGACCGGGTAGCTTGTCCTTGGCTTGGCGTCGGAGCAGCGCGCACGTCACGTCGTATCGCTTCTCGAGATAGTCTTTGTAGGCCGAGAGGGACTCGTCGGACTTGTACTCCAACGAGCCGGAGAGCATGCAGACCCGTAGCGGCGATTTCGCCTGGGGGGCCTTGCCCTTTCCGGGGGAGGATTTGTCGGCGCTGGCGCACGAGCTAAGTGGAATCCCCAATCCCGCCACAAAAAGCGAATAGGCGGCAAGCCTGGTGCGGATCATTTCCAGCTCCTTTCTCGTGTGCGATCCCGTCGGCCTCCGGTCGCCGGGGGGCGATTATAGCCGCTGAACCGGCCGATCCGTAGTGATCACACACAATCTGCCCTCGCTGAAAGGCCTCGATGCCCCTGCGAAAGTCGGGGAATTGCCCATGCGCGGAACCTTGACCCCGCCGACGCAAATCGGGATCATATGGTCTGTATCTGTTCATATGACTGACCGATCGCTTGGCGCGGGTGGGTCGGGCACATTCTATCTTTGATGCTGGGGAGGTCGAGCACGGTGACGACGCGGAGGGTCTACGCTGTCCTTAGCCTGCTGATTGCGGGGGCCGCGGGGTGTAATGCACCGGAGGAGAAGTTCGGGCGGACCTGGTACTTGGATGGCGCCGGCAACTGGGGCTTCGGTGTCGGCGAGGTCACCTATGGTCTGCGAAAGGCCGGCTACAAGGGACAGGTCTCGGCCTTCCACTGGTCGCTCACGATGAGTCCCCTAGCCGATCAGGTCCTCAAGCCCCTGGCCGGTCTCGGGGCGGCGAGGCTGGCTGGCTGCATCGACGACTACCTCCGTCGATACCCGAACAACGAGGTTAACCTCATCGGACTCTCAGCCGGGGCCGGCGTGGTACTGCGCGCCGCAGAGCACGTCACCCCACCACATAAGGTCAACAACATCATCCTGCTGGCCGCGAGCGTGGGATGCCAGTACGACGTCAAACCCGTGCTGAAGAACATGCGCGGCAAGATCTACGTCTACTATTCGTCCAACGACGCGATGCTGGCGGGCCCCGTTCGCCTACTGGGTGCTTTCGGGGGCAAGGCTGGCGATGACCCTGCGGGGTTGTGCGGCCTCTACGCATCCGGCGCGGGCGGGCAGGTCGTGAATATCCCGTGGCGACCGAGATTCTCCCAGTACGGATGGTACGGCTCTCATACGAGCGTCGTCAGCGAACCGTTCGTCCAGCACATCCTGAGCCGGCACGTGGTCGCTGAGCGCGACCGGATCACGTACGTCGCGTCCGCCGAAACGCCCGGCGTTAGCGCGGAAGACTCGCGGGCCGGCGCCTCCGGACAACGCATGGCTCAGGCGCCGGATCATCCCCAAGTCAACCCAAGCAACAGAGGCCGCCCCATGACCGCACCGGGAAGGGGTATCCCCCAGGCGCGATCGCCCAAGCCGAAGCAGCCGGCCCAACCCAGACCAACCGTCTATGCGCCCCCAATCGATGACGAGCTATCGGCGCTGCTTCAGTCCCCGGTCGCCCGCCCTGGCAAACCGGCGACCTGTCTGACGCTCAGTCGTCTCGACCCGAGGTTCCCGACGCGCAGCCGCCTGGCCGACGGCTTGCGGGTACGCCTCATCGGCGTGCCCGGCGCCACGTCGGCGAGGTTCGAGGTCCAGCCCGCTCGGCAAACCGAACCCACCGTGGCCCGGATGACCGTCGACACCGGACAGCGCTACGACGGCGAAAACGGACACGCGTGGGCAATCACCCTCCTGCGCGTCGATCCACCCAGCCAAACAGCATGGTTGCAGATTCGACCCGTCGAGGACGCCCAGAAGAAGACGGCCAAGACCTCGAAGCAGCAGTCTCCCACGACGTGACCCCCCGCAACCGTGTCGCCCGAATCGCGGCGACTGCCTCGCGGCATGATCCCCGTTTCCCAGACGTGGTCAAACGGCTCGCCCTGTTGTAGAATGCGGTGCTCGAAGACCTTTGAGAGCCCGGTTCAGCAGGCCGCAAGGCGGGGTTCCGTCGGCCGAATTGCTCCGCACGACGAAAGCAGGGTTCCCTGGAATCGCCACCAACGGCGATCCGACCCCACGGCGATGCGGGATGCCCCTGGAAGAGAAGGATGACCTATGAGCGATCCTGCCCATCATGTTGACCCGACGTTCGGCCGGCCCGACTGCCGACCCGGCGCGGATCCACCGACGACGTTGCCCTTGCCCCTTCGGATCTGGACGGACGAGGCTCCCGCTGAACCGCCCGTAACGCTGAGCTGCGCCTTCCCGGCAAAGGGAGCGTGCACGAACGGCGTCCTTTGGGCAACCGCCGACGGGGATTTCACGATACGCGCCAACACGACCGAGATTGGCAGGATTGAGAACAATCATCTTGCCCGGAAATTGATGCGCTTCGACTTGGACGGGATGATCAAACACGGTGTCAACACGATCGAGATCGACGTAACACCCTCCGGATCAGCCCCGCACTGCCTTCTGGCCGTCGTGGACGCCGAGTTGAACGGTGAGCATCTTCGCATCGTCAGCGACGAGAAGTGGTCCGTGCGGACCGGTCAGAACCAGGCCCGACCGGCCGTCGTCGTCGGGAAGATCGGCAGCGAACCGTGGGGATTCCCCGCCGGGGGCCCCGACGACCTGTACCGCGGCAGCTTCGGCGATCTTCGTCTGCTGCCGCTGCCGGCCGTGAAGATCGTGGCGGTCGAATCGGGTTCCAGCCGGATTGACGCGGTGGAAGCCATGCTTTCGCCCGATGACAGCGCCGCCACCGTCACGGTGGAATCAGGCGGTGACGTCCGGCCACCGTGGATCGACCTGTCCGCCGGCTGGCGGTATTCGCACCTCCGACGCGAGTTCGAGAATCAGCAGCTCCTGTCGTGGCTGTCGCGGGTCCGTCAGGAAAAGCCGAGCGTCCTGATCGACTTCGGGCGCGAGATCAACGCTCGCCTGCGCGTCGATCTGGCCGAGCCGATCACCGGTACGATCGCCGTCGTTGCGGACGAGACACCGCAGGCCGTCGACGGCTACGACACCGCCTTCTGCCAAGTCCTCGAATGCGACGGCACGCGGACCGCCGTCACCGAGATCACGGGAATGCGGTATGCAAGGCTGATCTTCCTGTCCGCCGATCGCCCTGTGCATGTGAAGGCCGTCACGGCGGACATGATCTACTACCCCGTCGAGTACCGGGGATCGTTTTCGTGCAATGACTCGCTGCTGACCCGCATCTGGGACGTTGGCGCGTATACGCTGCACGCCTGCATGCAGGACTACGTGTGGGACGGCATCAAGCGAGACCAACTGCCCTGGATGGGCGACGCCCACCTGGAGCACCTCGGCATCTACTACGCCTTCGGTGACGCGACTTTGCCTCGCAGGACGCTGGAGTGGCTTCGCTGGCACGGCCCCCCCGAGACCTCGATCAACGGAATCGACGGCTACTCGATGTGGTGGGTCAGCGGCCTGTACAACCATTTGCTGTTCACCGGCGACCGCGGCTTCCTCGCCGATCAGCAGCAAGCCCTGCTCGAGCTGCTCGAGGCCATCGAGGCTATGCTCGAGGGCGGGCTCTATGCCGGCAAATCGCCCTTTATCGATCACGCCCCGATCGTCAGCGACGAGCAGGACGGCCAGGTCGCCGGCACGCAGATGCTGGCGGTACGCGCCCTGAAGGAAGGCTCCATGTTGCTTGGCGTACTGGGCGACTCGCCCAACGCCGTTCGATTCATGGACCTCGCCGGGCGCGTCCGTGCCGCAGCGATGTCCAAGTACTGGAGCGACGAGGCCGGCGATTTCGGGCCCTATCGCCAGGTCAACGCGCTGGCGATCTTCTGCGGCGTCGCCGAGGGCGATCAGGCCGCCGCCGTCGCCCGGAAACGACTCTCCGAGTCAACCGGCAACCCCATGACGACGTGGCAGCACTACTACATGTATGAAGCCCTGGCCCAGACGGACATGCACCGGCAGGCACTGGACATCATGCGGGAGTATTACGGCGCGATGCTGAGCCACGGCGCCACCACATTCTGGGAGACGTACGACGAGAGTTGGCAGGACCTGGACGTGCACCGTCAGCTCACGACGCACGTCGGTTACGGCGGATATCGCATCAGTCTCTGTCATGGATGGGCGGCGGGCCCCGTTCCGTGGCTGTCGGGGCATGTCCTGGGCATCTGTCCGCTCAGGCCGGGCTTCTCGCACTGCCGCATCCAGCCCCGGCCGTTTGACCTGAAGTGGTTCAGCGGCAAGGTCCCTACCCCGAACGGCGAAGTCTGCGTGGACGCCGAGCGCGACCCGTCAGGATGGCGAGTCGCCGTGGACGTCCCGCCCGGCGTCCTGCCGAATCTTGACGTGTCCTACTTCGAACCCCTGGCGGGCCTGACGCTGAACGGACAAGCCGCCGAGTTGGCGTAGCACCGAAGGACGAACCTCAATGCGAATCCTCGTCACCGCCGGACCGACCCGAGAGTTCTTCGACACGGTCCGATTCATCTCCAACCCGTCCTCTGGAAAGATGGGATACGCCCTCGCCCGCGCGGCGGCCAGACGCGGACACGAGGTCGTGCTAGTCAGCGGGCCGGTGGCGCTGAAGCCCCCAAGCGGCGTCGAGACGATCCAGGTGATCTCGGCGGCGGAGATGAGCCAGGCCTGCAAACGGGCATTCCCTGACTGTCACGCCGTGATCGCCACGGCGGCCGTCTGCGACTACCGACCCGAGTACCGACTCGACCACAAGCTCAAGAAGCAAGCCAGGACGCGGTCCATTCGCCTCCTGCCGACGGAGGACATCCTGGCCAGTCTAGGTCGGCGAAAAGGCCATCGCGTCCTGATCGGCTTCGCCATGGAAGATCATTCGGCCAGACCGAACGCCGAGAGCAAGCTGCGCCGAAAGAGCCTCGACGCCATCCTCCTCAACGGCCCGGAAAACATCGGTGGGAATCAGGCGAGGATGGAGCTGCTGCTGCGCGGCGGGAAATGGGACATTTGGCCCGCGGCCAGCAAGAATACGGTGGCAACCAGGATCATCCGCTTGGCCGAGCAATTGGTGGCCGATCGCGATTAAGCGGACGGCAGGCGTATACAGCCCTTCTGAGAGCTTGTAGGCGGGCGCGTCCTCATGCGTCCGCAGACATTTCAATCGTCGTACAGCGCGTCGAGTTGCTCTTGATAGTGTTCCATCGCCTTTCGGCGCCGGATCTTCATGCTGGGCGTCAGCAGTCCGCTCTCGACGGTAAATGGTTCGGCGAGCAGGACGAACTTGCGGACCTGCTCCCAAGAGGCCAGCTCCTTCAGTGCGTCATCGATGTAGGACTGCATCACCCCGATGAGCACTGGGTCCCTGACGGCCTTGGCCGGAGGCTTCTTCTCGAGACCCATCTGTGAAAACAGCTTGTCGACCGCCCGCCACTCGGGAACGATCAATGCAGAGAGGAACTTCCGACCATCGCCAATGACCATGACCTGGTCGATCAACGGCACCTGCGACAATTGCGACTCGACCATCTGCGGGGCGATGTTCTTGCCCGCGCTGTTGACGATGAGATCCTTCTTTCGGTCGGTGATGAGGAGAAAGCCATCGTTGTCCAGATGCCCCACGTCGCCGGTGTGCAGCCATCCGTCAACGATAGTCTCGGCGGTATCCCGGGGCATATTCCAGTAGCCCTTCATCACGTGTCGGCCGCGAATGAGGATCTCGCCGTCTTCGCCGATCTTGACCTCCGCCCCTGGTAATGGCGTGCCGACCGTGCCGCAACGATACCGCTCCGGCTGATTGAAACACGTGATCGCCGTCGTCTCCGTCAGACCGTAGCCTTCCAGGAGCATGATCCCGGCGTCGAGATAGACGTTGGACATCGCCCCAGGCAATGGGGCGCCGCCGCTGATCAGCCACCCGAGGCGATCGCCGAACAGCTTCTTCAGCGTCTTCTTCTGCTCGCCCGGCGGCAGCATGCTCGTCGCCGCGAAGATCTTCTCGAAGATCCTCGGCACCGCCGTCAGCCAGTGCGGCTGGATCTGCCCGATTCGCTTGACAACGGCTTCGTGGCTCTCCGAAAGCGCCACGCGAAGCCCCGCCATCAGCATCCCGAAATGGTCGGCCATCCGGCCGAAACTGTGACTCAGCGGCAGCCAGCTCAGCAGGATCTGGTCCGGATTGAACCGCATCGTGGCTCGGATACGGTCGCACAGGAACAGGATGTTGTCGTGGGTCAGCATAACGCCCTTGGGCAAACCGGTCGTGCCGCTCGTGTAGATGATCGTGGCGAGATCTTTCCGCGTGACCGCCCGTTCTCTCTGGAGTTGCTCATCGACGATCTTGCCCGAAGTCCTCGAGCCTCGCTGGATCAGGTCAGCGAACTTCACGACCTTCTGCTTGCCCGCCCAGGCAACGTCATCGAAGGTGACGACGTGCTCCACGTTCCCGAGCTCGTCGGCAACCGGCAGGAGCTTGTCGGCCTGGTCCTGCGTCGAGAGGATCAGGGCCTTGGCCTCGGAATCAACGATCTCATGGCGGGCCTGCTCGCCCGTGAGCGCCGCATGCAAAGGGACGGAAACACCCCCGGCCGCCAAGATGCCCAGGTCTGCCACGCGCCATTCGTAGCGGTTCTCGCTGTACAGCGCCACGTGGCTCCCTTGAGCCGCGCCTAGCTCGATGAGCCCACGGGCCAGTCCCAGAACGTCGTCGTGGTATTTCGTCCACGAGACGTCGTGATAGACGTCGCCTTCGGGCACCCGGAACAGCGTTCGCTCCTTGTGCGACGCCACTTGCCTACGGAGCATCGCCGCTAGATTTGGGTCATCGTCGTTAAAGGGTGCTATGTCCAGCTTTCCGAGATGTTCGCGCGGAATAGACTGTGTGTCAGCCATGAAGGACCTCCACCTTCCTGCCTAGAAGTGCGGACCAACAGGACGCCGAATGGACCCATCGGGCCCATCCGGCATCGTCCTACCCCACCGATGTGACAGCGCCTGGCCGGGCGGCGCGACGTGAAGGTCTTCGTCTCAGCAGGCCTCGACGATGGTAGCCTCGCCCATGCCGCCCCCGACGCAGAGCGTCGCCATGCCGCGCTTCTTGCTCTCTTGCGACATCCGGTGGATCAGCGTCACCATGATCCGGGCGCCGCTGCAACCCAGCGGATGGCCCAAGGCGATCGCCCCGCCCCGCGTGTTGACCTTCGCCGGATCGAAGCCGGTCAGTCGAAGCACGGCCACGCTCTGGGACGCGAACGCTTCGTTCAGCTCGATCGCGTCGAGATCGTCGACGCCGAGCCCCGCGCGCTCCAGCGCCTTCGGCGCCGCCTTGGCCGGGCCGATCCCCATCTCACACGGCTCGCAGCCGGCCACGGCCATCGACCGGATCCTTACCTTCGGCTTCAGCCCGAGCTGCTTGGCCCGCTCCTCCGACATCATCAGCAGCGCTGCGGCGCCCACGCTCAACGGCGAGCTGTTGCCCGCCGTCACGATGCCGCCCTTCGGATTGAACGCCGGCGGAATCTTCGCCAGCGACTCCAGGTTCGTGTCCGGGCGAATCGTCTGGTCAACGGTCATGAGTTGCCTATGCCCGGCCGCGTCGAGGCCCCAGGTCGGCAGAACCTCGTCCTTGAACAGGCCCTTCTCCGTCGCCTCGTGCGCCTTCATATGCGACCCGTAGGCAAACTCGTCCTGCTCCTCGCGCGTGATGAAGTACTTCATGGCTACGTACTCGGCCGTGATGCCCATCATCATCGCCGCGCGGAAGTTCTTCCAACCCATCCGCGGGCTCGGATTCACGTCCTTGTCCATCGGGTAGTGGTGCATATGCTCCACGCCGCCGACAACGTGAACGTCCTCGCAGCCGGTCATGATCGCCCGGGCGGCCGAGTTGATCGCCGTCAAACCCGACGCACAGAGGCGGTTCACCGTGCACGCCGCCGACTCGACCGGGAATCCCGCGATCAGGGCCGCGGTCCGCGCCATGTTGAAGCCCTGCTCGCTCTGCTGCTGAACGCAACCGAAATAGACGTCTTCCACGATCGCCGGGTCGATGCCGGTCTTGGCAACGAGTCCCTTCATGACGTGAGCCGCTAGATCGTCCGCGCGGACGTCTCGATAATAGCCGTCCGTCGGGCGGGCACTGCCGACCGGGATCCGAACGCCGTCGATGATCACCGCTGTCTTCACGATATTGGCCTCCTGAGGCTGCCCGGGTCAGGCGACATGCCCGCCGGACCGTTTCCTGCTCGCCGCTCCCGCCGCCGATTCCCGCGACGGGACGATCGTCGGTTACTTGTAGAACGACTTGCCGGACTTGGCCATCTCCTTCAGCATCTCCGGCGCCTCGAACCGCTTGCCGAGCGGCGCGAGCTTGGCCAATTTGTCGACCGCCGTCTGCGCGCCGATCGTATCGGCCCAACGCAGCAGCCCGCCCCGGAACGGCGGGAAGCCGATCCCGAAGATCAAACCGAAGTCCACGTCCTCATGCTTGCGGACGATGTTCTCCTCCAACAGCCGGCACGCCTCCGCCAGCATTGAGAGGAACAGCCGGTCGAGGATCGTCTCGTCGTCCGGCACGTCACTTTGGCGCCGCCCGATCTCGTCGACGAGCTTGGCGACCACGCCGTCCGGCTTGCCTCGCTTCTTGCCTCGCTTGCTTTCGTAAGCCATAAAGCCCGCGTCGCTCTTCTGACCCAGCCGACCCATTTCCACGAGCTTGGGCACCAACTGCGCGGGCTGGGCGCGGTCGCTGTAGGCCTCGGCCAGCACGCCGCCCGCAAACTTCGCCACGTCCAGGCCGACCATATCCGCCAAAGTGACCGGGCCCATCGGCATGCCGAACTTCGTGACTAGCTTATCGAGCTTCTCCATGTCGACGCCTTCCTCGACCAACAGAACGGCCTCGTTCATGTACGGAAGCAGAACGCGGTTCACCAGGAAGCCCGCGCAGTCGTTCACGACGATCGGCTTCTTCCCGATCGCCTGGGCCTGCTTGACCACCGTCACCACCGTTTCGTCAGACGTCTTCTCACCGCGGATCACCTCCACGAGCTGCATCCGGTCGACCGGGCTGAAGTAGTGCATCCCGACGAACTTGTCCGGCCGCTTGAGGTCCTTGGCCATCCGCGTGATCGAGATCGTCGAGGTGTTCGAGGCGATGATGGCGTTCTCGCCCAGAATCCCTTCCATCTCCTTGAATGTCGAGACCTTGACGTCTTCTCTCTCGACGATCGCCTCAATGATCAGGTCGCAGTTCTTCATCGCGATCTTGTCGGTCGTCGCCCGGAGCTTCGTCAAAGACGCCACCATCTCCTGCGGCGCCATCCGTCCGATCTTGATCCGGGACTCCATCGGGCCGACGACCCGCTTCATCCCGGCCTCGACCAATTCGTCGCTGATATCGCACAGGATCGTGCCAAAGTCCTTGCGGATGTGGCTAAAGGCGATGCCCGCGCCCATGAGCCCCCCGCCCAGAACGCCCACTTGCTTGACCGGCCTGCCCTTGACCGATCGGTCGTCGACGCCCGTGTCCTTTCGGACCGCCTGGTCCATGAAGAAGATGCCGATCAGATTGCGACTGATGTCGCTGCCGATCAGCGGAATGATCGCGTTGATCTCTTCCTTGAGCCCATCCTGCAACGGCAGGTTACAGCCGCGCTCCATCGCGTCGATGGCCTTGAGCGGCGCCGGATACTGCCCCTTGGTCTTGCCCAGGATGAACCCGCGGAAGACGTTGAAGTTGAACATCATGTTGTCGTCGCTGAGCCCCATGGGCTGCTCGCGACGTTCGCGATCTTCCTTCCACTCCCCGGTCTCATGCGCCATGTTGATGACGCGGACGCCCTCGTCGAGCAACTCCTCAGCGGGCACCATCTCAAAGGCCAGGTCGATGTCGACGGCCTTCTCGGCCTTGATGCTGTCCCCGCCGCAGTTCATCTCGAGCGCCTGGTCGATGCCCACCAGCCGCGGCAACCGCTGCGTCCCGCCCCAACCGGGGATGATGCCGATCTTGACCTCCGGCGCCCCCAACTCCGTCCGCGGATTGGTCGAAACGATGCGATAGTCGAACGCCATCGCGCACTCGAGCCCGCCGCCGACGCACATGCCATCAATGACGGCCACCGTCGGGAACGGCAGTCGGCTGATGCGCGTAAAGAGATCGTGCCCGCGCTGGCAGAAAGTCCGGACGAGGTTCTTGTCCGTCCCGACCGCCGCCATCAACTCGTTGAGGTCGGCTCCCGCGATGAAGTTGCCTTCCTTGCCGCTACGAAGGATCGCGCCGCGCAGATCCGTCTGCTTCTCGATCTGTCCAACACAGCCTTCCAGCGCCTCCAGATTGGCCTGATTGAAGGTGTTGACCGGCTTGCCCGGTGTGTCGAACGTCATGACGGCGATCTTGTCGTCACGGATCTCCAGCCTGATAGGTGAGCTGGCGTCAGCGGTGGCCATCACGCCTCCTTTCAGCAGAATGCTTGCATATCGAAAACTCAGGCTTTCAGATGTGTCCAAGCCTCAAGTCGCAGCTACGACTGAAACCTCGATTATATGTGCCCCCCCCCACGCCCTGCAAGAAGTTTGTTGGCACTCACTAACCATTGGCCCGTAATGCGCCCTAACTCTCTTTAGCAACAAGGCTTACCTCGCAGCATTTGCCCCGGCGGCGACTGTTGGGGATCCTGAGCTAGCTACGGCAAACCCACGACCCCGGCGGACCAGTCGTGAAACTCAACCTTCCGCGGTAACCCGCGATCGCCACAGACTGTCACGGCTTTGCCGGGCCTCGCAGACTAGCCGCCGCACATCCTGAGGATCGTCTCGAGCGTGATGACATGATCGCTGCCCGTGAACCAAGCCACCGATTGACAAGCGGTGACCGCAATTGACGCCGCTTCCCGGATGGGCTCCTCCAGGAAGGCGATCTGTTTCAGGAGATCTCCTGTCGTCAGGAAGAGCAATGAGATCATGCCGACGGCCATCATTGTCCCGCCGGCGGCGGCCAGCATCGCCCCGATCGTGTCAAAGCGCCGCCCGAAGTCTACCGCCCAGTCCCCTGCGAACGATCGCGACAGCGTCCGGAACATCACCCAACCGAGCACGAAGATGCCCAGCATGCAGGCGGAGCCTTTCAGCGGGTGGTCAATCGGCACTAGTTGAGCTACCTTCCCCGAATAGGCCATCGCCGCCACGCCGCCGAACAGCACGCCCAGCGAGTCGCACAAGGCCACGTACAGGCCAAGGTGACGCACACGCCACGCTACGAAGATCGCCAGAACAACGCCAATCAGCAGGACCATCGCCGCCTCGCTCGCTGTCGCCAGTCCGTCATCGGCCCTCGAACCCCGCGCTCCGGTCAGGTCGTGACGCGCAAGACCTCATCCACCGTCGTGATGCCCTGAAGCACCTTCTCCATACCCCGCTGGCGCATCGTGACGACCTTCTCCTTCCTCGCCTGCGCCTGAATCGTGGCCAGCGACGCCTTCTCCGTCAGAAGCTGGCCCATCCGCTGAGACAACGGCAGGATCTCGAAGATGCCCGTTCGACCGACGTAGCCCGTGCCTTCACAGTAGTCGCAGCCGACCGCCACCCCCACCCTGCCAAGGGCGATCTGCCGGCGCGCCGCCTCTCGACGGAGCTCGGCCGATATCTTTGCCGACCGCCGGCACTCCTTGCACAGCACTCGCACCAGCCGCTGCGACAGAACGGCCGTCAGGCCAGTGGTGATCAGGAACGGCTCGATGCCGAAATCCACCAAACGGGCCATAGCCGTCGGACCGTCGTTGCTGTGGACAGTCGAGACCACCAGGTGCCCCGTCTGGGACGCCTGCAGCGCGATCTCGGCCGTCTCCGCGTCGCGGATCTCCCCGACCGTGATCACGTCCGGATCCTGCCGAAGGATCGAGCGTAGGCCGTTGGCAAACGTGATCCCCGCCCTCGGGTTGACCTCCGTCTGACTCGCATTCTCCAGCGGATACTCGATCGGGTCCTCGATCGTCACGATGTTCCTGCCCTGGCCGGCCAGCAAGCCTAGAGCGGCATAGATGGTCGTCGTCTTGCCGCTGCCCGTCGGGCCGGCGATCAGCAGCATGCCGTCGCTACGTCGAACCACGCGAGTGATGGCATCCGCCTCGGCCTGGTTGAGCCCGAGGTTGTCCAAATCCTTCAGACCCGCCTGCACGTCGAAGACGCGAACGGCGATCTTCTCGCCATACAACGTGCCGGCCGTCGCCGATCGAAACTTGATCTCGCGATCCAGCAGCTTGGCGATGAAGGCCCCGTCCTGCGGGCGACGCTTCTCGCTGATGTCCAGTCGGGAGGCGACCTTCAGGCAGTTCACGATTGCCATGCCCTGACCCGCCGGAAAACTGGCGACTTCGTGCAGAATTCCGTCGATGCGGAACCGCACCTTGTACACCTCGCCGCTGCGGGGGTCCATCAGGATGTCCGACGCCCGCCGCTCCAACGCCTCGTTGATGATCCGCTTGGCGATCTCCATTGTGTCCCTTGCCGGAGCATGCCGCCCGCCGCCCACGCTCACCGGAGAACCGTCGGATGTGCAGAGCTCCAACGACACCGCGTCCTCGGAAATGCCTCGACGAGACGGGATTCGTTGGGCCACCC
>JAFGLZ010000225.1 GCA_016927755.1 Phycisphaerae bacterium
CCACCCTCGTCTGAATCCCGGACACGACGCCTCGCGTGGCTCGGCCACCTGCGCCTGCGGGCAGTGTGGTTCGTCAAGCGGACACGAAAGACCCTGACCTCGGAGAGAATAGCGGCCCTACGTGCAGGAATCCGAGGCAGCATGACACCCGACTACGTTGGCACGCCGAGAATCGTCTACGCCGTACCGTGGTACGAGTCTCATCCCATCAAGCCTGGGTCGGTAGACCATATTCTGTCTCAAACCGTCATGCAATTCCCAGCCGATCTGGTGCAGACCTATCGGACCCTCGCTTCATGGTTGAGACCCGGGGGAATGATGTCGCACCAGATCGATTTCAGATAACCCCCCACCCCCGGCGTCAGGCCGACGCGCCCCCGCGGAATCCAATTCCCTATCAGTGAGTGTTCGTCAAACTGATTCACCACCTCCGCGGCTCCGTACCGGTCGGCGGCATGGAGCCCCACTCCCTTACCCGCCGTTCCCAACACCCCGGCCCTGCCCGCGCCCACCCAGCCAGCTCAGTCTGGACCTCGCTGTGCCTTCTCATCGTACTACCGTCGCTCATCTGCACCACCCCAATCGCGCCGTGTCCGGGCATTTCGTCCCCATATCTTTCCAATCCGCCACGTGCCCCGATACCACATTCGCCGGAACCATCTGTCCAAGTCGGATCGTTTCGCGTCATCGATGGCTCGCTCAATCTCGGCCCGCTGTCGCTCGAGCCACAGTGTCCTGGCGTGCGCCGCAATCGCGTCATCGAGTGGACTCATCCTGTTTCACCAAGATCTGGCTTCCCCAACGGACGGGGGCACCCCAACTCTCCGGTGCCCCCTTGCTAGGGACGTCTTCTTGGCTACCTCACGGTCTCCTCCTCGACTGAAGGTGAGTCGCCGCTTCCTTCCGCGCCCTCCCCGACCATGCCCGAGAATGCCTGCATCAAGCAGAATATCACGAGGGGCAACTCACTTCTGCCGAAGCTGCCTGTTGATTTCCAGGTTCCGTCCTTGTCCCTGTAGCGACGGTCGATTGTTGCCTTCATGATCCGCAACTTGCGGCCATCCACCTTTGCTTCGTTCTCCCACAGTGCACACGAGATCGTACCCGCGCTGAACTTCTTGATTGGTGCCATTCACACCACCTCCGAAACAGCTCGTCTTGGCGAACCGCCTCTTCTCAACCATGGGAAGAGGCGGGAGCGCCATGGTGGGTGGAGTAAGTCCATGAGAATCTTCATGGCCTACTGCGGCATCAACCACTTTCTCAAGGTCGTGTTCGGCCAGGTGATCGAAGAGAGTCTTGCGAGAGATCGCCGAACCGAGGCGTCTTCCCATGTGACCGAGCACCTCGACGCAAGGGAATCATCGTGAGCCATAGGATCCGCGATCACTGCAGAGACGGTGCGACGCGGAAGTAGTGGGTGGCGCGCTGCCCGCTTGCCCGCTCCACTGCCTCGATCTGCCACATGCCCGGGGCATCATTCGGTGCGATAGTCAACGGGATGTCGAGTCCGCCACCGGCAGCGCCGTAGTACCCGCTGAATTCCACTGCTCTACCCTCGGAGTCACGCACGCACACCTCGACCGGAACGACGGCCTCAAGCGGCACGCCCCGTTCATCGATGACCTCAACACGGCACAAGACCTTGCCGCCTTGGCGAACCTCCTGGGGCGCGGTGACGCGGACCGCCGCTATCGGAGACGGAGTGACCATCCACATCGCGCCGTCGCAGGGACCCAGCGTGACGTTGACCTCGATCTTGTCTTCCTTCGGTACTGTGGCCAACAAGCCCCCGTCGACGAGATCGTACACGTATCCGGCCTTGCGGCGAATCGCGACGGTGGTGCTGGTGGGTAGGCCATTCTCCATGACCAAGCCGTGTTGGCCGACGTACTGGCCGAATTCCCTGCGGTCGTTCACGAGGAACAGGTAATCGACGCCCTTGTAGCGCCGCCGGTACGGAATGACATCGGGGTCGGACGTATCGACCTGGCGCATGTAGCGGGCGTCGAGCTGCTTGCGGAACGCTAGGGCCCGCTCTACGAGCGCGGCCTTGTCCTGGCCCGCCTTTCCGATCCGCTCGTACGACCGCATGAGGATATCCGGCTTGATCGCGGACGCGAGCCGTTCGTCGGCCACGACCAGCCCACCCTTCTGTTGAAAGGCCTTGATCCGCTCCGCCATGGCTTGGGTGATCACGTCGCAGTCGCACATGACCAGCACGCGAAAGTCGTCGAGGCCGCGTTGCACGATGGTCTCGTCGTAGACGATCTCGGGCTGGAGATGGGCGTACAACATGATGAGGTAGGCATCGCCGCCCCACCCCCGGCCCCAGCCGTACGTGCCGCGCCCGGCGAACATCTGCGAGGCGAAGCTCTCCAGAAACGCGACGTCGCCCTTGATGCCGGGGACCTGGAGCAGCGTTGGTCCCAGGGGCTTCACCACGGTGTCGATGAGGCGGGCAAGTTCGTGCTGCGTCTGCGGGTTCGTATAGCAGTAGCTTCGTGAATCCTCGCACGGTACGAGCGACTGCCAGCCGTGGTACATGATGCCGCGGATCGGCCGGGCGATCTTGGTCCAGAAGGCTTCCCGCAGGTGCATGGGGGCGATCGTGATGAACGGGGCATCGGGTTGTTGGATCTCCCATGGGGCCTGCCGGACTCCCGACGCCGCGATGGCGCCGGGCTGCTGCGCGAGTGTGTCGAGGGGAGGCACCTCGGATGCCTGCCGGCTCGCGGGCCGGCTGACCGCGGAGGGTTTGGGGGCGGTTTGACGGCGATACCAGATGACCTGCGTCATCTTCATTACGCCCTGTTGCGGCGAGGCACCGGCGGCCATAGCCAGCAGCTCGTCGGTCGCAATGCCGATGCGGATCGGATCGGGGTAGGAGTAGGTCCACTGCGAAAGGACGTCGACTCTTCCGCCGCTGCCGTAGACACTGGCCACTCGTACCGCGGGATCGTTGAACGTCCAGAAGTCGCTTCGGCCTGTGGATTTCAGCCCTTTGGCCACCGCCGAGTTGAGGGCAGGCCAGCCGTCGCCCTCTTTCCAGAACCATTGATAGTAACGGTAGATCGGATGGTCGTCGGGGATGACACGGGAGGGGGGCAGGTCTTTGTGATCCGCATGTCGGATGCCCCACTTGCCCGTGGCCGCCGGCGGAATGTCGAGTCCGGTGCACTTTCGGTAGGCAGCCCGGTCGTGGTCGTGGAAACAGAGCTGAGCGCCATCGCGGACCTCGGTGTGGATCAGCGCGGCCTGGAAGGCCGGATAGCCGGAATAGGCCTGCGCCACCGAGGCGCCGACGTTTTCGCAGAACGGCGGGATCTCCGGAAACAGGCCACAGATGTCCTCCCGGTCATACGGCTTGCCATTTCGATTGATGCGGAGGAATCGATCGGAATCCCGCAGGTAGTGCCCCGGCGAAAGGCTGGCGACGATGGTAATGTCGTTGGCGAGTGCCAGGTCGAGCATTTGTCGCGTGGACTCCACATCTTCCGGAGCGCCGGGCAGGGTCGGCTTGCCATCCTTCCAGATCGTTCCGTAATCCGCCCCGAGGCCTAGCACGTGGGTAAAGCCGATCTGTTTGAGGCGATCGATCTCCTTGACGACGCCCCGCGGACTGTAAACGCCCCACATCAGCACCGGATAGCGATGGGGCGGCTGACGGGGGACGATCTTGAGACGGAAGCTTTCCGCGCCTTTGCCGGAATTCGGCGCGGGTAGTGTCAGTCGCGCGCTCAGCGTGTAGGTGTCGGGTCGGAGCGCCGTGTCCAATGTGTATTCCACCGTATGAGTCTTGCCTGAGTCGATTTTCGGGAGGTTCGTTGTCTTGGGAGTGGCGCCGTCGAGCAGGAGTTTCACCTTCGCGTTGTCGAGCGGCTGACGGTCGTGGTTGGTTACGACGAGGCGGAGTGGCGGGGCTTTCTCCATCCGCACAAACGTCGAACGATCTCCGTGCAACGACACGCTTGCCCGGCGGAATTCCAGGGTGCCTTCGGTGATACGGACTTGATCGATGAATCCCGGGAATCCGTGGTGGTAGCTGCCGATTCGGTCGCCGATGGAGAGGGGATGCGTGCCGGGCGCTATGTTCTTGCGGCTGGCGCGCGACGCGCCTCCTTTGGGAATGCCGTTGACGTAAAACGCCCCTGTTCCGGCGCCGTCGTAGGTAAACGCGACGTGATACCACGCGTTGGGTTCGATCCTGAGGGAGGATGAATGATAGTCATCGGAGTAGGCGCCAAACCCCAGGCAGGCTCGAAGCACACGCTCGCCGGACTTGCCGGCTTCGGTGAGGATCAGTTGATAGTCGGCGTGCGAGACGTACTTCTTGTCCAGAAGAAATGCCTGTCCATATCCGTTCAACTCGGGTTTCGGCTTGATCCACATCTCGAGGGTGAAAGCCCCCTTGGGGGTGAGCAGCGGGTTGTTCTTGGCGACGGCCGCGTGTTGTTTGTCCTCTACGGGGTAGCCGCGGAATGATTCCAGGCCAGACCCAAACCTGCCGTCCGGGTGGATCTTTGTCCCCGCGAGCCTCAGTGTGTGACCGTGTCCGGAGGCATCTTCTGTCTCGGCGCCGGGCGCAAATTGCCACAGCGCGATGACATGCCGCCCGATGGCGTCATCACCGCCGTAGGGAAACTCCCAGGGCTGGCGAAGTTGAATTGTGGGCTGAGCGGCTGCGAGTATCGCGGCCCACGCGGATACCAGTGTGGTAACGTTGAAGGACGGTTTCATGGCCATGGTCCTCGCACGACTATCGTAGAATGATCCGAGACAAGCTGTGACACGGGATTGAGCATGCTGCCAATGGTCGCTTCAATTCGCCTCCGGGGCAAGGAGAAGACCACAACCGCCGACGCGTGCCACGTGCAGGACGTGCACCTCGATGTGAGCTGCAACCGATACCGTAACACCGTCTTCCGCCGCACCTGCATTGCCCCGTCACTGTAATCATGCCCCGGCATTCGTCCGATCCGACCGCTCCCTCACCAGCTTCTCCAGCCGGGTTCGCACGCAGGAACAGAAGTCCTCGACACCGTTGCCGTCGTCGTCAGGGCGCATCGAGGTGTACGATATCCACGCCCGGAACAGCTTCCACAGGGCCTCATCGAGTCCCTCCGCTGGCGATTCAGAGCCAGGTCTTACGCACATGTTCATCCCTCCGGCAAACCCTCGTGTCGGCGGTTCGCCTACTGATGAGCGAACTGCCGAGAAATGATTCGTGTGCTTGTCAGAAACCCGACAGAACAGTACACAAGAACAGCCTACTTGAGTCAGGGAGGTGCATTTCTGGAACCAGCAGCTCCCGATGGAGGAACGTGCCCTCCGCGACCTTTGAGGGATCAGGAACCATGGTCAAGACCCCACACCTGACCTTCCGCCATGCCGACTGGACGCTCGCGCTGCAGGGCCACAGCGATCCTCAGGCCGCCGTCTGCGTGCCCGCCTCTTCCTGGAGGAGAACATGAACCAACTGGCAATACTGTTGAAGGTCGCTATATGGAGCACAGCCACTGCGCTGGCGTTGGCCGAAGGAATTGAACCGGTGACGGTCGAGAACCAAGTGCTGCGATTGGAGATCCAAAAGTCACCCGCACCGTTCCTCGATCGACTCGTCCACAAGGCCAGCGGTCAAGCCCTGGTCGCCAAGCCGGCTCACAAGGCCCTTTTCTCGATCATCCTCATCAAGGAAGACGGCGGCACCGAGAGCATCGACAGCCCCCAGGCGGGTGAGTCGAGCGTAAGCGTGGGCAAGGCCGGGGGCATGGACAAGTTCACGATCACGTACGCGAGGTTCCCCGCCTTGGATCTGGCGGTCGAGGTCACTGTCACGTCTTCCCCCGAAGATCCCTTGACGCTCTGGTCGATACGCGTGGAGAACAAGACCTCCCGTCGGATCAAGACCGTCCGGTTTCCACAGGTGCAGGCCGTGCCGGCAATCGGCGAAGGAAAGGACGACTGCCTGGTACTCCCGGCGCTGGCCGGCACGCTGATCGAGAATCCCCAGGCGAACTGGTCCAACGGCCAAGGTGTAACACTGAGTTATCCGGGGAATCTCTCGGCCCAGTTCCTCGCCTTCCAGGACCGTTTGGCAGGCGTGTACTTGGCCGGCATGGACTCCACAGGCCATCCGATGTCCTTGTCCGTGGCCAAGTCGCAGGAGGGCTTCAGTCTGTGGCATGAATTCACGCCGGTTCCCGACACACGAGACACCGGTGCGGGCGCCGCCGACCAGGACAAGCATTGGCAAAGCCCGTATCCGATTGCCTTAGGCGTGACCCAGGGCATGTGGTGCGACTCGGCCGATCGGTATAAACAGTGGGCCGTACGTCAGCCCTGGTGCGCCAAGAAGCTGGTCGAGCGGGACGACATCCCAACCTGGTGGAAGGCCGGCCCGGCGGTGCACGTTTGCGAGGTCCGCACCTACGACGCCACGCGGACCTGCATCGGCTCGTACTATCCTAAGCTTCCGGACCACCTCCGTACGTTCCGCGAGAAGATCGATGGCCCGGTCGTACCCATGCTCGCCGGCTGGGAGAACCACCGTCGCTGGACCGCCGGCGACTACTTCCCCGTCTTCGACGCGGACAACGCCCGACGTGCCATCTCGCAGCTTAAGCAGGATGGATTCCGGCCGTTCTTCTTCCTTTCGGGACTGTTCTTCACCTACCGCAACGAAGGACGCGATGGCGGGGAGGTTCCCGCCGCGCAACAGTATTTGGCGTCGTACGTGGTCGACAAGAAGGGCGGCAAGCCGAAGGAATACGTCCTGAATGAGTCCAACCCCGCTGGCGCCTGGAAACGCCATTCCTACCAGTTCTGCGTGGGCACACCGCAGGCCAAGGAGTTCTTCTGCAGCGTGGTCAACCAGGCACACGCCCTGGGCGTCGACGTGCTGCAGATGGACCAGACGACCAACGGCGCCGGGGATGTCTGCCACGCAACCGCGCACGCGCATGCCCCGGGCCCAGGCCTCTACCAGAGCCATGCGTTCTGGGACCTGCTCGACGCGATGCGCAAGCGCGGCAAAGGCCTGTCAGCCGACTTCGTCCTGTTCCACGAAGAGCCACACGAACAATTGATTCCCTATCTGGACGGCTTCCACGTGCGCGAGTATTACGAGAAACGCTGGTACCGCGGCTATCCCGGTGCGGTGGGAATCCCCCTGTTCTCCTATCTCTACCACGAGTACGCGATCGGCTACGGAGGCGACAGTGCCGGGCTGAGCAAGCAGAACGATCGCTGGCTCATCCGCTGCCACGCCATGAATCTGGTCGCCGGTCGCACCCCGGGTGCGTCGATCTGGTCGTCGCATCAGAGCATGTTCGAGGCCCATCCCGATCAGATCGCCATGATCCGCAACCACTGCCGGCTGCTGAAGACCCGCGCCAGGGAATGCCTGATGTTGGGGACGATGCTGCACCCTTGCGAGCTGGCGGTGCCGAAGCTGTCGATCAGCGTGCCGGTGCGGCGAGGCGGCAAGTGGCAGAGGGAAGATGTGCCCACGCCCGCGATCCTGACGAGTTCCTGGCAATCGCCGGGCGGTAAGATCGGCCACGTGTTCGTGAACGTTTCCGAGACGACGCAGCCGCTGAAGGTAAGCCTTGACACTCGAAACACGCTAGGCGGCAAACCGTGCGACGCGGATCTCTTTCGATCGACGTCGGGCGAGCCGTTCCAGCCGCTGTGGCGGCGAGTGCAAGTACCTAGGGAGTTCGCCGCCGAGTTGAAGCCGCTGGAGGTCGCGTTCGTCGAACTCCGCCGCGGCAGCGAGCGCTGACTGCTTCTCCGTTTCCCTGCCCGTGATATACTCCCGGTGTTCGTGCCAAGAAGAAACGATTTCGGTGAAGCGTCTGCCGGGTTAGCGGCGGCAGACGCAAGAGGGCTGGTTAGACCGACCGCTTGATAACGCGCAGCGTCCGCTTGGGAAGCTGCCATTGCTTCTTTGGAGCGGCGGCGGAACCGTCCGTGGGAACATACGCATCGGCCGTTTCGATTTGCCGGGGCGACTGGCCGTAATTGGCCAAGACGAGGTACAGATCGCGATTGGCAAAGGCCGAGGCCACGCAATCCTGCGGTAGCGGCCTGGCAAACAGGTCGGAATCGCCGATCTCCAGATATGCCCACGTGCCGTCTTCGATCATCGGCATGTACTGTTTCAGCCAGCGGGCATGCGCCGGCCGCGTTCCGGCCCTCGGCGGGAGATTATCCCAACCGCCGTAGATGTACGGGCCGTCGGGATGCTTCTGGTAGTATTCCCAGGCCTTCTCATAGAATCCGTTTTCCTTCACCCCGGGCAGGCGAGGAATGGGAATGACTCCCCGTTCGCCGGTAAGCGGCCGTCCGCCCTGGAGCAAGGGGAATTGCATGTAAGGAATCGAGTGCAGGAAAGGATCATCGTCGCTTTCGATCTTGGCCCGCGAACCGTGGATGCAGGGGACCACATAAGGCGGATGGTTCTTGACGGCCTCGCGCAGGCCGTCGGCGTTTTTCACTCCCTCGCCGACCCAGAGGTAGTCGTAGACCTTGAGTCCGCCCGTCATGGGCTGGTTGGAGCGATCAGCGTGCAGCTTGTATATCCCGCCGCGCCGCTTGACTTCCGAGTAGATGAGGTGCAGTAGATCGGTCACCGCGCCGTCGTATTGAGGGGTCTCCTCGAACGCAGGCACCTCGTCTTGGGCCGGCGTCTTTACTCGCTTCTCTGCGTTGGGTACGTACCCCCAGTCGTTGTAGAGTCCGTCGAGCTCGTAGTCTTCGAGGATTCGCAGCATGCGCGGCAAGAAGTAGGCCCGCCAACCGGGGCTGGCCGGCGAGCATCGCGTCAAGTTCCACCAACTACGCTCGCCGAAGTTGTCGCCCGGTCGAGACCACTCCTTGCGGTTGTCCGGATCGGTCAGGGTGAAATACCCGCTCGATGCGTAGGCCAGGATCTTGATTCCGCGCTTGTGGACCATCGCCACGAAACGACGGAATCCCTTCGGGTTGACCGCCGTCAGCTTGTTGCCGCCAAAGAGCCCGTATCGGTCGTTCCATTCGTCCATCACGTGAATCAATTGGATTCCGTGATCCTTCAGCCGGTCCAGTTCTTGTTCGTCGTATTCATTGGGCGCCCAAGGTTCTCGGCTGGGATACTCGCCCATGTTATAGACGCATTGGGCGGGCAAGTAGTTGGTCACGAGATGCTTGCGCATGCACTTGCGGATCTTTTGCGTGCAGAAGCCGACATTCGTGAGCCGTCGCCGGTGGTCCTCCGAGGTATAGCTTCTTAGAATCGCCGGAGCGCCGGAATTGCCGCCCCCGGTTGTGGCCGCAGGCGAGTCGGCCGCTTGGATGGTGCTAGCGGGTAGGGAAATGGCGGCACTGGCCGCAGCGGCCTTGACGCTCGTCTTGAAGAATTCTCGCCTGTCCATTGAATGCTCCTGATGAACTAATAGTCATTCGAGACAGTTGTCTATTACTGTTTACCCGATGACGTGAACGTCAGTCATCGTCGTCGCCGACTGTGTCGACGGCCCAGGCGGGATAGGGTTCCGCCGAGCCTCGCATCGCTCGCCAGAGAATGCGGTTCAGTTCATCCTCGGGCGCCCGGTCGACCTCATCGAAGTTCATCTTGGCCGAGGCGATGGCATCGGCCCGTTGCTGCGGATCCGCGATCGCTTGCGGCGTGGGGTTCATCTGGTCCAGCGGCACCGAGTTGGGCAGGCATTCGTAGGGCGCGAAGTCCGGCGTCTCGGTGAAACAATCTCGCATCGGCGGCGCCGCCGCGTCGAACTGGTTCATCGGCGCGAGTCCCAGGATCTGCTCGATCGTCCTCAGCAGGCAAACCGTGTTGTACTGCGTGCTCACCACCGCCCTACGACGCGCGTATGGACTCACGACGTAGGCGGTCGTGCGGTAGCCGCTAACATGGTCCCAGCCGTTCTGCGGGTCGTCCTCGATGGCCAGAATGGCCATCTCCTTCCAGAATCGCGAGTGGCTGAAGCCTTCGACCAGCCGCCCGAACGCCAGATCGTTGTCGGCTACCTGCGCCGCGGGCGTGGGGTAGTGCGCCTTCGTCCCGCTGGTGTGGTCGTCGGGCAGGCAGACGATTGTCAGGGCGGGGAATCTTCCCTCTTGCTCGAAGCGGCGAAGGTCCCGGAGGATGACGTCGGCACGGTACTGGTCCGGAACATTCATGCTCCAGCCCACGTAGTCGGTCGGAGCGTGCGACCGCAGCGACGGGATCAAGGGTTCACACTCGAAGGTGACCTCGTTGCTCTTGCCCTGCCATGTCCGGTAACAGGCGAGGAAGTCGGGCTCGCCCTGGCGGCCGGCGTCGCGCCATCGCACCCGCGGCCCCATGAACTCACCGTAGTCGCGCAGGAGCAGCCCCCGGGCCAGCACTCGATCCCAGATGAACCCGGCCGGCGAGTAGGCCAGGGCGTCCGCGCTGTCCCTGCCCATGACGTCCGGGTAGCTCCGCGGAAAACCGGCAAAGAGCTTTTCCATGTAGTCGGTCGCGAACGCGCTGGTGCTCCACTGGTGCCCGTCGGCACTGAGGATGCCCGCACAATAGGTGTTGTCCAGGAGCACGAAGTCGGCCACCAGTTTGTGCTGATTGGGCGTGATCTTCTCGCCGAAGATGCAGAGTCGTGGGTTGCCATTGCCCCGTGCCACGTCTCCCAATACCTGGTCGTAGGTGCGGTTCTCCTTGATGATGTAGACGATGTGCTTGATGGGGCTCGGCTCGCCGATTCGCTCGGGGACGGCCCGCGGGGGCTGGGCCTTCCGCGGCGGCAACTGCGCCGCCTCTATCGCCGGCCGGCGAAGGTTGTTCCAGACGGCTTGCGAGTGGCCGGCAAGAGCGTCGTTCGCGGGCAGGGGTACGAGCGATACCGATCCGTGCCACTGCCGAGAGTTGTAGCCTTCGGCGCCGATGTAGGGCGGTTCCTTCAGCGGCGTGGGCGAAACAGAAAACCCCTTCAAATTGGCGACGCAAAGCTGCCGGCGGAGGGTGTCCAAAGCGATCGCCGCGGGAAACCAACCGACCGGAAAGAGTCCTACGAGTCTGGATCGCCGCTCGCCGGGGGCGAAGGCGATCACGCCGATGGCGTTCTGCGTGCCGTTGGCCACATACAGGGTCCGGCCGTCGGGAGCGAATGCCAGGGCATTGGGCGTCGCGCCCACCAGTTCGCTCGGTTTGGGCTTCGCCCAAATCGTCTCAACGACCCGATCGGTGCTCGTCTCGATCACGCTCAGGTTGTCGCTGGCGGCGTTGGCGCAAACCACAAACGCCCCGTCGGGTGAGACCGCCAGCGCCGAGGCGTGCAGGCGGGTCGGGATTTCCTCCTGCTTCCCCGATGCCAAGTCGACGACCGTCACGCTTCCGTCGCTGGCCACGTAGTGCACCGGGTCGACCCGCGCCAGGGTGCCGCGCCCGGCGGGACCGGTGAGATCGTCCCGGGCGGGTCGTCGACCGCCCCAATTGGATACATAAGCCTTGCCCCGGACCAGCACCACGTCATAAGGCGCGACCCCCGTGTCAAATCGCCGCACCACGTCGCCCGATTCCGTGTCGATCTCCAGCAGCGTGTTGGTGAGATTGCCGCACACGTACAGACGCTTTCCGTCCGGGCTCAGGGCCAGTCCGCTGGGGATCTCGGCCTTTCGCTGCAGACCCTTGGCCTCCGGCAACGGGATGCTGCGCAGGCCCTTGACCCGCCCTTTGTTGTCGACTTCAAAGACCTTGATGTCGCCCTCGACGTTGCTCAGGTAGATCCGTCGGCCGTCGCCCGAGAAGATCAACCCGGTGAAGCTCACCTGGCTTTTCGCCGCGGCCTCCAACTGTCGGGGCGAGACGGGCGAGTTCGGTGCGGCCCCGGCAATGGGCAATGCCACTCGGTCTATCACCTCGGCCGTGTCGGGATTGACTACTACCAGTTCGTTGGTCTTGCCCGTCACAACCAGGATCCGCCCGTCAGGCGAAAGCACCAGCGCCTGCGGCCTCATGCCGGGCATCTCGATCTGCCGTCCCATAGGCGTGATCGTCTGCGACACCGGCAGCACCGCCCGATTGCGTCCATGCCATCCGACCGTCTCCTGCGAATCCTTGGCGGGCGGCTTCGCCGGTGTATCCGGGTTACCCGCGGCCCGGGCCAGCCCGCTGGCGCAACAAACCAGAACGACGCTCGGCACCGACGTGCGAAATGTGGACCCCGCTAGTCTCTCTTCGATCCGTCTGTTCATCGAATGCTCCGAATCGACTGATGGGAGTATTGACTCCGGATGGGGCGGCAGCGAGGGACATAAGAGGGGATACTCTGCTCTTCCGCGCGTGCCTTATTCGATCCTCGCCCTTCCGCGGTTGCCGGCAACACGCCGTCCCGGACTCCAGATTGACCGCTGCTGATTCCTTGGCGCTGGGTGCGGTCCATCTGGTAGACGATGTGGGGCGTCCATCGCAGGTGCGCGATCGAGCTGATCCCACCCGCGAACGCCGCCCGCATCAAACGCATGGCGACATCGGCAAACGAGCGGTCCCCTCCGAGCCGATGCGCCACGAACAACATCTCGGCCGTCATGTCGTTGTGGGCGGTCGAACCCGTCGTCTTCGGGCACGACGTATAGCGAAACCCATTGGCCGATTCGACCCACAGCTCCTTGACGGCCTGCCTGACGCCGTTGAGGATCGTCTCGGCACGTGCCGCTGAAGGCCCTCTCGCCGCACACGCATAGACGACCGTGCCCAATATGAACGAGTCGAGCCGACGCCGTCGTTTCATACGTGCCCTCCCCCAGTAATGGTACCACCTTCAATGTCAGTCCGACATTCCTGCCGATCTCCGATGTGGGCGGGACGGAGCCGGGCCTCGATACCAGCCACGCCTCCTGCCAACCCCGCGCCGCTGCCTCCTTCCAATCCGCCATGCAGCCCGGTACCACTCCCGCCTGAACCACTTGTCCCAGGCAGGCCGCTTCGCGTTCCTGATAGCTCGCTCAATCCCGTCGTGCTGCTCCGCCAGCCACACCGCTTCCGCGTGCGCCGAAAGCGCATCATCGAGTGGGTTCAGCAGGGTCATCACCACGACTGCTCCGCCAGGCCAGCGCTTTGTAGGGCAAACATGGAGAATCCAGACAGGAGCGGCAAACCCCATGGCCACGCCGTGCCGAAGTCGATCTTCCCGGCCATGCGTCGCGGCCCGGCGCTGAGGCCGCGGCCACCTACGGCACCAACTTCAGTAGGACGCCCTGGCCGGCGACGAGCCAGAGGCCGTGCTTGTGGTCGATGGGCGAAAGCGACGTGTCCTCGGCGGAGACGACCTGTACACTGCCGTCGTCCTTGTGTGTCTTGACGTCAAGCCTCGCCGAGGCAGCCAGGCTCAGGTTCACGAGCATCACCCAGGCCGTGCCCTCGGGACCGGTGAACTCGCCGACCATCACGGGAACGTCGGCCTTGACGGCCTTGACCAGCTTGCCAGGCAGGACGGGCAGCGACTTGACCGGGGGCGGTGACGTGAAGAACACGCCGGTCGACTCGAGCGTGTTTAGGATCGGGCCGAGCACCTTGATCTGATGGTTGACCATCTGGAGGTATCGCCAAGTCAGCGTCTTCCGTTCGGACTCGTCGATCGGCGCGTACCCGTAGCCATTGGCGTAGTAAGTGTACCAGCTCACGCCGCGTCCGCCGGCGGCCAGTGTCGTGTAGGCCTGGTAGAGCAGGTTGGCCGGCGACGGGATCGTCGTGTGGGGGCGGATCTGGTTCGAGGAGACAATGTTCCAGAACGGTAGCCCATGCTTTAGCGCAACGCGGCGGACCTCCATGAGATTGGCGTAGTAGCTCGCCGCCATCGCGGCGTCTTTCAGGTCCATGGAGTACTGTACGCGGTAGTTGTCGTAGCTCAGGATATGCGGCTTGGCCTGCTTGACGAACCGCTCAAGATACTCCGTGTAGCTGTCCGTGTCGAGCTGCGAGATGTCGGGAGCCCCGATGGTGGCGTAGTCGGGGTAGAGGTTGATGTACGCGAGCTTGCCCGGGGCGTACTTCTTGACGGCGGCGACGGCCTTGCCCAACGCCGGGAAGAGCGCCGCGCCCGGTTCGTCGATGAGGTAGTAACCCAAGATGGCCTGGCTGTCGCCGCACCGCTCGACCATCGTCTTGATTCGCTGGTCGATCTCGGCGTCGGAGAGCGTACTCCATTGCTTCCTCGAGATGGCCCCGGCCTTGGCGTCCGGCAGGACGATCGCCCGCAACCCGAGCTTCTCGCACCGCGGCAGGTCGCTCGGCAGGACGAAGCCGGCGATCGTGAAGTCGCACTCGGCGATGCTCTCCAGCCCATGCTTGCGGTCGACACCTGGCTTTCTGCCGCCGTGCAGCCGGCCCCACGGCAGGATAGGGAAGAAGTCGTGTGAGCCCACGCCGTTGTTGCCTGTCGTCATCGTTCGCGTCCCGGTTGCCGCCTTGCCTTTGTCCTTGCCTCCGGTGGCCGAATCACCGTAAGCGATGGGACCGCCCGCCACGGTCAGACAGAGCAGCACGCATTGAACCGCCCATCGGCCACGTGTCCGTGTTCCTGGCATAATCGACTCCCTGTGATGACCGCCCAAGGCGCCGTTTCCGTTGTGGAAGCGACGACGAGGAAACCCATGGTGGTCGTCTCGATGGTCTTGCCGCTCTTGCCCATGAGCGGCATCTCCGTTTGAGCCAACCTTTCCCATATGACATTGCCCGGATACGTCGCCGAGTCGTGTGCGGCTATTGTACGGCGCTCCGCCCCTGCTGTGCCTACCTCTTACGGACTTCTTTCCCCGTACGGGACGCTCCCGGGAACGGCCCGTCTGTTTCGCTCCCCGTCTCGCTACCACCTGCACCGTATCGCGAACGCCCTCTCCTTTATTGCGGCCACACTGTGCTCTTTCGCCTCGGGAGGGAACTGATGAACACTCCGAGCATCAGAACCACCATGGCCACTCCAAGGAGCGTCTCTAACATCACGAAGAAGGCTGCCGCCCGTTACGATACGGCGAAGGTCACGCTACTGGTCTCGATTTGTAGGGAGCTACATCGAGAGGAGGGCCCGAAGCCCTTTCGACTGGGCTACAGGACGGCGGGACGGTGCGTTGGCGTCGGCAAGAACGAGGCCGGCAGGATGCTTAAGATGCTTGTGGCCGATGGAATTCTAGAGCTTGTGGTGAAAGGCGGGCAGGGAAAGGACTCTCGCTACCTGTATGTTGCGGACTGAAGAACGGGCTACATGCCATTTGACACGTATCCAAACATAGGGTGTCTCTGAGCATGAGCAAGTCCAAGCCGAAATCCTTCTCTGATGTGATGCGCGATGCGATTCGCAGGGACGGCCGATCCATCTACCGCCTGGCCCTCGACTGTGGGGTGAATCAGGCGATGCTTGGCCGGTTCATGCGAGAGGAGCGCGGCTTGAACCTGGACACGGCGGAGAAGGTTTGCCGGGCGCTGGGGCTGGAGCTGCGCCCGGTGAAACGAAAGGAAACGTGACAGATGCGAGTGTACAAGCCGAGACCGACATCGAAGACCTGGCGGGCGGAAGTCCGCGACGAAAACGGCAGGCCGATCCGCGTCGGGGGCTTCAAGGACAAGAAGGCCACCGAGGAAATCGGACGGCGCGTCGAAAGGCTCGTGACGATTCGCGCGGCCAGCCAAGAGTTGGACACCGATATGGTCCGGTGGCTGGAAACCATGCCGGTCAAGCTGCGGAAGCGTCTCGGCGAGCTGGGGTTGCTGAACGTCCGAACGGTAGCGGCCAGCAAGCCGCTCTCCGACCACATCGAAGATTGGCGGAAGGGGATGCTGTCGAAGGGCAACACGTCCAAGCACGTCAATCTTGTGGCGGGCCGGGCCCAGCGGGTTCTGGATGCCTGCGGCTTTCGATTCTGGAGTGAGATCCAGGCGGCTCCGGTGCAGGCCCACATCGGAGACCTGCACCAGAGCGGCAAGAGCATCCGGACGGCCAATTTCCACTTGCAGGCGGTTCGGCAGTTCTGCCGGTGGATGGTACGGGAGCGTCGGGCATTTCAGAATCCGCTCGTGCATCTGCAAGGCGACAACCCCCGCAAAGACCCGAAGCGAGTCCGGCGGGCGCTCTCGGCAGATGAGTTCCGGCAACTCCTGAAGACTACCGAGGCCGGGCCGATCCGCTACGGCATGACCGGGCCGGAAAGAGCAATGCTGTATTGGCTCGCATCCGAGACCGGACTGCGAGCCAATGAGCTGCGCACCCTGACCCGGGGGGGGGTTCGAGCTGGACGATGAAGAGCCCACGGTAACGGTGGCGGCGGCTTACTCCAAGCATCGACGCGATGACGTGCTACCCTTGCGGGCCGATACGGTGTCCGAGCTGAAGACCTTCCTTGAGAACAAGCTCCCCATGGCGCAGGCCTTCAACGTGCCCGAGCGGACGGCCAGCATGCTCCGGGCCGATCTGGTGGTGGGGCGCAAGGAATGGATGGCGGACGCCAAAACGCCCGAGGAACGGCGTAAACGACGCAAGACGGACTTCCTGCGGTTCCGGGACCGATCGGGACGCGTCTTTGACTTCCACGCCCTGCGAGGGCAGCTAGCCAGCAACTTGGCGGCAGGGGGGGTGCATCCCAAGGTTGCACAGGAGCTGCTCCGGCACAGCACCATCGCCTTGACGATGGACATCTACACGCACACCCCACGGGGCAGCTTGACGGCGGCGTTGGATGTGCTGCCCGACCTTTCCACGCCCGAGGCCAGCCCGGCCAGGGCGACGGGGACCGACAACGCCACGACAGCAGAAGCGGGGTCCTTGCCAGTGGGCGCGACGGGGCTCAAGACAGTTCAAGACGGTGCATCGGAGTGCGCGGAAGGGGAGAAGTACCACCAAAGCGAAACTCCCGAGAAACCTTGGAAAAACCAAGGATTTCGGGGGTCTTCCGATGAGCCACCGCCCGGACTCGAACCGGGAACCTGCGGTTCACAAAGACGTCACGTCGGTTTTTTCCGTGCGGTTTTCCAAGGGAATTCCGCGTTCTTCGGGGTGTGGAGGCCAGCGTTATGCCAGGTGACGGCCGGCGGCCGGCCAGATGCTATCCAGCGCCATGCAGAAAGGGGGCGCACTTCAGGGCGCACTTGGGCTGCTGACTGCCCCGCAGGTTCAGACTTAGACCAGGTGGACGCTACCCGACGCCCCCTCGGGCGCAGAAGCACGTTAGTCCTTTATCATCAACGAGGACGGAGTCTTCGGGAGGCACAACACTGGACAACCGACGCCTCCGCATATCAGCGCGCGGACGTAGCTGCCTTCCGCACGATCTCGCAGCCAAGCTCCCGTTGCGCCTCTTCGCCGACCCGGCGAGCAGATCCGCACGCCGCGGATTCTGACGCTCTTTTGGCAGGGCGAGTGGATGCGGGGCAACAACCTGCTCCGCCGGTTCTTGCTAACCCATCGCCGGCCGGGTCCAGGCGGCAGGCCGCTGACGCTGCCGATCCTCGTCGGCGCGTGGGGCGGTTCGCCGGCCACGGATCACTTCAAGACCATCCGCCGAATCACCTCGCGAGAACTGCCCATCGAGCTGTACTGGATCGACGCGGGATGGTTCGGAGGACGGGCACCGTGGTACAAGCACCCCGGCAACTGGCAGGTCCGCAAGGACCTGTACCCCCAAGGCCTCAAGGCCATCAGTGAACCCCTGCACCGTTCGGGTCGCAAGTTCCTGCTGTGGTTCGAGCCGCACCGGGTTTGTCAGGGCACGCCCTGGCATGAGTTCAAGGACCGACCCAACTGGCTGCTGGGCCTGAAGGACGGCAATCCCGCATACAAGCAGCGCAACCTGAAATGGGGCATCCCCCATGAGGACCCTCGCTGGGTCGTCTGGGAGAGCCGCCGAAGCCAGATCACTGAGGGCGACCTGCTGTGGAACATGGGCGAGCCGGCTGCACGACGGTTCCTGACCGATTGGCTCAGCGATCGGATCGCCGAGTTCGGCCTGGACTGGTACCGGGAGGACTTCAACATCGCCCCGTTGGAGTACTGGCAGGTAGCCGACCCGCCAGACCGCCAGGGCATGACGGAGATCCGCTTCATAGAAGGCCTCTACACCATGTGGGACGAACTCCTGAGGCGCCATCCGAATCTGGCGATCGACAACTGCGCCAGCGGCGGCCGTCGGATCGATCTCGAGACCATCGGCCGAAGCACCGCGCTGTGGCGGACCGACTGGCCCGTCGATGCCATCCACAGGCAGTGCCACACCTTCGGCCTGATGGCTTGGGTGCCCTTGCACATGAGCGCCGGGGCCGTGATGAAGAGGGGCAACGAATACGAGATCCGCAGCGCGATGACGGCGGGGCTCAACGTCGTCCTGCCGCCGCAGGACGACGAAGAATCGACTCTCCAGGCCAAGGCGATAATCGAGCAGTACCGGAGCATCCAGAAGTACTACTACGGCGACTACTATCCTCTGACCGGGTACAGCCAGGCCAAGGACGTTTGGATGGCCTACCAGCTCCACCTGCCGGAGACTCAGGAGGGTGTGGTGGTCGTTCTTAGGCGCCCGTCAAGCCCGCGCGAGCGCGAAGTGCTCCGGCTCAACGATCTGAACTCGGACACTACCTATGACCTGACGAATCTCGACACGGCTCAGACGCAAGCGATCGTTGGCGCCACATTGATGCGCGACGGTCTTGAGGTCACGCTCGGCGGCAAGCCGAGCTCTGCTCTGATCCGTTACCAGAAGAAGAACCCTAGCAGCCGACAGCTCCCGTATTGACGTCCTATTGCCTCCTGCGGGTGATGGCCCGCACAATGGTCCCGTCAATGATAGGCCCTGGAGATTGCGCCCAACGTCCAGAAGGGAGGCCTCACATGACCTTACCAGTGAGCTGGGGATGCCATCGGCGACGGACAACCATCGTCCGCGTCCTTCCCGTTGCGACGGCGTTGCTGCTGGTCACCTGCGCTGTGGGATTGCCGGAAGCTGCCGCGGCGTCGGCCCGGGAAACGAACAAGGCGGGCGTGGCAACTGGCAGGTGGCTCGTCAAGAACGGCCAGGCGGACTCCGCGATCGTCCTTGGTGCCGATAGCGATCCCTTCCATGCGTGGATCGCCGGTGAGCTACAGCGCTACATCAAGAGCCTTTCAGGCGGCGAGCCGCCGATCGTTTCTCATGACAAGACCCCGCCTGACAAGGCGCTGCTCATCTTGGGCGGACCTCAGGTCAATCCCCTCTGCGCTGCGGCTCAGCAGCAGCAGATGGTCAGCTTCGCCGGCCTGAAGCCCGAGGGCTTTGTGCTGAAGACGGTCGAGTTGGACGGCCGTCCCACCGTCATTGTCGGCGGCAACGACGAGGCCGGCACGATGTACGCGGCCTATGAACTGCTGGAGCGCCTGGGCGTCGTGTTCCAACTGACGGGCGACATCATCCCTCAGCGAAAGCCCGACCTCCCCCTGCCGGCGCTCGACGTCCGCATGGAGCCGGTCCTGAAGTACCGCGGCATGCACTGCTGCCACGGTCTCCGCTGGCACATGGGGCTGGCGGACTTCCGCAAGCACATCGACCAATTGGCCAAGCTGAAGCTCAACTGCCTCCAGTTCTACGCCGGCATTGGCTCGCCGTGGGTTGAGTTCTCGTACGCGGGCAAGGTGGGCGAGATCCTCTATCCCAAGGAATCCGGCTACGTGGCCTGGGGTTTTGGGCTGTCAACCAGCGGGACGGCCAAGGAGATGCGAGTCGGGCGGGAGTGTTTCCCGCAGGAGTATCTGGGCCCGCCTGAGTTTGCCCACGTCCAAACGCAACAGGAAGCATTTGCGACCGCCCGCGAATTCCTCCACGAGGTCATTCAATATGCCCATCAGCGCAAGGTCCAGGTTTGGTTGATGATGGGCGAGATCCCCTACGTGCCGCCGAACCTGGCGCCGCCTGCCGCAAAGCACCTGCATGACTTCTACTGCGGTGTAGCGCTGCCGATCGGCGATCCGACGGTGTTGGGCGTTTGGGAGGCGGCCGTGCGGAGCATGATGGACACGTATCCGCGGGCTGATGCCTACGGGATCTGGACCTCGGAGCTTTTCTTTCCTGTAGCCGATGCCCAAACACAGGCGCTCGTGCGCCAGCATGCGGCCGTGCGAAAACTGATTCCGTCCCTGGAGGAGATCCACCGGCAGGGCAACGTACAGCCCCGTCGCCCCGAGCACCTGGACTGCGATCTGGCGGAGATCTGCGTGGCGGCCGAGCTCGTCAAGAGGATAAGGAGGGATCGGCCGGCGGCCAAACTTGGTGTGTCCGTGCTGTTTCGGCCCTACCTGTTCCGCGCGCTGGACTCGCTGCTGCCCAAAGACGTCTGGTTGATGAGCATGGAGACCTGGGCGAACACCGCCCCGGTGATGCACTTCTACGGCGACATCGCCGGCCGGGAGCTGCTGGTCATGCCGCGGATCGACGATGACGGATGCGAGCTGCACATGCAGCTCAACGCCTCGATGTACGATCACGACGAGATCATCCCTGGCAGTGTGCGGTACAAGGTGGCGGGCCTCGTCGGGCAGTTGAACAAGGAGCGCGGCCTGGAGTGTAACGTGCGTTACGTGGCCGAAGGGGCCTGGGACCCGGACATCCATTGCCGGTCCTTCTACGAGGGCTACCTCCGCCGACTCTATGGGCCGGATGGTCTGGACGTCCTACTGAAGGCCTACCTGATGCTCGAAGAGAACGACAAGGCCCTGGGCTGGCACGGGCGGCGCGGCATCTTCCCTGGCTTCTGCCGGTTCTCCCCGTGTCGACTGAGGACGGATGTCAACTACAAAGAGGCCAGGCCGAAGGTCAATCAGCCGCAACTGGACAAGGAGATCAACGCCGCCGCGGGTGCGCGAACCTTCTGGCGGGGCCGAACGGCCCATTGCCGTCAGGCCTTGGATCTCCTCAAGGTGGCAAGACCCAGAATCCTGGCCGGCTCCCAAGCGGAGCTCGACTATGTGACGTTCAAGATGGAGACCTTCATCCTGTACTTCGAGGTCCTCGACGCCGTCGAAGAGGCCAGGGCGGCCCTAGACCGAGCATGGCTGGCCAAGGGCGCCGGCAACACGACCGAATTCAACACGCACCTAGCCCAATCCAAGGCTGCATTGGATCGCGCAGACCGCTTGGCGGCACAAGCGGCCCGGGAGATGATCGCGTACCGCGCCATACCGACCGAGAGGTACTTGCTCTTTCGATTCAACCAGAACGTGATCGGCTCGATAGAAGCCGCCCTGGACTACGTCAACCAAGTGCTTGCCTTCCAGAACCAGCAGAAGTCGCAGTGACGGGTCGCCCAGGACGTCACGCCCCTTCGGGAGGATCGGTAATGACTTCTGAACACCTATGCGTACGGGAGAACAAGGCCTGGGCCACGTCGTCGCTAGTTGCCTTCTTGGCTGCCGCTGTTTGGCCATGCTACTCGCTGGCAGGGCAGTTGACGGCTACCGCCTCCAGCGAGTGGGGTCCGGGTTACGGGGCCGAGCAGGCCGCCGACGGCGTGGCCGGTGAGAACGGCAATTACTGGCAGACCGTTCACGGGACTGACAAGGGCGCCTGGTGGCAGCAGGACCTCGGGAGGATCGTAACCGTGCAGGGCGTCGCGATCGCCTGGGCGCGGTATCAGGACAAGGTCCACTCGCCACCAGCGAGGGCCATCGTGCAGCTCAGTGAGAAGGGGCCCGAAGGACCTTGGATCGATGCAAGGGCGATCGGGCCCGAGGAGATACCTCGCGACGAAATCGCCTACCCCGCCCAACCCTCGTGGCGCTACCCGCTGGCCACGCCCACGCAAGCGCGCTACGTTCGACTGCTGTTTCCCGACGGCGAACAGGGCGGTGCGATGTATCCAGGTTACGTGTGTCTGGGCGAGGTCGAGGTTCTGTCACCGGACCTCGCCCCGCGAATCGTCTCGATCGAGGGGCGATTCGGTAAGGCAGACATCGACGTCAGTCGGTCAGCCATCGTCTGCCTGTATCTCCGCAGCCCTGCGGGGATGGGCGCCCAATCGCTGCTCGCCCGTCGCGGCGCGAAGCCCTGGGCCTGGGGCGCTTACACGTACGTCGTCGGGCGAGACGGTGCTCGCTACGAGAGTCGGTCTTCGGCAGCGGAGAAGGTCGATGTCCAGTCCCAGGAAGGACTCAACACCCTACGGCTCGGCGGCATCAAGCTGGGCAGCGTCAAGGGGGATGTTGTTGCCATCGAAGACTGGATGCTCGCCGCGACCCCCGACGGTTCGCAACTCGTCTGGCAGATCACCCGACGATGGCAACGGGACTTCACCTCAGCCTGCACCGGCAGCCCAGGGCTGTTCTTCAGCTTCAATGCACGCCAGTCAGCCAATTCGGTCACGAGCACGATCTGGTACGAACCGGCTCGCCTGGAGGCCCGGTCGGATGATCTGTACCGTCTCCAACGCAGGCCCGGGCAGATCTCGGAAAACCACGTCGTCACCGTTCGCGATCGCGATACATGGGCGATCTACAAACTGTGGACCAATTGGCGCGAGCCGTGCGATCTGCGGTTGGACGTCCGAGGCGGCCACCTCTACCGCCGAGGCAGCTACGCCCTGCTGAGCGAGGCGGGCGCGGTCACGACCGAGGCTACCGTTGCAGATCATCGCCAGGGCCAGGTCGAGCAGATCGCCCTTGCACTAAGCCCGACGTACAAGTACGCGACGGGGTACCAACTGGCGATCCGTCTGCCTGATAAGCAGACGGAGGCCTTCCTCAAGGACTTCTACGCCTCAGTGTTCAACGGCGGTGCCGTCAACGATCAGAGGAACTACGATTTCGGCAATGAGACCGACGGGTGGTACTACGCGGGGTCCTGTTGGATGTACGGCCTGGCGCTGGCAGCGGGCGTGCCGGCCGGCGGGGCCTTGTCGGCGCACCCCTACGATGCCGCCAGCGCGTTTCGGGAGCACCTGGGCCATGTCTTCGCCACGCTGGACGACAAGGGACGGGCGCACTTCGGCTACAACCAGTCCGGCGAATGGGTTGACGACAACCTACACACGATCGTGGGGACCTGTGCGTATCTGCTGCATTCGGGTGACCTGGCCTTCGTCCGTCGACACCTGCCGGCCATGGAACGCATGCTGGCCTATTTCATTCAGCGGCGCGATGCTCAAGGACTGTTCAAGCTGGATAGCGTTGGCGCGCACTGGTACTACGACGCCATCATCACGAGCGGCGTCAACGGGTACTACAACGCCTTCCTCTACAAGGCGGCCTGCGACCTGGCGGAGATGGAAGCCGCCGCCGGCCAGGCAGAAAAGGCAGCGGAGTATCGACGTTTGGCCGAAGAGGTCCGCGCGGCCTTCAATCGCGTGCTGTGGCGCGACAACCTGCCCGGCGGGCCCCGCTACCTCGACTGGATCGACGCCAAGGGCAACGAGGTGGCCTACTTCTGTGATCTCTGCCAGTGGCCGCCGGTCGCCGTGGGGATCGCTTCCCCCGAGCAAGCGCGAAAGATCGTGGCCACGGCCGATGCCCGGATCCGTGAATTGCAGCGAGAGCACGGCTACCAGGGTTATGCCGGCCTTTCTGCGCTGTGGCCCGTGCCGGCATCTTTGAATCCTCACAAGTGGCAGACGTTCGGTAGATACATGAACGGGGGCAGCCTGCTGTGCCAGACGTACTGGGAGATCGTGGCGCGGGCACGGGCAAATGACGTGGACGGCGCAGCCCGTCGGTTGAAGCTCTTCGCCCGCCGCGCGGACGAGACGTTCTGGGCTGGCGACAACGCAGCCAATATCCTGGGCGAGATGGCCAACGGTGATGGCGAACCCTATCTGGCGGACATGGTGGTCACCACGGCCGCCGCGGTCCACGGCATCATCGGCTTCGCGCCCACGTGGAACCGCCTGGACGTGATACCCCGCCTGCCACCCGATTGGCCGAAGGCCGAGGCGGACGTGCTCTACAAGGGCCGCCGCCATCACGTGACCATCGAAGGCAACAAGGTCCAGGTACAACCCGGCGAGCAAGTGATCGGCACCTCGACGCAGATGGTCGGGACCCCAGGAAATGGGAAACCTTAAGTACTAGAGGCCCCACATAGGCCTCATGGCCTACGGATTCCACTTCATCTGGCTGCCCTACGCTGACCTGTTCGAGTCCTACCTGCCGGACTTCGTCCTGGCTTTCACGTTCTTCACTGCGCTAGCATTCGCCGTGCTCGAACGGCGCCTCGGGAACAAGCGACCCGCGGTTGCGATGTCGGCTGCACTCGGTCTGGCGCTGGCGATCGGTTTGCTGTGGTGGGAGGTCCAGCCAGGCCGTTCCATCCGAGACCTCGGTCCGCTTGCAGCAGGTTTCGCGCTGATCCTACTGGCCAGTGTCCTCTATCAATCCATCAAACACGTGGGCGGCGGCTGGGCCGGTGCGGCCGTCGCACTCGGCGCGAGTATCCTGGTCGGTTGGCTCGTCGGCGTCGACTGGCCGATTGACCCGCAGGCCATCCAGACCGTCGTCACCGTTGTCCTTGTCTTCGGCGTCATGGCATTCCTGATCCATCGCCGCGGCGCACACGCCTTCACTTCGGGGGGATTCCCAGCGCTCAACGAAGCCCGCCACGATGTCGACGATCTCTACGAGGATCACCGCGTCGCCGACCGCCTCACGAGTGGATTCCGCCGCCTGCGAAAGGATGCTGGAACGCTTACTGAAAGACCCAAGGGAGCCGATGATGTCATGCTCCAGCTGAGACGTGTATTACCAGCCGAGGGCTGGCTCACCCATATCTCAGTGTGCCGTCTTGAAGGAAGGGAACGAAACGACGATAGTCGAGGGCACGCCGAACCTGCCTGTCACCAAGGAAGGCCATTCAAGCCGGGGTGGTCGCGCCAGATTCGGCTTCCCACAGGGCAACCGGTTTCGGGGGAATGACATGGGGTGTGTCACATGAGGGAACTAATGAGTGGTCGCGCGTCTATCGTTATCGCCATGCTGGGCACTGCCGTGATGGGCGCATCATCCGGCACGCTGGGCAGCGGCAGACAGGCCGATGGTCCGCCCCGCTTCCTCTTCGTATCACAGGGAAAGACGGCGATGATGAACGCCGACGGCAAGGGCCTTCGCGTCTTTGATTTCAAGGTCCCCAACCAGGCCACCTGGCAGCCCGGGGGATTCTTCGCCGACGGCAGGCGGATGCTGTTTCTCAGTATGGAACCCCGCCGGGATGGACCGGGACGCCCGTTCGAGGAGTACTACACCAAGACCCCGACTCACATCTGGGTCCACGATCTCAAGCAAGATTCGCTCAGCGAGATCGCCACGCGCGACCGGATGGCTGTCTTCTACACGCCGGCACTCCTGATCAGCGACAACCGCATGCTGGTCCAGGTCGTTCGAGACAAGGTGGGGCAGATCTTCAGCATGAACCTTGATGGCACAGACGCGCGGGAGTTCACGCGAGCGGGAGAAGGCCTCCCTTACGGGCTCAGCATGAGCCCCGACGGCAAGCGCGTGGCATTCCACCTCGCCGGCGCAGGCGGCTATCAGGTCTGGACCAGCGACATATACGGAGCCAACCGTATTCGGGTCGCGGCCGCACCGGGTCACCTCTACTTCGGGACGAGTTGGTCCCCGGACGGCAAGTGGATCCTCTACGTCGACTGCCTGTCCGAGAAGGATCCCGGCCACGACTGGGCCGACGTCTGCATCGGACGCGCCGACGGCAGCGAGCACCGCGTGCTGACCAAAGGACAGGCCATGTGGTTCGGCGCCACCTACGGCAACCCGAAGTCGCGAGGTGGCGGCTCCAACGTCCCTGCATGGACGCGTGATGGCCGTATCCTTTACCCGCGACGACTACCGGGCTCGAAGGTGGCCTGGGAGTACCAACCACAACGCCCCGACGTCGACCATTTCAATCGTGACTACAAACCCGACCTTGCCCGAGGCGGTACGGAGATCTGCCTTCTCGACCCGCGCGACGGCTCAGAGAGGGTGCTTACACGCTCCGATCCGCTCGTGTGGGACTTTCGTGCCAGCCAATCTCCCTGCGGTCGGTACGTCGTGTTCTGCCGGGCCAAGACCGGTGACCTTCCCGCCATTTGGATCATGGACTCAGACGGCCGCAACCCACACCTGCTCACCAACGGACTCAACGGCGCGGGAGCCGATCACCCGCAATGGGTACCCGCAGGAAACGGGACAGGAAAGCGCGCCCAGGAATGAGCCGAAGTTCCTAAGAGGTGCCGCTCTCATGGGTCGCCTTCGAAGACAGCAAACCCGAAAGGCCCGGGTCTGCGTGGCCCGGAGCATCTGATGACCTCTTGGAGTCACCGTCCATTATCAACAGCCCAGCCGCACCGCACGCAGCACACCCCCTCATCCAACGGCGAACCCGACACGACTACGCTCGTCCCGCAACGCAGGCACGTAACCACTCCGGCCTGCTGGCAGAACCGCGTGCCCTTCACCGTGTCGAAATCCACGTAGTTGTGCGGGTTCATGGTCTCGCGAAACTGCCGTAGCCGCAGGTCCACAAACCAGGCTGTGCCGTCCAGCCGAACTACGGGCAGCATCCTTGGCTATCCGCTGGTGCTGACAGCATCTTCATCCATCCGGCATCACCCCACTCCGGTGGGCCTCAACCTCATGGTCGGCAGCCCCCTCATGGAACACCTCCAGCCAGGCATCGAAACTCGCCAACTTGTCTCTGCTCATCCTGATTCACCTCCACGGCTCCGTGCCGCTCGTGGCATCGCGGCACGGGGCCAGGCGTCACCTCAATCCCACTCAATCCTGGGCCCATCCCTCCTCCGTTCAGCGGCAGCCCGATGCCACATTCGCCGGAACCATCTGTCCAGGTCGGATCGTTTCATGTCGTCGAGTGGACTCATTCTGTTTCACTTTCGGAGAGCCAGGCGGCTCTCCGGAAAACGAGAGCCGCCTTCTCTCGAACAAGCCGTTTCTCGAGAACGCTCACGTTGCCAACAGATGAATCAACCGCATGAGGGCCAGCGACACGCCGCTGCCGTTCTTGCGCGTGTGTACGTTCATCCGTCGAACCGGTTGGAGTTCAGTTGGAGGGTGGTGCAATCGTCTGCTGGACCGAGCATCGATTCTCATTGGCGAGCTGCTAGGGGATATTGATCTGCCGCTGGCCGGTCAGGCTGAATTCGCGGGCATCCCGTCCGGGCGTGCGCACCTCGATCGTACCCCGTCCGTTGACGGTCATCGATAAGGCCTGATCGTCAGATCGATCGACCACGACGTTGACCGGCGCGGTTGACTCGATACGTACGGGGATCCGAACGACGACGGCGGCTTCGTCCTGGCCCAGATCGACCCGCGTCCTTACGGACGATGCATCAACGGTCGTGAGGAAGTCCGGGCGAACGCGATGGCCGCGCGAGTCGTAGCGAAAGGCTATGTGCAGGTCCCGATCACCGGCCCAACCGTAGACGCCGCTATTCATCGTCACGAGGCGCTCCTTGCCCTTCACGCTGCCGCCGTGCACCTCCTGCACGGTGATCGGGAACATCTGTTTGGGCACCGATTCGTACGTCAGCGTCTTCGGCTCGCCGTAGTAGAAGTATAGGTTGCCCCATCGCAGCTTGCTCAGCACGTCGTGGTAGACGCCCACCTCGGTTCTGGATGCGGTCATGTTGCCGAGCGTGATCGGCGTGGGGATCAGGTGGACGTCGGGCCCCTCCTTGATCTCCCTATCGACGATCAGCGGCAGCGAGCAAATCGTTCGCGTGGGGATGACGTTGTTGGCAATGACCACCCCGCCCTTGCCCCAGATCTTCCGGCAGTAGGCGATCATCGCGTCCTGCGTCAGCAGCAAGGTCGAGCCCTTCTTTCGGATGATCGTCTTGGTCTTCGGGTCGATGTCGGCGCTGTGACCGTCCCACCGGTTGTAGGTATATTCGCCGCCATAGCCCCAGAGAAAGCCATCCACGAACACGCCGCGACACCCCAACTCGTCCATCATCACGTCGACGCTGTCGAGCATCGCGGCGCCGTAGCTGTTGTCCAGCGTCGGGTAGTAGATCCACCACCGCCAGCCTTCCTCGTAGCGCTCACGCGAGTAGTACGCACCGTTGCCGTAGTTGTAAGCGTAAATGGCCTGACTGCCGTCGGCGTCGACGACGCGGGAGTCGGGGAAGTATCGGTCGGGCCGATTCGTCGAGTAGAGCTGCTGGGCGACGTGGAACATGCCCTTGATGTCGGGTCGCACGGCCCGAAGGGCGTCCATCATCTCACGGATACGCTGTCGTTCCTTGGGGTACTCGACGAACTCGAAGCCCTCCAGCGAGATCGTCGGATCGTCGGTGCACGCCGCCAGGCAGTACAGCGTCGCGTAGCTGGCGTTCCTCACCTCGAAGTAGCGGCTGTCGGGTATCAGACCCGGGTCGCGCTTCTGCTGCGTGCCCTTGATCATGGCCAGAGCACCCTCGACGGTGACGTTGTTGCGTCCCTCGTCGCGTCGGACGGCGTTGATGAAATCGTAGTAGTCGCCCGTGGCGTTCACGTAGACGGCCCACTCCAGCGTGTGGGAGGCGCCGGCGTCGATCGCGAACTCGTTGGACCCGAGGGTCACCCCCCGCCCGTCGAACGCGCCGCGCGACTGAACGATGAAAACGTCGTCGAGCGCGACCATACCGATGCCGAGCCCCGAGCAGGCAAAGAAGATCGCCGGGCAGATCTTCAACGCGCAGTCGGCGGTCGGCGTGGTCACCTTCTTGCCGGCGAGGTGTGCCGCGTCGATTCGCGAGCCGGCGACGGTGAGACGGTTGCCCAGGATGATGCCGACGGGACCGTCCGTCGTGTTGGTGATCGTGTCGGCCACGACGACGCGGGACGCCTTGCATGAGACGCGTCGCGAGATCGCGTAGTGCCGGCCACGCGCGTCGATCTGCCAAGTCGACGGGGCGATGTGTCTCGCGGTCACCCGCCAATCCGGCTCGCCCCCCTTGTCGGGTGCCGCGGCGCAGACGAGCTTGTTGTCGCCCCCATTGGGAAACGAGAACGCCGACTCGACGGCAAGCGATTGGCCGCCGACCGATACGACGAACCCTCCGCCGGCCGTGGCACGCACACGGCAGTCGGGCGCGGGAGGCGATTGGGGCAGCGGGTCAACGACGACGCGATCGGGAGAGGGCACGGGAAACGACGCCATGGGACGGTCGAACGGGACAGTTGCGCGGACCGTTCGAGTCGGGCCCCGCAAAATGGCGCGGAGTTCGTACTTCCCGGGCGATAACTTGCCCACGTCGAACGCGTATTCCTCCTTGCATCGATCAGGTCCCTTGGTGATCGGCCGGCTGACGAGAACCTCGCCGTCGCGGCGCGCCAGCTCGAAGACCATGTGCTCGTCGCTGGCGATCGGGGACACGCCGAACCAGTTGACCTCAGCCCTGGCTTGGTCTTCGTCGGCGTAGATGAAGGGCTTGATCACCAGTCGTCCGCGCTTGGAGACGTCCTTTCCATAAACGGCGGCGCTGCGCCAATAATGGGCGGCGACCTCGTCGGTCGTCAGCTCGCGATCGTAGATCACTACCTCGTTGATCGTGCCGTTGAACGACTGATCGGTCGAGCTGATCTTGAGGGGCACGCGCCCGAAGACGGGAGGCGCGACGCGAAACTGAACGTCAGGTGCGCCGTCGAGGTAGACCGTCGCCGTGCCCGTTCGACGTACGACGCCGAGCAGGTATGCTCGATGGTTCTCCAACTGGGTCGCGCCGAATCCGTTCCCGTCACTGCCCTTGCGGCTTTCCCGGTAGAACACCTTACAGCCGGCACCGTAGACGCGAAGAATGAACCCCTCTCGCTGATAGTCCTCGCAGTCGATGACGGTCCAGTTGGTCGTGTCGTCGGGGCAGGGCGATGCGTCGAGGCGGACCCAGGCCAGGATGCTCATGTCCCCCGTCAGCTTCAGCGCCCGGTTGTCGCCGAGGTCAACGAAGTCACCCGAACCGTCGAACGTCAGGGCGGGCCTTCCGCCAAGGTCGCCCCACTTCGCCCCGATGATCTTGCCGTGGTGGCTGTTGCCGCTCCGATCGTGCAGGACGTCGCCCTTGCCTTCGTCGAAGGTGTAGTGTGCGACCGGTCCGCTGGGCTGCTCGGCCATGACCGATGTCCATACCGCAAGCACTGCCACCCCTACGACGGTGGCCCGCGGCGCGTTTCCCATCGCATTTCTCCACCGAATCCCGAGACCCACTCAGTTGCCGTCAACGAACCAGACTATGGAGACACGCTACTGGCTTCAAGCCAGAACGGCCTCCAGGCATACAGGCACGCATATCGAGTTGATCAGTAAGTTCCTGGATACGGACGATGCGGTCCAACAGATCGACCACGACCACTGCACGGTCTGCATCGGTTAAGGATTCCCTCGATCCCGATTACGAGTCCAATGACTCGGCCCCTTCCTCATCATCCTGATGTTCCCCCTCGGCCGGCGAGCCTCCCCTGTGCGGCGTGGTGCCCGGGTTGGGACGTGGTTTCTCTTCGTATCCCTTTCGAAGCTTCTCGCCGATCATGCGTTCGGCACTCCGTCGAGCGGCGTCCTCGTTCTGGAAGGACTTCACGCGCTCCTGTCCCAGAGTGCCAATCCGGCCGAAGCGGACGGAAGACCGAGGTCCAGAGAGCGTAATCTCCCAGAACTTCCGGCTGGTACCGCCGATGAACTCGAAATAGCGCGGGCGGTCTCCGGAGATCGCGGGAATCGCAAGATCGCCAGCATGGGAGACAACGGGAGGCTTCCCCGGGAATGTTCCGCCCGCCGGCACATGAGGCAGGAGTTCCTCCGCCTCGGAGAGCCTCGCTTCCAGGATATCCGCAAAGGCCGGATCGATCGTGATCTCCTCTGCGGGCATCTCACCAGAGGCCATGGCCGTCAGCCTTCGGAGCACCCCCTCACGATCCTCGCACCAGTCTTTGACGAGGACGCGCGCGACCTTCCAGCCAAACGTGGACAGGAGCCTGGGCCTGAGGATCTCCCGCTCGATGAGATCGCCTCGCTGATAGTAGGCGTCCTCGTCTACAAGGATACCGAGTCGGTACGCCTCTTCTCCCTCACGTCGCACGCCGATGGCACAGCGGAAGTCCGACATCCCGACGCCGTAGTCCACGAGGTAGCCCTGCGCGGCCATCGCCTCGCCGATCTGGCGAACAAGCATGCTCGGCTTGGCGGCCCGCGCCTGCTCTTCCGGGTCGCGCCAAAGGCACATATTCCTCAGGATGCGCTGTGCGGTCGGGATGTCCCCCGCGGAGCACGCCGCCGCATAGTGCAGGTAGTTCTTCAGGCAGTTGGCACCGTTGTTGTAATCGTTGGTGATGTCGCTGTGCTGGATGGAGCTGACCAGTGCCATGTGGTGCTTGGCCCTGGAGAAGGCCACATTCAACCGCTTCTCGCCGCCGGACTGGTTGATCGGGCCGAAGTTCATCCGCATCTTTCCGTCGGGGCCGTGGCCGTAACACACGCTTAAGATGATGACCTCCCGCTCGTCGCCCTGCATGTTCTCGAGGTTCTTGACGAGCAGCCCGGCGAACTGGCCGTCCTGCTCGCGGGTCAATTCCGCTTCCAGGGTCTCCCGGAACTCCGGGTCCTCCGCGGCCAGACGGTCGAGGGCGTTCTCGATTTCGTCCTGCTGGGCTTCGGAGAAGGCAACGATCCCGATGCTCGGGTTGGCCGGGTCACGAAGCAGCGCCCGGACCATCCGGGCGATGTACTCCGCCTCGAAGCGATTGCGGCGGTTCTGGTAGTTCGCGCTGAGCATCCGGTGAAAGCTGACCGCTCGTCCGAGCATCTCCCGGGAGTTGGCGTCGCCCTCGGCGGGGTCCTTCACCAGGATCTCGGGCCGTCGCGAGCAGTTGAGCTCGTTCTCCGGGACGGTGAGCAACCGCCCTTCATAGAAGGCCCAGTTGGAGAAGCTGATTAGCGACTCCGACCGGCTCCGGTAGTGCCAACCCAGCATGCGGCCCGATAGGTTCCTGGCCGCACAGCTCAGGAAGCTGTTGACGCTCAGATCGTAGTCGACGGACTCTTCCACGTCCTCCTGGACAACCGATTCCTGCTCCTCTCGCCGCTTGGCGGAGAAGAAGTTCGTTGGCGGCAGTTGCATGGTGTCGCCCACAACGATAGCCTGCCCGGCACGGAAGAGCGCCGGCGCCGCCTCCTCCAGGGTGATCTGACTCGCCTCATCAAAGATGACCACGTGGAAGCGGCTGTCGTCGAGCGGCAGGGTGTCCGAGACGCTCAGCGGGCTCATCAGCCACACGGGTTTGAGGTCGTCGATTACCCTGCCGGAGTCACCACCCACCAGGTCGCGGATCGACCTGTAACGCATGACCTTGCCGAACTCATGCTCCAACTCCTTGCGCCCGTTGTTGAATCGCCTCTTGAACTCGGATTCCTCCGGGGTTAACTGGGCCGCGGGTCTCGACGCCACACGGAGGTGGTCGAGGAAGCGCAGGCGGACCTGTTCAAGCACCACATGGGTGTTCAGGTCCTGCCATTTCTGGTACGCCGTATGGAGGCGCCGGCAGACGGCCTCTCTCCGGTGGGCGTTGAAGAGGCGCAGGTGCGGGTGGGAGCGGTACACGGCGTCCAGGGTCCTGCGCACTGCCGCCGCCTCCAGCTCCAGGGGGCTGACGGGCAGGTGACGAAACGCGCGGCTCAGGTCCGGCGGCATCTCCGCCATTTCCGAAAGGCAGGCCAGAAAGCAAGTCAGGTCGTCCATCGACTCGCGAATCGTCAGGAGATTGTCGAGCAGGTCCTCGGGAGAGCAGCCCTCATAGTCCTCCAACACGCGGCCCAGGAGCTCCGCCAGCCGTTGGACCTCGGCCCTCATCCCGGTCAGTCGCGTTGCGGCCTCGTGAGGATCAGGCAGTCCTAGGAGCCAGTGAAGACGCTCGCCGCTTTCGGCTGTGGCCGCGCGCCCCTCAAGGCACTCAACGCACATCAAGACCTCCTGGAGCGGTTCGCTGATCCCACAAGCCGCGCACATGTCTTCCTCGGCCCGCCGCAGCGCCTCAGCGGCCTCGTACTCCTTCACCAGACTTCCAAGCACGTGGCTCCATTTCGGACGAACGATGTGGGCCGCGAAGTCGTAGCGTTGCCGGAGGATGCGTCGCATGCGCCACCACGAGGGTGTGAGGAAGGCCAGTGCGGACCCCTCGAAGCGGCGGGCCTCCTGCAAGGCCAGCGTCGCGTCGCCACTAGGGAGCTTCTCGCGCCAGTTGACCGTGTCCCCGGCCGCGGCCTCCAACGCCTGGCCGGCCTTCACGCAGGCCCGCCTGTGCGTGCCGAAGCGCCGCCCCAAATCGCTCTGGGGATCCAAGACTCTCAACAACCTCTGGTGCGTGAGGATCTCTGCCTCGGCCGCGAGTTGGGTCAGACCATCCAGTCCCCTGAAGGTCCCGCGGAGGCTTTCGGGGATGGCCAGGTCCCTGAGAAGCTCGATGGCCCTCTCGAGAATCGGCTCTGCTTCGTCTAGGGCTGCCGTGACGTGTTCCATGGGGCGATCTACGTCCTTGAGGTCGGTCCGCAGGAGCCGTAGCGGATGATGGGCCAGAACTCGGTCCTCCTGTATCTGGGCCAGCTTGTCGATGAGGGCCGCGATCTGAGGCCGGCTGCAGGCCCAACTCGCGTAGAAGGGCACGCGCTCCATCTCCAGCGCGGACAGCTCGGAATGGACGTCCGCGAGTTCCGTTCCGCGGCGCAGAAGGGCCTGGAGCGTTACACCCGCCTCCTTCGGCACACTGAGCATGGCCTCTCCGTGGGCCTGCACCTGTGCCGCCTCTTCGCGGAGCACCTTGTCCATCCGCTCTCGCTGGTGCCGGAAGCGATGATGGCCCTCGTCGGCGGCCTCGACCAGCGACTCGTACGTCAGCTTGAGGTCCATGACGAAGTCACGTTTGTCGGTTTGCGAGTCGTGGATCAGGCAACAGAGCGCCTGGAGCCCCCGCTGTTTTAGCCGTGCGTAGACGACGTCGATCGCCGCGCGTTTTTCGCAGACGAACAGCACTCGCTTGCCGCGGGCAACGTAATCAGCGATGAGGTTGGTGATCGTCTGACTCTTACCCGTCCCGGGCGGGCCTTGGATGATGTAGCTTCGGCCGGCGCGGGCAAGCCGGATCGTGATCGCCTGCGTCGGGTCACAGGCTACAACATCGTAGCGATCCTCCAACGGCGGGGCGCCTTGCTTGTCGTCCTCAACCGGTCTTGGGCTCAGCGAGAAGACAGCCTCGAATGCCGCGTTGGACCGGGCGTTCTCCTGGAGCTCGACGTAGTCGCGCACCAGAGTCATCTTGCGATAGCGGAAGTTGCCGAGCGTCACGCGACAGAGGTCGAACTCCCAGACGTAGGGGTTTCCCTCGGCACCTTCGCGCAGCACATAGAAGTCCCGCTCCTTGACGCTGTCGGGGGCCTCGCTTTCCTCCGAGGTGAGAAAGTGCCGCGGGTCCGGCCGCCCTTTCAGGACGCTTTGCAGGTGCGTCTCCGCCGGGCGGATCCACGTATTGAACATCCGCAAGCCAAGGGGATGGAAGTTGTGGGGATCATAGCTGTAGTCCAGGTCCAGGAATCGGTTCAGACCCCTTCCGGAGAGCCGGGCGCGGCGCCGGTACATGTCCAAACGGCGGCGGGCCCGTTCGTGGATCAGGTCGATCCTGGGTCGGTCGATCTTCTTCAGGGCTATCGACGCGTCGGATGACTCGACCAGTTTCTTGAGGCTCGAGTGAAGGTCCTCCAGACTGCCCTCGGCGAGGTCGATGGTTTCCGGGAGCTCGATGCCGTAGAGCTGTCGCAAGAGGTGTCGAAGGACCGGATTGATCTCCGCGACTGTGCTGTGCGGCTCGATCAGGTAGGTGTCGCGCACGCCCTTCTTCTTGATGAGCCTGACCGTCAGCAGGACCAGCGGCGAGAGATACTGCTCGGGCGGGTCGGACTTCACGTCCGCCCATCGCAGGAAGCACAGCACCAGCCGCAACTGCTGGAACCCAAACTCCGCCTGGTCCCGAAGGGACTCCGCGCGGATGCGGTCCAGGGTGGGGCCGAGGTAGAGCGCCTCGCGGAAGTTCATGTACCGGTTCAGGGGGACGGCCTCCCCCGATTCGATGTCCTTCTGGAACCTGCCTCCCCAGGTCAGAATCTGGTTCGGGCGGATGCTTCGAACATCGAACGCCAGCGGCACCGAGGCCTCCGTAAGGCACACGCTCCCCGCCGTATCGCGAAAATGGAGCAGTCGGTTCCGCCGCGAGATCTCGAACAGCCGGTCCTGAAGCCGCTCGAGGATCAACGCCTGCCTTCCGGTCCGGTCTCTCTCGCCGAATCCCCTGATACTCGCCAGGTCAAAGTCTATCCCGGTCTCCTGCTCACGGTAGTTCTCCAGGCTGCGCATGACCGCTTGCAGGTCCTGCGGGCGCTTGTGCCGGCTCAACTCCGTCATGTTGACGATGGCCTTCGCGAGCACCGGGTGCAGGCCGGGGTTGATTCTGAATAGGTTTCCTCGGCTGGCCACAAAGGACTTCAAGTCTTCCGGGTCCCGGAGGTCCAACCCGCAGGCTAGGCTGGCCAGAATCAGACCCAGACTGAAGACGTCCACGATGGGATCATGGTGACCGACCGCATGTTCCCAGCTCACGTACCCGGGCAGGTACACCGGCCGGGTGATCTCCTCACCGGGCTGGCCGACGTGCAAGTCGATGTGCTGCAAACCGTCCCCGCCGACATCCATCGTCACCTTGAGTTCGCTGACTACCTCGATCCCCCCCCGGGGCGGGGCATCGAGCCGGCTGATCGCCCTGGAATTGATTTCGAGCGGCTTGCGTGTGGCCTCCTCGAACCAGATGACCGTGCCTTCGACCCGCAGGGCGTTCAGACCTTCAAGAGGTGCCACGAGGTGTGCGCTGTGCGCATCGATGACCTGCCGCGTGAGCGGGAGCACGGCGGCCAGGGCGTCTTCGGTGGAGAACCCACCCGATTCCAGACGCTCAGAGAGGAAGTCCCCAAAGGCCTTCACGGTGCGCCCTCCGATCTGCGTGCCGCGGCCACGATCGCCTCCGCCTCCGCCTCCAGCTTGTCGAACTGCTTCTTCCGAAGCTTGAGCTCCTTGGTCGCGATATCCCGGAAGCGCTTCTCGAGCCCCAGTCGCCGCGAGAGCAGGAGCCCGGCCGCCAGGGAGGGCTCCTCCAGCTCACGGTCGCATACCGCGAAATCCAGCAAGACGTAGCAGAGGTACTTCGCGAGCTTCTCGTCTTCAACCCGGGCGATCTCCGAGATCGCGTCGGCAGGCGCTTGGCCGTCCATCGGTTGAAGATCCTCGAAGAAGAGGCGGGCGTGCGCCATGACAAGATCGCTTCGCATCCATCGCTCGCAAAGCAGCGTCTCGATGAGGCGACGTGTCAGGCTCATGATCTGCCGCTGGCTCAGCACATCCATCCCGTCAAGCGAGGGCGGCCCCTCGATCATCTGCCGGATCCGATCCTCGGCCTCTGCCCCCTGCTGGGCCCACAGCCGGAGCGCCGCCGCCCGGATGTAACACTCTGGATGGCTGAGCCCGCCGGTCCTGGCCTGCCCTCCGGCGCAGATTTCTTCGGTCTGCCGGAGGTAGCTTTCCGCACTGACGTCGCTGATGCCCGTTTCCACCTTGACCAGCATGCCGATGACCGCGTGCAGGTCGCCACAGGCGCACAGCGAGCAGCGGTCACAGAAGATCTCGCCGTAGAGGTGGTAGAGGCGGTAGCTTTCCTGATGTACGGGTTGTGCCGACGGGTCGTGGAGCATCGCGCCGAGCAGTTCACCCGCAATCCTGAACCTGTGATACCACCCCTCCAGCAGCCCGAAGTGACCCAGCTCGTGGCCGAGAAGCGCCTTGAGTTCCGTATCCTGCAGCCGTTCGAGGAGGGGCCCCGAGAACACCACATGGGCCTCACCCGGCATATAAAGGAGAGCGGCGTTCATTCCCCCGTCGGCGCTCTGCTGGGTCTGGTAGAACGTCACTGGGGCTGTGATGTCCAGACGCTCTCGCACCGAGTCCGCCAGTTGGTACATTTCGGGTTTGGACTGCCGGTCAATGCGGTACGTCGCCTTGAGAAGGTCCAGCCGCACGCGCTCGGCGTGTTTCGCCGTGGTCAGGTCTCTGGAGAGCCAGTTCCACGCATCCTTCTCTTGGGACGAGAGGAAACTGGCCAGTGACTCCTGGTATGGAAGGGGACCCACCGGCGTTGCATGGTTTGCGTCACTCGCCGGCGAGGAGGCCATGTCGGAAGTCTCCTTTCCGAAGCCCTATGATCCATTCGTCTGGGATGAGCACCCTCGACCCACCGCCTTTCCTTATGCGAGGTCATCCGGGGGAGTCGTGGGAGGTGACGGCCCTTCCTCATTCCCCGGGAGATCGAACGCTTCAGGAGGACTGCCTAATCGGTCAGGAAGCCCGATCACCCATCGCCGCGGATTGTCCAACACCCATGCGAGGGCGTCAACGCCATTCGTCGGCGGCCACACGGCAGGAACCTTGCCAAGCCGAGACCAACCACGAGGGCAAACGGCTCGACTTTCACTCGTTACGGCAGACCTGCGGGGCCTGGCTGGCCTTGAACGGAGCCAACGTCAAGACCGTCCAGTCGATCATGCGGCATTCGACGCCCGTGCTGACCCTCAACACGTACGGGCATCTGCACCCCGGGGAGGAATCCAAGACGATCGCGAACTTGCCGACGATGACGCCAGATGACCGCGAAGCCGTACAGGCGACCGGGACCGATGATGCCGTCGCATCCCCCAGTGACGACGATCACCCCCGGGAACCTGCGGTTTACAAAGAGTCTCGTCGCCTTTTTTTACCCAGCTTTTCAAGGGAAATCCGCGTTTTTTGGGGTGTGGAGGCCAGCGTTATGCCAGATGCTACCCAGCGTCATGCAGAAAGGGGGCGCAGTTCGGGGCGCACTTGGGCTGCTGACCGTTAGCAGCAGGGGGGCCACGCTGCCCGTCCTGGTGACGTAGGGAACCCGCCAAGCCTTTCGATGATCGCGCGCCGGAGCGGTTGGCCGAGGGTTCCGATGGTGCGTCAGGCCCGACCAGATCGATCCTCTCGGCTGAAGCCCTCGATACGCCGCCTTACTGCAGACCAGCAGGGCTTTCAGGTTTCGTCTGCCGGTCAGGCCGCCTCGCGGTAGTAGCTCTTGAGCAGCCCTCCGAGGCGTTCATGACACGCGACTTCGCCCCTCTCCGGCGGCGGCTCTTCCGGCTCGATCGGACGGCCGTAGTCCAGGCCCTTGTGAGGCCGTTCTTCGTTGTAGTGCTCGACGTACTGGCCGATGACGAATCGAACGTGCTTCTCCCCGAACAGAATCATCTTGTGCAGGCATTCCCGCTTGATCGTCCGGACCCACGACTCGGCGTAAGCGTTCAGGTTGCGCGACCGCTTGGGCATCTTCAGACAACGGACGCCTGTCGCCTTGAGCGTGGATCGAAATTTGCTGGTGAACAGCGGGTCGCGGTCATGGATCAGGACGCGCTTGCCCTTCAGGAAGCCCTCCTGCTCGTCCGTAAGGTTGCGAGCCCATTGGAGCATCTGTGTCTCGCACGGGTCGTGATGGATTCCGGCGATCTCGACCTTCCTCGTAGCCAGATCGATGACGAACAGGACGAGGAACCGCGTGAGGCCGGCCTTCGTCCAGGCTTCGACGCTAAAGAAGTCACAGGCGGCGATGCTTTCCCAATGGCTCCGCAAGAACGTCTTCCAAGAGGTTCTCGGGGGCTTGTCCGGGTCGTCAAGCAAGCCGTGGTCCAGCATGACGCGGCGAACGGTCTGCCAGTGGACCTTGTAACCGAGCTTCTTGAGCTCTCCGTACATCCGGCCGTAGCCCCAGTCGGGGTTCTCCTCGGCCATCCGGAGCACGAGCTGGCGTATCATCCGCTGTTTGGTCGGGGCCGGGCCGGGCTTTCCACGCTGGAGGGAGACATCGTATTTCCGGGCGATCAGCCAGCGGTGCCACGTCAGGAGCGTGTCGGGGCTGAAGAGCGTGCCGACCTCCCGGAGCACCTGGCGCGGCAGTCGTGCGGCGGCGGCCGCCAGTCGCCGTTTCTGCGAGATGGTCAAGAGGATGCGTTTCTGGCCAAGCTTCTCCCGAAGTATCCGGTTCTCTTCCGTGAGATAAGCTATCGCCTCCTGCTGCTGCCGGTTCATCCAGCCGGTAACGGCCACCAAGAAGAATCGCCATGGCGTCCAGGTCATGGACAAAGACCGTACGGCCGCCCACATGACCGCTCAAGGGTCAGAGGCGATTCGGCAGGCGAGCGTGACTCAGCCCCGAAATAGTTGTCCCTCCTGAAGACCTCATCTGTAACCGTTCTGATGGGACCGTAGGTTGACCTGACCGCACGACAGGCTGCCCGAAAGGGCGTTCCCTCCCGCGACACAGCCGTTTCACGCTGCGATTACTCGGCGGTCTGAAGTACGTTCTCGGGGGTCATGCAGACAATGTCTGGGAACCGAGCGAAGTGGTGGACGTTGAAGGTGAGCAGGTGCGTGATGCGGTGGCGATGCATCGCGGCCACGAGCCGTGCGTCGTGAGTCGTTCGTCCCTGCACCGAGTGGCGAGCGACTAGACGTTCCCATTCAGACAGGATGCCACGTTCGTCTCGGAGCAAGGCGAAGATCCTCCTGAGCTGGGACAGCTCCTTCTGCGTTTCCGAAGTGCTCATGCCAAGTCCGTTTGCCGCTGAGGGCCGCGTGGCATCGGCCCAAAACTCGTAGAGGTTCTGTGGAACGATGCAGAGCTGCTCGTCACGTTCGAGCAGGAGCTTGACGGCATCCCTGGCCGCGGGGTGTTGCGCGTGGTCCGGATGAGCCAAGCGGGTGAGGATGTTCGTGTCGAGGAGGGTGCTCACTCGCCGCGGCCCTCATAAATGGTCTCGCGGCTGTCGTCGACGGCGTGCCCAACAGGACCGTGGCTGCCGACCCATTTCAAGAACTCGTCGACGCGCTGCCGTGTGGGAAGGGACCGTTCATCGGCCGCCGTGTCGGAGGACACGGCCAGTTTCTCCTCGATGGCTTCCTGAGCGTAGGCCGCGGGATCTTTACCTGCCTTTGTGGCCTGTATTCGGAGGCGGGCCTCGATTTCCGCTTTGAGTGTAATCTCAAGCGTCATGGTTCTGTTCCGCTGCTGGCTTCTGTCAGAATCCTACCAACTCCGCCAGTATTGTACCATAGGCTTCCGTTCGTGCACCACGTGAGGGCTGTCGCATGCAGGGCGTACTCCGTCTGGTCTTGGATACGATCATCTCCCTCTTCCGCACCCGCTGGAACCTGTACGCGGAAAACCTGGCTCTACGCCATCAGCTCTGCGTGTATCAGCGCAGCGTGAAGAAGCCAAAGATATTGCCGGCCGACCGTGCGTTGTGGAGCCTTCTTGCTCGGATGTGGGACAAGTGGAAGCAAGCACTCGTCTTCGTGAAACCCGAGACGGTTGTTCGCTGGCAGCGAAGGCGCTTCAAGGAGCACTGGACCAAGCTGTCGAGACAGAGGAAGCCCGGTCGGCCGCCCCTTCCGAAGGACATCCAGGAACTCATTCGCACCATGTCGCGGAAGGACGCTGAGATGGCAGTGTATCAACAGATCTTGCAGGTTCTGTGGTCGAAGTGCCCGTGACGATGGCTGAGCACAGGGCCATTGCTTCGTGCATCTCGCGTAAATGAGGAGTGATATGATGGGATCTCAGCTAGGGAGGAACGGCATGTACAACACTCCTGGTTGTGAGCAGGTGGTAGTTTCTACCAGTGCCTGGCTGATCCTGCTATCGTTGGTGTGGGATCCCGTGCTGCTTGGGCCACTCCCGGCACTCGCAGCCGAAGTGACGGCAGGCACGCCCAACGCCCGGGAGGACGGGCCGTCTCGCCGCCAGGAGGGCATCCAACTGGCTGATGGTCGACATGAGGCTCCAGCCACTCAACCCTCGCCCACGACCCTCAGGGCATCGCTCGGGCTGGCACGTGCAGCGAGAAGTGCTCCAGGGTCTGCGTGCCTCGTGGGGCGCGGATCGAAACGCAACCCAATGATGAAGGAGTTTCACCGTAAGATCCTGAAGAACAGGGGCATACAGGATCTCAGTCCCGCTTCTTTGACGGGACTACTGTGTAGCCAATCGGTCCTGCTGAGATACCATAGCGCATCCCTTCTTGGCGAGGAACAGGAACGCTCCGCCATTCCTGCCTTGGAGCAGCTCTTGACTGATCAGCAGCCTATCGTACGCCTGGCCGCCACGAGAGCGCTTCTGAGGATGGACAACAGGGGCGGAATCCCCATGCTTGAGGCCTTCTGCAAACGAGTTGCAGAGGAAATCAAGAACGGGGAATACCGGAATCTGTCTGACGGGCTGAGCGCCCTTCGTGTTCTTGCTGAAGCACAGGAAGCATCGGCAATCCCACTTCTCCGGTCACTTCTCGGTGCCCCGGTCTTCTCTGACGACTACTACTACTTCGTTAGGTTGGAGGTAGTGAGGTCTCTTGGAAGGCTCATGGCGAAGGATCCGAGCGTGGAAGTGGACATCATGCAGATGCTCGGCGACGAGCATCCAGTAGTCAGCAAGGAGGCGGCTCTGATTCTCAAGAAGGTGCGTGCAGCAGAACAGTAGAGTGGCCTACGAAGCACATTAGCGAAAGGGTCGGTTCTCCCGTGCAGAGGAAACACGTTGGTGCTAGCGGTAAGTGTGTGGACTGACTAGGGAGCGATAGGCCTAGTGAGTCTTGCCAATTACAGTGCTCGCGTCGGTGCGGTATCGATGCTGCGAGGGCCCTCAATGCGCAGGGGGCGTGGCACATCAAATAGCGTGGCCATCTCCTTGCTCATGCTGCCTGGGCAAGCCGTCGGCCTCAGAGGAGGTCACGTGGTTCGCGGATTCACCGTACATCGGCATCAAGCGGGAGTACGACGTGATTCTCGCCAGCCATCCGGCGCCGAATGACGTTGCAGCGCTGGCCGCAGAGACGAAGATGGCTGAGTACCTCTGCCTTACGCATTTTGAGGGATGGACAAATGCTTTTGGCGTCAATCTCAGCAAGACTGATGTTGAGGCGATCCAGAGAGGGCGAGACCAATTCGACAAGGCCAGGGCGATCTACGAACACATTGTCAAGCACTATTCCAAGAACGAGTATCGAGTGTTGCTCTCGATGGCCCAGTTGGCCGGGATGATAAGCTGTCGCCCAGGCAGTAGCCGTGACGACGCTTGCGTGGCCCTTGGCCTTCACCTTGACGTCTATCTGACACCCGTCGAACGCGTTGTGGACAGCATAGATCCGCGAGGCAACGTTCCTCCCGAGGCGGCGGGAGGCAGAACCCCGGCGCAGGCAAGGTTCGAGCGTCTCAAGCAGCGTGTGTACGCCACTGGATTCGCGATCTGCAAGAGCGCTGATGAGGTAGAGCGATACGTACTGCTGGGGATAGTGAAGAGGCGGTGCTCTACGTTAGCCCCGGAGGTCGCTCAAGAGGCCGATCGGGCGATCCAGGCGTTTATTGAGGGTGACTTGATACGGACCTCACTTGAGGGGGACGAACCGGATGAGGAACAATAGTGGTCGAGCAAGGTCGCCCCGCTTGGATCTCAGGCTGACACGAGGGTTGCCTGGAAGGAGACCGAAGGTGAAACAGAAGAGCTATGTCATAGCGGCGCTCATATGCCATGTTCTGGCCTATCCCTGCGTTTGCTTTGGCACGTACTTGTGGGATACTCACACGCCCATCACCGCGACCCTGACCGTTGAGGATACGGATCTGTGCTGGTATGCGACGCATAGCGTACAGGCGGAGGACAAGGATAAGCGGAGTTATACCCATTCCGGCGACCCATCCCCATGCTATCCCGATGGGGTATTTGATGACACTCTCACGTATGAGTGGTCGAAATCGGTCGGGTCGAACCCGCAGACGGGGACGTTTACGAGCCCCACTTCCGGCGAGGGGGTCTCGACCGTCGACTGGACAGCGCCGCCTTGTACTGGCACTGTGAAGATCAAGGTCCAGGTGGATGACAAGCCAGACCCAATGACTGGCAGTCACCTTGCCGATGGCAGCACGCGTAATGACCCGGCAGTCGAGGAGGAAGATTTTGCCAATGTTACTCTCCCGTCCGGCTGCAACGACGCCGGTGCCCATGACAACAGTGTGCACTGGCCCGACCCCCTCCCGGCCCCCACCTTCAACTACACTGCGGGTTGGGGCGTTACGCATACCGACGCCTTCAAAGCGACCTACGACCTTGAGATGGCGTACGACAATTGCACCTGGGTGCCTCAGATTACAAACGTTCAAACCAATTGCACGATCGAGGTGCATACCAGCCCGTTCGCAGGCCACGTTGACGTCACCAATCCGAACGACATACCCTGCGCAAATGCACTGGATGCCATTAACGATCTCTGGGATGCCGACCTTCATGACGGGGGTTCTGGGCCACCACGTAACGTCTATTGGAGTCAAGCCGCGATCGTGGCCCATGAGGAGAAGCATCGGACCGAGTGGATAGACGCTTACACTGATGCCCTGGATGCCGCTATAGCCACAATCGAAGCTGATTGTACGATCATAGACTGCTCCGACTATTGGACGAAGACCTGCCAGGACGCAGAAAGCACGAGAGAGGATGCCATAGCGACGCTTATGAACCAAGCGTTCACCGATGCGGAGACCGCGCTGGCACCACAGGTTGAGTGGGGACCATCCGAAGCTGCGGCCGTAGTCTACGATGCCCTTATTGACTCCATCGAGGACCGGTGCGGCATAACCCCGAAGAAGACACGGTAAAGGGTGTGCCAGATTGGAGCGAATCGTCATGGTTCGCAATGTATAATACAGTCAACGCAATATGAGGAGAAGTAGAATGGTCAGGAAGAGTGGCCGAACCCGAATACTGCTCATTCTCTTCTGTGCGTCTTCTGCTGGCTCGTCCGTGACCTTGGCCGCTACGAGCACAGCCCCGGCGAGTTGGGAGTGTGAAACGCCAGAGGAGCGCATCCTGAGGACCATGGGTCTCAAGAAGGACGCGCCCGACAGTGTGGTTATTGCATTACTTGACGACCCCCGCCAGGTCTATGCTGCGATGGCTGTGCTCCGACTTAGGAGACTGGCCTCAATGACACCGAAGTTTCTCGAGATTGTCACGGACGAGAAGCGCCACTTCACTGTGAGACTCCAAGCTGCCGAGGGGCTCTGCGATTGTGGCAATAGGGAATGGCTCAAGACAGTGAAGGGCATGCTAAAGGACCAAGTGATCAAGAAGCTGCCTATGACGAAGCTGAGAATAGCTGGACTTCTGGCGAGAGGAGGGGAATACTCGCAATTCGAAATGGTGGCCGGCCACATCGATCATGAGAAGAAGTCGGTTCGATCCTATGCATTACAGGCCCTGCATCACTTCACCTATAGCAACGACGTCGTCGCCGATCCGGCGCTGGAGATTATGGCCTTCGTCGCCAAGTCTGATCCCGAGGCCAGATTCAGGAGGGAGGCGATTAGGTCGCTGGAGGGAGCGGCCAAGACGAAGCCGGAGCTGATGGCGAAACTCGTCGAGGTCTGGGAGGCCAATGTCGATTCTCAGGACAAACTCCTGCGATCTGCTTGCAGGAGGAAGCTTCAGAAGCATCGCGGCCAATGACGGGCTGGAGTGCCGACCCGTGCGAGACGAACCAGGGATGATACGTACCTGCCACGGAAGTCGCGTCGACGAGGGCACCAAAGTGGCGGCTGACATCGTAGCAATGGTCAATGATGAGCACCCCCGCGTCCGGAAAGAGGCGTTACGAATGCTGTCAACGCCAGCCGCGACCGAGTAGTCTCCCGATAAGATCCCGAATGAAGGGGGCGGTCAGAGGAGAAGCGATGTGAGACGCTGGCGCCTGAGATCGCCCAGGAAGCGCAACGCGCGATTTAGGCCTTGATTGAGAGGGATCTGAGGTGAGCGTCTTGGGCAGATGATGAACCGGATAGTGAACAGCAGTAGTTGCCGAAGCAAGGTCTTCTTGCCACGGAGACCGACGGGAGTCGTTCGGAGGTGTTGTGTGATTTGGGTAATCGGTGCCTGCGCGTGCATGTATGCTGCTAGTACTCCGAGCGCCGCAGCGAGCAGACCTGTCTCAAGCAAGCCGGGAACCCTTGTGAGCGAGATAGAGGTCTGGGTCGAGCCGCTTCGTTCGGACGGTTTGAGTGCTCCGAAAGGACCTCAATGGGACCAACTGGCACGTCGCTACCGCGGCCAAGACGGCTACAGGCCGTTTCTGGTTGCGTATCGGGACATCAAGGCGAGTTATGCGTCTCGGCCGGTGGACTTCCTGGCCCGTTCGATCCTGGCAACGAAGCTTGCGGGTGACGCGAGATGCCCTGCGATGGCGGCGGGAATGCTGCTCTGGGTGGATGCCGCCAAGCTGTGCGCGCTGACACCGAAGGCCTACGCGCCCTACAGAGAGACAAACCGTCAATTCTCCCGCTGGCTGATCTTGCGGTGTCTGAATATCAAGACGCCGGGAGATTACCCTCTGTGGTTACAGAACTTCCTTCAGGCCTTGGGGAGTGTGCGGGACCGGCGCGAGTTGCCGTTTGAGGACTTCCGTGCCGCCATGAAGCTAGAGATTCCGCACGCTGTTGCGCACTATCTGATGGACGGATCGCATCGGATTCGGGAAAGGCCCCCCGTAGTGTGGCAGAGCCTATCGAAGTTCCTGAACCACAGCCTGATTGCCCCGTGTTTTGAGGGCGATGGCCCCGAGATCACGAGGGGCCTGCTGGTTCGGGCCTATGCCTCTGCTAGGGCAGGGGATCTGCAGGATGCTTCAGACTGCCTGGAGCGCACCAAGGATGCCGAGCTTCCGCCGGAGTGGGAGAGTGCTCGTCTTGCGGCAAAACTGCGTGTGCTGGCCGGAGGTGGCGACGGCGAGAAGGCCATTCAAATGGCACGTTCCCTCATGGGCAGGCCGGTCCTGTCACCTTCCTTCGGGCAGGTGCTGGCGTTCTTGGGAGAGGCCGGGTCTCTGCCGGAGGCGAGCCAGTTGCTTGCCGAAGGGCACTACCGGGCCTTGCTTGAGGGGCCCGGCACAACCTTCATGCTGGATGACTTCGTCGAGCGAGTAGGTCAGCATCGCGAATTGCGGGGACTCGTCCCTTGGCTCCTCAGGTTGTACGTCGCCGAGATGGCTTGTGGGCGATCTCCAGAGGAGGATGCCGAAGGTACCGAGGGAACTGACGCCACAGTCAACCGTCGCATCACATCCCTGGCTACGCTGATCAACCAAGTAGGATTGGACGCACAAGAGGCCTTGAAGTTCAAGTGCTACCTTGTGATAGGCCCGTCTGGACCAGACGGCCAGCTACAGACACCTGATGACCAAGAGACCGTGTGGCATGGAAGGCTGAGCAATTGGCCTCCCCCGATCAAGCTGGTTGAACTGGCTCGAAAACAGAACCGTGGGACGGCCCAACTCTGTCGCGTCTCTACGACCTTTCACGAAGGCAAGTGCGACGATGCCCTAGGGCTCCTGGATCCCGCCGAGCGAAGTGGCTCCCCTGATTCTCCGAGGAAGCTTGCTAGGTTGCGTTGTCTGGTCAGTGTCTTCAAGAATGGGTACCTCCCGGCACCCGCGTGTGGCGACAAGGCGGCAGCATCGCCGGGCGATGAAACTCTCGTGTCGGAGAGTCGGAAGAGGACCGATACAGCAGGCCTGACCGACGAAGCCGACGGGGCGGCCGAGGCCTATCTACTCCTGATCCAGCATCTGTTTCAGAGCGCGGGCAGTCTGGGAGAGGATACGACCTTGGGTTTGGTGCGACGCGTCATGCTTGTAGGACTCCCTTCGCATAGGAGCTGGGCGCGCAATCTAGATTGCTCGTGGAATGCGTTGGCGAGGATCTACGCCACGGAAGGTTGCGAACGACGTGCCGATCGGCTTTTCGCGCTGATGGATGATCGCTTCCAAGCCGGTTATCGCTTGTCGGTCAGTCTGTGGCTAGCCTCAAGGTTGCTTCAAGAGGGGAACTACGACGCGGCGGATCGCCGGGCACGTGATGTGGAGGAACACAGCAGAAGCTCCGAACAGCTCGCTGAGGCACGTGCCGTCCGAATCATGGCCGCGGGATCACAGGGCAAGTTTGAGGAGGGTTTGGTTCTGGCCAAGGATGCTCATGCATGGCAATCAGGTAGCTTGGGGAGATCGCGAATTGGCGTTGCCGCAGGATGGTTGTGTCTCCAATCTGGAGACATCGTCCAAGCCCGGAAGCACTTGTCCGAGGCCGCAGCCATAAAGCCATCCAACGTCTACGCTCGCCGTGCGTCGCAGATGTTGGAGCGTCTCGGCGCGGTGTCCGCTGAGAGGCAAGGAGAGTAGACACCGTGTTAGCTCTCACCCATCTGTCAGCGCTTTCTCTCTCAGCAGTCTGCCTTGGGGCGTCTGCCGACCCCTGATCAACAACCTGCTGAAGAACTTCACGAGCCTGTGCAAGGCGGCAGAGGTTCCGCGGTGCGCCTTCCACTCGCTCCGGAAATCCTGTTGCACCAATCTGCTGGAAGGTGGCGTGGCCCCTCACGCGGTACAGAAGATCCTCGGGCACGCGTCTCTCGAAACCACGATCAAGTACTACTCGAAGGTGCGTCGAGATCAGATCGCCGTGGCCCGCGAGGTATCTGAGCGTTACGCAACCGGTACCCGGCAGCAACCTGTCCTCCGAGTCCGGCACGCCTAGCACGAATCCCGTCGGCTGTCTCCGTCTCCCACCGTGAGAGTCCACAGTCAGGACTGCCCTCATCTCACGGGCAATCCGACCGTGGAGGAGCAATCGCCCAAGCAGCCGAACAGCGGCGAGAACATACCGTGCTAGCCCGTCACTCAGAAGTGACCTGCAACGGAAAATGCACAAGAGGGGCGCATTTGGGGGCGCATTTGGGAAAAACGCCCTTTTCTGCCTAATTCGAGCCGGTAAAGATGAATATTAAGTCCTTGGGAGGAAGACTATTACTTCAAAGCCACCGCCCGGACTCGAACCGGGAACCTGCGGTTTACAAAACCGCTGCTCTGCCAATTGAGCTACGGTGGCATGGTGATGTCGGCACGATGCCTAGGTCCCATCCGGTGCCCTACCGCTCGACGCCGCGGCGCCAGGGCCCGCCGGGCATCGCGCTCCTGCACACGCCGATAGTATAACCGACGTTCGGGGCGTTGACACGTCCGACGGGGACTTCTTACTTGTTCTGGCCGGACGGCTGCCACACGCGTCCAAGGCTTGCGGCTCCCGCGTGGCGCTGTATGCCGCCGGAGCAGTCCGGTAATCTATCACCTCCCCCGCGCCGCGGGGCATCTTCCCGAGGCCCCCGGCCCGGCCTGCCGAGAGCGGGGGAGGCGGGAGTCCTCATGCGACGCGTCGATCTGAGACTGTCGATCATGCTTTGCCTGGTCTCGGCATACTCCTGCGGGCGGCATCGCGCTGCCGCCTCGCCCCCGGCCTCTTCTCCCAACGCGATGACCGTCGGCACCTGCCGTGACCGCTCGGATCGTCTCATCGAGATTCGCGGGCCGCGCGACGTACCGCTTGCCGTTCAGTACTCGGCCGATGACGGCCAATCATGGCACACCGCGACGATCTACGTCGGCGCCCGCGCCGACGCCTGGCGTACATGTGATGCCGTCCGGTGGAATCATGGCGCGACCGACGGGCAGATCCCGCCCGGTCAGGAGCCGTGCGTCTGGGACTACTGGTTCGACCTGGACATGCCAAGGGACCACGCCGAACTGAGGCTCCTGGATTACGCGTCGAACAAGCTCATCTGCCGGCAGACGATCGACCTTCGCGGCACCGGCGACGTGTTCGTCATCGACCGACGTAACGTGGCCCGGCTTGCGGGCGGCTCGCTGCCTCGGCCGTGGACGCTGCGATCCGAGGGCAAGAAGCTCCCGACCGTCGAATCGCTCAGCGTCCGGCTGACGAAGAAAGAGATCGTCGGCGGCCGCTATCCTATCTACCAGATCGACGAAGCGAGCGTTTCGCCGCTCGTGCTTAGCCCGAAGCTGAAAGGTTGGCACCGCATCTACCTCGGTATGGAAGCCTATGGCTCCCTCCAGTTCTGGCTCTCGACCGAGCAGATCAAGTACCCGATTCCCGAATACCACATGCCCCCGAGCGTTCCGAAGCCGCAATTGCTGCAGGATCTCTACATCAAGAGCGCGGACCTATCCGGCCAGGACGTCTGTCTAGCCTGCGGCGGGGCGCGATACTGGCGTGACGTATCGGTCCGGTACGTCCGATTCGTCCCGATGGCCGATGACGAGGTGGCCCACTTCAAGCGCGTCCGAGAGTTGGCGCGAACCGAAGGGCGCCCGTTCGCGGGATACGTCGAACCGTGCACGCCGTGTCACTACGAGCCCGCCTCGTTGACACTGGTGGATCACGTGCGAAACGAGATGCGGCTGAACCGAGTTCGCGGCTGCACGGACGTCTACGTGCATGCCATTCGCGCCGGCTCCAAGGCGTGGTACCACAGCGACGTGGTCGAGCGGCACCTGCCGAAGGACGAGCACGGCCCCCACGGACCGGCGGCCAAGTGGTCGGCCTGGATGGCTCAGGGCGACCCGATGGCCGTCGCGGTTGTCGAGGGTCGCGCCGCCGGCCTGAAGGTGTTCGCCGACCTGGGCATGAACATCTCCTACAAGGGCGAGATGAGAGAAAGGACGATCCGAGAGCATCCGGATTACCTCTGCAAGAAGGACGGACAGTTCCTCGATTACCGCAAACCCCCGGTTCGGGACTATGTGGTGGCGATCGCGACCGAACTTCTGACCAAGTACGACGTGGACGGCGTTCACCTCGACTTCGCAAGATTCGCAAGCAACAGGGCCTTCGACGAACCGTCGCTGGTCGAAGTCATGCACCGAATCCACGATGTCCGACGCGCCGCCGAGACAAAACGAGGTCACTGCATCCTGATCGCCACACGGATACCGTCATATCGGTACCACGAGAGGAACGGCGCCGACTATCGCGGCGACTTCCCGGAGTTCGTCTCGGCCTTAAGCATGTGGTCACGCAGCGGCTGGATCAACCGCGTCATGGCGTGCAGCATGGGGCGAGCAGGCTATCTCAAGGGCCTCTCGCTGACGCGATACAAGGCCGCCATCGCCGGAACGAACGCCAAGCTCTGGGGCGACCTCTACGGTGGCGGGGCGTTCGCCAGGACCCGCCGCTCTATCTGGCTCGACGTCGCGCGCAAGTGGGTCGCAGAGGGGCTGGATGGCGGATTCTTCTTCTATGCCGAGGACCGCCCGACCGAGTTCGAACAGATCGCTTGGCAATTGCGGCTGATCGACTTCCCAGACGTTAGCGTCGAACCGGCCGATCGATAAGACACCGCATCCCGGTGGCGGCTCGGCTTGCGAACGGCGCGGATGATGCAGATCTTCTGAGACCGGCAGAGGGCGGCTGCCTCACCCTCCGGAACCGCCTGCCGCCTGCCCGCACCAAGCCTCGCGTGCCTTCAGGTCGCGCCCGACCCGCCACGATTGCCCGAGCGCTCGAACCGTCAACTCGAAACGATCTGCGCCCGCTACGAACGAAGACGGAAGCTCGCACGACACCTCGGGTACGTCGCGGCCGCGATAGGGGAGCAGCACGGTGACGAACACCGCCGGCGCGCCCCGCTCGTGTCGCAACGCAAACGCCGTCCTCGGCTTCCGCTTGCCGTACGACCAGGCGAACCAGCCCTCCTCCTCGATGAGCGTCACCGGGATCGACGGGGCCGACCAGACGAGAACGTTCGCGTCGTCGAAGCGGGTAGTCGCTCGCTTGCCGGCCTGGTCGATCTGGACGTCACCGGGGGCCATCTGGAAGTGGAGATCGAGCCGGCCCTCGCCCTCGCCGATTGCCTCGTCGAGCAGCACGAAGAGCCGCTTGCCGACGAACCACACGCTCCGCCGGTGTCGGAGCTTCGGGTACGATGCGTTCTCCACGACCAGCGCGTCGAACTCCGGACACGTGTGCCACAGCAGCTCCTTGCCCGCCACCTGCGTGTTCTTGCCGTCGAGCGTCAGCGTCTGATGGACCTTCGTCTGCCGGTGCCACGCGCGACCCCGCTCGTCGTGACCGTACGTGTAGTAACCGCTGTCCGTCATCAGCCACCGGCCCAGCGCGCAAAGCTCGAACGTACCGTTGTCTTGCTGGTCGTGCCCCGTCAGCGCCGGCGGCGAACAGTGCAGGGCCATATAGACCTGATCCGGTCCCCACTTCGACCGCATCGCGTACATCCCCGCGTCGCTGAACGCGAAGCTCGTTTGCCTGGGCAGCTTGGCCAGGTCGAGCTCGGCCCGTGCCGCGTACTTCGGATCCCCCGTGACCTGCGTGCCCCAGAGCAGCTTGGAGTAGAGACTGCCGTTGGAACGCTTCTTGGCGAAGTTCTCCGACCGGCCGCAGTCGCCGAACATCGGGAAGCCCAGATCGGGCGTCGCGATCCAGAAAATGTAGTCGAACATCCGGGCAATCCGCTCGTGATAGGCCTTGGGCGCCTGAATGCCAAACGTCGAGGCACGCTCCGCCATCTCGACCGCGTCGCGAAGCACGCCGACGTGATAGCCCCCGGACCACTCGCGCTGCACCCCGTCCGGCGTGGTCTGGGCAAGCAGATTCTCTTGGGCCCGCTCGAGAGCGAGCTTCACCCATCGCTTCGACTCCCTGAACTCGGGGAACGTGTACGCGATGTTGACGAAGCCACGCTGCTCGAAGATCGCCTTGTTGTGAACGATCCCCATGGGAATCCGTTCGGTCTTGACCTGGTGGTCGTACATGCTGGCCAGCAGCACGCCCAGGAACTCCGGCGTGAACGCCTTGCCGTGAACGAGCACCGGAAAGACGCCGCAGATCTGCGTGGCGCGGATGCCCGTCTGAATGTCGAGCCAGGCGAAGCCCTTCCACGACTTGTAGACCGGGTGCGCCTTGTTGCGCCGATCGAGCGGGTGCTTGGCGATCCAGTCGGCCGTCAGCTCGACGAACGCCTTGGGGTACTGCTCGTCGCGCGTCGCGACGTACGCCTCCGCCAACGCCGGCGCCCAATAGAAACGATAGATCGCTGCCACCCACTCGATGTCCCCGCGCGGATCCCACTCCCAATTGACCGTCTCGCCGTAGTCCGCCGCCTCATACGGCCCCCACTGGAAAACGTGCTTGACCGTCCGGTCGGCCTCCTGGATCGCGTCCGTCGGGAGCGTCTTCGGTTTCGGCGGCAGGGGGTACTTCCTTCGGTAGTAGTCGAGCAGCGCCCCCAGGGCCTTGATCCGATCCCCCTGTCCCGCAGCCGCCTTGACCGCCTCGAGCCCGGGACGCGCCAGGTCGAGCTTGCTGAGCACCTCCTCGGGATCGAGCGAGGCCAGCTTGACGTCCCATTGCTGGTGATAGGGCACCGTGCCGGCCTCAGCAACGCTCAACACCCCAACCAGCACGAGGACCCTCATCGTCAGCACGACACATTCCGCCTGAACCGTCATCGTCGTCCTCCTGTCTCCTGATCGCCGCCACGGTCCCACACATCAGTGGGTGGCCCACCTCTTCAGAGGTGGGGGACGCGAATTCGATCTGGAGCTTCGGAACCCAAGGCTCCGAGCCATCGCACTCACATCGGCCAACTGCCGAGGATAATCTGGTTACTTCTTGCCCCCTGCTGCTCCAGGCAAAACGGTCTCATACCGACCGCTCACCGCCTCGATCTTGCCCGCCTCATCTCCCAAGTGCAGCCAGACGGGCCTGTCGGCGACCAGCGTGTAGTGAATGCCGTCGTCCTTACGCGACCACTCGACGCGAATCGACCCGCCGTCAGGCATCGGCAGCGTGCCTCTGCCCTCGCGGAGCGATCCGGGAATGAGCGAGAGCACGAAGTGGTTCATCCCGAGATCGAACCGCGTGTGCAGCCCCAGAACGTACCGCGAGAGCTGCCACGTAGGGCACCCCGCCCACTGGTGACAGTGGGACCATCGCGTGTCGAAGACCTCGATCCACGTCGTTCGTCCGCCCCCGAGCGCCCAGCCCCAGCACGTGCGGTACTGATCCAGCACGAAGTCCATCTCTCCCCGCTCGATCAGCGGGACGAAGGCGTAATGCGCGAAGTACGGCGTAATCAGCCGCCGGTTGTTCGCGTCCGGCGCCGAAAGCCGAGGCGCGTCCGCGCGGTTCGGAAAGCAGTCCAGGATGTGCGACTTGATGAACCCAACACAGTCCGGCTCGTCCTTCTTGCCGATCAACCCGAGCCGTAGCGCCAGAACCGCAACGTGGTACCCGATCGACGGCCACCCCTTCTTCGCATCCGCCAGCGCCCCACGGAGTCGATCGCCGATGATCGAGCCGATTCGCTCCGCGAGCTTGGCATGGCGCGCCGCCTCGTCGTTGCGGCCGAGAACCGTACACCATCGGGCGAACTCACGCCGCGCCGAAATGAAATGAAGGTTCACGGCCACGTCGGTGGGCCCCTCGCTGCGGACGTATCCCCAGTCCACGAACGCCCACCCGGCGCCGTCCTTGAGCCCGTCATCACCTACGAGCTTCTCGAACACCGCCAGGTTCCGCACCGCATAGGGATACATCTCCTCCAGCAGCGCCCGGTCACCGGTAAGCTCCCAGTAGTGCACGCACGCATTGATCCACTGCAGGGCATACGTTGATAGGAACGCCGGTCCACCGGGGCAGAGGCCCGCAATCAGCCCGTCCTCACGGGCGGAGTACGCGCTCTGGACCAGACCCCGTCGGCAGAGACGCAGATCCGAATACGCAACGGCGTTGATGTCCATCCCGACCGACACGACGTCGCCCGTCCATTGGCCGCGCTCCCGAGTCGGATTGTCGATCAGGGCGTCCTCGGCGCATCCCCGATGCGTCTCCACGCCGGTGAGCCAGATCCGATCGAGCAGCGGATCCCCGCAAGTGAACGCCCCTTGCGGCGCGTCGTAGTAGCACCGCTCGACGAACCCCTCGCGAACGAACTTGACGCGATTCGGATCGGCCAGTACGTGCACCTCGGCGAATCTTCCGCCCTTGGGCGTCAGCGGAAAGAACTCCTGCTCCCCGCCCCGCGCGACGTAGTGGTCCAGGTTGCACGACGCCCCGGCCGACAGCGTGATGTACGGCGAGATCCGCCCCTGCGCCAGCGCCTCACAGTATGCGAACTCGACGATCGCCCCCGCCGGCAGGTCCATCACGAAGCGCGGCCGCGCCAGGCGGACCCGTCCCAGGTCGTATCGCCGCCAGACGCCCTGAGCCGGCAGATCCCCGCGGGCCAAGTCGCGCAGAAAGAACCGGGCCGGTATGTCGTCAAGCTCGTAGCCGAACGTCTCGGCCAGCGGACCCTCGGCGATCGCCTTGACGGCATGCGTGATGTGCCGGACCGGCGCGAGGTCCGCCCGGCGGATCGGGCCGATCTTGGTCTTGGCCGCCACCGGCGGGGTCCAGGCCGCGTCGTCAAAGCCCGGCATCCGCCACCTGTCGGGAAGCTGCCGCGTATCGCACCACTCGATCCACCCAAGCTGAGGATTGATCCGTCGAACCTGCGAGTGATACCCCCCAAGTCGCGAGCACTTCCATTGCACAGGCACTTCCTTGCCCTCGACGATCACCTGGCACAGCACGAAGGGCGGCATGTCGACAAGCATCCGCGTGGTCACGCCGAGGTGATGCGCCTGAACCGCCAGCACGTGCCCCCCGGCGGCCAGTCGGATTCGACGGCTCTCGTACTCAGGATGCCGAAGTGGATATCGCGCCGGGCCCTCCTCGACGTACTCGCCGTCCAGCCAGACCACGTACCAACCCGATCCCAGCGTGCGAAGCTCCACCTCCGCGTCACGCTCCAAAGCAAACCGCCCGCGAAAGGCGACATAGGTGTCCGGCGTCTGTTCGCCGGCATCGATCCACATCAGCGCATCGCTCACTACCTCGCCAGCGGCAACGTTTCCCATCACAGTAGTCCCCACAACGCACAACACGCTGAGTCCGTGTCTCGAGACACGGTCAAGTCGGCACATCCGAGCTTCCTCTCTCATCATGGCATTGCTCCCACAGATGATGCGGGACAAATATGCTATCGGCGAGTTGAGGCGGTGTCTGCGCGATCCTATCGGACTCCGTCTGTGTGCAAGCCGTAGATCCGCGCGTCGCGAAAACACACCCGCGCGCGGACCACGCGCCCCGCCAACTCCCCGGCCGACCTGTCGCCCCACTGCAGCGGCAGCGCCGTCCCGTCAATCCCCATCAAAACACACTTCTCCCTCTCAAACCCGGGGATGACCTTACCGGCCTCGTCCTGGAGCTCCACCATCACATAGGAGTCGTACCGGTTCGCCGATGCGTTCAAGAGTAGCTCACCCCTCGGCACCTCAAACGCACTGCTGGAGAACTCGCCGTTGGCTCGGCAGAAGACGCAGAAGATCCGATCCTCAGAAACGCCGCACGTCAGATCGCCCTCGATCCCAGCATAGAACCGCAGCATCCCGCCCGCCCGGATCGCTCCCTGGAGCGGAACGTAGCTCACCTCGGCGTTGGCGTCGGTCTCGCGATCGGGACGAGACCACATCAACCCGTCCCGGCTGAAGCACCACTGGCTGCCCAGCCCCGGGCCGTGCTTCGTGTTCTTGCGGGTGTTGGCGATCTGCGGAGAAGGCGCGTAAAGACACATCAGCCCGACGTATCGCCCCTGATGGACGAAGACGCACATCCGGTAGAACTCCAGCTCCTCGGGATCCCGCTCGTCAGGCGTCCAGAGCTTGCTTCGCCAGGGATCCTCCCGATACGCGTAGTCGCCCGGCGGCTCCCATCGAACGCCGTCGGACGACGTGCGAATCGATATGACCCGTCGAATGTCCCCGCCGACGTTGTCGGGGTAACGTTTCTTCCAGCTCTGATACGTGGTCTGGTAGTTGACGAGCCTCGCTCGCGCCCCGTCCCAGATGATGCACATGGCGTCGTGGTCCCGATAAGCGGGGCTCGCCAACAGCTTCCACGCCTTGCCGTCCGAGCTCGAATACGCCAGCAGCGCGTGCCCCTTGGCGTCCCGAGCCCAGGGGAACATAAAGAGCGTCCCGTCCGTCTCGCGCCGAACGATATTCGTAAACCCGAGCCACGCCTGGCTCGTATCCCTAAAGACCTCCTCGGCCTCGTTGAACCGAACACCATCCACGGTCCAGCAGCGGATCACCTTCATCCCGCTCTTCGGCTCGAACCGCCCCTTGTCGCTGAAGCACGACCAGCCGTACACCCACCAGCCCCCCGCCTCCCGAGGCGCCGTGCACCCAAACCGCATCACCGGATACCCAGGCGCCCGCCCCAAATCCCTCAGTGGCTCCGTCCGAAAGACGAGCTTCCCGTAGGTGTCATGGACGTCCTGCTCGTCCCAGAAATGCAGGCGAAGTCCCTGAGAGGTCCGTCCGGCCGCGCCCGTCTCGGCGAAAGCGGCAGCGCCGCTCGAGAGGATCGCCAGCAGCAGGCCTGAAACCAGTCGTCTCTCGGCCACCATATCGACCTCCCTCTGTATCCCCGATAAGCCCAGATCACACGGTCTGGCATGCTGAGAGCACATCGTCGGAAGTAGGCAGTCGCCGGTCAAGCGGACGCAACTAGTCTCGTTTGCGGCAGGGTGGTGTAGGCATCAGTGCCCGGGTACCATCTCCGGATCTCTTTCTGACGGAGGGAGCAACCATGCGATTCATGATGTCTGGATCTACCGTCATTCTGGCCGCTGTGTGCGCGTCGACGGGGTCTGCCCCCGCCGCGATCACCGCGCCCCGACAACTGGGCGACCTCACCGGCCCCTGGCAGCTCTTCGTCGACGACGGAATCGTCGCCGAAAAGACCGACCTCACACGCGTCTACCACGCCTTCGACAAGCACCCCGCCAACCCCGTCCTCAAGGCCGACAAGCCCTGGGAAGGCACCACCGCCTACGTCTACGGCACCGTCCTGCCGGCCGACAGCGGCGCCGGCTATCGCATGTGGTATCACAGTTGGGCGGGCGAGTACCGAATCCTCTACGCCACCAGCGACGATGGCATCCGCTGGCACAAGCCCGACCTGGGCTTCGTCGACTACAAGGGCTCCAAAAACAGCAACATCCTCTTCCGCCGCACGCGCGAGGACCATACGCCGCAAGTCATCCACACCCCCTGGGAGACCGACCCGACGCGCCGCTACAAGCTCATCAACTTCGACTACGGCCGGACCCCCCCGGATCACACGATCAGCGGCTACTGGGGCGCCACCTCACCCGACGGCATCCGCTGGACCACCCTCCCACACAACCCGATCCTCCGCGACCCCGGCGACGTCGGCAACTTCGTCTGGGATCCGCACACCAAGCGATACATCGGCTATCCCAAGAAGTTCACCACCGTCCGCGGTCACCGAAGACGCTGCACCGGCTTCACCGAAACCACCCGCTTCGAAGCCTGGCCGGAGACGACGATGGTCCTCATCCCCGATCCCTACGACGACCGCTGGGTCAAGACCGCCGGCCAGCACACCGACTTCTACGGTCTGTCCGCATTCGCCTACGAGTCGATGTACATCGGCTTCCTCTGGATCTTCCGCATCACCGACGGAAAGAACGACGGACCGATCTTCGTCGAGCTGGTCAGCAGCCGAGACGGAATCAACTGGGTCCGCCAAGAGCCGCCGCGAGCCCCCATCCTGCCGACCGGGCCGAATGGCGCGTGGGACGACGGCATGATCTTCACGACGAACCACCCCCTCGTCGAGGGCGACACGATCAAGCTCTGGTACGGCGGCTTCGACGTGGGACATGGCGCCGGCAAGGCAACCGCCTCGGTCGGCTTGGCCACGCTTCGAAAGGACGGATTCGCCTCGCTCGACGCCGGCGATACCCCCGGCACCGTGACCACACATGAACTCACCGGCGCACGCGGGATCCTCCGCGCTAACTACAAGGCGAATGACGGCTGGCTCAAAGCCGAGGTCCTCGACGAGTCCGGCAAGGTCGTGCCCGGCTATAGCCGCGACGACTCCACACCCCTCACCGGCGACAGCGTCGACCACCCCGTGGCCTGGAAAGCCCACAAGACGCTGCCCGAAACGCAGACGCGCATCCGCCTGCGATTCGTACTGAAGAACGCCTCCATCTACTCCTTCGCCGCCGGCGACGGCGTCAAGCCCCTGATCCCCGACGGCGGCATCCTCTACACGTTCGAAGGCGACACCGCCCCCACGGTCAAGGACACGTGGACGTCCGACGGCCCCCAGAACGGAACGCTCCACAATGACGTCTCGCTGAGCGCCGACAAGGCCGACGCCGCCTTCGGCACGGGCTCCGCCCGATTCAAGGGCGGCGACACCGCCTGGGACACCATCGAGATCCCCGCCACCACCCAGCTAGGCTCGACCTTCACCCTCGCCGCGCATGTAGACTACGAAAACAAGGGCCTTACACGCCTCTTCACCAGCTATCGCGGCGGCGGGCCGGCCCTGGACACCGAGCTGATCTTCGACTTCGACCCCAGCGGCAAGCAGGTCAACGGCCTGCGCGCCGTCCTCAAAGCCCAAACCATCGAATCCGACGTCGATCAACTCCCCACGGACGGGAAATACCACCACTTCGCCATGACCTACGACAACGGCAACGTGGCACTCTACTTCGACGGCAAGGAAGTCGGCCGCGGCGAGGTCGACCCCGGCCTCGTGCTCCTGGCCGACAATCTCCGCTTCGGCGAAGACCTCGGCGGCGGCGCGAACGAACAACTCCGCGGTTATGCCGACGACGTCCTCGTCCTCCGCAGAGCCCTCACGCCCGCGGAAGTCAGCACCCTCGCGGCAAAGGGCGCCGCGGCCCTGCCCAAGCGCCCCCCTCAACCGACGCCCCAGCGCCCACTCATGGCCAACGTCGAGCAACAGACCAGGAACATCGGCTCCCGCCTCGAGCTCTTCGTCGACGACTACCTCATCGACTCCCTGAAGGACGCCAAGCTCAAACTCCATCACCCCACCCCCGCCGAGATCGCCGTCAAGTTCGACAAGCCCTGGGAAAACGTCCACGCTGGCTACTGCACCGTCATCAAGGACGGCGACAAGTACAAGCTGTACTACCGAGGCATGCCACCGGCCGGCGACGGATCCGCGGCCGAATGCACCTGCTACGCCGAGAGTAACGACGGCATCCACTGGACCAAGCCGAATCTAGGCCTCTACGAGCGAAACGGCACGAAGGACAACAACGTCATCCTCGCCGAAATGCCCCCGCTCTCCCACAACTTTAGCCCCTTCCTCGACACCAAACCCGGCGTCCCCCCGGCACAACGCTACAAGGCCCTCGCCGGACTCGACAAGAGCGGACTCGTCGCCTTCGTCTCCCCCGACGGCATCCACTGGACCAAGCTCAGCGACAAGCCCGTGATCACCAAAGGCGCCTTCGACTCACAGAACGTCGCCTTCTGGTCCGAGTACGAGCAGCGCTACGTCTGCTACTTCAGAACCTGGTCCGGCGTCCGCTGGATCAGCCGCGCAACCTCCAAGGACTTCATCCACTGGACGAGCCCCCGGGCCATGAAGGCAGGCGATACGCCCCCCGAACACCTCTACACCAACCAGACCGCCCCCTACTTCCGCGCCCCCCACATCTACATCGCCACCGCCGCCCGCTTCATGCAGGCACGGCGCGTCCTAACCGACGCGCAGTTGACCCAGCTCGGCATCGACCTGAAGTACTGGCTCAAGGACGATACGTCCGAGGTCGTGCTGCTCAGCTCCCGCGGTGGCCTCGACTACGCCCGAACGTTCATGGAGGCCTTCGTCCGCCCCGGCATCGGCCTGCGCAACTGGGTCTCGCGCGGTAACTACCCCGCCCTCGGCGTCGTCCCCACGGGCCCCGCCGAGATGTCCATGTACGTCCGCCGCCACAACGGCCAGCCCTCCCACCACCTCCTCCGATACACGATGCGAACCGACGGCTTCGTCTCCGTAAACGCCCCGTACGCAGGCGGCGAGCTCCTCACCAAGCCGCTAACCTTCCAGGGCAAGCAGCTCGTCATCAACTACGCCACCAGCGCCCCTGGCTACGTCAAAGTCGAAATCCAAACCGAAGCCGGCAAACCCATCCCCGGCCACACCCTCGCCGAAGCCACCGAGATCATCGGCGACGAGATCGAACGAGTCGTATCCTGGAAGACCGGCCCCGACCTCGCCAAACTCGCCGGCACCCCCGTGCGACTCCGGTTCGTAATGAAGGACGCAGACCTATACTCGATTCGGTTCAGATGAGGGGGCGCTGTGCGGGCGAAGGAGCGGCATTCAGACGGAAGGTAGGAAGCGTGCAACCTAGGCGGAAGCGGCAATGAAGACCTTCCCCACCCGCTTCAGCCAGTCGATATCCCCCGCCTGGGCATGCTCATGGACTTCTCTGAGGAACTCGACGGCGTCGGGCTCGAAGCAGGGCTCAGAAGGATCGTCCTCCGGAATGACCGCATCCACCTCGACCTGCACAACACAAGTGGCGGCATGCACCCAGCGGGTCTGCTTCACACGTCGTCCTGGGATCTTCATAGGTCACCTATCAAGGTAGTATACTGTTACCAGCTTGGCGATCTGCAATCGAGGGAGCCAAGACCACACAGCCGTGACAGGCGTCCCGTCGGCAAGTAGTTCACTGACCTCCACGGCTGCATTCGGCTTGTCATGCGGGCGTTCACGGACCAACTCACCGTCCGGCAGGCCCACAACGACCTGCCAGTCCGGAATGTTGCGTTCCTCCAATCGATTCGCCGCATGCACTCCGATCAGATACCGTCGTTCAGCAACAGCCTTGCGGATCTGATCGAATAGCTCGCCCATCGTGCTTTGCCCTTTCTCTCATTCTATACTATCGCACCGGCTTTCCGTAGAAGGCAAGGAGTCACCCAGGGGGTGTTTCGGAGCGGCGTCCGGAGAGGAACCATGAAATCCGAGGTGTTGGCGTTCGGAGTGCTGACGATCCTCTTGGCCTCCCATCCCCTCCCCGCCAAAACCATCACCGCCACCGGCACCGATACTCCCGCCATCGAAGCCGCCATCGCCCAGTCCAACACTGGCGACACCGTCTTCCTGCCCGAGGGAACCTACACGATCACGAAACCCGTCGCCCCGAAGTCCAAAACCTGTCTCCGCGGCGCAGGCCGGGACGAGACGATCCTCCGATTCGTGGCGGACAAGCCCGCGCCCATGATCGTCCTCGCGAACTGCGACGACGTCGAACTCTGCCATCTCGCCCTCGACGGTGCAAACAACGCCAACGCCGCACAAGGCATCTCCGCCGCCAACGCGCGGCGGCTGAACCTGCACCACCTGACCATCCGAAATCTGGTCAAGGGCCAAGGCTTCGGCCCCCACGGAATCCTCTTCAGCGGCGCTAACCCGTCCAAAGAGAACGGCGTCACCGACAGCGTCATCAGCGACTGCCGCATCGAGAACGTCGGAATCGGCGCCAAGTTCGGCGGAGCCATCCGCTTGTCCTGGGGCTCCTCGCGGAACCAGGTCCTCCGATGCACGATCGACAACACCGGACGCGGCGGCATCTTCGCCGACAACGGCTCCAACGACCTCGTCATCCGCCACAACACCGTCACCCGCTCCGGCGGTGAAGGACTCGGCATCGAGGTCTGGGGCCACTGCGACCGCGCCGTCATCGAGGACAACCGAATCGACCACTGGCTCAGCGTCGGCGGCTGCAACCTCGCGGCCGTGCGGCGGAACGTCATCAGCGACAAGTCCGGCACGTACAAGTTCTGCGGCATCGAGGGCATCGGCTCCTACCTCGTCATCACCGACAACCTCGTCGACGGCGGACAGAAGATCGGACTCAGCGTCTCCGCCCCCATCAAGAAGGACTACGTCCTCTGGGCTCGCAACACCGTCAAGAACTGCAACCAGTGGGCCGCGCAGTTCCAGGGCGACTCGACCGGCATCGCCTGCCACTACCTCTACCAGTGCAAGTTCGTCGAGACCCCCATCGGCAAGGGCCCCGTCTGGTACCCCGGCGACGAGGGGCACGGCTTCCGCGCAAACGGCAACAACCGCAACCTGACCTTCGAGGACTGCGAGTTCGCCCGAAACGGCCGCCTCGGCCTCCAGCTCATCGGCAAGGGCATCGACGCCCTCTCCTTCCTGCGATGTGCCATCAAGGACAACAAGGGCCCCGCCGTCCTCGGCCCAAGCGACTACACCGCCCTCGAGTGGGTCGACTGCACGGCCACCGGTAGCGGCGGCAACACGCTGCCCCCGGCAAGACCCTTCAAGTCCCCGCCGCCCGTCGCATCGTTCGAAGCACCCGACAAGGCCCGCGCCGGTCAGCCCGTCGACTTCGTCAGCACGTCCCGCGCCAAGAGCGGAAAGATCCGCGCCATCCTGTGGGACTTCGGCGACGGCCCGCCGTGCATCGACGCCAAGGCGATCCACACGTATCATGCCCCCGGTCCCTACCGCGTCACCCTCATCGTGTGGGACGAGCACGGCAGGGCGGCCCGGGCCGAGAAGTGCGTCGTCATCAAACGCTGACGCTGTGCTCTGCAAGACGACGGCGCTCGCTGTAACGCAGGCTTCCAGCCTGCACGACGGCAGAAGACGCCTGGATGGTTCGCAAGATGCCCTCACGGAAGAACGCGGCCTGAGCCGGTAGGAGGGTGCCAATGACGTCCCGCCAACGAATCGAGGCCGCACTCAGACACCAGGAGCCCGACCGGACCCCCATCTTCGAGTACGTCCTCCTCTCCCCCGTCGCCGACAAGCTGCTCGGCAGACCCTATTCAGTCGACGAGTCCCACTGGCCCAGCGTACTCGACGCGCTCGGCTGGGAGGGCGCCGTCCGCCAGACCGCCGTCGATCGACTCGACCTGGCCTGCCTCCTGGGCCACGACATGATGTACGTCTGGCCCAACCCGAAGCCGGGCCAGCGCGACGTCGGCCTGCACATGCCCCCCGCAGATCCGTCGCTCGACCCCGTCGAGAAGGTGGCACGCCGAAACGAACAGACCGAGGCGTCCCTGTCGCCACCCGACGAACACGGCCTCCTCGTCTACACGATTCTGACCGAAGAGATGCGAAAGCGCGACGTCGACCTGCCCATCCTCGCCCCCGCCTACGTCCACGGCATCTGGACCGACGTCGACCTGATGCAGACGATGCTGCTCGCCCCAGAGGTCGCCCACCGCCACTTCGAGCTCGCCACACAGAAGGCCTTGCTGACGATCGAAAGCTACGTCGCCCTCGGCATCGATCAGATCGGCGTCGGCGGTGACTTCGCGGGCAAACGGCCCATGATCTCGCCCCAGACCTATCGCGAGTTCATCGTCCCCGAGGTCCGCGCGTGCTCGCGCCGCATCCACCAGGCCGGGCTCTGGGCCGTCAATGCCAGCGACGGCGACCTCTGGTCCGTGATCGACGACTTCCTCCTCGGCTGCCAGGTCGACGGATATCTCGAAATCGACCGCTTCGCCGGTATGGACATCGGCAAGCTGAAGGAGCGCTTCGGCGATCGGATCACCTTCTACGGCGACCTCGATTGCGGCAACGTCCTCAGCTTCGCCACGCCCGACGAGATCCGAAAGGACGTGATTCGCTGTCTCGACGCCGGCATGGGCCGCGGCGGCCACATCCTCTGCGCCAGCAACGCAATCACCGCCAGCGTCCCGCTCGGGAACTACCTCGCCGTCGTCGAGGCGTATCGAGAGGCGTTCGGGCTTGGTAAGCTGAAGCCGCCGTCCTAGACCCCCGGCCCCGTAGCATGGGCATCGTGCCCATGACCCATCGCGGGCGAGATGCCCGCGATGCCAGGGCGCGGACCCGTACGTGGTCGTCCACGCACGGATCGGTTAGAGTCGTTTCACTCGCTCGAGTGCATCCCATGAGATTCCACAAGTACCACGCCCTAGGCAATGACTACATCGTCCTGGACCCGCGCGACATCGACGAGGAACCGTCACCCGATCAGATCCAGGCGATCTGTCACCGCAACTTCGGCGTAGGAGCCGACGGCGTCCTTCTCGGTCCGATCGACTCCTCAACCGCCCGTTTCGCCCTCCGCATCTTCAACCCCGACGGCAGCGAGGCCGAGAAAAGCGGCAACGGCCTGCGAATCTTCTCGAGATACCTCTGGGACAAGGGGCTTGTCGGAACGGATCCATTCGAGATCGAAACCCCCGCCGGCCTCGTCACGTCGCAGGTCTTCGCCGACGGCGGCAGCGTAACGGTCGCGATGGGGCACGTCAGCTTCGACAGCCGGGACATCCCGGTGGAGGGCCCGCCGAGAAGAGTCATCAACGAGACGCTATCACTCGGGAGCACCGAACTGCGATACTGCGCCGCAACCATCGGCAACCCCCACTGTGTCGTGATTCATGACCAGCCCTCGGCAGAGATCGCCAGAAAGTGGGGGCCCCTGATCGAGAACGACCATCGCTTCCCGAACCGAACGAACGTCCAGTTCATGAAGGTCCTGGACCGATCGAACATCCGAATCGAGATCTGGGAGCGTGGCGCAGGCTACACCTTGGCCTCGGGCAGCAGCGCAAGCGCCGCCTCCGCCGTGGCCCGCCGCCTCGGCCTCTGCGACGCGCGAATCACCGTCCACATGCCCGGCGGCACCCTCGACATTGCCGTCTCGGACGACTTCTCTGTTACCATGACGGGGCCGGTTACGAAGGTGTGCGAGGGCGTGATCTCCGGCGAGGTCCTCGGCGGACCTCAGTAGGGGATCGGTCGTAAGCGATTCTCGAACCGCCCCCTCGAGACTGTGGAATCGACTCCGTGAAGATCAGCGACGAACCCGCCAAGTGTCTCACCATCCTCGGCACCGGCTCCGACGTCGGCAAGAGCATCGTCGTTACCGCCCTCTGCCGGATCTTCCGCGCCCTGAACGTGGATGTCGTCCCGTTCAAGGCCCAGAACATGTCCAACAACTCGTACGTCACCGTTGAAGGGCTCGAAATGGGCCGCGCCCAGATCGTCCAGGCCCAGGCCGCCCGCGTCGAACCCCTCGTCGACATGAACCCCGTGCTCCTCAAGCCCTGCAGCGACACCGGCGCCCAAGTCGTCGTGCACGGCAGACCGATCGGCAACAGCGAGGCGAGCGACTACTTCGCCGATACCGACGCCCTGTTCGCCAAGGCCTGCGAGAGCCTCGACCGCCTCCGCCGCCGCCACGAACTCGTGGTCATGGAGGGGGCCGGCTCCTGCGCCGAGGTGAATCTCCGCCCCCGCGACTTCGTCAACTTCCGGATGGCCCACGCCGCTGACGCCCCCGTCCTCCTCGTGGCCGACATCGACCGTGGCGGCGTCTTCGCCCAGATCGTCGGAACCCTCGACGTCATCCCAGAGGACGACCGCCAGCGCGTCGCGGGCTTCATCATCAACCGCTTCCGCGGCGACGCGAGACTCTTCGACGACGGAATCGACTATCTCCAGCGCCGCACAAACCTCCCCGTCCTCGGCCTCATCCCCTGGTTCTATCACATCGAGATCGACTCCGAGGACGGCATGCCCCTCGATGTCGTCATCGATCCCCCCGCCGGGCCCGTCTCCGGCATGCTCAACATCGCCGCGATCCGACTGCCGCACATCTCCAACTTCACCGACTTCAACCCCCTCCAACGCGAGCCGGGCGTGAACTTCCACTATCTCGCCAAACCGCGGGATCTAGGCGGCTACGACCTCGTCCTCCTGCCCGGCGCCAAGAACGTCCGAAGCGACCTCGACTGGATTCGCCAAACGGGCTGGGACCTCCGGCTCCGGCGGTACGTCGAGCTGGGCGGGCAAGTCGGCGGCGTCTGTGGCGGGTACCAGATGCTCGGACGCATCATCCGAGACCCCGACGGCATCGAGGGCACGCCCGGCGAGACAGCCGGCCTCGGCCTGCTCGACGCCGAAACCACCCTCGAGCGATCCAAAACGCTAACCAGAACCGTCGGCACGTGGCTCGAAACCGGCGACCGAGTCGACGGCTACGAGATCCACATGGGCACGACCAACACCATGGGCGCCTCCCGCCCCGTGCTCGACGTCCACACCCGCAACGCCCGACCCGTGAAAGACCAGGACGGCATGCGAAGCGCCGACGGCAAGATCTGGGGCACCTACCTCCACGGGCTCTTCGACGAATTCGACTTCAGGCGGTCCTTCCTCAAGCGACTGTGCCCCTCCCTGGCGGACCGCTGGGGCGACGAGGACGCCGAGTCGATTGCGGCCTTCCGCGACCGCCAGTACGATCTACTCGCAGCGCACTATCGCGACCATCTCGATATGCGCCGATTACTGGACATCCTCGACCGCGCGGCAGGGCGGCCGATCCCCTCGCTGGCGGCGGCGAGATGACGATCAGACAATCACGAGCCCACGCGGCCGGAGCCGCGGGCCGTCAGGCACACTTCTGATTCGTGCAAGATGAGACGTGTACTCAAAACCGCCGCTGCCGTCGTGCTCGCGATCGTGTTGGCCCTCGCGGCCCTCATCGCCTACTGGCTCGTCAGACCCAACACCGCCGTCGTCGATCCTTCCCTCGACATCGAGACGTGGGTGGCCGTCAGCGACGGCGAGCACAACTCCAACACCGACCTGATCCACTGGAAAGGCTATTACTACCTCATCCACGCCAGCTCCCCCTGGCACTTCGCAAGCAACGAGTGCCACCTCGTCCTGCACCGCTCCCTCGACGCCCGCAACTGGGCCGAGGTCGCCACCTTCAAGATCCGAAAGCAGGACATCCGCGACCCGAAGCTCGCCGTCGTTGGCGACATGCTCTTCCTCTACGTCCTCAAGAACAAGGACCTCAACCCCGAACCCTACACCACAGCTTACGCCACGAGCGCGAGCGGCGTGAAATGGTCCGAGCTAAGGGACGTCGAACCGAAAGGCTGGCTCTTCTGGCGCCCCAAGACCCGCGACGGATGCCGATGGTACGTCCCCGCCTACTGGTGGCAACACGGCAAGTCCATCCTCCTTACCTCCACCGACGGCCGGTCCTGGAAAGAGGTCTCCACCATCTACGAAGGCGACCGGAACGACGAGACCGACTTCGAATTCCTCCCCGACGGACGCATCCTCTGCACCGCCCGCCTCGAGGTCAGCGAAGACGTCCTCGGCGACAAGGACGCCGCCACGCTCATCGCCGTCGCCAAACCCCCATATAAGGAGTGGAAGCGCATCAAGAGCCACGTGACCCGCCTCGACGGCCCGTGCCTCTTCGCCGACGCCGGTCGCATCTACGCCGTCGGAAGGCACAACCCCGAGCCCCCGGGCCCCGGCAAGTATTTCGGAAGCATCCTGGCCAAGAAGCGGACCGCCCTCTACGAGGTCACCCCGGACAGACTCATCCACCTCTCCGACCTGCCGAGCTGCGGTGATACCTCCTACTGCGGCCTCGTTCGACGTGCCGACGACGTCATCGTCAGCTACTACACCAACGACGTCCAAACCGATCCGCCCTGGATCCTCGGCATGATATCCCCCAGCGAGATTCGCATGGCCCGAATCCCCCTCGCGTTTCTGCGAAAGACCCGCTGACCTGGGGAAATCTCCCCGATCCGCGGACCATCTGGGGCAAAATGCCCATGCCTCGTGAATCGCTTAGTGACCAATAACGCCACTCCCAGCATCGCAGAACCCTATCACCACGCCGAACGAACGTTGGCACGGAGATTGCTACTCGTCCTCGCAACGACACGAGCGCCGAGCTTTGCAAACGGACGGGCTCAACGGAGGTCGTACTGATGTTTCGGTTGTCCCGTGGAGTCAAGTCATGGTTGTTGGGGGTCTCGGTGTTCGCGGCGGGGCCGCTCTGTGGCGAGAACGGGTGTGTCCCGCAAGAGATCTGCGATCAAGTCCAGGCGTGGGTCGATGGGTTAGGCGACCTCGGTAGCCTCATCCCAATCAGCCTGTTCTGAGGTCTCTTCCCGCGGCCAGTGATTCCTCTGCCCAACTGGCCGAACCGGGCCTGATTCAGCACTTAGGTGGGCAGTTGGTCATAGAATCGAGCCCCTCGACGTCTTCTCACGGACGGCGAGGGGCTCGGTGTTTGCGCGGAAATGACGAACTCGATCGTATCCGAACGCCGAAACTGACAAGCTCGCGAAAATGCGTGCCCGAAGCCATCCCGTAGCACGGGCATCTTGCCCGTGACCTCAACCAGCCGGTCCAGCCCCTCGGCGTAACACGAGCATCCTGACCGTGAAGCCTCCCCGATCGAGCGCGCACCCCAACTCAACCGCTACCCGTCCCCGACGGACGTCGTAAGCCGCGCAAGATCCGGACTTCCCGACAACCGAGCCTCGAGCGTTCGACCCACGAAGATCTGACCGCCGTCGGCCAGGTGGGCCAGCCGGTCGTCAACGACGATCTCAACGCGACTCTGGCTCGTGCCGGCCTGCCTTGCCATCTCGCGAACGCCGCGCTGCAACTCAGCGACGGCGAAGGCGTGCGCCTGCTGGAAGTCCACGAAGCTTGGCGCATCGGGCAGCCCATGCAGGCTGTACGCTCCAACGTCGTTCGGCGTGATCCGAACCTGCTTGTGGATCTGAACCGAGCTGGTAATAGCCCCGATGGCGTTGGCCACGTCGGCGTCCCGCGGCACGATCGCCTCGGTCTCCAACAGCTCGGCCGCCTGGGGCAAGAAGACGTGCGCCGGAGCGCCAATGCCGATGATCGGCCGCTTCACCTGAATCCGGACGCGAACGTCGTCGGACCCGCCGCTCAACGCGTTGTCGAGAAGGGCCATCGCCGGCAGCGACCGCTCCAACTCCTCGGCGTCAATACGGTCGTCGAGCTGCTTCTTGAGGATCTCGACGGCGAGCTTATCGACGACGGCTTTGAGCACTCGCTCGGCGAGGAGCCCCTCCTCGAGGCCCGTCAGGCGGCAGTACAGATCGCTCGCCCGCCGCGAAGCCTCGACGTCCCACAGACTCAGCCGACCCGTCACGTGGAGCAGATCCGTCGGCGTCAGCCCGCATCGCTGGATCACGTGGTTGTCCTCGAGCCTCGCCAGCGGCACGAAACGCCACGAGAGGCTCCCCAGCCGTTCGGCCAGCTCGTCGACCGACAACGGACGCCCCGCCAGGGCGTCCAGGATCCGCGATTCCTCGTCGCTCAGCGACATCGGCCGTCGCTGACCGTTCAGCGAGATCAGGTCCATCCCCCGCGTCGATCCGTCGAACCGGTCGAGCCGTCGGCCAAGCCAGTCGAGCGCCTCGTCCACATCGGCGTGCCGGCTCGATAGCCAAGAGATCGGCGCGACCCGCTGCGGCCCAATTCGAAGTTGGCGCTTCTCGATCGCGATCAGGCTGTCCCCGCCAAGACCCAGCGTCCGCATGTCCAGCGCCTTGACGTGCGTGCGAAAGCGTCCCACGCTCGCCCCCGCCTCGCACGTGGCCACCGCCCCGTCCCGGATCCTCGCCGTGTCCGTCGTCGTCCCGCCGATGTCCACCACGATCGCCTCGGAAACCCTGGCCAGATAGCTCGCGCCGGCGACACTCGCGGCCGGTCCCGAGAGAATCGTCTCGATCGGACGTTGCCGAGCGGTCTCGAAGCTCATCAACGAGCCGTCGCTCCGAACGACCATAATCGGTGCCTCGATGCCCCGACCCCGCAGCGAGATCCCCACCTCGTCGATCAGCGTCTCGAGATATGGAATGATGCGCGCGTTGAGCGCCGCGGTCGCCGCGCGGACGCGGTAGTTGAGCAGCTCCGAGACCTCGTGCCCGCACGTGACGCTCAGGTCCGTCTCCTGGCGGATGATTGACTTGACCTGCAGCTCATGGGACGGATTGTTGCTGCTGCCGTATCCCGTGACGGCGAACGCACCGACGCGATGGCGGTCGATCATCTCCCGCATGACCCGGCGGACCTGATCCGGGTCGATCGGAGCAATCTCGGTCCCGTCGATCTCCATTTGCCCGTCGATCCCCGCCACGGGCTGGTGATCGATGTGCGACGGATTGAACCGTCCGTACGGCGGCATGATCAGCAAGCCGACCGTCTGCCCCCGGCCCTCGACGATGGCGTTCGTCGCCAGCGTCGTCGACAGCGACACCAGATCGACCCGACTCAATCGATCCGCGTCGAGCTGATCGAGCGCGCCGCCAATGCCGATCGTGAAGTCGGCCTTGGTCGTCAGGGCCTTGGCCTTCTGGACCACCGTGTGGTCTCGAAAGTCGTAGATGACCGCGTCGGTGTACGTGCCCCCCGCGTCGATGCCCAAGCCCAAACGAGCCTGCCTGTCGCCAAGTCCCGCCGACGCGACTGGACCCGCGCCGCCCGCCTCGCCCGTCCCATCGAAGACAAGCGTGCGTCGACCCTTGGTCAGCGCTCCCTGACTCTCCCATACCGGTACGGCCCTGAGGCCCTTACTCAGCGGGTCGTACGTCGTAACGTGGTGCGGCGGCACGATGAGCACGTCGTCGGCCGAGTGTCTCGCCGTCAGCAGCCGAACGAGCAGCTCGTCGCGCCCTTCCAACTCCTCGTACCGCCACCCAAACTCCTCGGCCATGGCCCGCGCCACGTCCACGTATCTCCGCCGCGCCCCGCCGGCCCCCGTGTCGATGAACGCCGCCCGCTGGTAGTTCCGCTGCCAGCTATTGAGGAAGTGTCGAATCGCCTCGGCGTTGTCGCGCCCGTGCCGCGCCACGAGCTCCTCGAACTCCAGCCTCGTCTCGCCGACTCGAACGGACGTCCGCTCGGACATCGACTGCGGCTGCGCGTTCTCCTCGACCCAGCCGGCCGCGATGTAGTACGTGCCCGGAAACTTGGCGAACTGCTCTCGATACGCCGCGTCAGAGCCAAGAAACAGCGCGATGCAGTCGTGCACGCGAGGCAGAATCAGCGGAACGTTCCGCGCGTGGATGCCCACCGTCCCCCGCCCGCACACGCCGTAGCCGATCGCGATGACGTCGCCTCGCCGCTCGGCCGAGGCGCGATCGACCGCCTCCTGCAGCCGCGTCCGCAACTCGCTGGGGCTTCGGTGCAGACCCCCCGGCAAGAACTCCATCGACGCGTTCGCGTTCAGACGCTCCGCGACCGCCTTGAGATCGACGGCCAGCACGCCACACGCGATAACGTGCACGCCCCTCGGATCCTCGGCGGTGGTGTTCTGACAGCTCGGCATGATCGTGGGTCTTACGGCTCGCAGGGCCCCTCGCTTAGCCTCAATCCCTGATGATAGCCCGTCGGTCCCCGCACCTCAACGGCGCGGTGCGATGCCCCCTAACCAACCGTCCCTCGGCGGAGGAGATCCCAAGTCACCTCCGCGCGGGTCGCCCGCCTCGTCGGATGTGCGGAACACGACATCCATTACTTGATGCAAGCCACTCAGACCGAGTACCCCGCCGCCCCCAGAAACGCCTCGACGTTCTCCGTCGATACCCCCGGCGGCATCCCGCCCCCGCAAGACAGAATGATCCGCGACTTGTCTTCCACGGACTCGATCGACGCCCGCACCGCATCGCGGACCTCGTCCGGCGTCCCTTGCGCTAAGACGTCGCGCGGCGGAATGTTGCCCAGCAGCGCAACCGCCCCCCCCGTCAGCGCCTTCATCTCCGCCAGGCCGTGCTCGAAACCGAAATTGAACAGGTTCACGCCAATGTCCACCAGATGCTTCGCGCAGATCAGCCCGTGCGCGTCGTTGTGCAGGAACCGGACCTTGGCGTCCACCGCCCCGAAAACGTCCTTCAGATAGCCCTTGGCGAACTCGACGAAGTCCTCCTCGCCAATAAACCCGAGGATGTCATCGAGCAGCAGCACCCCCTCGATCGTCGGAAACGTCTCGACCTGAAGCCGAACCCAGTCGACCAGGTAGTCCGTGATCGTCCTGAGAAGAACATGCGTCTCGTCGGGGCTCGTCTTCATCGCAACGAGGAACTCCGTGTTGCCCATCAGGAACGTGGCCACGTTCAGCGGACCCCGCGCGACGGCGAACCGGATCGCATGCCCTGCCCCCTCGATGTCCGCTCGGCAATGCTCCAGCCGCTTGAGGACGAACGGCGCCAGGCCGTCCTTACGCGGATCGGGCTTCCGAAGCGACGAGATCGCATCGCACGCGCACAGGATCGGCTCGGCGAACGGGAACTCGTTCTCATACCAGATGCATCGGGCCCCGAACGCCGACGGCTCCGTGCACATCCCGTACTCCGACCAGAATCCCGGCAGGAACAAGACGTCCGAGAACCGGCGGATCGCCGCCATGTTCGCCTCGAGCCACATCCGCTCGTTCGTGTAGTAGTCCAGGATCGACAACCCCGCCCAGGTCGGCAGCCACGGGCTGTCGATGATGAACCCCACCGGCAGCGGATCACAAACGTCCCCGTTCAACACGCCGAGCAATCGTTCCCACTGTTCGTGCGTCATCGCTCCGTCCCGTTCGGCCTCCCTCACGTCCCTGTCGGCGCGATCAGTCGCGCGCCGGCATCGGCGCCTTGATCCACGCCAGGTTGAAGACGTAGTACTGCTTGCTCGAGATCAGGTGGATCATGTTGTCCGGCGTCTGCGTACACGCCATGTAACCGCGCGGCTCGGCGCTGTTCGGCCCCAGCGTAAACCACCCCGTGTTCCCCCCGCCGTCCACCTGCCGATCCGCCTTGTCGTCCGTGATCAGCCGCCTGATCGGCCACGTCTCGCCGCTGTCATGGCTGAGCGCTGCGAACATGCCCGAAACCTTCCGCTCCGCGCCGGCCGCGTCCTTGATCGTCGTCTGTTTGGTGAACGTCACGCACAGCAGCGGTCCCTCACGCAGCCGCTTCAGGATCAACCGCTGACCGCCGCCGATCGGCGGGAACGGGCTCGCCGAATACGCCCACGTCTGCCCCATGTCGCTCGATAGGCTCCTCGGCATCTTCCGATTGATCGTGTCACCGCGCCCCAGCGCCATCAGCCGACCGTCCTCGAGCTGCGTGACGCCCGCGTGGATCCCGGCGATCCACGCCCCCGTCCCCCCCGCCTTGAAGCTCGGATTCGGCTTGCCCTCGCCCGCATCGACCCAGCTCTTCCCGCCGTCCTTGCTTACGTGAACGGCCGTCCCGCCACTCCCGCCCGTCACGGCATCGCACGCCAGAACGATGTACCCTTCCTTCGTCCCGATCGTGCTGATCGGCATGTGCCGAAGCCAGTGCTCCGGGTTGATCAGACGAGCCTTCGACCAGGTCGCGCCGTTGTCGGTGCTGGTCCGCATCACCAGCGCCAGCTTGCCCCACGTCGCGTCCGTGCACAATCCGTTGAAATGGTAGATCGTGTCCTTCCCGTCCCACCACAGCGAGCTCGCGTGATCGTTCCGATCCGGCCCGTCCCAGAACGGCGCTGCCGGCTCCCATTCCTCGCTGCCGCGTCGCAGACGGGTCCCCACGATGGCCAGCTCTCGCCCCGGCTCGGTGCGAGTGCTGTACCAGATCGCCAGCAGATCGCCGTTCGGGCACGCCGTCAGGGCGGGGCAGTGGTTGTGCTTCGAGTACATCGGGCCTTCCGACTTCGGCGGGATCTTCACGTACTGAATCGGACCCTTGAAGAAGGGCTTCGACGCCTCGGGCGCGCCGGACCAGTCGAAGCGATCCTGCTTGACGTCGACGGCCCACCGCTCCGGCGGAACCTTCGGCAGCGGCCTCGTCTTCGGCAGCTCGCCCTGGACCACGCGAAAACCGATCAGCCAGTGCTTGTCCTCCGGCAGCGTCCCCAGGCGATTCGCCGATCGGAGGTAGAACGTCTGCGTCGTGTGGCTCCCCCCGCGAGAAACCCTGAAATCGCCACCCTCTCTGCCCACCGGGTCCGTCTGGTCCCCCGCCTCATAAGGCCCGTACCAGTCGTGGCACCACTCCTCCACGTTGCCGTGCATGTCGAACAGCCCCCACGGGTTCGCCGGCGTCTTGGCAACGTTCAGCTTGACCGGTAGGGGGGCCCATTCCAGCTTCTGACGCTTCTGATAGACTTCCGGCAGGTCGGCCCCCGTGTTGAACGGCGTGGTGGTCCCGGCGCGACAGACGTACTCCCACTCCGCCTCCGTGGGCAGCCGGTAGGGCTTCCCCTCCTTCTTGCTCAGCCACTCGCAGTACTTGACGGCGTCGTGCCAACTCACGAACACGACCGGCTCGTCGTCGTCCGTGCACAACCCCTTCTTGCCCCGAAGCGCGCGATGCGCCGGATCGAACCGCTCATACTGAGCGTTCGTCACCTCCGTCGCGGCGATGAAGAACGGCTTGGAGATCGTGACCTGGTGCGTCGGACGCTCGTCGAAGTCCCCGCCCTTGTCCTGCCCCATCGCAAACGCGCCAGGCTCGATACGGACGAGCGTCATCCCGATCGAGTTCGCAGCGGTCTTCGGCGTCGATTCGCCTCTCAGCGAAGGCATCGTAGCGAACCATCCCAGGCCCATCGCCGCGGCAACACAGAACCAATTCGTATCCATCTGGCCTCTCCTTCCTGACCAGGGGGCAATGATACCCGCAGGCAGAGAGGGATAGAAGCGGCCTGGCACACGGGCCTGACGTACCATGTGCCGCTGGACCATTCGGTCAATCGATCACCCTGTCGCCGCATCGAGGCACGTCTATCGAGGACAACAACGAACCCAGCGCCCGAACGCTAAGCTGCCTCCAGGAATCTTTGAACAGATCGCCAAGAACGGGTGGCCCATCGCTTCAGCGGTGGCCGGCACGAATTCGGGCTGGGGATCGTGTCCCCGATGGCTGAGGCCATGAACCATGCATCGGAGGTTTTCGAGAAGCATACTGTTCATTCATTGTTCCGGGCCGCTTAAAACCGCGGCTGCCGCTTCGTGCCGTAGAAGTGACGGTCGACCGCGGTCCGCTCGAATCGAACCGGCTCGATGTCTTTCCCCTCGGGTCGCTTGCCCGCCGGATAGACCAGATAGCTCCCCCCCGCCTCCGTGTCGAATCGAAGGATGTCGCCTTCCACCTTCGCGGCGGAGCCTTCCCTGTCCGCCCGAACCACCTCCGCCGCGCCCCCGAACGGGTTCACTAACTCGCACGGCAATCCCGCCTCCGACCGGATGATCGCGAACATCACATTGCCGCCCGCCTTCTTCGACGTGACGACGAACGCGCCCTCGGCCCGAAGCTCCGCGAAGTACGCGTCGTGCCAGCGGTCCGGCATGCTCGGGAACAGCCGGATCTTTCCCCCGTGCGACTGAATGAGCATCTCCATGATCGCTGCGGCCGCGGCGAACCCCGCCTCCAACGTCATCGGTTCGTACCGAAACTGTGAGACCCCGAACACCCGCGGGTCCCCGTTGACGTGGAACGTGTTCGTCTTGATGAAGGCATTGGCGTACATGTCCAGCATCTGCCACGCCATGTTCCCGTACCGCGCCCGCGAGGCGATGCACGACATCCACGGAAACGCCCAGCCGGTCCACAGACCTGTCCCCCGCAGGCTGATCTCGTGCAGCGAGCCCTGGACCAGCGCCCGGTTCTCGCCCCCGTCATCGAGATTCCGCACGCCCAGCGGATGAATCCCCATCAGGTGCGAATGGTGCCGGTGCGACTGCGACAGCCCGACCCCCTCGCTGATCATCAGCCGGTTCCCGCTACGATGCGGAGGCGTCACCTTGGCCAGAACATCCTTGACCCGAGGCGTGATCTCGTCCTCGACCCCCAGAACGGCATTCGCGTGGAGAATCGCCCGCCCCAGATACTGAATCAGCTCCAGGTCGCACGTCGGATCCTTGCAGAAAGCGCTGAAGCCGCCCTCGCCCCACTCCGGCGAGTTGCTCAGCGGGATGTGCAGCCTACCGTCCCCACCCGGCTCGAGCAGATTCGCGTACGTCAAGAACGCCAGCCGCATGATCGGCAGCGCCTGCTCCTTCAAAAATGCCTTGTCCTGCGAGTACAAGAAGTGCAGCCAGTAATGATGCGTCAGCCACGCCGCGTTGCCCGGCCACACCTGAACGGCCGAGTAGCCAAAGATCCGCTCCCCCTTCGGACCGATCGACGCGCCCGACCAAATCCCGTCGAAACCGAAGAACTGCTCACACTGCTTCCGCCAACGCGGAACGCAGGCCGAGAAAACCCGATACAACGGCTCACCCAGCTCCAGCCGATTCGCCGCATAGATCGGCCAGTAAGTCTCCTGGACGTTCATGTCGAGGTGATAATCACCCGACCACGGCGGCATCCCCCCGTCGAGCGTCCACAGCCCCTGCAGCGTCGTGGGGTACCCCCCCGGACGCGACGAGCACGCCAGCTTGTACATCTCGATGTAGTAAAGCGCCTCGAGCCGCGCGTCGGGAATCGTCAGATACGACCGCTTCCAGTACTCCGCCCACCACGCCTCATGGCTCGCGATCTCCCCACCCGCCTCACACGCCTTGCGAGCCAGCGCCTGCGCCGCGGCCAGAGGATCCTTCACGTCCTCATTGCTCAGCAGCGACAGACAGATGAGCTGCCCCTCCCGATCCTTCAACGGCCCGCGCTCCCAAGCAATGGCGTACTCGAAGCCCGTCGGCGCCTTGACGTGCAGCGTGCCGCCCCCGTCCGTCGTCGTAACCGTCGGGTCGGGATAGCCCCACCCCTTGAGTATCCGCTTGGCGTTGGCGTCGAGGTGGTCCAAGCCGGCATGCAGCTTCGCCGCCCCCCCCGCCTTGCCCTCCAGCCGCAGCACCAACACGTTCTGCTTCGCGTGCACCGCCAGCCCGATCGTCAGCGGCTGATCGCCAACCTTCGCGCGGATCTCCGTCGCCGCTGTCCGCAGACGCAGACGCGCGTCCTGCCACGTCATCGTCCCGCCGAAGTCGATCTGCAACCGCGGCATCGGAAGCCGAGTGGGGAAGGGAACCTCGCCCTGCCTGCCCTTGTACAAGCCCTTGTCGAGGCACTCCGCCGCCTCCTTCTGCTTTCCCTCCTTGACGTACTGCCGGAGCTTGGCGTACGTGATGTCGCCTTCGCCCAGCACGCGCTCGCGCGTCTCCCATGCGTCGTACTTGTCCAACGTGATCTTGAGCGGCGCCCCGTCCCCCCACACCAGCGCCCCGATGTGCCCGTTCGCCAGCGGAATGCCCTCCAACCACCGCGCCGGAGGCAACTCCCAGATCATGTCATGATCGTCCAGGAACTCAGGCGACGGCGCCCCCGCCGCCACACAACTCACCAGAGGCAAGGCAAACAAACACATGGATCATCCTCTCTGTCTCCCGATGGGAGGGTCTAGAGCCCTCGCCTTCAGGCGATACCTTCAGGTACACGCTTGCGAGCAAGCAACAGTCCGATCAGGCAGTCCAAGCCGCCCCGCCGAGCGTCTTCGCGGTTCCATGGCTTGATCGAGTGATTGGGGCCGCCCGCCCAAGCGTCTTCGGTCCCATACTCTGACCGAGCGCTCGCGGCCGCTCGCCCGAGCGTCTTCGGTTCCATACTCTGACCGAGCGCTCGCGGCCGCTCGCCCGAG
>JAFGLZ010000226.1 GCA_016927755.1 Phycisphaerae bacterium
GCGGCGAGCCTCTGCATCAAGAGCGGCAACGCGGCGATTCTGCGGGGGGGCAAGGAGTCGATCCACAGCAACCGCGCGATCGGCGAGGCGATCGGCGAGGCGCTCGCCTCGGCCGGGCTCGATCGCAACGCGGTTCAGGTGGTCGAGACGACCGACCGCGCGCTGGTGCCGATCTTGGTCAAGCAGGACGGCTACATCAGCGTGGTGATCCCTCGCGGGGGCGAGAGCCTGATCCGCTCGGTCGTGGCCGAGGCGTCGATTCCGGTGCTCAAGCACTACACGGGCAACTGCCACGTCTACGTCCACTCGGCGTGCGCGTATGAGATGGCCGAGCCGCTCGTGCTGAACGCCAAGCTGCAGCGTCCGGGGGTGTGTAACGCGGCCGAGACGATCCTCTTCGACGCGGGCATCGCCGAGTCGTACCTGCCGAGGATCGGCAAGAAGCTGATGGAGGCCGGTTGCGAGGTCCGCGGGTGTCCGCGGACGGTCAAGCTGCTGCCGGGGGCGACGGCGGCCACGGAGCAGGACTGGTACGAGGAGTACCTGGACAAGATCGTGGCGTGCAAGGTGGTGGACGGTCTGGAGGCGGCGATCGACCACATCAACACGTACGGCTCGCACCATACCGACGCGATTCTGACGTCGGACGTCCGCGCGGCGGATCGGTTCACGGCGGCGGTCGACTCGTCGAGCGTGATGGTGAACTGCTCGACCAGGCTGAGCGACGGGGGCGTCTACGGGTTGGGCGCGGAGATCGGCATTAGCACGGACAAGCTCCACGCCCGGGGCCCGATGGGCGCGGCGGACCTGACGACGTACAAGTACATCTGCACGGCGGACGGGATGATTCGGGAGTAGGGGTCGCGCCCTTCGGAGTGCGGCGGCTTGACGCCGCCTATCGCCGAGACGGGCGAGACCGGCGGTGAAGCAGGAGGCTCGCACCGGCCAGGACGACGTAGCCGAGACTGGCCGGTTCCGGCATGACCACGAATGCCATGTCGAGCGGTCCCTCGCTGACGGGATCCGTCATCTCGTACCACTCGATTACCTCGGCCGAGCCGTACCAGATACTACTGTAGGCAGTGCCGCCGAAGCGCTCGCCGGACGTACACCACCCCCAAGGATCGCCATCCAGGACCGTCAGGGATAGCCAGTAGGTCTGCCCCTCTTCCTGGAAGAAAGGGGAATCCGTACTCGAAAGGTAGACGGCTTCGATGCTCGCCAAGTCATTGATCGTGAACTGGTAGACCGCTTGCTCAAAGGGGGGAAAGGCCAACGGGAATGGGGATGGGGAGTACGGATCGTAGATACCGAGATCCACTTGATCCCAGTAGCGGACCGACACCTGTTCGCCGGGAATGCCCTTCCACCAGAGGGCCTCGCCGGGTCTGTCGACCGGCCCGCTGGCGTCATTGGCGAGGATGATTAGCAGAACATCCCCCGGCAGACCATTGGCATCCGCGGTGGTACCCCAGAAGCTCATGTCGTTGATGTAGCCGCTCTGGGCGCATTGCCAATCGTCGGCCCATCCACGCCAGGTATCGGCCATCCACGACTGGCTGACGCGGATCGACCATCCGTTTGGCTCGGGGGGTTGGGCCTGCTGCATGACGTGTGGATCGCCGAAGTCCCAATGCCGCGCGGTCGCGGGTGCGATGACCGTCAGCCACACACAGTAGCTCGCCAGGTTCATTTGCGCCGCTCCCAAGACTGCGAGGGGGTCGGATGTGCGCACACGCCCGAGGGGTCTTCATGTCTTCGCGGATCGCAATACGCCCTTATGAATTGATAGGCGCCGAGTTACCTCTAGATCAAGGACTTCGTCGTGGCGGATGTCGGTGGCCGAGGGCGTGAGCTGCTGGAAATGTGCCTGGCGCAAAGAAAACGGCGATCGGCGTGGGGCCGATCGCCGCGTGTGTCTGAATGATCCGGGGCGTTACAGGTATCTTCGCACCGCCACGCCGACCGCCATCGCCATCAGCGTCATCGCGACGAAGGGGGGCAGACTCGTGCCGCACTTGAACGCCGCCTCGATCTCGTAATCCCTGTCCATCGTCAGGTAGATCACGTGGTTGGCGTCTGTCGCGCCGTAGTTGGCGTCTCCGGGGTGATTGGGATCGAAGAACCGCCAGCCCTTGAACGACTTGCCCTCGATCGGCTCGGCCAGCAGGGCGACCTCGGTTCCCTCGGTGTATCGCAGCAGTCGGTCGTTTGCCGTGTTGGGATCGTTGGGATCGACCATCTCCGGATCGATCACGATCAGGCCGTACTGCGGGTTGACGACCGCCAGGTCGAGGCGCTTGGGGTCTTTCGTGAAGATACCGGTCCGGACCTCGATGTTGTCGTAGGCCACGTCGGCGGGGAACCCGCCTGCGTACATGTTGTCCGAGTTTGCCAGGAAGTAGCACGCCCCCTCCGGCCAATAGAAGTTGGGGTCGTTGATCGAAGGCCCGCCGAACGTCGTCGACCACTCGCCCGCTAGGACGTACTTGCCGTCCCAGTCGTACTTGTCGCCGTGCCAGATAGCCCCTTTGGTCCACTTCCCGTTGGGATCGCCGGAGCTGTAGTTGGGATCGTGCACGAACTGGAAGAGCATCCAGAAGCCCGACCGCTCCCAGTTGTCGATGTTTTGGCCTTGGAAATTCGGTCCGTTGTATGGATTGATGCTCTCATTGACGGGCCTAACGCGGGGGCATACGCCGTAGGGGAGATTGGGGTAGTCGGCCCAGTTCGGGTGGTTCGGCTCGATCCAGACCCGCCTGAAGTTGACCGAGAGCCGACTGGTGTCAGGAAAGTTGTCGAAGTTGAAGCTCTGCAGGTTCAGGTGGTAGCTGTGAGGGTACTCGTCATGGTAGTTCGGATCGGGGCCCCCGACCTGGGCGTCGAAGTCCATAATGAAGACCAAGCCGTTCCACTCGCCAGGGTTGGTATGCATCAGCATCATCGCCCGACCGCAGTCGTCGTTGGGGTCGTCGTCGTTGGGGTCGTACCTCGGGTCGTTGAAGCTGTAGGGGGGGGCGTTCGGCCCGTTCGGAATGTAGCCGGTGTAGTAGACCCAGGCCAACATGTAGTGGTCGGTCGTATCGTCCCACCACGTTGGGCTCGTGTTGGGGTCGTGGTCGCCGGATTCCACGACGATGGCCATGGAGGCGAACGGAAACGTCCACAGAGAGTCGGTCGCCAGTCGCACGGCATTGTCGGCGACGGTATCGCTGAAGACCTTGGCAATGGGGCTGGAGGCCACCAGCGTGAAGATGGTCCAGTCCGGGTTGTCCTTGTCCCAGTTGACCGCGTTATTGGGATCGGTCCAGCAGGGATCGTTCGCGTCGTACCTCGGATCGTTGGGGTCTCGTCGATAGAATCCGTCGTCGAAGCTATCGTAGAAGTCCGCGAATCCGATCGGCGGCAGCAGCAAGATGATTGCGGCTACCGCGACGCCAGTAATCGTACCGGTTGCTTTCATTGCCCGTTCCTCCATCCCCTGCGACATGCGCCTGATCCGACCCTCAAGTCCGGCCGGGCGCATCCCAACCGTGGCTTGCGGACGGTCAAGCCGTGGAGTGAATCCTCAATCATTTCTTCGACAACGACATCCATTATAGACTTTGCCGTCAGTAGACATCAATTTCGATCTGACAAAATTTAACGCCAGGAAATAAATTCTTGGAGAATACCTTGTTCGCGGGATGGAGCGCCTGTAGAATTAGATTTGGTGGAAAGCGCCCAGCGGTAAGCATTTTCAAGTCGTTCCCTATCTGTGCCATCCCGTTCGCACGGCAGCGGGTTAGTATGCGTTCTCCATCGGAAGAGAGGCAGACCAATCGAGAGGAAGCGGGTTTACTGGCATTGGCTGAAGGGGTATCCCGTGCGCACTCAGGAAGTCCAACGCCGAGCGGTTGCCTTCACGCTCATCGAGCTTCTCGTCGTCGTGGCTATCATCGCGTTGCTCATTTCGATCTTGCTGCCGTCGTTGAGCAAGGCGCGAGAGCAGGCGCGGACGACACTCTGTCTGAGTCTCATCGCCCAGATGGAGCGCGCCATGGATCTGTACCAAGAGGACTACGACGGCGTCTTCCCGTTCATGTCGAAGGGGCATGAGACGGCGGCACAAGGCGCGGATACCAAGGAGACCTGGCTGGCGGACTGGCTTTCGTTCGACGATCCGGAAGAGGCTATCCGAACCATCGGTTACTCTCACCAGGAAGATTGGGGCGCGTACGCCCAGGCGGTTCCTCGGACTGGAACACTCTTCACCTACACTCGGTTTGAACGGCTTTACGCCTGTCCGGACTACCTGCGGGAAGCCCAGGTCGCACAGCGCGCGTTCAACTACACGCGGGCGCTTTGGGGCCGCCTGTGGCGTCTGCCGGAGGAGTACCTGAAACTTGGCGAGGCCGTGCCAAGCCAGTGGGGCGGGGTCGACGGGCCGATCATGAAACTGGCCCGAATCCACAGCCCGGCCGAGCTGCCGATCCTGCTGGACGAGCAGTGGAATCGTCACGTGGGCACGGCGGGGGAGCTTGGCGATCACGGTTACGCCTACAATTGCGGCGACTATCTGTTCCATGGTGACAACAACATCGCGGTCGCGCATGGTCAGCCGGTCAAGAGCAGGTTCCACAACTACGACTTCAATGACATGGCGGGTCTGGACCCGTTCCTGTGGAAGCGCGGGAGTATCGTCTGCTATGACGGGCATGCGGAGCTTCGCCGTGATCCCTGGCCGGCGTTCCCGCTGGGGGACAACCGGCGCGACTCGGTCAGCGGCATCTACCGCCTCGGGAGCAAAGGTCCTCGCTTGTTCGACGAGATGTACGCCCTGTCGGCTTACCTGACGGCGATCATCTGCGCGCAGCGCGGCTTCGATCCGCAGGTTCGCTACGGTCATCCCCCCAATCCGTGGTAGACCGGAGGGTCGGCTAGGGTCGGCTGGCAGGGACGCCGGCGTGCAGGGTCCATACCTTTACGTTCATCCTCGCAACGCGCTCGACGAAAGGCGCGTACGGCTCGTCCCGGATCGTCACCAGCCCGTAGTTGCCGTTCTCACCGTCGCCGCGTCCCTCCTTGGGTTGATCCGCCCACTGGAACCAGTGATAGCCCACGAAGTACGGCCGGCACATCCAGAGCTGAACGTACTTGGCGTATCGCTCGGCTCGGATCTGCTGTGTGGCGACGGTCGGTTGAATGGCGATGGGCGGGGGATAGGTGTTGGGCAGGCCGCTATCCATCGAGCGGAACGAAAACTCCGTGATCATCAGCGGCTTGCCGCTGAGCTCGTGAAATACCCGGAGGTCGGGCCGGTGATTGGCGTAGTCCGACCCGGCGCGCCAGCGCAGGTAGAGCACCTCGCTGGCCGGGCCCAGCTCGTAGAGATTCACCGAGACCACGTCGCAGAACTCCCCACAGGCCTTGACGACCATTCGCGGGGCGACCCAATGGACGAATCGGCAGCCGAGGATCAGGTGGTTAGGGTCGTGCGCTCGAATCGCCTCGGTGCAGACGCGGAAGTATTGCCTGGCCGCGTGGAGTACGAAGGCCTGACGATCGGCCTGGGCGGCGTCGGCCTTGCCGTCGTGGGGCGCGAGCCGGCGGACGTCTCGCAGCTCCTCCCATGTCTCGATTGGGCGGTCCCAGGTCTGCCGCAAGGCCTCGCACGTCTTGTAGCGATCCTGGAGGAACCGGCACCACGCCAGTTTGCCGGAGGCCTCGGCCGGAAGTCGCGCGTAGCGGTCGAAGAGGTTCGGCTCGGCGCGCCAGTCTCGGCCCCAGGAGAGCTCGTTGTCCAGGAAGTAGCCGACGAGCCACGGATCGTCTCGGCTCTCGCGGCATCGTTCGGCGCGCCTGCGAACGTGCTCGACGAAGGCGGGTTCGAAGACGTCGGGCAGACCGCCCGGCATCCAGCTCTTGGCCATGCCCGACGAGAGGCTCAGGACGATCGTTCGTGGCATATCCCGGACCTCGTCGCTCGACCAGCCGGCGACGGTGTTGAATCCCCATTGGCGGAGTCGGTTGCGTGTCGAGGTCGCCCAGGCATCCAGGTTGCCGTGCTTGGCGAGCACGCTCTCGTGATACGGACGCCGCCTACTGACGCGTCCTCTCTCGCCCCTGGAGTGGATCGTGCCCACGCCGATCGACAGAAAGGCGTGGCCCTCCGGCGTGACCAGCCACCATCGCTGTCCGTCGTGGTGCGTTCGGAAGAACCGCCCCGGCTCGAATCGAATCGCCTTCCAGCCCCCGAACTTGTCGAACGAAAGATCGTTACCGGCCCCGGCGCTTGCCGCAAGAACGCAGGCGATCACGACGGAAGTCAGACTGCTCATCCGATTCGATACCTCCGGCACGTTAGCGAAGCGCCTCGGCGATCTTGGCCTTCTCGGCCAGGGCCAGCTTGACGGCCCGGTCGATATTGCTATCGCGGATCGGCGAGCCGGACACGCCCAGGACCCGCTTGGTCTTGCCGGCGTTTGCGCTCATGGGGTCGATCTCCTCCAGGGCTCGCAGAGACGCAAGAGTCCTATTATAGCCGCGGGAACCCCCCTGTCGGCGCTGCCTAACCCGGGCGTGGGCTTGTTGCTTGCGCCTTTCCGGAAGATACTGCCAGGACGCGGACGCGAGGATCGTCTTGTCTGCTAGGAAGGAGCGAACTATGTCGCGACTGCCGCAATTCCGCCATGCGCTGATTCTCCTGCTCGCCGTGTCCTCCGCCGTGGGGGCCGAGCGCCGGTACGACTTCCAGCGAAAGGTGCTGCCCAACGGGCTGACCGTGATCTCGCTCGAGGACCACTCGTGCCCGATCGTGGCGGTGCAGGTCTGGTATCACGTCGGGTCGAAGAACGAGGACGCCAACCGGCAGGGCTTCGCCCACATGTTCGAGCACATGATGTTCCGCGGCACCGACCGGCTGGGGCCGGAGGACCACTTCGAGTACATCCGCGGGACGGGCGGCTACACGAACGCCTACACGTCGTTCGACAACACCACGTACGTCAATCGCGTGCCGTCGAACCAGCTCGAGCTGGTGTTCTGGCTGGAGGCCGAGCGCATGGCCTTCCTTCGGATCGACGAGGAGGGCTTCTACAAGGAGCGCAAGGTCGTCGAGGAAGAGCGGCGAATGCGCTCGCTCAACACGCCTTACGGGACGGTGCCGGAGAAGGTTCTGCCGGTGATCTTCACGAAACATCCGTATCAGTGGACGCCGATCGGGTGCATCCCGCACCTGCGGGCCGCCACGATCGAGGAGCTGCAGGCGTTCTGGGACCGCTACTACACTCCGTCCAACGCGACGCTCGTGGTCGTCGGCGACGTGACGCATGAGAAGGTCCAGGCCCTGGCCGAGAGATACTTCGGCTGGATCCCCAACATCGCCAAGCCCGTCGGCGTCGAGATCAAGGAGCCGCCGCAGGCCGAACCGCGGAGCATCAAGATCACCGAGAAGAAGGGCCCCGTACCCGTGGTCGGACTGGCGTATCGGGCGGTGCCCATCGACCATCCGGACGCGCTGCCGCTCGAGATGCTCATGTCGATTCTCGGCGAGGGCGAGAGCAGCCGCATCTACAAGGACCTCGTCAAGGAGCGCAAGCTCGCCCAGGGCGCGATGGCCATGACCTACAGCCTCGAGGACGATGGGTTGGTCGGGGCGGGGGCGGCGCTGATGCCCTGGGGCGACAAGGAGAAGGTCATCGCGGCGATTCGCGAGCACTTCGAGCGAGCAGCCGCGGAAGGCGTCACGGCCAAGGAGCTGGCCAAGGCCAGGAACCAGTTCCTTCGTCGGGAGGTGACGCAGAACCTGACCGTGGAGAACAAGGCCCGGCTCCTCGGCAGCGACCAGGTTATCAAGGGCGACGCCGAGAAGGCCAACCATGCCCTCGAGGACATCCGGGCCGTCACGAAAGAGGACCTGCGCCGGGTTGCCAAGACGTACCTGACCAAGGAGCGCGAGACGACGGTGATCGTCCAGCCGGAGTTGACGGCCGCGCTGCGTGCCCTGTTCGGCGGCAAGGGCAAGAAAGACGACGCCGACGAGGGCGCCGCCCCGAGCACGGCCCCGACCACCAATCGCGTGGCCAAGCGAGGCGGGCCCAGGGCGGCGCTCGAACGTCCCCAGAGTTTCCCGCAGGCCCCGCCGGTCGCTCCGCTGATCGAGGAGATTCCCAACCCGCCGCGCGACGCCGAGACCCTCGCCAACGGGCTGAAGGTCGTGGTCGTCCCGAATCATGAGGTCCCGTTCGTCACGCTCAAGCTGGGCATCCTCAACGGCGCGTGGACCGAGGCCAAGCCCGGCACGGCCTCGATGGCGGCCCAGATGATTACGCAGGGCACCAAGTCCCGCACGGCCGCGGAGCTGGCCGAGGAGCTGGCGTTCAACGCGATCTCGCTCAGCGCGGACGCGTCGATGGATACGGCCGGCGTCAACGCCTCATGCGTCGCGGACAAGTTCAAGCTGGCGATGAAGCTGATGGCCGAAGTCGTGCTGACCCCCACGTTCCCCGACGACGAGTTCGAGGTCCTTCGCAAGCAGACGGTCATGGGCCTGATGGTTCGCGCCAAGACGCCGGAGTACGTGGCCGACCGCGAGCTGCGACATCGGCTGTTCGGCAAGCACCCCTACGCGCGGACGGACACGGGCGAACTCGAGGACGTCCGGTCGCTGGCGACGGAGGACCTGAAGACGTGGTGGTCGCGATTCGTCCGTCCGGACGCCTGCGTGCTCTATATTGCCGGGGACGTGACGTCCTCGCAGGCGCTGGCCCTGGCCAAGACCTACTTCGGCGGGTGGAAGGCCGACGGGCCCAAGCCGTCACCGGAGCTGCCCGAGATTCCCGCCCCGGCCCCGACACACATCTATCTCGTGGATCGGCCCGGCTCCGTCCAGAGCCAGATCCGGATCGGGCACGTGGGCATCACCCGGAAGGACCCGCGGTATTTCGCGGGCCAGGTGCTATCGCTGATCTTCGGGGGCGGGTTCAACAGCCGGCTCAACAAGGCGATCCGCGTCGAGCGAGGCCTGACGTACGGCGCGCGGGGCGGTCTCGACGCCAGCCGATTCGCCGGGACGTTCCAGGCGGGCACGTTCACGAAGCCGGCCACGTGCGCCGAGGCGATCCAGGTGATTCTCGGAGAGATCGACCGCATCCGCACCTCGCCGCCGGAGGAGGCGGAGCTCAAGACGGCCAGGTCGTATATCGTCGGGGGTTTCGCCGGCCAGCGGGAGACGCCACAGGCCACCGTCGGCGACCTGTGGCTGATCGAATACGCGGGCCTGCCGCAGGACTATCTGACGAAGCTGCTAGGCGGCGTCAAGGGCACCTCGGCGAAGGACGTCACCAGCACGGCTCGCGACCTGCTGCACCGAGACCGATTGACGATCGTCGTCGTGGGCGAGGCCGACAAGCTCGAGGGCGACCTGGCCAAGATCGCCCCGGTGACGGTCGTGAAGGCGCCGACTGCGGAGACGAAGCCTGTCTCGGGGAAAGAATAGCCGCCGCGCCGCAGGCACCGCGCCCGCGACTCGTCCTACGGTGCGACCGGCGTCAAGCCTTAGCGCACGCGATCCCGAGCGTTTGCCCAGGGAACGCGCCGCTACGCGTTTCCTCTGAGCGAAGACGTGAAACGCTCGTCCTGCATCAGCTTGACCCAGGCCGCGCGGGGCTTGGGGAACCTGACCGCTATGCCGGCGTCGTCGCCGAGGCCGCGTGCCCACTCACGCACGACTTCGTACGGTCCGACGTCCACGACTTTCGTGCCGGGGTTCTTCTTCTTGGCCGTTGAGGGTACGCGGAGTTTGATGGTGCCGCGGGTGATGGCTTGGCGTCCGGCTCGCGGAATCTTGGTGGTGTCCTTGGCGCCGGTCAGGGCGGCCCCGTCGGTGCTGACGTCGATGACGCTGAGTTCGGCTGAGGCCCCGGACTCGTCTTCCAGCAAGGCTCGGCACACACGCTCGTCGTCCTTGAAGCGTCGCTGCGTACGTCCGTCCATCGTCGACCTCCACAAGCGGCGGCCGATGAGGGCCGCCTGGCCACTCCCCCGGACGATCTAGACGTTCGCGATGGCGCCACCGGGCTGACCATCGATCAGGATCGGTATGCTGCGTCCACCATTCTTATCGGACTTACGGTCGCGCGCACGACACTCCGAGTCAAGCAGAAACGCATGCGCCATACAGATATTCATTATCGCCATTCCTTCGCCCGACATCAATCGCCAAGTCGCCCAGGCCTTACGCGACCATTTCGCTCGGGCGGCGTGTCTGGTGCCGTCTCCGGTAGGCGAGTCTCGTGCTGCCATATCCTGGGCTTCCAGCATGCGCGGCAAGCGGGCAAGGATATCTGCGATGCAGGAGAGTGTCCGTCCGAAGACGGCGCGAGCCGGCTCTACCAGGGAATCAGTCGCAGAAGGTTGGGCACATAGAGGTGAACGCCCCAGACGTTGTACCAGGCGGCCCACAGCGAGATGACGCTCGCCGGGATGAGGATGTAGGCCGCCCACCGTCGCAAGTAGATCGCCACGCACAGCCCGGCCGAGGCCTTGCCGGCGAAGCCGATCAGCGGCCCCACGATCGGGCCGAAGATCGCCGCGACCCAACTGACCACCGGATGAAGCTCCTCCGACGAGTCGAGCGTCAGCATGAAATACGTCGTGCTCAGCGCATCGCACATCAGCGCCACGACAAACACGGCGACGACGAGACGATGCTGGCGAAAGAAGCCTTCTCGGTTACGCGCGAATCGCTCGATGACGCCGGGTCCGGCCAAGGACGTCTCCTTGCTCGTCGCCCGCGATACGATCCCCGCCGCCGACGTCGTTTGTCAACCGAGGAGACGGGGAAAGGGGCGTCAGCTCCGTCTGGCGGGGCACTCGCCGAATCGCAGGCACATGAACGTGACGGTGAACGGCAGGTGTTCGATGGACACGTGCTCTTGTTTGACGAGGAATCCCAGCCGCGTGTACCAGTCCTTCAGTTCGGCGTGGTCGGCGATGATGCCGATCTCCACGCAGTCGGCGCCGAGGGCCCGGGCCTGGTCGAGCGCGTGCCGCATCAGCGCCGTCCCGATCCCGCGACTTCTGAACTCGGGCAGAACGCCCAGGCGTTCGATATAGCAGAGGTCGTGGCGGATCTTGTCCAGGCCGACGCAGCCGCACGCCGTCTCGCCGCGCTGCGCGACGTAGAATCGGACGCCCTTCTGAACGGCCGACTCGACCCACGCCTCCGTGCAGTTTGACGGATGGGTCGGGCAGTTCTCCGGCGTGAGATCGAACCGTCGGGCGACGTCGAGATAGGCGCCGCGGATGATGTGATTCAGCAGCGGCGCGTCCCGCGCGGTCGCCTGTCTGATGGTCGGTTCGGTCGACGGTCCCATATCCGCCCAGCGTATCCCAGGTCGCCGCGCCACGCCAGACGCGCGCGTCAGGTGCGTCCGAATCGTCGTGCAGGATCGCGCGCCGCGCCTACGGCGCGCACGTAGCATGGGCATCTTGCCCATGAGTGATTCACGGGCGAGACGCCCGCGTTACCGCGGATAGACGGCCACGAGATCGACGTCGCACTCGCCGAGGTCGCCGGGGATCTGGTAGTCCTGCGGCTCGCCGCTGTAGGGGACCTTGCCGACGAGGAGCTCGGCTGTCTCGCCGTTGAGCGTGCCGCCGTTCTCGAACGTCCAGAGGGGGCGGAACGTCTTGCCGTCGTCGCTCCGCTCGACGACGCCGCGGTGCGCGAGCCAGCGAGCGCGGAGCCAGACCCACTGTTTCGCGTCATAGGAGCCGCCGTGGAACTGCGTGCCCAGGACGTCCGCCTGGAGCGTGCCGTCACTCCGCGTGCCGACGCGAACGCCCTGCCCGTCGGGCCAGCGGAGCATCGCGCCGGGCCCCCAGGACTGGCCGCCGTCGCTGCCCTGGCGGATCTTGACGACGAAGCCGCCGGCCGCGAGCTTCAGCGGGATCCGCAGGAACGCGAACGTGTTGGCGTGCGCTCGGACGTGCAGGCTTCCGCCGGCGATCGAGAGCGCATCGGGATTCTTGGGCGAGACGGCCTGCTTGGCCTCGGGCATCGCGTCGAACGCATGGTCGCAAATCGGCTTGCCCCAGCGGGGTGGCCGGGCGATCGTCTCCTGCTCGGCCTTCATGGCAGCGGCCTTCTTGGAGACCAACTCCTGACGGGCGTCGACTAGGCGGTCGACCTCGTCGCGAAGCGCGGGCGTGAGCTTGGCTCGATACTCCTGATCGAGCGCGCGCATGATCTCGGGCTTGTCGAGCCAGCTCACGATCGTGTGGAATCGGGCGTTGACCTTCAGCACCTCGCGCGCCAGCTCCGGCGTCACGCCGGTCGGACCGTTGTTGCAGAGCACGCCGATGCAGTTATTGATGTTGTAGCCCGAGACGAAGAACCGCAGGTAGTCGGCGCTGCCGTACTGTCGATCTCGACCCTCGCCCCGGAGGATGAAGTCGACGTACGCGTCGGCCTGCGGCAAGTAGCATTGCCCCGACCCGAGCGCCCCGGTCGAGTGCCATTCGTGGATGCCGTCCTCGCCGATCAGGGCGCGCGTCGCACGAGCCAGGGCATACAGAGCGGCCGGGTTCGTGGTGTACTGCCCGTCGAAGTAGAGCCCGTCGGGCTTGTACTCGTGCATGACCTTGCGGATCGCCGGCATGAACAAGCCCATGTTCTCGCCGGTGGGCGTGCCGGGCGGCCAGCCCTTGAAGTTCTCGAAGCTGTTGAGCGCATGCGGGGCCAGGGCGGTGCCCTTGAGGAAGTAGTACGGGCTCGTGTAAACGATAAACCGCATGCCGCAATCGTGGATGGTGTTGCGGACGCGCTGCCATTCGGCCATGCCGAGCCGCGGCACGAAGTCGACGTTCCAGTCCTTCCAGAGCATGACCTCCGACTGGAGCAGGACAATGTTGCCGTATTGCTTCCATGATCGCAGCACGTTGTCCGGCGGATAGCTGGTCTCGCGCGACCAGTGCCACACGACGTTGTCCTTGATCGATCGCTCCCAGTCGTACGGCTTGGGTGGACAGACACCGACCCACAAGACAGCGTCCTTCGGCAGCGGGTACGTCGCGACGGTCTCGCCGTAGGCGTCGTAGCGGTCCTCGATCTCGAGCTCCGAGCAGTAGAGTCCGAAGGCGCCCCACTCGTCGGCGATCAGGTGGTTGCCGCCGAACGACCCGTCCCATGCCGGCGCGATTTTGCGCTCGACGCGGACCGTCATCGGCTCGTGGACGTGCAGCATGAACAGCGAATCGCCGTTGACGCGGATGGTCAGCTTCGGTTGATCCGCCGTCACCCGGGCCAGGCCCTTGGTCGCGCGCGTGATCTTGGCGCCTTGCAGCGGCTTGCCGAGGCTGAGCACGGCGACGGGGCGCGGATGCCCGATCCGCTGATGGAACTCGATCTGACCGGTGGACGTCGCGATCGCGACGTCGGCGCCGGTCGTGCGGATGCGGAGGGTCCCGCCGTCGGCCTTGGCCGACTCGACCACCATGCCGCGTTGCGGATTCGGGAAGAGCTTCGGGTCCATCAACTGCTGAAACGTGGGCGCGGCCGGGGCCTGCGGCGTGAGGCTCAGTCCGGTTGACTCCGCCGACAGGGCGGACGAGAAGGCCGCCGTCGCGCACGCGATTGACGAGAGAATGGCACTTTGCCTCATGGTTGGCGCTCCTGGGTCAGTAGCACTGCAGCATCATCCAGACGTCTTCGTAGTTCCGTTCGAGCATCTGGTCCTCGGGGATCCAGAAATACAGGGCTCCCATGTCCCCCCACATGGCGCCCATGTTGTTGTCCGAGTCCAGTTGGAGGAGCAGCCGCCACTGGATCGCTCGCGTGAGGAAGTCCGTGAGTTCGTCGTCGGGCAGGTCTCCCATGTCTTCCCGTCTCATGCCGCGGGCGATCAACTCGCAGTCGAATTGCATGTCGTCCTGGATGATGTCCGGGTGGCCGAAGAGACGATGCCCTCCGGAGGGATCGCTGTCCGCCTCCTCGTCGGTCCGTTCGCCGAGCAGGACGGGCTGGGCCGTGAGCTTCATGTAGGCCGTTGCCTCCGCCTCGGTGAGGTCGAGGGCGCGAACGAAGAGGGAATCCAAATGGGGGAGCTTCATCTCCTCCGTTAGCTCGACGGCGCATGGAGCGTACCCGGCGGCCCGCTCGCGGCTCTCTTCCGTGGTGTCCGTGGGGGACGCAGGGAATGACTTACGCTCGAGCAAGGAGGCGTCGCCGTCCTGGAAGATCACGCGCCAGCTTCCGCGCTCCTCGGCCTCTGCGCCCCAGGCATCGCTCATGGAGTCATAGAAGAAGAGAAGCCACCCCGACTTCAGGAACTCGTCCTCCTCATCGCCGAAGCGCGCCAGGTCCGGCAGATAGAACTGCGCCAGGAAGTCGAGCGGTCCCTGCTTCCAGGTGGGCCACTCGATGCCCGGCAGCAGATCGGGCCTGCCGCCGAGCTTGCTGACCCCGAGCGGCAAATCGTCCTCGCTTCGCACCGGTTTGGTTCGAACGCGGATAGACGTCCACGCCGCATCGGCGATCGGCTCGGCGACCCGCTCCAGCCCCGCGTGCCCGAGCGACTCCAGCAACTCCTCTGACATCGACAAGTTCCTCCAACTCCCGGAAGCTCGGGGCCCGCCGGTCCGCTGAGTGGGCTCCGCGAACGACGACTCCCGCGCTGCCCGGCGGTTCATCCGCGTTTGGCTCGCCTCCGCTTGGGCTTCGTTCCATTGATAGGTTCGATATGCGTGACGTGGATGGGATCGCAGTAGGCGCTTCGCTCGGGGACGTCATCGCTCCCCAGCTCGACGGCAACGACGACCTCCGTGCGACCGACGTAAATCAACTCGGGATGATGAACCTCGTGGGACGCTCCGCCGGACAAGTGGAGCCGGAAAGGGCGAAACGGTTCTCGCCTCACATGCTTGAGAATCTCGTTCGGGCGCATCGCTCGCTCCTCGATCCCATGCTAGTCCGTCGGGATGCCGCGTACAAGCTCATGCCGGCGTCGGATCCAGCGCTCGGCTGACTGCGATTGGGAGTGCGGTCAATCCGCTCGTTCGACCGGGACAGAGACCTGGTCCATGGGTCGGCTCTTCTCGTAGAGGACGTCCGGGCAGACATCCGCGCCGTTGGGCCAAACGATCGTGCCCACGTCCGGCTCGACACGGAGCCTCCTGAAGTACTCCGGATCCAGCAGCGGCCTGAACACCCCATCGAACGACAGCAACTCCTCCAAGTCAATCATTCGCTGCTCGCCGCCTTCGAACGTGAGGACGACGCGGTAGTCACCCACGATGCTCGCATCGATGACGTCCTTCGGCATGGCATCACTCCAATGGCGGGATAGAGCCTACTTCAGCGTCTCGGCCGTGACCAGGTCGGTCCCGATCGGGATCTCCTTGGGCACCGTCTCGCCGCGGACGATCTTGATCGCGACCTCGACGCCCTTCTCGCCCATGACGTCCGGATGCTGTTCGATCGTTCCGTGCAGGTTGCCGGCCTTGATGGCGTCTTGAGCGGCCTTGAGATTGTCGTACGAGACGATGGCGATCTTGCCGCCCTTGCCGGCGGTCAAGATGGCCTGGATCGCGCCGAGGGCCATGCTGTCGTTCGCGCAAAACACGCCGCTTAAGTCCGGGAACCGGGCCAGGATGCCCTCCATCTTTCGCTGGGCCGGCTCGGTCATCCAGTCGGCGCTCTCGCTGGCGACGCACTGCACCTTGCCCTGCGTCTCGGCGACGGCCTTGGCGAAGCCCGCCTTGCGCTGCTCGGCGTTGTCGACGCCGCGAATGCCCTCGAGCATGGCGACCTTGCCCTTGCCGCCCATCAGCGAGAGCAGATACTGGGTGGCCTTGTACGCGCCGTCGGCGTTGTCCGGGCCGATGAAGGCCTCGATCTTCAGCCCGGCGGTCTTGGCCGCCTCGGCATCGATACGGTTGTCCAGGTTGACGATCTTGATGCCTTTGTTCTGCGCGTCGAGCAGGGCGCTGACGATGGCCTTGCTGTCGGCCGGGGCGATCAGGATCGCATCGACGCCCTGGCTGATCGCGTTCTCGACGAGTCCGCCCTGTTTTGCGAAGTCGGTCTCGCGATCGACGCTCATCACGAGCAGATCGACGTCGTTCTTCTTGGCCGCGCGGACCGCCCCCACCTCCATCGTATGGAAGAACGGGTTGGTCCGTGCCTTCATGATCAGCGCGATCCGCGGCTTCTCGGAGGCCGGCTTGCCCCCAGCGGCAGGCCGGTCCTCGCGCCCGCAGCCAAGCCAGGACAGGCACATCACCGCCGTGGTCAGCAGCGCGGTCGTTGTCATCTTCTTCATCTGGCGTACCTCCTGCGAACCGGAAGCGTCGACTTGTCGACGTGTCTCACTTTTCCTCGCGCAGCGTCTCGGCCGTGATCAGGTCGGTCCGCGTGGGCATCTCCTTGGGCACTGTCTGACCGGCCAGAATCTTCAAGGCGGTTTCGACGCCGCGCTCGCCCATAAGGTCGGGATGCTGCTCGATCGTCCCGTGCATCTTTCCCGCCCGGATGGCGTCCCGCGCCGGCTTGATCCCGTCGTAGCCGACGATGAAGATCTTGCCGGCCTTCCCGGCGGATTCGACCGCCTGGATCGCCCCGAGGGCCATGCTGTCGTTCGCGCAGAACACGCCGGTGATGTCCGGATGACGGGCGAGGATGCCGCTCATCTTTCGCAGGGCGGGCTCGGTCATCCAGTCGGCGCTTTCCTCGGCCATGAGCTGGATCGTGTCCTTGTGCTCGGCGACGGCCTTGAAGAACCCCTTCTTTCGCTGTTCGCCGTTGTCGACGCCGGGGATGCCCGAGACGAGGGCGACCTTGCCCTTGCCGCCCATGAGCTTGATCAGGTGGAGGGAGGCCTTGTAGGCGCCGTCGGCGTTGTCCGGGCCGATGAAGGTCTCGACGTTCAGCCCGGCGGACTTGGCGGCTTCCGGATCGATCCGGTTGTCCAGATTGATGATCTTGATGCCCTTGCCCTGCGCGTCGAGCAGCGGGCTGACGATGGCCTTGCTGTCGGCCGGGGCGATCAGAATCGCGTCGACGCCCTGGGCGATGGCGTTCTCGACGAGCCCGCCCTGCTTGGCGAAGTCGGTCTCGCGGTCCACGCTGGCCACGCGCAGGTCCACGCCGTGCTTGTCGGCGGCGCGTCGGGCGCCCACCTCCATCTGGTGGAAGAACGGGTTGGTCCGCGCCTTCATGATCAGGGCGATGCGGGGCTTCTCGGACTTCGACTTGCCGCCGCGCTCGGCCTGATCCCCGCGCTCGCAGCCGAACCATGTCAAGCAAGCCACCGCGACAAGCAGCGTTAGTGTCGTCGCGGTTCTTCTGGTTCTCCTCATCGTGACCTCCTTCGAGAACACGCCGTCACGAATACGTCTTGGAGCGCCGCCGGTCGTACAGGACCGCCGCGATGATGACCGCGCCGATGATAATCTTCTGGACGCTCTCGTGCACGCCGAGGGTGTTTAGGCCCTTGATTAGCACGGCGATGATCAGCGCGCCGATGAACGTGCCGATCACGTTGCCCCGCCCGCCCATCAGGCTCGTCCCGCCGATGACGGCGGCGGCGATGGCGTAGAGCTCGTACGGCTCCTCGACGACGTGCGTTCCGGACGACACGCGCGACCACTTGACGATGCCCGCCAGGGCCGCCGCCATCCCGCAGAACGCGAACACCCCGATCTTGACGCCCACGACGGAGATGCCGCTGAGACGAGCCGCCTCGGCGCTGCCGCCGACCGCGTAGACGTGCCGGCCGAAACGCGTCTTGCCCAGGATGACCCACGCGATCGCCACGATGCCCAGGGCGCTGAGCAGGGGAATGACGTGCTTGGTCGGCGCGTAGCACATATGAAACATGGGCTGACCGTCGCTAACGCCGATCGTCACGAGATGCGCCGCGCCTGCCGCGGCCATCAGCATCCCGAGCGTCACGACGAACGACGGCACCTGGAACCGCGCCGTCAGCACGCCGTTGAGCAGGCCAACGGCCAACCCCGCGCCCAGCGCCAGCGCGACGCCGACCGCCACCGATCCCGCGCCGTCCCTCGGACTGGCGCCGACGACGAACAGCACGTTGCACAACGTCAGTACCGAGCCGACGGACAGGTCGATCTCACCGGCCAGGATGACCAGCGTCATGCCTACGCCGAGGACCACGTTGATGGCGCCCTGTTCGAGAATGTTCCGCTGATTGGTCCAGTCGACGTCGCCCTGCCGGTCGATCAGGAGGATCGGCGCGCGAAGCCGCCAGGCGCCGGGCTTCCAGAACGACTCGCCCACGTCGATTGCCGACAGGCCGACCATCAGAGCGTAGATCACGACCAGCGCAACCAGCAGGCCGAGGACCTGCTGCAGCTCGCGCGGGAGCCTGCTCGTTCCTGACGACAGCCGGGGTTCGCTCATCGGTGCGCCTTTTCAGAGTAGCCGCAGGCCCAAAGGATGGCGTAGCGACGGGTGAACGTCAACGGTTGGGGTGGCGAGAACGTCACGAGAGGCAATCGCGCTGGATCGTTCAATGGCCAAGGAGGGCAATCGGACGGACAGCTCGATCGGTCCGATTCACGCCGCCGCGCTCCGACGGCGCAGCCACCCGGAGATCTGGCCGCCGACCAAGGCCAGACCCATCATCTGGAATGGGATGAGCGGAGCCAAGTATCGGGGCATGCCGTGCATGAAGCCGCCGACCGAGTGGACCGCGATGAAGTAGAGCGGCAGAGCGGCCAGCATCAGGGCTTCGGACCGACGGGGCCAACGTCGAAGCACGAGCCAGAGCAGGGACAGGTTCCCCGCCGCGGAGACGAGCATGACGAGGATTCGCTCGCCGTAGTTCCGCAGGACGTGAAGCGGGTGACGGATCAGCACCCGCAACGGGCTCAGGCCTTCGACCTCCCTGTAGTGGCTGAACGTGTTCGGGAACCGGTCGGCCGCCAGCGAAACCAGGCCGGTCTGGTACGGAGGGGCCAGCGCCCACGGCAGATTGCCCAGCGTGGCCCTGATGAGTCGCCCGGGGTTCTGGCGATAGTATCGCTTGATGGAGTCCCGAAAGAACGCGTCCGCCTCGGGCGTCGAGTCGCACTCGAAGCCGTGATCCACGGCGTACTGCATGATGAAGGCGTCGTCGTCCTTCAGACCCAGCGAGTTGGGATACATGCCGACGAAGTACCCGAGCGACCTCCCCACGGCCGTCGAGGTCCAGATCCAGTGGCCCGAGAGGCGGTAGTTCCGTATCGCCCACGGCGAGAGCGCGACGTACAGACCGACGGCCATAATCGCCGTCGACAACAGGGGCCTGGCCCAGCCACGCCGCACGATCAGGAAGACCAGTCCCAGCGCCAGCCAGAGCAGCATGGCGTTGCCTCTGAAATAGCAGTCGATTCCCAGCAGGAGCCCCGTCATCAGCGACCAGCCGTAGCTCGGCCCCTTCACGGCGCCGATCCAGCAGACCACGGCGAGCAGAAGGATCCCGACGGACAGGCAGTCCGGAAGCTTTCCCGCCGCAAGGACGGCCAGGGACGGATGAATGGCGGTCAGCCAGGCGGAGGCCACCGCCGCGCCCGGAGAGGCGAACAGCCTCATGACGATGACGTAGACCAGAAGCGGGTAGAACGATGACAGGACGACCTGGACCATGACCGCATGATCGCCTAGCGGCTCTCCGAACACGCGGTAGAGGACGTAGAGGTATGCGGCGTAGCCGGGCGCTCGATAGAAGAGTGGACGCAGATCGTTCGGGTCGACGTCGAGACCGTGATCGCGGTCGAGTTGCCTGCCTTCCTTGGCCAGGGCAAGCGACCGGGCCTCGAGCTTGTTGGCGAAATCGTCGTCATACTCCCAGTTAGGGCCCTGGATGTGCTGGTATCCGTAACCCGCCGCCAGCAGGTAGGTCGGCGCGAAGTAGGACGTCTTGGAGAAACCCCCCTCGTGGGTGTGGTACACCACCATGTAGACGCGCAGACACAGCGCCGCGAGCACCGCGAATATCAGGCTGATCCTCATCAGCACTATCCTATCCTTTGACGAGGAATCTTTGTACCCGGATCTCGTGTCGCGGGTCGCCGGGAGGGCTCAGGTCCTACGCGAGAAAGGGGACGCCGTGATCGCGGTCGTCGGTGAGGATTTCGAAGGCCGCGCGGTGCTCGGTCCTCAGCGTCCGTGCGGGCTCGCCGCGCCGCTCCAACGTCACCGAACAGGCCGCCAGCTTGCTGTTCAGGCACGTCTTCCATCCGCCGGGGGGGTTGTCGTATCGCAGCGCCACGAAACGAGATCGCGGCGCCTCGATCCGCCCATGGATGCGGACGTCCTTGTCGCGCGAATCGAACCCCCACGTGAAGTAGTCGAACCGGCCCGAGGCTCGCGCGCCCCGCCAGAGGGTGTTCAGGGCGTGCTCCCGACCATCGATGCGCAGGACGATCAGCGTCAGCCACGGCGACCAGATGGGGCCCAGCTTGACGCGCGCCGTCGAGCATTCGAGGAACGCCTCCGGCACGCCCTCGAACCCCGCCACCTGGCCCCAGGCGTAGTGGTCGGTGTGCTTGCTGCCCCAGTTGTGATTCTGGCTGCCGACCCACCCGTCGACGCTAATCGTTTCGCCGTCGACGACGAGCGTGCCGTCGTAGACGGCATGCGGCGTGCCAACCAGGACCTTGGCCTTGGGGAAAGACCGGGCGTAGTACGCCTCCGGGAACAGGAGTAGCGGCGGCTCATTGCCTTGATAGCCGAGCGCCCACTCGATCGTATGGTCGCCGGACGCCGCCGCTCCGCTGAGGGCTTTATTGTCCAGCGTCGCGGACCCGATTCGAGCGCCGAGCGCTGCGTCGGAGAACGCACACTCGGCGATCGGAACGACCTGCTTGGCCGCGACGATCCGGTCGTTCAGCCCGTCGAACCAGATGGCCCACAACTCGCCGACGGCGCTGTCGGGGCACCCCTTCGGGCTGAAGATCGTGTAGCGGATCCAAAAGGCTAAGGGTTGGTCAGGGTGATTGGCGCGCTGGAAGTAGCTCTCATAGTGCCCGCCGGCGTCGCCTCGGACGAAGCGGCATCGGTTCCAGTTGTCCTTCCTGGACGTACGTGGAGTCACGTTGTAGGAGCCCCTGATAGACCTAGAAAGGAGCCACCGCACTCGTTCTCAGATCGCCCAGTGCAGCGGTTCTGTCAGGTAAAATCCAGCCTGGGTGGAACATCGGGCAGGTCCCGTGCTTCTAATCCGTTCTTCTCCGACAGCTTGCGCAGGCCGTCATCATGGGTGTAGAGCACATCGGCCCTGCTGGCGAGCGCAGTGGCGAGTATGAGTTCGTCTGCTCTCAGCACTGCTTTCCTATTCTCGTACTCTTTGATCGTCACCTGCTTCTGGTAGACTTTCGCCGCGACATGAGATGCTACCGCATCAAAAGGCCTGCAGATGAAGGTTTCCTCGATTATTGCGTATTGCTTGGCTCGTTCCGCTTCGTTCAAGCCACGCAGGAACTCAGCGACGGAAACAGTCGACACCACCCGATCTGCTTGCCGCTCCTGTAAGTCCTCTGCTAGCCATTGGGCCCGCTTTACCATCTGTTCCTGACCTTGCGAGGCCGCCTTCTGAATCCACCATATGAGCGTCATCGTATCGATGAAGACAACCGGCGCACGTTTCATGAGTCCAGTTCCGAGACAAGTCTAGAGGGGGATACATCGTCCCAGCGATCAGCCCCAGCGCGCCGCAACGCCTCCCTTGCCTCAGACAGATCTCGCTTCTTGTAGGGGGCAACACGCGCTACCGAAAACGTAAGAACGTCCCATGTGTTGCGCAACCACACGGCTTGGCCCTCTAAGGCAACCCTGTTGTACAACTGGGGCGCTAATTGCTTCGCTAGCTTGTGTGTCACACTGCAATAGACGACATGCTTCTGGTTGTGCGGCCGAACCATGCACTTTGGTCGATCGGCCCCGCCGACGCGAAGTAACTGCCCAAACAGGACCGTCATTCCCGAGATGGTATGCTCTACACAGATTTGCTCGTATGTTGATGGACCGATTCGTGCCAAAACCCCGTCCGTTGACTCGCCTGCTTGGCGCAATTCGATCTGGCAGTCGTTCTGATCGGCGATCATGCTGAGTTTCCGTATCTGCGGCAATGCCCAGCCAAACGCGGGATCATGCTCGTCGCCAGATATGAATCTACCCAGTTGGCGAAGCCGATCGATCACCATGTCGGGTTCAGTTGATATGCATCGATATGCTGCGGATGTGCGCTTGATGTCGACAACTCTGATAGAGATTTCGGAATCCTCGTCCGGCATCCTAACCATCCGCTGAACTGCGGCCACGGCATCTGCGACAGCCCTAAAGGGAACCTGCTCAGGAAACAGGCCCTTCAGCCGGATGGTGAAGTGCAGCTTCGGTTTTCGATGATGGCGCGAGGACATCTTAAGACCATACCTTATCAGCTTTCAAGCCGACGTCAAAGGTTCGTTCCTCTAGATCATACCACCGTGACGGGCAAGATCCGAGCTGCCAGGGACCATTCCCAAGCTGATTTTTCCGAGCGGTGCACAAACCAACCAGCCGGGTTCGTGCGCCTCGGCCGACGTTAGGATCTTCTTCGCGACGCGCGTCTCAACCACGAAGGCGTCCAGATTCCGTCTGCCCGGATGACCTCGACCTCGGCCACCGCCGCGCCCACAGCCACGTCAGCCATGCCGAACCTCTCCTTTCGAAAGAGCGATCCTGCGGATCAGGCGAAGTTATCGCACGCCGTCGTGACCGGGCCGTAGCTCGGATGGACCCGCGCCGGCTCGGCCGGAACGCTCTCCAGCTCGGGGATGCGGTCGATCTTGCCCTCCATCAGCTCGGTCACGCGGTCGATGACCTCACGATAGCGGCGGATCAGCCCGGCGATGCGGACCTGGATCACCTCGATGCCGAACGGCTTGTTCCGACGCATCCACTGGCGTCGATACGACGTGTCGAGCGCGTCGAGCAGCTTGACGAGCTCGAGCGCCTGCTCGGGGATCTGCCGAAGCGCGGCGGTATCGCGCTGGGCGCAGGCCTGCTCCAACCGGATCCGCAGCGCGACCTTGGCCGACAAAATCCTGGCTATCAAGAGCGCATGCTTGAGGTCGCCGCCGCGGACGTCGACCCGCCCCTGGCAACGTCTCTGCAGCTCCTCGGCGATCTCGGCGTAGCGAGACAGGGCCTCGATCCAGGCCTCGCGCTTCTGCGCCTTCTTGTCGTTCCAATAGATGCCCAGCAGCGGATCGTCCCACAGCGTTGGCCAGCCCCAGATGCCGCCGCGCTCGTCGCCGTCGGGCAGGTCCTCCGGCTCCATGAAGTTGAGCATGCCGGCCAGGCGGCTGGCCCGCCAGTCGCCGCCGCAGAGCGCGGCGTATCTTCCCGCGGCCCGCTCCTCGACCACCTCGCCGCCGTAAGCCAGTTCGGAAACGTACGTCAGCCCGGTCATCGCCGAGTCGAAGTCGCACATCGACCCGTCGTCGCCCCACATCGTAAAGAAGATCTCCTTGAGCCCGGCGCGCTTGCACGCCCGCACGCACGCCCCCGCCTTGGCCTCCGTGTAGTTCGTCGCGTGCCACACGCTGCACCACGTCCACACGCCCGAGCCCATGATCGGCTCGAAGCCCAACGCGCGGTGCCGCTCAATCCAGTCCTCGTAGAAGGCCTCGTCCTTGTGGTAGTAGTCCCAGTAGACGAGCTGCGCCTGCTTGGGGATCTTGGCCCGCGCCTCGTCGGGCACGCGGGCGTCCTTGTCGTAGTAGTCGCCCGTCTTGCTGCCGAGCCGAAAATACATATCCGACCAGATCATCGGCCGAAGCCCGTACTGCTCGCAGAGCTTCACGACGCGGCCGAGGTGCTCGTTGAAGATCTCGAACCCGTCGCGGTAGCCGTGGCGGTCCATATACACGCCCCGCCCGAGGTCGTGGGTCTCGTCCATGCCGACGTGGATCCGCCGCGTGCCGAACACCTCCGACCAGTGCCGGATGATCTTCTCGATCAGCGCCAGCGTCTTGGGCTCCTCGGCCAGCATGACCGTGCGGGTGTCCTTGACGTCGGCGTAGGCGGGCCACTTGAGGATCTGCGCCATATGCCCGAGCGTCTGCACGCACGGGATCATCTCGATGCCGAGGCGCCGAGCATACGCGTCGATATCGCGGAGCTCCTCGGCCGTATACGCGCCGCGCTGGTAGCCGAAGTACGGCTCGCCCTCCAGGGCGAACGTATCCTCCGTGTAGAGCATCGCCATGTTGAAGCCCATCAGCGCGAGCCGTCGCAGCCAGGCCTCGAGGTGCGGCGCCTTCATCACCGCGTTCCGCGAGCAGTCGAGCATGATGCCGAACGTCTCGAAGTCGAGCTGCTCCTCGACCTCGCCGCTCAGGTCCGGCTGGGCCAGGATCGTGCCGACCGCGCGGAGCGCGCGGGTCAAGTCGCCGTACTCGACCACGAGTTCGCCGCCGGCCTTTCGAATGCGATACCGACGGGGGCCGCCCTCGATCGGCGCGAATCGGACGCGAACGTCCCCCGCGTCCTTTGCGATGGGGTACTCCTGGCCCAGTGCGGCCAGGGCGTCGGCAAGCGGCTCGGCCAGACCGTCCTCAACGTATGTGATGCTCATGACGTGCTTCCCGCGAAAGTGACCTTCGTCGATTCCAGAACGGCGTCAGGATACCCGAACCGCGCTCAGCGTGCATCCACCGTAGCACGGGCATCTTGCCCGTGATGATGAAATCCGAATGCTCTCAGGACAACAGCGACGCTTCGCGGCGACGACGCCCATGCGACAAAACGGTCACGCACCCCCGCAGAATCCCGAGTTCGACAACGTACGCGCCCGCCCGTATACTCCTGTCGCTTCCTCGCCGGGCGCTGCAAAACACGACCGGCCCCCCAACTCGATGCAACGGAGATCATCATGCATTCGACAAATACCGTGCTCGCTGCCCTGCTGACATTCGCCTTAGTGATGACGAGCGCTCGGACGCTCCTCGCGGCCGAGCCGTTCTTCGAGCAGCAAGACCTCTTCGTCGGCGGTGATCAGGGCATCCACACCTATCGCATCCCCGCGCTCGCAACGACGAACAAGGGCACGGTGATCGCGTTCTGCGACGCCCGCGTGGAGCGTGGCGGCGACCTGCCCAACCATATCGATCAGGTCATGAAGCGAAGCTTCGACGGCGGCAAGACGTGGTCGGCCATGACGACGGTGCTTGACTTCCCCGCGCCCAACGGCGGCGGCGACCCGACCCTCCTCGTCGACCGGCAGACCGGCACGATCTGGATGTTCTACGTCTACGGAATCCCGGATCCCAAGGTGAAACCCCGCGGCCGGATCCTGTGGGCCCATGCCATCAAGAGCGACGACGACGGCGCGACCTGGTCCAAGCCGATCGACCTGACGTCGTCGCTCAAGAAGCCCGGGTGGGACATCTACGTCAGCGCCCCCGGCTCGGGTATCCAGACGCGCGGGGGCCGGCTGCTCATGCCGAGCTACCACCGGGCCGGCAAGCGCTACTGCTCATTCCTGGCTTGCAGCGACGACCACGGCAAGACCTGGCACATCGGCGGCGACGCCCCGGAGGCGACCAACGAATGCGAGGTGGTCGAGCTCGTCGACGGCTCGCTCATGCTCAACATGCGGAGCGACCGCGGCAAGAACTGTCGCGTCGTGGCGATCAGCAAGGACGGCGGCAAGACCTGGTCTGAGGGCGTCGACGACGCCACGCTCGTCGAACCCGTCTGCCAGGCGAGCTTCCAGCGATACACATCCCAGCGCGGCGGCTACGCCAAGAACCGGCTGCTCTTTTCCAACCCGGCCGACAAGAAGCGACGCAACATGACCGTCCGCCTGAGCTACGACGAAGGCAAGACCTGGCCCGTGGCCAAGGTCGTCCATCCCGGACCGGCCGCGTATTCCAGCATCGCGATCCTGCCCGACGGCAAGATCGGGCTGTTTTACGAGTGCGGCAAGAAGGGCGCGTACGAGAAGATCGCCTTCGCCCGGTTCAACGTCGAGTGGCTGACCGACGGGAAGGATCGGCTGGAGCGGAAGAAGTAGCCGACGCGCCGCGGGAGCGCTCACCGAGCCCCGATTGGCGGTGGTCCCGTCCGCGCAGCGCCCCTAGAATTCATGGGGGAGGGGCCTGCCAATGGGCGCGACGGCGGACCAATACGACTTCCTCGACCCCTCGGCCGGGCTGAGGGAAGACATCCCCTGCCCCCGATGCGGCTACGACCTCCGCGGCCTGCTCAACCCGCGATGCCCCGAATGCGCGTTCACGTTCGACTGGTCCGACATCCCGAGCATGCGCCCGAAGCCGAAGGAGTCCTATGTCGACACGATCGTGGCGTTGTCGGTAGGCTTTTTGATCCTGCTCCTGGTGCTCTCGGCGCTCGGCCGCGACGCATTTCTCGTGGTGCCGTATCTGGTGTTCGTGGTTGTTGTGATGGCCATCACCGCCGCCTTGCCGGGGACGGTCGAGTGCATGATCGGATCTCTCTTTGTCGGACCGGTCACCGGCAGGCGGATCCGCGCCTGGAGCGAGGGCGTCTTCATCTGGCATGGCGCACTGGCGGTCAGCCTTCTGTGTTTTGGGTCCGTGGGCTCCGGTCGAGACGTGCTGTTCGGTTTGCCGCTTGCCACCGCGAATCCGTGGACGGCCCTCTTCTTCTTCCTCGGGGGAGCCTCCATTATCCAAGTGTGGGTGATCCGTCGCCGCGGGAACCAATGGGGAGACGTCGTTCCGATGCGCCGCCTCATACCGGCCGTGCTGACCGCCAAGGCCGTCACGACCGTTCTATGGGTCGAGTTTCTGCTCTACGCATGACGTTCGCTCGAGCGCCGGGCGGTGGCGCACGGCGCGCACAGCCGTGATCCGCTTGTGTCCCGTCGGTGCCGCCGAGATTGACATGCCGCCGACCCCCCCGGACAATTGCGCGAGTTGTTTTGCATGGGTTTGCCAGTGGAATCCGTTTCCCAGAACCTGATCCGAAAGCTGCTGACCTGGCCGGGCCTCGCGGCGTTGAGCGGCGCCCACGGCGTGATCCTCTATCAGGGCCTGTCCGCCGCCGTTCAACGCAACCTCCTCGGTGCCGATGACGTCGATTACCTGATCAAGTCGGGTCTGGTCGAGAGGTCCTCCGACAGCCTCGCTCTCACCCCCCACGGCCGACATGTCGTCAACGCCCTGTCGGCCTGGCACGAACAGCACCATCGTGCCTGGGACTTCATGCGAGACAATCTGCCCTGTCTGAATCAGCGGAGGTTGCTGGACCTCGGATGCGGTGAAGGGTTCCTCATCGTCCACGCGCTGAGACAGGGCGCTGAGCGAGCCGTCGGAGTCGACTGCCTTCAGGAAATGGTCACCTTCTCGGCCGCCGCCCTCTCTCTGGAATCAGCGGAGCGCCGGCGCCGCGGCCTCGTCATTTACGCCCCGGCCGAGAGCTTGCCGCTGAAGTCCGGCTCCTTTGACCTGCTCACCGTCAGGGTCGCCTTCAACTTCTTCAAGTTGCCCCGTGCTGTGCCGGAGATGGCGCGAGTGCTCGTGCCGGGGGGCCGCGTGTACATGACCGTCATGACACCGATGTACTACGTCAGGACCATGCTGCGAACGTTTCCGCCGAACAGCGTCGGCCAGGGGATGGTCGCCCTGGCCAACGCGGTCCCGACGTTCTTCGGGTTGCAGGCCCAGCGGTTCAGGTTCCTGGGGCGAGACAGCAGCAATGCCGCGCTGACGGTGACGGCGCTTCGACGCTGGTTTCAGCGAAGCGGCATTCGGATCGTGCGCGTGCTCCGCGGCGCCAGACAGACACACGTTCCCTTCGAAGACCGAAAGGTCGAGCTGGGCACCTTTCTCATCGTGCTCGAACGCACCAGGTCGTCAAATAGTCCCTCCCCCGCAGGCGCCCCTGGGATATGGGCGACCGACCCAGGCTTCGCGTAGACTCCGGTCGGAGCTTCGCTGCGATGGCCGGATCGACGAGGAGCGGCATGCCGAACGTGACACCCGAACCCCTCGAACTGCGCGACGACGAATCGGCTCGAGATGCCTCGGCAACGGCTCTGCCGTCCGAGCACGCGGACCCCGTGCCGAGCTCCGGCGGCCTCGACGAGGATGTGCCCTGTCCCCAATGCGGCTACAACCTCCGCGGTCTGACTCACCCGCAGTGCCCCGAATGCGGCTATCAGTTCGAGTGGTTGGACGTTCCGGACATGCGCACGAAACCAACGGAATACAGCACTCGCAACATCATCTTGCTGATGATTACCTTTGTCGGGGCCTTCGTGCTCATGATCGCCGGTGGGGAAGTCCTCGCCATCCTCCTTGCCCTGGCCGCAACCGCTCTCGTGATGATCCCCCTGGCCGCGCTCCAGTCGGTGTTCGAATGCCTCGCGGCCTGGCCCAGCGTGGGCGTTCTGACCTGGCGGCGGTTCAAGACCTGGGTCAAGGGCGTCCTGATCGGATACGGCGCCTGCTCCATGACCTTCTGGGTCCTCGGCCAGATCCTCGCCGGCACGACGCAAAACCCATGGGAGTGGCGGGCCGCCGCCGCCTCGTGGGCCGTGCTTGCCCTCACGGCCGTGGAATCGTTTGTGATACAGGTGTGGGTGCTGAACCGATCCGCTCGCTACGGGCTCGAGCCGATCCCGCCCCGGCGGCTGCTCGCCGGATGCCTGCTAGCCAAAGCGCCCATCACGGCCTTCTGGCTGTGGCTGCTCCGCGAGCTGTTCGTCTTACACTGAATAGTCTTGTCGGGTCTGCAGACCCGACCCACTCTCCTGATCGCAGGCAACGGCCGATCGCGAGTCAACGCGTTATCGGCACGACCACCGACCGATCGCGCCCATTCCACGGTAGCGCCGCGCCGTTCCACTCGATCTTGGCCAGCCCCGGATACGGCGGGACGTGAAGGACCACTCGTCGCGGCTCGATGCGGAACGTCGACGCGAACGAGACCGCGAGCGTGGCGCGGTCGGCCCCCAGCCTCGCTCGAACGGTCACGGGCCCGAACTCGGTAGGGATATTCTCGAAACGGGTCTGGCGATCCGCCCGCAGCCACGCCAGGGGCATGACCCGCAACAGATGCAGCTCGTCCTCGGCGATCTGGTCATCCACCATCGCCAGCCGCGCAAGATACACCCCCAGCGGCGCGGAGAAGACATTTCCGGTGATCCCGCCGCGTGTCTCACACGAGATGAACGTCCTTCGAGAGACCGAGCCGGCCAGGAGGCTGTACATCCCCTCGAGCATGCGACGGCGGTCAGGCAGGGCGTGCGAGTGGAAGACGTTCCAGCTATAGCACGGCTCCCAGCTCGACATCTCGTGCCGCAGGAACGGGACCAGTGAATACTGCGGCTCCTCGCGCGGGCGCTGCGTCTGCGGCCCCTGGCGGAACCACGCCCTGGTGGCCTCCATGAGCTCATCCTCCGCGTCCACCAGGCCGGAGAACACCAGGAACAACGGCCCCGTGTCCAGATAGAACACGTGCCGCGTCTCGCTCGGCTGGTCGCCGTAGAGCGACGTCGGAACCAGCGGACGCTCGCGCCCGCCCGCGTCCTTCCAGCGAGGCATGTGGGTCGTCTTGTCGCGCAGCGCCTTCTGGAAGGCCTCGCGGTACGCCCGAGCCTCCTCGGCGAACTCGCCGGCCTGAGGGTGCTTGGACCTTTTCATCACCCTCACGGCGGCGCAAAGCCCCTTGTATATCCAGCCGTCGTTCCAGACCGCCTGGATCCGCGTCTTGGCGTCCGTCGCCACCGCCGGCGGCATGATGCCGGGATACCCCTTGTGGTCGCGGATCGACCGGGCGTCGCGGATGAACTCGCACGCCTTGACGATCGACGGCAGCCAGCGCTTCGTGAAGTCCGCATCGCCCGAGAGCAAGGCATGCTCGCTGATGGCGTACAGCAGCGCGCCATGATCGCTCAGCCAGTCGATCGAGGTCAGGCTCTTGGGCGAGCTCAGATAGCCGGGATGAGGCTTGAAGGCATCGCCGGGCGGTGTCACCGTCCCTTGCCGATTCCTGAAGATCTCGAGATGCCGAGCCGCGAAATCGTGGTAGCCCATGCCGTCGAGGAGCATGGTGCAGTTCATCGCGAACGGCGTCGCCCACAGGGCCGCGTACTGGAGCGAGCCGCTGAGGAGCGCGTATTCGCCCGATTCGGGGTGCTTCTCCGAGATGATCTGAGAGAACTTCACGCTGTGCCGGGTCACATCATTGACGAGGCCCTCCGGCGTATCGATGCGGGCGGCCGTCGCCGGCACGATCGACCAGTAGCGATTCGCCTGGTCGAGGGCGCGGTCCCGGCCCATCGCCAGCTCGGCGTCGAAGGCATCCTTTGCCGCCGGCGCTGCGGGCACGAGCAGGTCCACGTGCTCGCCGACACGCGTGTCCAACACGATCGTAAGGACGGCGTCGCGCGGGGTCGGTTGGCCGGACTGATACGAGACGCGGGCCCGAGAGCCCGGCGCGATCCCGAGTCGGACCTTGCCGTCCGGCTCGATCAACCGCAGCGAGCCTCCTTCCTCCGAGGCGGATAGCGCCCGCGGATACGCCGAGCGATCCGGCACGAACGTGAGATTCGCCAGATATGCCATGGCGGTCCGGAGGTGTGGAGCATTGATCTTGACGGCGAAGCCGTACCGCGGCTCCAGCGGCAGCGGATCGCAGCGACCCGCGACGGATAGACGGACCCACGCGAATAGGGGCTCGCGCCCCGTCTCGACCTGGCCGCCCCCCGGCAGATGCGCGAAGATCTCCTCGCGCAACTGAATGCCGTCCTGCGACCACTCGCTCCACAGGATCGGCGCGTCCGCCTCCATCCAGCCCTGCAGGACGCCGCCCGTGTCACGCGTGACGAAGGGCGGCGCGAGGTACCCGCCGGTCGGCGACGGGACCACCGTCAACTGAACGCCCAGACCCTTGAACATGGGCAGTCGCCCCCACGGGTCGGTGTCGGCGATGATCGTCCCGTTGAACAGGACATTGAACCGAAGCGGATGGTCCTTCCACCCGATCGGCGTCCAGTAATCGTGAAGGTCGCGCCACCAGCCGCATGCGATCTCCGCGGTGGGTTCGACCGGCCCCTGTTCGGCAACGGCCTTCGGAGGCTGCGCGCACATGATGATCAAGGTGAGCGCAAGACCGGATGTCAAACGAGACAAACGTGCGAGACTTCCGAGGTGCGTCTTCATTGACTGATCCTCTCCATGTCGTCTTGATCCGGACAGGGAACACGGCGTTCCCGTGGGCCGCACATTGGGACACTATGATACCGCGGGGCAGGTCAGCCGCCGATACGCCTTAGGGAGCAAAGCCCCTTGGGTCGAGATGATGTGCGGCAGGTGGTTGAAGTTGCCGAGAAGGGCCGCGATGGATCGGGTCCAACCATGCGATGGGTGCGGCGAGTTCAACGCAATCGTTGGTCGTTGCGTCGGATCCGCGGACGCGACCTGCCCTACCGTCAGGAACCGGCAGGACTCGGAGACGAACTCGGTTGCGACGCGGCCGCGGCCGGCGCCCCACGCAGCACGACAATCGGGCGCCTCCCCTTGGCAATCGCGCCCAAGCGCCGAGAGTTCAGGTCGAGGAGCAGGAGGTGATCGCCCATCTCGAATACCACCCGGTTGTCGGGCAGCACCGTGCCGTACTCCGCGCGCCACGTCACGAGCGGCGTGTCCAAGGCGACTTTGAGCTGCTCCCCCGTCTTCTTGTTCGACGCCAGAACGCCGAACCACCACCAGATCTTCACCTCCCAGTCTCGCCGGTCCGGGGGGCGATAGTCGAGGGCGTGCGTGTACGGGCCGCGATTCCAGATCATGGCGACCTCCCTGCCGCCGATCGTCTCGGTGCGTCGGTCCAGGCAATCGGGCGCGACGGACATGCCGAGATCGGGGACCAGAACCCTCGGCTCCGAGCGCTCACGCAAGCAGAGGGCCCAAGGGCCGCCATGGACCTCCTGTGTGAGGACCAGGTCGACCCAGTTGTTGGCCAGACCCAAGGGCGCGATCATCCGGTCGCCCTGGCCGTCCAGTCGGATGCGGTGCAGATCGCCCTCTGGTGATAGGTAGTAGATCTTCGCGTCGCCGCCTGCTTCAGAGACAACCGACGGATCGAGCCGGACCTCGGTCACCAGTTGGTAGCTCCCGCCCCAAGCCGCCATGCCGACAAGGACGCTGTACGTCACCCCCTGGGCAAGCAGATCGGCCCCGAGCGATTTGACGAAGCGTCTACCTGCAACGCGTTTCAGAGCCCACAGGCAGAACGGCCACTCGATGACAAACGTCAGCAGGAGCGACAAGACGAAAAGTCCGTGGAAGTATCGCACGTGCAGATCGGAGATTTCGTAGATCGACGCACCGTCGAGAAGCGTCTCGTAGAAGCCGGCTCTGGCGCCTCCCAGCGCGAGTTGCCCGGCGAACATCGACACGTAGTTCCCGATGATCATCGCGAGCACGGCCCGCCCGGCGCGCACCTTGAAAAGCCAGGCGATCAACACGCCCTCGACAATGCCGAAAACGGCATTGCCGAAGTACAAATGCATCGCCCGGCCAAGCATCATCGCGCTGCCGGCATTCGCCTCGGCAGGAGAACACACGCAGAGCAGAATCACGGCGGCCGCGATGACATAGTGGCGCCCGGTAGCCCGAGCCCTTGTGATCATGCCGCTTCTCCCCGACGTCGAGTGCCAGGCCAGCGTGCTCCCACCCGATTGTACACTCGACGCGCCCACGGATGCATCATCACCCCCAATGATCCCGCGGAATCAGCCTCACAGCATCCGCCAGGCGCCTGGCATGGGCATCTTGCCAATGATCTCCAGCCACACCTTCCGCCACCGGCAGTGTGAGTGCATGTGCGAGTATCCGCAGACCCCAATCCTGATACGCCCCCTCGCCCCACCCGACGGGCGGCGTCCCAGAAGCCCAGCTCGGGAAGCTCCCATCCCACCCCACCCAACGGCGACGATCCCGACGAGACGAGGGCTCGTTCGGGTTGGTTGTGGCCGGGCACGAACCGAAACCACGATCGAAACCGATGCCGCATCCCACTTCTCCATGGGGTCCCCCGACGCCATTTGCCGCCGTGCCCGTGCCTCTGTATCATTGATAGGACGTGAGGAAGGGGCACACGGTTGAGATTCAGCGAGGTCACGCGGCTTCTCGAGAAGCACGGGTTTCGGATCGTCAAGCAGAAGGGATCCATCCGCTACTACGGCAAGCCGGGATGGCCCAGGTTGATTCGAGTGGACTATCACGGTCCAAAGGAAGTGCCCACGGGAACGTGCCACAGCATCCTCAAGGCCGCCGGGCTTAGGTGACGCCGTATTGGGAAGGTGTACGGATGATCGAACTGCCCTATTCCCTGGTGATCGAAGCCACCCAAGAGCCCGACTATTTCGGGTTCTTCTCCCCTGACCTGGAGGGGTTCACGGGTATCGGACACTCCATCGAGGACTGTCTGTACAAGGCGAAGTGGGGGATGAAGGAGCACGTGGGTTTGTTGAGGAAGCAGGGGCTTCCCGTCCCCCCCGAGGACCCCGACCCCAAGATCACAGTGCAGAACGCCAGAGATGCAGCGATGACCTGAGCATGGACGGCATCTTCCGTGATCGTCTGGTCGAGAAACAGGAACAGGGACGCAGCTAGCTTCTAGGATCCAGGGAAACCGTACTGACATCTGAACAACCCGAATCAGTAGCCCCCCACGCGCTCCCCTCATCCCCGCCTTCCCACACCCCGACCCGCCGCGTATCATGCCCCCCAGCACGAATCCACCATCGAGGACGTTGCCCAGATGTGTCCCGTTGCCGGACTGCTTGCGATCGCCGTGTTCCACGCGCTCGTCTTCCTCGTCGGCCTGTACGCCGGCCGGCGATCGCGGGGCGATGACGGCTCGTCCGGTCGGCGGATGCCCATCCTCCTCGACGTCGTCACGATGACGGCCACGTGGGTCGGCGGCGGCTACATCAATGGGACGCCCGAGGCGGTGTACGACTCGGCACGCAGCGTCCGCTGAAGGCGAATCTTGCCCATGACCACATGCGACGTGCCTGTCTACGGCGGATCCCACCTCACTGAATCGCGCCCACACCCTCTTGTCTCACCCCAACGAGCGATATACCATATAGATATGGTCCCGACGCGATATACCAGCCAAGAGATCTGCCGCCTCGGGCAGGAGCGCTACGAGCGAGACGTTCGTCATCTCGTCGAGCCGCGGCACAACGACAAGTTCCTTGCGCTGGACATCGAGACCGGCCAATATGCCATCGGGGACGAGGCGCTTGATGCGGTCGATGCGCTTGGCAAGCACCCACCGGAGGCAGGAGTCTACATCGTTCGCATAGGTCACCCCGCGGCCTATCGCCTCGGCGGCAGGTTCCGACTGGGACGCTCATGATCTCAGGGCGGGTTACCACCGGGCTGGAGGCGGTCGTCTCACTCCGTATCAGGGCGCCGAGCGGCGCCGAGAGGGACTGTGACGCGATCATCGATACCGGCTTCGATGGGTTTGTTGCGCTACCGGCGCACCTGGTTGATGAACTCCAACTGAGGCCCGTCGGCTCACTGTGGGCGATCCTTGGCGACGGGCAAGCCACGGAGCTTATGCTCTTCCACGGAACGGTCGTCTGGGAGGCCGGACCGCGACGCGTGGACGTCCTGGCCATCGAGGGTGGTGCACTTGTCGGCATGGCGCTACTGCGAACGTTCCGTTTGACGGTGGACGTCATGCCGGGCGGGCGCGTCACGGTTGAGCCGCTCCAAGTCTGATCCGTGTGCTCGCCGAGCTGGACCTGCATCCGTATCGCTGAGCCGATCAGATCGAAGGTTCGAAGCCGGGGCGCCATACCGATATCCAAATGAGCCGGACCAGAATCCCCCTCGCCCACCCGCCTTCCCACGCCCCAACCCGCCGCGTATCATGCCCCCCAGCGCGAATCAACCTTCGAGGACACTGCTCAGATGTACCCCGTTGCCGGACTGCTTGCGATCGCCCTGTTCTACGCCCTCGTCTTCCTGGTCGGCCTGTACGCCGGCCGGCGATCGCGGGGGGACGAGGGCTCGTCCGGACTGCTCGTGGCCGGCCGGCGGATGCCGATCCTGCTCGGCGTCGTCACGATGACGGCCACGTGGGTCGGCGGCGGCTACATCAACGGCACCGCCGAGGCCGTCTACGATTCGGCCAGAGGCCTCGTCTGGGCGCAGGCCCCCTGGGGATACGCCCTCAGCCTCGTCCTCGGCGGGCTCGTCTTCGCGCGAAAGATGCGCCGCCTCGGCTTCACCACGCTCCTCGACCCGTTCGAGCGACGCTACGGCAAGCAGATCCCCGCCGTCCTCTTCCTGGCCGCCCTCGTGGGCGAGGTCTTCTGGAGCGCCGCCATCCTCGCCGCCCTCGGCACCACGTTCGGAACCATCCTCGGCTTCGACTTCACCACGTCCATCCTGATCTCCGCCGCCATCGCCATCGCCTACACCGTCGTCGGTGGACTCTGGTCCGTCGCCTACACCGACGTCCTACAGCTCGCCTGCATCCTGCTCGGCCTGGGAATCGCCATTCCCTTCGCCCTCCAGCACGCCGGCGGACTGTCCAACGTCGTGGCGACCTACGGCGCGAAGTTCGGCCCCGCCGCCTCGCTCCTCCCGCCCATCGGCCAGTGGGGTAACAAGACCTGGTACTGGCTGGACCTGGCCCTCCTGCTGATCCTCGGCGGCATCCCCTGGCAGGTCTACTTCCAGCGCGTGTTGGCCTGTCGAAGTCCGCGCAGCGCGGTCTACCTGTCGGTCTTCGCGGGGGTGGGTTGCATCATCCTGGCGATACCGGCCGGTCTCATCGGCGCCATCGGCGCCGCCGTCGATTGGCACGCCAACGGCCTCCAACCGCCGCCGACCCCCGCCCTCGTCCTCCCCTACGTGCTCCAGTATCTGACCAACCCCGTCATCGCCGTCGTCGGACTCGGCGCCGTGGCCGCCGCGGTGATGTCCTCCGTCGATTCCTCGATCCTCTCGGCCTCGTCGATGTTCGCGTGGAATGTGTACCGCCCGTTGATCCACCCGGCGGCAAGCGACCGCGAGATCCGCCTGGCCATGCGAGTCGCCGTGCTGTTCGTCGGGGCGGCCGCGACGGCCCTGGCGCTGATTACCGAATCGGTCTACGTCCTCTGGTACCTCTGCGCCGATCTGGTCTACGTCATCCTCTTCCCGCAACTCGTCATGGCGCTGTTCTGCAAAGGCGCGAATCGCATCGGCTCGCTGGCCGGGGCGATCGTGGGGCTTGTTCTAAGGCTGGGCGGCGGAGAGCCCGCCCTGGGCATCCCCGCGCTGATTCCCTATCCGATGCAAGACCCCGACCTGGGCAGCGTGTTCCCGTTCCGAACGACCGCCATGCTCGCGGGCCTCCTGACGATCTGGATTGTCTCCCGACTGACCGCCGGGCTCAGTCCACCCCAACCGCTGCCCGTCGCCGATGAAAGGGGGGCCAATGCCTGAGCGCATCAACATGGACAATGTCTCGCCGCCCTCGTCGACCCGGCGATTCCTCGGCTACGCCGTCCACGTCTACACCGCCACCGGCGCCGTCTGGGCCTTGCTCACCGGCGTGGCCATCTTCCACGACCGCTACGCCCTCGCCTTCTTCTGGATGACCGTCGCCGTCTTCGTCGACTCCACCGACGGCTTCCTGGCCCGCCGGGCACGCGTCAGGGAGACCGCGCCGCGCATCGACGGCCGGAAGATGGACGATATCGCCGACTACCTCAACTACACCTTCCTGCCGATGGTGATGGTCTGGCACGCCGGATGGCTGCCGAGCCCGTCCTGGCTCTGGGCGTCGGTGCCGCTAGTGGCCAGCCTGATGGCCTTCAGCAACACCGGGGCCAAGGAAGACGACAACGGCTTCTTCGTCGGGTTCCCCTCATATTGGAACGTCTTCGCGTTCTACACGGCCCTCTGCTTCCGCCACGGCGGACCTTATGTCGTCCTGGCCGTCGCGCTGGTCCTCAGCGTCCTCAGCGTGGTCCCCGTCCGATTTGTCTATCCGACCAAGGCCCCCCGTTGGCGGTTCGGGTTCGTCGCGGGGGCGGTCGTCTGGATGTTCCTGTGCCTCTGGATTCTCCTGACGTATCCCCAGTCTCCCGCTTGGCTTGTAGGTGTCTCCATGGCCTACCCGGCGTTGTACGTCTTGAGCTCGATCTACCTGGACGCCTCCGACCGAATGCGGCAGGCCCGCAAATAGTGCAATTCCGCGGACGTCGTAAGTGCATTGTCTCCAAGATAATGTGGCATACATTGCCCCTGTCTGCCGCACGGGGCGCAAGGCGCGTGTATACTTGAATACTGGATGGAGAGCTTATCCGCCCGTGGGACTTACGGGCGGCGGTCTCCGGAGGATCCGGCACGCCAACGCGCGACAAGATCGTCGCGGCTCGGGCTTCTCGAGTCAGCGACCGGGAAGCGCGCCACGACGATCCGATTGGCTAGCTCTGGCAGCAAGCCCCGATGACGGGGTAGGTCCGATTCGAGCAAGGGCTCGGGAAGGTGCCGTCATGAGCCACAAGGTCGGAATTCTGATCCTGGTCGCCATCTGCCTCGTCCTGATGTTGACCGGATGTGCGACCACGCAGCAGAACGTGATGGCCGTCTCTCAGACGCCTGAGAGCGCCGAGCCACAAGCGATGTCAGGCGGCCAGACCGTCTCCGTCGAGGCCCAACCCACCCAAGAGCAGGCGACGACCGAGTCCGAGCAGACCGTCGAACGGACCTCGATCGAAACCGTCTCCAAGGGCTGGCAGTCGCCCCGACTCGGGCCGTCCGGCAGGCCGTGAGCTCGTTGTCATTCACTCCGGACACACTGCGCCACGGCATCTCGACACCGGACCTCGGAGCGCCGACCATCGGGCTCCCTGAGTCTCGGATGCCGGCCGCAGAGTCACCTGGTTGACCCCGATCGGTCAGACCGATCGGGGTCGTTTTCTTCCTAGTCTTCCGTCTCAAGTCATTTGATGCACTGAGAGACTGTCAAAGAGAGGGCGAGGCCACGTCCGAGCCGCACCCGTGGACATGCGAGACCAGGCGCCGGGCATACGGCGGACACGTAGCATGGGCATCTTGCCCATGAGCCATCGCGGGCGAGATCCGCCTTCGGTGGATGCCATGGCGGCGCGGAATCACGCACGGTCATTCAGACAGCCTCCATCGCTTGATATCACACCCCATCCGCCTAAACTCAACGACCTACGATTGATCTCGGATTCAAGGAGCCACAGGGATGGAGACAACCACGCTGGGTCGGACGGACATCGAAGTCACTCGCCTCTGCATCGGCTGCTGGCAGGCGGCCGGCTGGGCCACCTCGGACGACGAACGGTTCGTCAAGACGGTTCGTCACGCGATGGATCAAGGCCTGAACTTCCTCGATACCGCCATCGCCTACGGCAGCGGACACTCCGAGCAGCTCGTCGGCAAAGCCGTCGCGGGCCGGCGAGATCAGGTCGTCATCGCCACCAAATTCACGCACGCGATGTCCCGGTCCGACGACGTCCGCAAGAGCCTCGAGGATTCCCTCAGGAACCTCCGCACGGACTACGTCGACCTCTTCCAACAGCACTGGCCGCCGCCGGACGTTCCCCTCGAGGACACGCTCGGCGCGCTCGAACAGCTCAAGACCGAGGGCAAGATCCGGGCCATCGGCGTATCCAACTGGCTCATGCCCGAATGGAGCGAGGTGGCCGATCCGTCCCGGGTCGATTGCCTCCAGCCGTGCTACAGCCTGCTCTGGCGATCGATCGAGCCGGACGTGCTCGACCTGTGCCGCAAGCACGGTATCGCGATGATCCCCTATTCGCCGCTCTGTCAGGGCATCCTCGCCGGTCGATTCAAGGACGCCTCGGAGATTCCCGACGACCCGCGCAAGTCGAACCGACTCTACCAACCCGGGGAGTTCTCCAAGGCGCTCGATGTGGCCAGGGCCGTCGCCGAGGTCGGGGCCAAGTACGGCAAGACCGCGGGCCAAACCGCCCTCCGATGGCTCCTCGACACCGACGGCGTGACCGCGCCGATCGTCGGCGCCTCGCGCCCCGAGCAGGTGGACGAGAACCTCGGCGCCATGGACTGGAAGCTCGAGCCCGAGGATTGGCGGCGCTTGTCGGACGTGAGCCGATCGCTGTCGGACGACCTCGGCCCGCTCGATACGCTATGGGGTTGGCACCCCAAGAAGGCCCGCCCAGCCCAATAGGCCGTAGGTGAATCCGCGCTACCGTAGCACGGGCGTCTCGCCCGTGAGGCCCCACGGGCAGGATGTCCATGCTACCTGCCCGCCGCATGTCCGGCGCGGGTGGCACGGGTCCGCACGGGAAGATCCTTCTGACTGAACAGGCCGTGGGTTGGCGGGATGAACCGTTCTGAATCAACGCCACGTTCCGCGGCCCCATGTTTCGTTCCATACCAGAAGGCCCACCTAACGCCGAGCGATGCCCCCCACCGCAACACACCCCTTGCCTCGCATGGTATGATTCCCCGTAATGCGATACGATCTCTCAGGGCTCGGACGCGGGCAGCGCGATGCGTCTGGAATCCCGTCGAAGGCACGAGCGGACAAACGATCATGAGCGAAGAACCGATTCGATTGGGCGTCGTCGGCTGCGGGGGGTTCGGGCTGTTCGCCCTGCAGCACTTCACGCAGGTCCCCGGCGTGGAGCTCGTGGGCATGTCCGGGACGCATCGTGAGGCCGCCTACGCCACGGCGCAGCGGTTCGGCATCCCCGACATCGTCGACGTCGGCGAGATGGTCCGCCGCGACGACATCGACCTCGTCTACATCGCCACCCCACCCTTCCTGCACCACGAGCAGGCCATGATGGCGCTCGATGCCGGCAAGCACGTCATCTGCGAGAAGCCCCTGGCGATGAATCTCCAGCAGGCCGACGAGATGCTCGCCGCCGCCAAGAAGCACGACGTCATGATGATCGCCAACCTCATGCAGCGGTACAACCCGCTCTTCGATATCATGCGGCGGCTCGTGGCCGAGAAGGTCCTCGGCGAGCCCTTGCATGGTTACTTCGAGAACTACGCCAACGACGAGGGCCTTCCCGCCCAGCATTGGTTCTGGGACCGGGCCAAGAGCGGCGGCATCTTCATCGAGCACGGCGTCCACTTCTTCGACCTGTTCGAGGGATGGCTCGGCGACGGCAAGATGCAGGCCGCCCAGGTCTGCGTCCGCCCCGGAACGTCGATCGAGGAACAGGTGCACTGCACCGTCCGCTACGGCGAAACGGCGCTGGTGAACTTCTATCACGGTTTCAATCAGCCCGGCCGGATGGACCGCCAGGAGCTTCGTCTCCTCTTCGAGCGCGGCGACGTCACGCTGCACGGCTGGGTCCCAACGAAGGTCGACGTCCACGCCGTCGCCGACGAGAAAGGCACGCGCGATCTGTGCGAGCTGTTTCCGCACGCCCGGCTGGACGTGACCGTGCCCTACTCGCCGAAGGATCGCGCCTGTCACGGCCGGCACAAGCCCCTCGACGTCTATCAGATGTTCGAGCTTCAATACGGCGTCGGCGACGACAAGATGCACCGGTACGGAGAGCTGTTGCGCGCGATGATGACCGATCAGCTCGCCTGGATTCGCGATCGGGCTCACGCTCGCACGATCACCGAGGACAACGGCTATCGCTCGCTGGCCATGGCCGTCGAGGCCGATCGGCTGGCCCACTGCTGAGTGTCGAGGTCTAACCATGCACAAGAAAGAATGGGAGACGATCCATCGGTGGGAGTGGTTCCGGCGCGAGCAGTGGCTCCACACGTTTCGCCAGGAGAAGTTCGGCAGCTACGGCGGCAGTCCGGCCGCCGTCAAGCGGATCCTGGGCGACGCCGGCGGAAAAGTCGTGCTGGACGCGTCCTGCGGGCTCGGCCTCAAGACGGTCGTCATGCACGAGATCGCGCTCGACGTCGTCGGCTGCGACCAGTCCGAGTTCGCCATCGAGAAGGCGCGGGAGCTCTCCAGGCTCGAGCAGCATCCGCTCGAGTTCTTCACCGCGCGATGGCGCGAGCTGCCCTCGCGCACGAAAATGCAGTTCGATCTCATCTTCAACGACGCGCTGTCGTCGATCGTCACCCGTGAGGACTTCGAGCTGGCCCTCAACGGATTCCGAGGCGCGCTCAAGTCCGGCGGCTACCTGGTCTTCATGGGCGCGCCCGAGGGCAGCACGCCCCACGACGCGCTGGCCGTCCTCGAGGCGACCTGGGAGGCTAGGCCCAAATTCAGTATCCAGTGGACACACACGGAAGGCGATATGCGGTGCACCGCACTGCTCGCGCGCGACCGTCGCGAGGACTACATCGACGAACACCACCTCTTCATCGTCGAGGAGGGCGGCGAACAACGACTCGAGACCGCCACGATACGCCAACCCATCTACTGGCATTGGGCACTGCTCAAGGACATGTTCCACCGCGCCGGGTTCTCTCACTTGGAGACGCGCGAGTTTTGCGGCATGGGCAAAGGCGGAACCGACTTCACGCTGAACGTCGCCACGAAGTAGCCGTTCGCGGGCCGCGAGCCATGCGGAGTGTCCGCCGGAACCGCGGGAGGTCCGATCCGAGATGATCAAGCGACTCTTCAACGCCTGCCTGCTCCGCCCCGAAGACCTGAAACCCTCGCACGACGAGCTCGAGGTCGTCGGCACGTTCAACCCGGGCGCCATCGACGGCGACGGCGAGGTCGTCATCCTCGTCCGAGTGGCCGAGCGCCCTCGCGAGCGACGCGAAGGCTTCACGGGCCTGCCGCGCTGGCGGCCCGACTCGGGCCTGACGATCGACTGGGTGCCCAGCGAAGAGCTGACCCCCCTGGACCCCCGCGTCGTCGAGCGGAAGCGCGACGGCTTGATCCGGCTGAACTTCATCTCGCACCTGCGGGTCGTCCGCAGCAAGGACGGCCGCTCCGTCGACTCGATCGACGGGGCGACCTTCACGCCGGCCACCGCCCACGAGACCTTCGGCGTCGAGGACCCCCGCATCACGCGGATCGGCGATACCTTCTACTTCACGTACGTCTCGGTCTCCTCCCACGGAGCGTGCACGTCGCTCGCGAGCACGAAGGACTTCGAGACGTTCAAGCGCCACGGCGTGATCTTCCCATCCGAGAACAAGGACGTCGTGCTCTTCCCCGAGAAGATCGGCGATGACTACGTCGCCCTGCACCGCCCCAACGCCGCCACGCCGTTCTGCACGCCGGAGATGTGGCTGGCCCGCTCGCCCGACCTGATCCATTGGGGCCGGAACGCCTACTTCCTCGGCGGCGAGAGCGGCTGGCAGACCGGGCGGATCGGCGCCGGCACGCCCCCGATCCGTACCGACGAAGGCTGGCTCGAGATCTACCACGGCAACCGCCGCCCGACGAAGCCCGGCGACGTCGGCGTGTACTCCGCCGGGGCCGTCCTGCTCGATACGGACGACCCATCGAGGATCGTCAGGCATACCGACGGCGCGGTCATGGAGCCCGAGGCCGACTACGAGCGCGAAGGCTTCGTGCCCAACGTCGTCTTCCCGACCGGCATCGTCGATCGAGGCGACGTCTATCAGGTCTACTACGGCGCGGCCGACGCCTTCACCGGCGTCGTCGAGTTCTCCAAACGAGAGCTGCTGGCCGCGCTGAAATGAGGCGTGACGTGACGATGTCGCAGCCGGATGCAAACCCGTACTCGCGCTGTGACGGCAAGGTGATCCGATGAAACAGAGCGCGCTCCCGCGGATCCTGTCGGCCGGCTTGGCCGCAACCTTGGCATCGACTGCCGCCTGCGCCGCCGCCGAGGCCGCCGGCAGACCGAAGCGACCCAACATCCTCCTCATTACGGCCGACGACATGAACTGGAACTCGCTCGGCGTGACCGGATGCAAAACGCCCGGCATGACGCCGAACCTCGATCGCCTCGCCGCCCAGGGCATGCGATTCCATCACGCGCACGTCACCATCTCGGTCTGCCAGCCGAGCCGGTCCGTGCTGATGACCGGACGCTACCCGCATCGAAACGGCGCGATGGGATTCCAACCGATCGACCCGAACGTGCCCACCCTCCAAGAGTCGCTCCGCAAGGCGGGCTACCTCAACGGCATCATGGGCAAGGTCAGCCACCTGGCCCCGCAGACGAAGTTCTGCTGGGACACCGTCGTCACGCCGGACAAGCTCCGCGCTGGACGCGACCCCGCGATGTTCTACAAGTACACGAAACAGTTCTTCCAGCAGGCCAAGGATTCGGGCAAACCCTTCTTCCTCATGGCCAACTCACACGATCCGCATCGGCCGTTCCCCGGGAGCAAGCAACTCCTGCAGCAAAAGACGCGGCGGCGCAACAAGCTCCAGGGCTACCCCCCGGCGAGCAAGCACTACACTCCGGGCGAGATCGCCGTCCCCGGTTTCCTGCCCGACCTGCCGGACGTCCGAAAGGAGATCGCCCAGTACTTCACCGCCGTCCACCGTTGCGACGAGACCGTCGGTCAGATCCTCCGCGCCCTCGATGAAACCGGACAGGCTGACGAGACGCTCGTGATGTTCCTCAGTGACAACGGCATGGCATTCCCCTTCGCCAAGACGAACGTCTGGCTCAACAGCACGCGGACGCCCTGGATCGTCCGCTGGCCCGGGCGCGTCAGGCCCGGCGTCGTCGACGACAAGCACTTCATCTCCGGCATCGACTTTGTGCCCACCGCCCTCGATGCGGCCGGGCTGCCCATCGTCGAGGGCATGGACGGGCGGTCGTTCCTGCCGCTCCTGGACGGCAAGGAGCAGACGGGCCGAGACCACGTCTTCACATGCTTCTTCGAGACCTCGGGCAAGCGTAAGTACCCGATGCGATGCGTCCAGACGAAAGATCTCGCCTACCTCTTCAGCCCCTGGTCCGACGGTAAGACAGTCTTCAAGAACGAGTCGCAGGCCGGCCTGACGTTCAAGGCCATGGAGGTCGGCGCCAAGACCGACCAGCGAATCGCCGCGCGCGTCAAGCTCTTCCAGTATCGAGTGCCGGACGAGCTCTACGACCTGGCAAACGACCCCGACGCGCTGCACAACCTGATCGAGGACGCCAACCGCAAGCCCGACCTCGAGAAGCTACGCGCCATGCTGCTCGAAATGATGCAGCGGACCGACGACCCGCTCCTCGCGATCTTCAAGAAGCACCTCGGCAAGCCGTGACGCCGCCGCTTGACGTCCATCGCCCTCGCGGCTATCCGTACGACATCAAGCAACGCGGGGGCGCGATCGCCGCCGAATCCGACACCTTCTGCACAGGATCGTCACGCCATGCCACGACTACCGGCCCCGACCGTCGGCGACACGAGCTGGTTCCTTCAGGACCGCTTCGGGCTGTTCATCCACTGGGGCATCTACGCCGTCGCGGCCCGTCACGAGTGGGTCAAGAACCGCGAGAAGATCGCCGACGAGGACTACCAGAAGTACTTCGATCACTTCGACCCCGACCTCTACGACCCCGCCGTCTGGGCACGCTGCGCCAAGGCCGCCGGCATGAAGTACTTCGTCGTGACCACCAAGCACCATGACGGTTTCTGCCTGTGGGACTCCGACCTGACCGAGTACAAGGCGACCAACACCCCCGCCAAACGCGACCTGCTGCGCCCGATGGTCGAGGCCTTCCGCAACGAAGGCTTCAAGATCGGCTTCTACCACTCCGTCATCGACTGGCGCCACCCCGAGTTCCCCATCGACGGCCTGCACCCCATGCGCGACGACGAGGCCTTCCGCGCCGCCGCCAAGAACCGCGACGTCCGAAAGTACGCCGAGTATCTCCACGGCCAGACCCGAGAGCTCCTCACGCGATTCGGCAAGATCGACGTCATGTGGTTCGACTTCAGCTACTCGCACATGGATTGGGGCTGGTCCAAGGGCAAGGGCAAGAACGACTGGCAGTCCGACAAGCTCATGGCCATGGTCCGCGGCCTGCAACCCGGCATCATCGTCAACGACCGCCTCGAGATCGGCGGCGACCTCAAGACCCCCGAGCAGTATCAACCGCGCGGCTGGCTGACCGTCGACGGCAAACCCGTCGTCTGGGAGGCGTGCCAGACCCTCAACGGCTCCTGGGGCTACGACCGCGACAACCTCGATTGGAAGCCGGCCGAAATGCTCGTCCAGATGCTCATCGACTCCGTCAGCAAGGGCGGCAACGTCTTGCTCAACGTCGGGCCGACCGGACGCGGCGAGTTCGACGCCAAGGCCATCGACCGCCTCCAGGCCATCGGCCAGTGGATGCGCCGCCACGCCCGCAGCATCTACGGCTGCACCGCCAGCGACTTCACCCCGCCGCCCGACTGCCGCTATACGCAAAGCGGCGACCGGCTCTACCTCCACCTGTTCGCCTGGCCCTTCCGACACGTCCACCTCGACGGACTCGCCGGCAAGGTCGCCTTCGCCCAACTCCTCAACGACGCAAGCGAGGTGAGGCGGATCGAGATCGACCCGCACCAGCAGGCCCAAAACACGACGATGTCCGGCCAGTCCGGCGCGCTCACGCTCGAGCTCCCCGTGCAGCGCCCCGACGTCGCCGTCCCCGTCGTCGAGCTGTTCCTGAAATCGTAGGTGGTAGCGCCGGAGGAAGACATAATTGAGTGACCGCGCCCGTAGCATGGGCATCTTGCCCATGAACCCCCGGGTGACCCGCGCGACCTTCGTATTGCCCTCGGTCCAATCCTACCTCAAAACACCCCGCCCCGTCCCGCCTCGGGGCGTCGTCTTGGGATAGTCCTTGTTGACCGTCTGCTGGACGACACGAACGACGTCCGCCGACTTCACCTCACGTCCCGCCCCCCTGACGTTCAAGACCTTCAGCCCCTCGACGACGCAGTCCTTATCCGGCGAGAAGATCTCCACCCATCGCCGCGGATCACTGGCGTCGAACTTGAACGTTTGCGACAAAGGACCCACCTGCGCGAGCACGAACGGCTCCCCCGCCCCCGCCGACGGGTCGAATCCGAGCGTCACGTCGCGGATCGTCATGCCGCTGACGTTCGAGTGGATCTGAAAGATCGCCGCCCCCGTCGGACGACTGATATTGACCCGGCTGAACCATAGGTCTCGCATGACGCCGATCGGCTCGGCGAAATCCCTCTCCCGCCCGAGCTCGAGGTTCGGCTGGTCGTACATCTTGAACGTCCGGATGCCGGTGAGCCCGCGGAACACGCAGTGCTCGATGTTGCAGTCCAGCGTGCCGCCGCCGCCGAACCGCTTCGTACCGGCCAGCAGGCGGATCTCAGACCGATGCCCGTCCCGCGCCTTCGGCTCCCCGTCCACGTCTTCCACCAGGACGTGATGGATCGGACCGAACGTCATGCTGGTGTTCATCCAATCCCACCCGTTGAGCGCGACCATGTCGTCGCCCATCGACCCGCGCTGCACGCGGATGTCGCGAATCAGCCCGTGGCTCGCCGGCCCGTTGACATGAACGCCGTCCCGCCGGTGGTCCTCGAACCGAACCCCTTCCACCCGAAACTCCGAGCAGTTGCTGATCTGAACGCCGTGCGGCTTGCACTGACGAAGCGTCACGCCCGAGACGACGAGCCGCTTGACGTTGCTGAACAGGAGCACGCCGTGCGAGCGAACCGAGTCCTTCGCGTCGGCGCGGGCCCCGACGTTGCCGTTGGTCTGACGCTCGCTCGTGGCCAAAGTCGACCAGATGCCGCCCGAGACCACGATGTCATGGTCGCACCCGTCCCCCAAGCCGACGGGCCCCGCCTGCCCGTCGACCATGCGCTCGTTGCGGACCATGCAGTAGTTCGAGCCGGGCTTCAGCCGGATCTCCGCCGCCGGCGCGGCGATCAAACGCTGCCCCGATCGCAGGACGAGAGGCCGATCGAGGTAATATGGCCGATCGCGCCGCGGAATCCACGCTGCCCCGCGCTCGTTCACTGCCGCTTGGATCGCGTCCGTCCAGATCTCCGCCGCCACGCGGATCGTCTTCTCCTGCCCGCCCTGGCCCGGCCAGATCTCGTCGAACGTCTCCGTCCGAACGAGCTTGGCGCACTGAGACACGTCGTACGCCGCGCTGCTCGACGGCGGACCGCTCTTCGCCTCGCCCGGGCTCAAACTTGCCAGCGGCTCCAGGATGCTCCGAACCAACGCCGCCTCCCGGCGCTCCGCCGAACCTGCGGTGACGTCATTCGCCGCCGCCGCGCCGATCAGCCCCGTGCCGATGCAGACAAGAAGCAACGTGTTCATACGATTGCGATCCTCCCGACAACGCACTGCCCATGCCAACACCATCCATCCTATCCCCCGTGGCCCACACGGCAAAGTCGACCGCGACAGCGACGCCCGATCACGGTATCCTGTACTTGCACGCCGACTCCAATCGCCGAAGGTTCTCGAGTGCCGTGCCATGTGAGGCAGATGCCGCACGCGTGGAGGAGCAATCGTGGACGAACCAAACCGACGTGACCACATTACCCGAAGGACCGCGCTACGCCGAATCGGCGCCGCCTCCGCCGCCGGGGCCGGGCTGACCATCCTGTCTCGGCCCCGCTCGGCCCGCGCCGCCACGCGCGCAAAATGGAATGCCCCCAAGGGCGTCGAGGTCTGGCAGCTCACCGACAAGAGCTACTCCCAGGCCAACATCTACTGCGAACACTCCTACTGCTCCGCCGACTCCCGTCGCTTCGTCTACGAGCGCCGGAACGAGGCCAAGAAGGACGGCCCCAACCCGGCAGAGTACGTGGTGATGGAACTGGGTACGTGGAAACAAGAACGGTTGGACGAGGGCCTCGCGCGGACCGGCGTGGCCATCTCCCGCGACGGGGTCTTCTACTACCTCAAGCGCTTCGCGCCGGGCGACGGGCTCTGGCTGATGCGCGCCAACCTGAGCGACGGAAAGCCCCGGAAGGTCCACCGTCTCGAGGCGCCCCTCTGGAGCATCGCCACCGTCTCGTCCGACCACCGCTACTACGCCTGCGGGCGGATGCTCGACGGCGAGATCCAAGACGGCAAACAGGTCTTCGGCGTCTGCCTCATCGACCTGAAGACCGGCCAGGAGCGGATCCTCACGCGCGGCACCGACATCATGAACCCCCACCCGCAGGTCGCTCCGGACGGAAAGTCGCTCCTGATCCAGCACAACCGCGGCGGGAAGGTCCTGCCGGGCGGGAAGTACGAGAGCCTCGTCGGGCCGGAGGGCGCGACGCTCTTCCTGCTCTCGCTGGACGGCAAGAGGACCCCGCTCCAGATCGGTAAGCCGTACACGACGCCGATCTCCGGACACGAAACTTGGATCGACCCGACGCGAGAGATCCTGGCCTCGGTCGCCGCGTTGGACGAGTACGCGCCCGACAAGGGCAACCTCGTCGCGCTCCGCCAGGGGTCGGCCCCCCGACGTGTGACCAAAGGGTACAACTTCAACCACGTCCACGCGTCCCGCTGCGGTCGGGTGTTCCTGGCCGACGACTGGAAACCCCCGTATCGGCAGGTACTGGGCTCGATCAAGACGGGCAAGTCGTGCGTGCTGCTCGACATGTACGACTCGCAAAGACAAATGTCCAAACCCGCCCACGCCCACACCTATCTCACGCGCGACCTGAAATGGGCCATCTTCAACAGCGATCGCACCGGCCCGATCCTGCTCTACGCCGCGCGCGTGCCGGGCGAGCTGATCGACGACGTACTGAAGGCCTAAGCTGCCTGCAGGAGTCTTTGAACCGATCGCCAAGAACGGGTGCCCCATCGCTTCAGCGGTGGGGAACTCGAATTCAGGCCTGCATTCATGTCCCCAACGGATGAGACTATGAACCGCTCATCAAGGGAATCGAGGACCAGGCTGTCATGCCTTGTTGCAGCCCGCTTAGCGCCGACCCCCGCCCCGCGCCACCTTGAATCACCCGGCGAGAGCCAATATCGTGGACTCTGACGCGGCGACGCACCGCGGCGCCCGGGCCGCCTGCACGCGGACCGGGCTGCCCGACCCCTACGCCTTCGCCGCTGTCCAGGAGGTGGGTGTCCCATGCGGATTTCTATGAGCAGGCTCCTCTGGCGGGTCGTTCCCGTTCTCGTCGTCGTGGCTTCAACTCGTTCCCTCGCAAAGGAGTCTCAGGCGAAGGCTGCCGAAGTCATTGGGCCGCCGAGGATCGACAAGCCGCTGATCGCCTGCTGGCACTTCGATGAGGAGTTCGGGCAAGACTGCGCCGACGCCGCCGGCAACGGCTGCGACGTGGCCCCCGAGCCCGGCCGGACCGGCGGGCTAGACAGGACGCAGGGCGTCTACGGCGGCGCCATGAGCTTCACCGGCCGGCACATGCTCCGCGTGCCCCGCAAGCCCGACTTCGACCGGCTCGGCAAGATCTCGCTGAGCGCCTGGACCATGCCGACGGAGCTCAGCGGCTACCGCCAGATCTTCCGAAAGGATGACGGCTCCGACCGCGTCCTCTTCTCCTTCCAGCATGACGGCACCATCCTGTCCCTGGGCCTGAATATCGGCGGCTACGTCGAGTGCGACGCCAAGATCGATCCGAAACGCCTCCTCGACGGCGCATGGCATCACTGCGCCGCCACGTTCGACGGCGCCGTCATGCGAGTCTACCTCGATGGCAAGCAGGTCGGCGCCCTCGAGCGACGCGGTACGATCACAGCCGGTGGCGGCGCCCCCGGCTGCATCGGCTCGTCCGACGGGCGCGAATACTTCCTGGGCGCCATGGACGAACTCCGCATCTACCGCGACGCCCTGACCCCCGAGGAGATCGCCCGACTCCACCAGTCCGGCGTCCGAACGCTGGCCAAGGCCTATGAGCCCGCGCCCGCCGGAGAGGCCAAGATCGACAAGCCCCTCCTGGCGCACTGGACCTTCAACGAAATCGGACCCGTCATCCACGACACGTCCGTCAAGAGCGGCTTGGACGTCGTCACGAAAGCCATGCTCTGCCGCACCCGCGGCGTCTACGGCCGAGCCCTCGACCTCCACGGCAGCCACGCCCTCAAGACCCGTGGCGTCTCCAAGTCCGCCTCCCTGGCGGGCATCACCCTCTCGGCCTGGGCCAAGCCCACCGACGTCAGCGGATACCGTGAGATCTTCCGACAGGAGGCCGACCAGCGCCTCCTCTTCTCGTTCCAAGAGAGCGGCTCCATCCTGTCGCTCGGCCTGAATATCGGTGGCTACATCGAGTGCGACGGCAAGATCAGCAGCGCCCAACTCCTCGACGGATGGTGGCATCACTGCGCCGCCACGTTCGACGGCAAGTGCATGCGGATCTACTTCGACGGCAAGGAAGTCGGCGCCCTCGAACGTTCCGGCACGATCGCCACCACCTACGCGGCCCCGTCCTTCATCGGCTCCAGCGGCGGACAAAACGAGCACTTCCAGGGCGCTCTCGATGACCTGAGGGTCTACGGTCAGGCGCTCAGCCCCGCCGACGTCGCCCTGCTCTACAAGCACGGCCAGGCGTCGTTGGACAAGTTCGCCGAGGCCCTGGCCAAGGATCTGGGCTCCTTCTACGTCCCCGGTAAGACGTTCGCCGAAACGCTCGCCAACTCGCGCAGGAACCTCTTCGAGAAGAATCTCCACCTCACGCGAGACCTCGCCGAGGTCCTCGTCGGAAAGCTCCGCGCAGACTTCCCCGAAGATTGCGACAAGTTCGTGGAGTTCACCGGCATCCCCCCGATCCGCTTCCTGATGGCCAAGGATGACGCCGCCGGCGCGAGTCACGCGAGCCGACTCATCGAGCTGATGCTCGAGTACAAGCCGCTCACCGACGACCAGTGGAAGCGACAGACACCCGAGCAAGTCGCCCAATGGAAGCAGGCTGACGCCATCGCCGCCCGATTCGAAGCCCTAAAGGCCCGCGGCGACGCCGCGCGATTCTCTCCCGAGTGGGTTGACGTCATCCTGGCCGCCGGCCGACGCATCCAGTTCCGTCCGCACGCCAGGGAGCCCGTCGCGCCGTACCGAACTCCTTCGACCCCGGAGACCAGAACCCTCTCGGCCGAGGAGGCCCGCGCCGCCCTCGAGCGCGACTGGCTGCACCAGGCGGACAACAAACCCACCCCACAGCGCATTCGCGACGAGATCGAATGGACGCTCCAGCTCGCCGGAAGAATCCAGGCCGACTACCCCGGCAAGGTCGACGTCTACACGGAGCTTGCCCGGCTCGCCGAACTCGCCGATTTAGCCGCAAGGCTCACCACGCCCGACCCGCAGCTCTACTTCCAGGTCAGGCGGCTCAAGCGACAGATCGTCTTCAAGAACCCCGTGCTCGACTTCACCAAGATCCTGCTGGTCGACATGCCCTTCCCCCAGGGCTCCGAGTGGCCTCACGAGACGCGCCACCGACTCGGATACATGGCCGTCCCGGGCGCAAGGCTGCTCGTCCTCGATGGCCTCTCGCCCGACGGAAAGCTCACGCAGCTCATGCCCAAGCTCCCCCTGCACGGGTCCTTCTGGCGCCCCGACCTGTCCTACGACGCCAAGAAGGTCGTCTTCTGCTTCAAGCCGCACAACGAGAAATCGTTCCACCTGTACGAAATTAACATCGACGGCACCGGCCTGCGACAGATCACCGACGGGCCGTTCGACGACATCGATCCGATCTATCTCCCCGACGGCGAGAACGTTGCCTTCGTGACAACTCGTGGCCTCAACTATGTCCGCTGTATGCCGCCGACCAATTCGTTTGTTTTGACCCGATGCCGGCTCGACGGCAAGAAGATGTATTTCATTTCTCGCAATAACGAGCCCGACTACCTCCCAAGCTTGATGCCCGAC
>JAFGLZ010000025.1 GCA_016927755.1 Phycisphaerae bacterium
GGCCAGCATCTCGTCGGCCGTCGTTCCCTTGGCCCAGGGAAACACCAGGTAGTTCTTCAGTCCCGCCGACTCATCCGTCTTGAAGTAATACTCGGAGTGACACTGGCTACACACCAGGGAGCGCATCTCCTGGTGGGTGGCCTCGTCGATATCACGGCCCATCGCAGCGAAGGCCTCGCGCAGGGCCGGGCGGGTGATGCGAAGCCGGAGCGTCTCCGGATCGTGGCAGTCCTGGCAGCCGATCGGGTGCGTGACCTCGTCGGCCAGGTCGTGGAAGTTGGCGGCGTAGAACTCCTTGACGCCCATCCGATTCATCAGCCGGGGCACGTCGGTGCTCTTGCAGCTCCAGCAGGTGCCGGCATTAAATGGCGTCGTGATCCGAGCGGTCTCACGGACGTCATGTGCGGCGTAGTAGTGCCCCCGCGCCTGGAGGTATTCCTTGCTGAACCCATAGCCGGCAAACAGGACCACCTGATACGGGTCCTCTTCGAGGTAGTCGCGCGGGTCGGCCCCGCCGAACTTCGTCTTCGTATCGGTGATGCGGGTCCGCAGATACGACTCGTACTGCCTCGGATAGCTCTGCCCCCAGACGGCATTGTCAGGCTCCCACTCGGCGATCGGTGTGGCCACCATCGTCGGGCGCTGGGCCTCCCAGCGCCGCTCCATGATCGAAACCGCCAGCAGCCCGATCACGAGCACCGCCCCCGCCGCCGAGACGAGGACCGCGGCGCCCGCCCACAGCGGCAGCGGTCCGGCACTGGTCGTAAAGAGCTTCGACTTGTCATGGGAAGACCCTGACGCCATCACTGGCCCCCTTTCCTGATCCAATCGAGTCCCGCATCGGGTAACGCCGGCCGCAGCATCGACGGGCTCGTCGAGAGGCTGCGGACCGAGCCGTGGATGTTCTCATGGCAATCCCAGCATCGCCGCTCGTCCGACGCCGCCAGCCGGACCATCGCCAACTGATCGCTGTGGCAGCGGACGCAGTTGCTCTGGACGACCGGCACCGCCGGCGCCGACAGCTCCAGCACCTGCGGCTCCTTTCGCAGCGTGAAAACGTACGAGTGCTTCATCCCGTCGCGGGCTTTGTAGGCGTACTTGGCCGCGACGTTATGATGAGGCACGTGGCAATCGACGCACGCGGCCACCCGCCCGTGGCTGCCGCGCTGCCAACTGGCGTACGCATCGGTCATGACGTGACAGTTGATGCACGTAAGCGGGCTGTCGGACAAGTATGACGTCGCGTTGGCCACGCGGACCAGCAGCAGCGCCAGCCCCGCCGCCACTCCCACCAGCCCGTAAATCCCCACCTGCCAGGCCCTTGGCAGACCCGAAAGCCCCACAATCGACATGACCCGACGCCACAGTTCCATGGCGCGAATCATACGCCCGACCGCCGCCACTCGCAATCCCCACCAATCGAGGTTTTTCCCCGATGACTCGCGGCCCCTATAGGGGGCCAGGGGCAGGCAGACTGACCTCTATCCCTCGACCAGAGTGCCTACTACCAGAGAATGTGCGGAACATCCTTTACACTACCCAGTTCCTCGGACCCCTGCTCGGCGTACGGGTACGCCGGCCAATTGGCCGCGATCGCCCTTTGGGGCTTGGTTTTCGACGTTGCGCAAGCGGACGGAAACGGCACTAAAGGGTGTAGTAAAGGGTGTAGAGAGCATTGCTTCGGCGCTGTTTTCATACCAGAGGGCGCCGGCGATATGCTATAATAGTTGAGCGCATGTAAGGAAAGGACCGCACCGTGAAAAGAGCCAATCTGATCCGAACGGGTCTCGGGTTTCTCCTCGTTCTGTTGACATTTGCATCGGCCCTTGCGGCCGCCACCGACGACTGGCAGCGCCAGGACGTAGATTGGCAGGCCGGCGCCGGCCGCCGGATCAAGGGCATCCACTATCCAGAGGATCGCCCTGTCCCCGTGCGGTCGCCGCGACCGACGCGCGCCACGCGGCCGGACCGGCGGGACGCCACCTTCTATGCGGCCCCCTCGCGGTCCGCCACCGCGGTCCTGGCCAATGAGATGCTCGTCGAATCGCCCCCCGTCGACGGGTTCGTGCCCTGGATCGCCGTCTCGGTCACCACGCGACGCAAGGCCGAACTGGAGTTCGAGGCCGATGTGGAGACCTCGGTCAGAGGCAGTTACCCCAGCGGCGTGAACCCGCAGATCGATTACATTATCGGCCTGTTCGACACCGGGGCCAGCGCCCATGTCATGGGCTATGCGGACGGCAGGCGAGTCGGTGTCTATCCCGGCCTGCTGACGGCCAGCGAGACCATCGTCAGCGGCGTCACCGGCTCGGTGGTCGCCTCGGTGACTCAGCCGCTGGCCGTGTTCATCGGCGGTCTGGGCGCGATCGACCCGGAGACCCTGTTGCTCGACTCCTCGACCATGATGGGCGAGAGCAACGTGGCGATCATGGTCGGGCAGAATCCGGGGACCTTCCCCGATCTGCCGACCGCCATCGGTACGCCGATGAGCGTCTACTACACCACGGTGATCCGCAACGACCGAATGTTGACTGTCGAACGAGAGGATGAGACGTTCACCGCGCCGGACATCCGAGTCTATGAAACCGGCGATGCGCAGGCCCCCCGCTTTGCGAACGTGATCCCGCTCGAATTACGTCCGCTCGGCGGGATCAGCGTGCAGTACATTCCGACTCTCGATCTGGGCATGGGCGGCCTGGGCGGTCTGGACCTCGACGACATTCTGGGCGGCGACGGCTTCGCAACGGACTTCCCGCCCGCCAGCCCTTCGGTGATCATCGGGAATTCGTCGCAGAGCCTGTTCTTCGTTCACAGCGTCGATCTGTACGACGGGGTCCGAAGCGCCCTCGACAAGGACCGGTTCATGCTCGATACCGGGGCTCAGGTCACCGTGGTCGGGTCCCGCATTGCCGCCCGCCTGGAGCTCGATCCGTCGGAGCCGGAGTTCGAGGTCGAGATCCAGGGCGTTACCGGCGACATCACCATGGCGCCGGGTTATTACCTCGACGCCATCGACATCCCGGCGCTGGGCCAGTGGTTCCAGGCCCGTCAGGTGCCTGTGGTCCTGCTGGACATCTCCTCGCCGGAAGGCGGCACGCTCGACGGGATCATCGGCATGAACCTGTTCGTCGATTTCAACCTGATCGTGCGGGGAGGCGGCCTGTTCCTCGAAGAGGATCCCGCGCTGGAGCTGGAGCGAGTCGCGCCGAATTCCGAACTGAACGCCGAGTAGAGCGCGTTCGCAACACACGCCTGGATTCCGATCCTCATCGGAACGCGGTGGGCCCGTTCCTCGGCCCCACCGACGGCCCGGCCGCACCCATGCCGCAGAGCGCGCACATCCTCCGTATCGAAGGCCGAGGGCGCGACGCCGGCAAAATCCTTTTGACGATGCCCGGATCGCGGCCTATACTGCGACGTTTACTATTTCCCTGGGCCCAAGCCTTTGATCGGAGCGGCTTATGAATAGCATCAAAATCGTCGCCGAAGGAATCACATTCGATGATGTCCTGCTGATCCCGGCCAAGAGCGACTTCGTACCGAGTCAGGCCGATACGAGCACCACGCTGAGCCGGAACGTGCGGATCAACATCCCCATCGTCTCGGCCGCCATGGACACCGTTACCGAGTCGGCGCTGGCCATCGCACTGGCCCAGGAAGGCGGCGTCGGCATCATCCACAAGAACCTCAGCATCGAGGCCCAGAGGCGCGAGGTCGCCAAGGTCAAGCGGTCCGAGCACGGCGTGATCGGCGACCCGGTTACGCTCTCGCCGGGCGATCCGGTCCGCCGGGCCCAGGAGCTGATGCAGGAGCAGAACGTCAGCGGCATTCCGATCGTCGAGGGCAAGAGGCTGGTCGGCATCCTGACGCGTCGGGACCTCAAATTCCTGCCCGACTACGACGCCAAGATCAGCACCGTGATGACCAAGACGAATCTCGTCACCGGTCCGGCCGATACCAAGCTGGAACAGGCCAAGGAGATCCTCCAGGAGCGCAAGGTCGAGAAGCTCCTGCTGGTCAACGAGAAAGGCGAGCTGGCCGGACTGATCACAATGCGCGACATCGACCGCGTCCAGCAGTACCCCCGGGCCGCCCGCGACCATCGCGGCCGTCTGCGCGTCGGGGCCGCCGTCAGCGTCCACGACTACGACCGCGTCGAGGCCCTGATCGCCGCCGACGTCGATATCATTTGCGTCGACACCGCCCACGGCCACTCGCAGAATGTTGTCGATACCGTCAGGAAGATCAAGTCGCGTCATAAGATCGACGTGATCGCCGGCAACATCGCCACGGGCGACGCGGCGCGCGAGCTGATCGACGCCGGCGCCGACGCCGTCAAGGTCGGCATCGGGCCCGGCGCCATCTGCACCACCCGCATCATCTCCGGCGTGGGCGTGCCGCAGGTCTCGGCCATCATGGACGTCGCCGAGGTCGCCAACAAGCTGGGCGTCCCGGTGATCGCCGACGGAGGCATCAAGCAATCCGGCGACATCACCAAGAGCATCGCCGCCGGCGCATCGAGTGTGATGATCGGCTCGCTGTTCGCGGGCCTCAAAGAGAGCCCGGGCCAACTGGTGATCTACAAGGGCCGGCAGTTCAAGGAGTATCGCGGCATGGGCTCGCTGGGCGCGATGGTCAAAGGCTCGGCCGAGCGCTATGGCCAGAGCAGCACCACCGAGGTCAGCAAACTCGTCCCCGAAGGCGTCGAAGGGCGCGTGCCCTATCGCGGCATGCTCAGCGAGTTCGTCTACCAGCTCGTCGGTGGACTGCGGGCCGGCATGGGCTACTGCGGCACGCCCAACATCGAGGCGCTGATGGACAAGGGCCGCTTCGTCCGCGTCAGCGCCGCCTCGGTCGGCGAATCGCATCCGCATGACATCCAGATCACCAAGGAAGCTCCCAACTACTCGGGCCACGTACCCAGCGACGACTAAGGAATTCGTGTTGCGTCGCGCGTATTGCGGGCTGCGTAACGCACGACGCACGACGCAGCCCGCACGACGAGGTCTCCATGACACGTGAAATGATCGCCATCCTGGATTTCGGCAGCCAGTACGGTCAACTGATCGCTCGCCGCGTCCGGGAGCACAACGTCTACTCCCGCATCTGTCCGGCGGGCACACCCGCGAGCGAACTGGCGAAGATGCCGCTCAAGGGCATCATCCTCTCCGGCGGGCCCGCCAGCGTCTATGCACCCGGCGCGCCGAAATGCGACGAGCGGATTTTCGACCTGGACATCCCGATTCTGGGCATCTGCTACGGCATGCAGCTCGGCTGCCAGATCCTCGGCGCCGAGATCACGCGTGCGGTCAGCCGCGAGTACGGCCGGGCCACCCTCCGGACGATCGACCGGACCGACCTGCTCGCCAACCTGCCCGAGGAAACGCTCGCCTGGGCCAGTCACGGCGATCAGGTCACAAAGCTGGGCCGGAACTTCGAGACGCTGGGCGAGACGAAGACCTGTCCCTACGCCGCCGTGCGACACACCGAGAAGCGGTTCTATGGCGTCCAGTTCCACCCGGAGGTCAGCCACACGCCCAAGGGCGACATCATTCTGAAGAACTTCCTCTACAGCATCTGCGGCTGCGCCGGCGACTGGAAGATGAGCGATTTCGTCGGCGAGACCATCGACAGCGTCCGCCGGCAGGTCGGCGACGCCACCGTCATCTGCGGCCTCAGCGGCGGCGTCGATTCCTCCGTCGTCGCCTCGCTGATCCACAAAGCCATCGGCGACCAGCTCGTCTGCATCCTCGTCGATAACGGACTGCTGCGAAGGAACGAACGCGAGACCATCGTCGCCACCTTCCGGGACCATTTCCGCATCGACCTGCGCGTCGTCGATTGGTCGCAGCAGTTCCTCAAGGCCCTCGAAGGCGTGACCGAGCCGCAGCAGAAACGCAAAATCATCGGCGCCGAGTTCATCGCCGCCTTCAAATCGGAGGCCGCCAAAATTCCCAACGCCCGATTCCTCGCCCAGGGCACGCTCTATCCCGACGTAATCGAGTCGGGCTCCAAGGACGGCAACCCCGCCGCCAATATCAAGCTGCACCAC
>JAFGLZ010000026.1 GCA_016927755.1 Phycisphaerae bacterium
ATTCGGATCGAGCGAGACGGTCCCGCTGCCCTGGATGATTACGTTCAGGGCGTAGTCCAAACACTCGCCACCGTGTATCCATTCCTGAACGTCCATCGGCTCAAAGCCAATTGGCATGCCCATGCCCTCGGAGAGCCCCACAAGACCGTAAGCTCTGTACATTCCGCGCCACGAGACTCGAATCTTACCATCGAAGAACATCTCGATTTGGAATTTGCGGTAGGCGGTATAGTATTCATCGCTTGCCTTGAAGTCTATGGGGTTCCACCACATCACGACCAGACGGTCATTCGTCTGTCGCCACTGTATGTTCATAGCATTCTCGTATCGCAGATCTGCCCTGTAGGCGGATACGCGCGGCAACCGGAAGTGGTCGGCAAAATTGATCCCACTGGTCGTGTCACTCGCTGCAAACGTTAGGAAGCCCCACCTGCTGATGTAGATTGGGCGCGAGCGAGAACCATAGCTCTGACCATAGAGCCACACCTTATTGACGCCCAGTGAGATACGATGGTACTCCAGATTTCGCATGTCCAGGCAACACCATTCATCGGAATCCGGATCGACAGGTAGCTCTGTGATAGGCTCCGTGCAGGCTGTGTAGAAAGCATTGGACCCGTCCGGTCGGAACAAGATGGAATAGTTCCCGAAGTCGTTCGGATCCTCGACAAACTGAGCGAAGTACCTCTCCCTCTTGACGGAGGCGAAGTGGTAGCATTCCCCTCCGTTGTCTCCCATCGTCACGTTGTTGGCGTCATCAACTACTTCGACCTTGTAGTAGTAGGTCGTGTTCGGTTCGGTGCCGAGAATCTGCACGGCATGCGATGTACCCCGGTAGGGTCCCACCGCAGTCTCTGTAAGCTCGGCGCAGGAAAGGCCCCAATGCACGATGCCGATTGCGGGCTCATCGGTGTCGAAGACGATCGACATGACGTAATCCCCCTCCACGCGGACGCCAACGTTCGTAACCTCGGGGCCCTGGCAGTCAATCTCGGCGCTGTTCTGAACGTTGGCTGGATTCCCCGAACCGTCGTCGCTGTCCCGATAGGTGACCGTGACCTCATCGCCGTGTCCGACGAGAAGATCCTCCAGAGTGGCCATCCCAGCGAAGCGCGCGGTGTTTGCGCCTGTTTCAGTTAGGACGATGCTCTGGCCCGATGGAACGTTCGGTGAGCTTATTGAGACTATCGTCGTCTCGACGCTATTGGCGTCAGTGTTGAGATCACAGTCCATCACCGTGATCTCCGCGCTAGCTTGGCAGCCATAGTTCTCTGCATCCAAGAGCACCTCACCTTTGGAGGAACACCCTTGGTACTCCGGGGTAAATACGGCTGAGTAAGGCTGAGGACCGCAAGGGACGGAGTAGCCAGTCACCCGTATCGTCCAGATCCCTTCCTCGGGGTCCTGGACAGCAATCTGTTCGATGTTGTTGACGTGATCAGGCTGTGTCTGGACGGGGAAAAGACTAGGATCATTGGGGTCCAGTGTCCAGGGATAGTGCACGACGCCACTGGGGCTGATCGCCACAAGGTCCAGGTCGTTGACCAGCTCTGGCGTTGTGTTCAGCGCGCCAGGCACGTCATCCCACGCAACCGTCACTGCCAGAGCATTCGCATCCGCAGGACAGCTAACGTAGTAGAACCTCTCTTGCCCTTGGTCTACGTCATCTTCCAGAAAGCTCTTCGCTCGGAGCGTATCAATAGCGGGCTGAAGCCGCGCGTAGCCATAACCGCGAAGGTAATCTGGTCCTGGATGCTCATTAGGCTTGTCTTGCTCGGCATGGTGTGTCAAGAGAGCCTTGAGAGTCGAGTTGCGGGGCAACGGTGCATTGGGATAAATACCCTTGAAATCCTCCAATATGAGTCCACATAGGCCACACACAAATGCGCAGGCCGACGAGGTCCCTCCGCCAAGCTCGCCGTAATAATACTGTTCCTGCGGTGTGAATTCGGACCTCCAGAAAGGTCCCCACAGCCCACATGGCTGTACCACATACCAGCTACAGTCATCGATAAAGGCGCCCCATAATGTTTGGCCAGGTGCGGACAGGTCAGGCTTGACTCGCCCATCGTCGGTCGGTCCCCAACTGGAAATGCCAGTATACCAAGTCCACCAGTAGTCCTCAAAGTCCTCCTCGCAGTTATTCCCCACCATCCGGTTAGAAAAGCTAGCTCCCACCGTGATGACGTTCTTCGCAGTCGCAGGCGGTGGAACTGTACCGAGGTCACCGCACACCCAGGCCGTTCGTTCGTTGCCTGCCGCGAGTATGACTCGCATGGGGTCAAGGGGCTGACCGCCCGGCTCAAGCTGCATGCCCCCCCGCACAAGAGCATCTAGCAACATCGAGACAACGCTGTAGTCCCCCTCCCACTCGCAGCTATAGCCATTCGCAGCGATTCCCGGGCCTACGGAGTTGCTGATAACCTCGGCACCCCAGGTGATCGAGTCGACGTAGTCATGCTCGAGATCTCCCGGGTCCGTATAGAACCACTGCTCTCCACAGGGCTGGGCAGGTTTCGCAACGTAAGATAGGATTACCGCTTCGGACGCAACACCTCGGAAGTTCTTCAGGTGAGCATTGGGTTCGAGCGGATTCGTGTTGTAGTTTGGGTCATGAGTGACCGTACCGTTACCAGCAATGATTCCAGCCATGGCGGTGGCGTGCCCATTCGGTTGATACTGGTTGGGATCATAGTCGTCAAGGTCGGCAAGAACGACGCGCCCCGCCAGGTCAGGATGCTCCGCGTGGACCGGCCCACAATCGTACAACATCACAGTCACCCCATTGCCCTCAAGTCCATAGACGCCGAAATTCGGGTCGTTCGGGTCTGATGCAAGCGCTCTTGGCCGCGCTCGAACAGATTTCGCTTCAAGCGCCGGCAGCGCCGGCTCGATCCACTGGACAGCATCCTCTGCCGCCAGGGCGTCGAGATTAGCCTGAGGAACCCAAACCACGGCCGCGTTGATCGTTCTCATTACGCTCCGGACCACGCCGCCGTGATTGTGTACGACCTCAACCGCCTCGCCATTGATCTGGACGTCCGGGTGAAACAGGACGTACACGACCAAAGCATCCACTTCCCCGTCTGGTTTCGCCTCTACTCTCCGATCCATCACCGCGTCCGGGAGGCGATGAGCCTTCGCCGACCTCGGCCCGACTACAAGCTTTCCGTCGGCCACCGGCGCCCTGAATCTCGCGTGATCGGGAAACTCCCCTCGAAGCAGCATCGGATGCAACTTGTGCTCCCTCTTCACCTGGACGACGCCAATCACACCGGACTCCCTGATCGCCGCTGCAGCTGCTTGGCCCCGTGCTGGACCCTCTATCTTCGCGAAGTACGAGTTTCCCCCCACATACCTGAGCAACTTCACACCGGATGCATCGAGGGACGCGCGCTTCTCGGCGGTCGGGATCTCCTCCAACTGCACAACCACATGCCGGCCTGTCTTGCTCGTCAGCGCCTCTCTGAGATCAGCATTCCCCTCGGGTGGGGGAGTCTCTCTGCCCGATCGCCATCGAATGACCTTTGGACCGCGAGCACATGTGCCCGCCTCCCCGACCACGCCCTGGCCGCCAGGTACCGCCTCCGCTGCAGACGTGCCCCTGGCGGTCTCGACGTAGCGGTGCCTTTGCATGCCTTCTCTGTCACCCGAGGAGGCAGCAACCCGCGAGCTCAATACAACGGTCCCCACCCCCAGCACGCCAGCGACGAGCCCGATCGAAAGCCGACACCCAACGCCAATCCTCATGGCCTGCCTCCTCGTCGTCCCTCACGGACGTTGACCTGCCCAGACCCTCCGCATCGCCGACTACACGGCGCGCACCCTCTCCGCCCGGGTGCGCGCGGCATCACGGCAAAGCGCAATGGCCACACAACGCCCCGTGCGCACCACCCACCCCAGACTCTCACCCAAGGGGTGAAGCCCTGAAGCGAGTTACGAGTTGTCCTCTGATTGCGGAATCCTGCCTCGCTGGGTCAGACTGTGACTAAACCCAGCACTTGATCAAGGCATTCTCCGCCTCCTGCGTCTAGAACTGCGTAATAGCGAACGTGCTTTGGCGGAACTTCATCTGCCGATATTATGGGACATCATTACGCCGATGACAAGTCCGCCCCGAGAATTCTGACGAGAAAAAAACATGAGCCGCAATGGATTAGATCCTGCGGCATTCTTGCGTGCGGGGCTTAGGCCTCTGAGAAATAGTGCCTTATCATCAATACCTGACAGGCGCGATATGGAATAGTCGTTTGCGGTGTCTATCTCGCGGTGACAAACTGCCCCTGAAACATGGCACCCATTCGGTTGAACCGGCAAAGACGGGAGGAACGCCGGTAACGGGCCGCAGTTGCAGCTACGGTCGCGTCCGGGCCAGAAGACCGAGTATGGAGGGCACAGGAGCAACAGTCCTTCCGCGCGGATGGCTGCTTCTCCCCTAATCGCTAAGGATGAACCGTAGCTACATGACCTTTGCCCTTTCGGCCAGTGGGTTGCCGCGTCCCCGGAAGGACGGATCCCTCGCTGCAGATGTTGTCACTACAGCGCCGACAGCACGGGCGACGGCTCACGCACGGGTGCAGCCGCAACATCCCCTTCCGGACCTTGCCGTCTGAGACTGTGGATGCGGATTAGGAGGCATTCGGCGCCTTGGCTAAGGCGGGAGGTGCCGGGTGTATCATCCGGTCGACTTGCACGTATTCCGACGCCGATGGTCCTTGCACCGAGTACTTCCTCGTGCGCGAGGACTATGCCTCAGACGCATGCCGAAGATCAGCAGATTGCGGGGGACTCGTCGGACGAATGGCTCGACTGGGCTGAGTGGCAGACAAGGATGATTCGCCCATAGGGATGACGAGGCCCGAAGCTACGTGGAGGCGATCCTGCCGCCACGACTATTGCTGGTGAGCTCAGGAGTCTCTCCCCATTCGTGCGCTCATCTTTGGGAAGGCTGAGATTCGACGCGCGACCTCTCAGCCGGTCCAGGAGTCCTTCGGGGTCGTCATCTGCCAGGGATGACGTTGACAGTGATTCTGATGCCTTCGCAACAGCACGGGATCGGCTCCTGTCTAGCATGCTATCTCTCCCCAACGAAGGCGCAGGCATCTGAGCTGGCCGGCTGGCGACAAGATGGCCACGATAGGACGAGTTGGGACGATTCTGGCACTAAGGGTTGTTGCAGGTCGCGGGCGTTGGGGTATACTGTCATGAGACTTGCGGGCGTAATTCAGTGGTAGAATGCCAGCTTCCCAAGCTGGACGTCGTGGGTTCGAATCCCATCGCCCGCTATCTCGATCCGAACGCCTCGCGTTGCCATCAGGTGACACGAGGCGTCTTAGTTGGCCAACGTCAAAGCGTTGTGGCGCGCCCCGCGCACCGCGTCGTGTGACCATCCTTCCCCGGTTTTGCCAGGACTTGTCCCCGTTTGACTCCCCGGGCCTGGGTTCCGTGCAAGCGCTCGTACCAGCGCTCGAAATCACGTGCAAGGATTCGTACAAGGATTCAGGCGGGATCGGCCGCCTTGACCGGGCGCTCAGGCGTGTCGAAGGACGGCAGCGCGTCGACGGCGGCGCCGACGTCCAGCAGCGGGGTCGGCGATGCTCATCCCGAGGCCCAAGGAGGAGGGCCGGAGTGCTACCACCGGGTCCTTCCGCAAGGGGACCTGCGCCCCTCGCTCGGACTTCTCGTGCTTGGCCAGCGGCTTGGCATCGGGGAGGCGAGCTGTCGAGTCCGAGTTGCCCCGTGGGGAATCCTCGTGCTATAATTCTTACCAGTAAGAACACGAGCCACGGGCCAGAGAGGCGTTGCCATGAAATCTGTCGCTACCACGCGGATGTCGTCCAAGGGGCAAGTGGTCATCCCAGAGAGTATCCGAGAGGATCTCGGTCTTCAGCCGGGTGACCAGTTCGTGGTCGTGGGGCAAGGCGACGTGGTCATTCTCAAGACGCTGGCCGCTCCTGATACCCGCGAATACGACAACCTGGTTCGCAAAGCGAGACAGGACGCCCGAAAGGCCGGGCTCACGAAGGCCCATGTTCGCAACGCGGTCCGACGTGCACGGCGGAAGTCATGAGATCCTACTCCCCCGCCAGCGAACTGTCTGACGTCTGACCCAAGCCTTCGCTCAGGGCACGCTTCCGCTGCCCCCCTCGGAGCAGCAGAACGGAACGTCGCCCTTCTGACTTAACGTAGGCCCCTTCGAGATCTTACCTCAGGTTCCCGCGAAGCCTCCTCCGTGGAAGTACTAGCGCAACGATTCAGGCGGGATCGGCCGCCTTGACAGGGCGCTCAGGCGTGTCGAAGGACGGCAGCGCGTCGACGGCGGCGCCGACGTCCAGGAGGACCGGGTCGGTGTAGATGTTCATCGTGAGATCCAGGGAGGAGTGCCGCATCGCGGCCATGGCGACGCGCGGGGCGACGCCGGCCTTGCTGAGGTGGGTGCCGAAGGTGTGACGCAGGGCATGTAGGTCGACGGTTCTGCCACGCTCGTCCTTCTTGGCGATCCCGGCCGTTGCGAGGTCGCGGTCGAAGATCTTGAGCAGGTCGCGGGGGACGTTGAACAAGGGCGCTCCTGCGGGGAGCCGCATCGGCATCGCCTTGCCCTTGCATCGCGTCTTCTTCTGCTCTCGGAGTAGGCGCTTGGCCAGGAAGGCCTGCAGCTCGGTCACCAGATCTCTCCGCAAGGGGATCTGGGCCCCTCGCCCGGACTTCTCGTGCTTGGCCAGCAGTTCGGCGTAGGGGCGGGGGCCATCGAGTGCGAGCTGCCCTGCCGTCAGGCTGGCCAGCTCGCCCTTGCGCAGGCCGGTCAGGATCATCGTCTTGTAGATCAGCCGACGTTCCTGGCCGAGTAGCTCCAGCTCGGCGAGACGATCGGGCTCGTCCTTCAGGAGTCCCCTGCCACGCCGGTAGGCGTTCTCAAGCGTCTCGAACGTCAGCTCGGCCTTGGACCACGTACTCCGGCCTTTGCACTGCTTCTTGGGCTTCGGCGTGCTCCCTCGGCCGAGCTCGGCCACGGGGCGACGTCGCGCGGCCTCGAGCAACCGGCCAATCTCGTCCTCCGTCAGGGCCCGACGCGTCCTGCGACGGTCCACGTGCTCGTCCGCGCTGCACAGCTTCGCCAGCGGGTTCACCGGCAGCCGGTCGGCCTCGACGCACCAGTTGCAGAAGCTCACGATGGCCGCGCGATACATGTTCCGCGTCCGCGCTCCCATCTGGGCCGCCTCTTGCCGGTTCATCCATTTCTCCATGGCGCCGCGGTCGACGTCCCTCAGGAGCCGGAACCGGCAGTCCGCCACGATCCTCTCGAGTTGCCGCTCGACGTTCTCTCGGTGCGCGGCCGACACCTTCCGGCCGCGGACCGTCTTGGCCCTGAGGTGCTCCAGATAGTCGGCCACGTGCGAGCGGATCGGTCGATCGGCATGGTTCGCCTGACGGTCCTGGGCCGGTGTGATGATGCCCGCCTTCATGTGCTCGACGCGCTTGAGGATGTCCGCGAGCACATGCCGGGCGGCCTGCTCGTCCTTGCAGCCGGTGGACTCGAATTGCTCCACCCCGTCGGCGTCGCGATAGCGGGCGATGTAGGTGGGGCTCTGGCGGACGATCTTCACTTCGCCGCGCCTGCCCGTGGTGATCTCGTCGTACTTCCGTCGGCCTCGCCGGTCGAACCACATGGCCATCTTCCTGCCGCGTCGCTCGACGATCTCCACGTGCTTCGGCAGGGGCTGCGTGTACGTCTTTCGGAAGACGTTCGCCATTCGAATCCCTTCTTTGATCCGAGCCGGGTCCGCCGGTCCGGGGTTCCCATCCTTGGGACACTGAGCGGCGTGTGGCCGCCCACATCAAGGGCTTTCTCGGCGGAAATCCTCGCCGGAAACGCCGCCGGGGCCGCAGAGACGATCTGGCCCGAAAGGCCCGTTTGGGGGCAATTCCGGGCGTGCGGCTCGACGTCGCCCACCAGGCGGCCACAGGGGCCACGTGTGGAACGGTGGGGCAACGATGGCCGTCCTGGCGTGCGGGATCAGAAAACGGCGCGTCTGCAAGCAACTCTGTGTGGTGACGCGACCGTTCCCGCCGCCATCAAGAGAATTCATGCCGGGAAGTACCTATTCGAAATCGCCCAAAGGGGGCACGTTTGGCCCTGCCCCAGAAAACTACCGTACCTTTGGCTGAGCCCCATCTTCCGTCCAAAGGTACGGTAGTTGGATTTCGCGTATTTCCCTTGTATCTAGCAAAGGTACGGAAGTTTCTTCAAAGGTACGGTAGTTTCTCATGGCAGGCCTCCTTCCGTACCTTTGTGCCCACCTTTGGGGGGACCTCGCCCGCCGCCAGATAGACCGTTACGGCTAGCGGTTCTCCTGATTTCTGGGGAAGCGGTAGCCGTAGCGCGGTAGGCTGGTTGTCGACAGGCGTTCGAACAGAACTTGGCATCGGCCCTTCGCCCTCGGAATGCCCTGCTGAACCTCCCGCAAGATCGCCACTGCTGGCGGCGCGCCTGCGCTCGGGCTTTGCGACGGCGTCTCGCCCCCTCGCAGGCACATCCATCACAGCACCACCTCGCGGTCGGTACCTTCGCGCAGGAGGTTCCTCCGCGAGCCCGGCATGTGTGACGATACGGAGCAACTCCGTATCCCGGTTCGTGGTGTTTGGTGGCTCGTGCCTGGAGCGACAGATCATCGATTCTTCGGGAATCAGTCATTGTCTCCCTCCCTCATGCCGGTCATCAGCGGGCCGGAGCCCGGCAAGACCCAAGTCCACGGGCCTTGGAACCCGTCCTTAGCGGTCTCGATGCCCAAGGCGGCCTTCGCCCGTCGGATCGTGTCTCTCGTATGCCCGTCCTCTGCGGCGCGTACGTACACCTCCTTGGCCGGTTGCGGACCGGCGGACAGGAAATCGAACAGCCACCCCTCGGCGTCCCGCAAGGCGTCCGGTTTCGGGCCGCGACCGCGAGGATGCCCGCTCACCGCTTCGTCCGCCGACATGGACACCGGTGCGGGCTCCCATTGAACGCACGGGATCGGATCGCCCACCAGGCGGTAGGCGAAGCCGTCCGCGTCTCGGCCCAGGTTGTTCTTGGCCGGGAGCATCAGCCGTCGGGCGGGATCGTCTTCGTCTCGCGTGATGACGTAAGCGGCGCGGGCGGCGGCGGTGAAGGCAACCGAGCCGATCACTCGGTTCAGCGCGCTGCCCTGGCCCTTGTTCAGGTGGGTAACGGCAACGACGGCTACGCGACTGCGGGCGGCCATGTCGGACAGCGGCGACAGCGCGCTGCGTACCTCGCTGTTGTTGTGTGAGTCGGTACCGCCCAGGAATGCGCTCACCGGATCGACCACGACCAGCTTGCACGGGGCTGCGCGCTGAATGAGTTGCTCCAGTTGTGGCACGTGCTCGAGCAGGCTGAAGGGCACCGGCTTCTCGACCCCGACCCCGAGGCCCGGCTGCGGCTGGTAGAGCGCCCGCATCGCCTGGATGCGCGATCGGTCGGCCCCGGCGGTGATCAGGCGAGGCACGATGGTGTCCTTGATGTCATCCTCGGCGCTCAACAGCACGACGCCGCCGGGCTCGGACTCGGTGCCCCCGTCGCACGGCCACCCGTCGCCACGGGACACGCGAGCGGCCATGTCCAGCGTCAGAAAGCTCTTGCCCAGGCCCGGTTCCCCCGCGATCAACGACAGCTTGCCCAAGGCGAATCGGCCGGGCCAGAGCCAAACCACCGGCTCGGGATCGACGTCGGCCAGGCACACCGCGTCGACGCGAATGCTGAAAGGGTCCGGTGCCCGGGCACTCTGGGGTTCCGTCAGGATCGTCGGGTCGACTCCGTACGAATCGCTGGGCGAGGTACCTTCGTGGGGTTCCGCCAGGGCGGACCTCTCAGTATTCGTCGGATCCTTCACAGTTGACAGGTTCGTTAGGGCCGACAGATCGACACCCACGTGTCCGTTGTCCGCGCTGGCGTTGCCGAAGCCACGCTCTCGCAGTGATCTCGCCGCACGCTCGTAATCGCCATCGTGCTCAAGTAGTGCGTACACCGAGAAGGGCGAGTAGGCTCGGTTCGGCTCGAAGGGCGCGGCGTTCGAGCTGAAGACGTAGAAGACCCGGTCCTTGAGCGTGGCCGACCAGCCCGAGTTCTTACCCGGCCGCCGCCAGTATTCGTTCGCGCCGGGTCTCGCGAGCGTCCAACCGTGGCGATGGAGGATCTCGCGGACATCGCCGCGGGCGTTGTAGTCGCCACCCGGCCGCTCTCGGTGTGTGCTCGTTGGCTGCGGGTCTTCTGCTTCGGGCCAATGCTCATTGAGCTCCCACGCCGCCTGAAGGAGGGTGTCTCGCTCTTCCTGCGTCAGCACGGGCGGGGAGCAGAGATCGCCCTCGACGAGTTCGTAGCCTTCCGTCGGCGCGCATAGAAAGAGTCCACCCTCACCTCGGGTCTCGATCAGCGTGACGATCTGCTTGCTGTCCGCACGCTGGGCAAGCTTGAGGTTGCCGCAGACTACCTCCTCGCACCGGTAGATCACGTGCCGGCCGCCTGAGGGTGTCGATTCGACGACGAGCTTGGCGCGCAGATCCTCAAGAATCCGCTCCCACCACGCGGGGAAGAGCTCGCCGCCCCCGTCGAAGTCGATGATCTCCAGGTTGCCCGAGGCCCTGCCGCAGAGGATGCAGATAGCGTTCGGGTTGTTGGCCATCCAGGCGGACACTTCGGCTTCGGTGGGCATCCTCTCCTGGTACTTCTTCCACGAGCCCACGGTGGGTCGCTTCTGATCGCGGCGCGCGGGGAGGACGCAGAGACCGGAGGCCAGGTAGGCCCTGGTGGCGTCCTGGATGGTGTCGATGTCCGTAGTCAACTGCATGAAGCTTCCTCCGATCCGAGAGCAAGGAGGTTGCTGTTCGTCTTCGTCCGTTTGCGAGGGAGTCTCTCCCCCGTCACCCCGTCGGCCCTAGGGCACCCCAGGGCGATCCAGGATTCGATGGCCACGCGGGGCCAGCGAACGAGGGCGCCCAATCTCACCGGCCGGGGCATCCTGCCCGAGTCGATCAGCCTGTACACCGTGCGTGTCGAGCAGTTGAGCATCCCGGCCACGTCATGCACCGTGAGCATGGCCGGTCGTCCCGTATCTTCGTGAGTCATCGCCTACGCCTCCCTCGGACAGTCCCGCACCGTGACGATCTCGACGGGGCGACCTGATCGGGCCAGTTCGGCCGCGATCGTCTCGACGTAGCTCTCTGGGATCAGGCGTCGGCCGCCCACGATGGGGCAGAGGTCGTCCCGCAGTCGTCTGCGATAGAACAGGTCGGAGATGTCTCGCGGCCGGGCCTTCAGCCGCCGAGCCACCTCTGAAACGGACAGGTGCTTCATCACGAATGCCTCCCTCTCGGGTATGCGTTGGTGGCCGCCGCCGCAGCGGCCTTCTATAAGTAGAAGGGGCGATTCTCTGACTCGAAGCAGGGAACGGCGTGACCTTCTCGGGGGAATGAGCGGGAATTGCGAGGAATCCGGATTGGGGAGGCCTGGGGAGCCTTCAGCGAGTGCCGAACCGGGAGATCATGGTGTAGCTCGGGCCGTCGCTCGGACCTTCCTTCACGATGAGGACGTGGTCGTCCAGGTTGTTCTCCCGGAGATGCATGCGGAGCTTGGAGAGTGCCTTGGCGATGCGGTTCATCGTCTTCCTGAACTCCGCGTCGCCGGCCTCCCCGAGATCCATCCATACGCCGTCGACGGCCTGCTGCACGTCGCCGAGGTCATGGGGGACGCCGGGCCTCCTGGCCAGAAGCCAGAAGAGTCGGCTGACCTGTGTATCACGTCCTAGATAGAGGCGTTTGCCGAGCCAGTTCACGACGCGCGAATCGTAGGGATCCTCCGCCGGGAGGCCGAACTGCAGCTCGTCGTCGGGTGGGTGGCCCTGCTCGTCGTCCCCTTCGTCAGTCTGCGCTGGTTGGGAACGGGTGTTTGGTTGAGCAGCTTGCTCTTCGCGTGGCTGGCGAATAGGAGTCACTTCGAGGGCTTCAGCGGCCGATGGAGGAGGAACTCGATGCACGTTGCCCTGCACCGGCTCGGCGTCCCAAAGGAGTTGGAGCACGACACCACGCGCCTTCGCCGCCGGCTGGGACTTCTCGGCGGCGAGATACTCCGCCCAGCGGACGCCCGTTGCCGTCAGCCTTGCCTGCACCAAGACACTCTCGAACGGCTCGGTCTTCAGGATCGGCCGTGTCGGCATGTCTGGGGCGTAGTCTCCCCGCACGAGGAAGTACTCGGTGCAGGGGCCGTCGGCATCAGCGTACATGCAGGTGACCCGAATGATACCCTCGGCCGCCCCCGCCTTGGCCAAGGCGCTGAAAGCCGCCCAGTCCGCGTCCGTCGTTTCAGGCGGCAATGAGCGGAACCTGTCGGCGAGTCCGCGGAGCAAGTCCAAGATGTCCCGGCTCACCGGCGCATCCTGAAACCACGGCGACGTGAGGTCGATCTCTTCCGGCTGGTGTTCTTGCTTGCTGTTGGGCTTGCTCATGTGTCCTTGCCGATCGGTACCGCAGGTCGCTCCTTTTCTCCTCGGCTGCAGCCACTTGGAATGATCCTACTAGTGCAGCAATCGCTGGCAAGAGGCGACGATCGATCCCCCGTAGGAAGCCAGGCTGACCCGAGAGCAGATCATACTGATGCTCCGTCGCTCGTGCCACCGGAGACGCAAAGGTTCAACGGCAAGGTCAATCAGAAACGATCTCGGCCCCACCGTCTTGCCTGGTGTTGGGGCCGCCGCGTCGGTCTGACCTCAGGGACGTTCGCGACGCTTCGGCAGGAGATCGGCAAACACCTGGGGATTCTCGCGGGGATGATCTCAGGCCTTCTGGGCTACAAGTCAACGGGCTATCCGAGTCTGATAGTGGCAGATTATGTGGCGCCAGCTCGGTGAGCGACGAACCCCGAATTCGGGGGTGACTGGGGAGGGCCTTCGTTGGGTCTTCCGTTGTGCGGCTTGCCTCAAGTTGACGAAACGAGGCTCCGGGAAGATGGTTGATTCGTTCCGATCTTGCCGTAGCCAAGCTACCTGACGATCAGAGCTTCGTGGTTGCACTACCCACCGTCACCTTCCATCGACCTCCCCGCACGCCCAGGCGTCCAGATCGTCGCGGGGACCCGACGGAACGCCGAGGACTTCAGCGGCCAGCACAGCGCCGCCCTGCCGAACAGGACGCCGGTTGTGGCGATGGCCACAGACGCCGGAACTGGCAACCTCCACTTGACGGGTCTCGTTCAGTTACGCTCCAGAAGCCTCTTCCGGAGCCGGATGTCCACGACGCCACGGTTGTCAAGTCCGACAGTCTGGCTGACCATCATCAACTGCTGCTTGACATGCAGTCGCGTTCGCTTCGATCTCCGAAGCCGCGCGGGTATTGCTTTCTTTGTGGTCAAAGAAGCTCGCACGGGGAACGGGCGCTGCATGGTTGCGCTGCCCATGGAGACCGACTCCAGGTGGACCAGGATCGATTCTCACATCCTCCCCGCCGGACACGTCGCGCCCGTCGCATCGGTTGTCACAGAAACCGCAACCCCTTTCACCTGCGTCCGGAGAGGCTCTCGCGGCGGTTCTCCCGCCACCGTTGGAGATGCACGCACGACGAGGCGGGCTTCGCTCTGCTAGAATACGGTTTACGCATGGCGACGCAGGCGACGGTATTCAAGAGCCCCCGGCAACGAGGGTGGTCAGATGGTGACAACCAGGCACTCGACAATCCGAAACACGATCGTGGCAGGCTTCGTTCTTCTGGGCATCCTCAGCCTGCTCACGGGGGTGACAGGGCTGTACTTCGTCCACAGTGTCGTCGGTGTTCTCAACAACGTGACGGACTACACGAGCCCCCTTGTGGAAGGTTCAGACGATCTGATCATGAACCTGTGGGAGGCGACCAAGGTCGCCGAGGAGATTCTCGCGGACGAAGAGCTTGAGGATATCCGCGCCCTGACGATGGAATTCCGCAAGTTAAGCGGCCAGTTTGGACGGACCTATGCCGGAGTACTGGATCTTTGCGCGGACGGTGTTCTCCGGACAAAGCTGGAGAATGCTCGGGCCAGGCATACGGAACTCGTTGGCCACGCGGAACAGATGATCTCGGCTCGCACGAAGGAACTGGAGAAGAGAATCCTGGTCAAACGGTTGCTGTCCGAATTCGATGAGATCGGCTCGCAACTGGGCTCGCGATTGGGGACCGTTGCCGAGGGCGACGAAGTCACGACGGCGGCCCTTGAGCGTCGGGGCGAGGGAGCCGGCATCCCTGACGCGGGCGCATGGGGCCCAGACGGCGAGCGGCGCAAATCCCTCGGTGAGGGTTCTGCGTTCGCGCAGGCGGCGCTCAAGCTTGAACATTTGACTACGACACTTCAGCTTACCTCCAGTAGGTACCTGCTTGAAGAAGATCCAAAGAAGCTCGGCCCGATCGAGAGGGAATTCCAAGAGGCCTTCAGCCAAGTTGAGCCACGCTTGGCGCTAATGGAGCGAACGGCAGGAGATGATGAAGAACGGCACGGCGTGGCCGAGCTGAAATCACTCACGGCATCCTGGCAAGAGTCGGCAATCGGCGCCGGCGGTCTTCTATTCACCTATCGCGAACAACTGGCAGCAGGACACCACGCGGATGAGTTGACCGAAGAGCTGGAGGCAGATGCCGACGCCGCAGCGGCCGCCCTCAATGTTGTTGCGAATGCTGCTGACAGGGTCTCTGAGGAAGCCGATGACATCGGAGTCGTGGTGGCGGCTCCCACCGTGCTTGTCGCGGCGATCGTGTCGAGCATTGTCCTGATCATTTCCATGGGAACCGTCATCACACGCGTCATCACCACGTCGACGGGGCAGCTGGAAGACACCGCGGAAAGGCTGAGGCGCTCGGAGGCGGAGCTTCGAGAATCTCACGACGTATTGGAGCGGCGGGTGCTCGACAGGACCGCTGAGCTCAGGGCTGCTAATGAGCGGTTGAGGAAGGAGATCACTGATCGCGAACGGGCCGAGGAACTGTCCCGGCGGCACCAGGCCGAGTTGGCGCATGCATCACGCCTGAGCACCGTAGGGGAATTGGCTTCCGGGTTGGCGCATGAGCTCAACCAGCCACTCAACGCGATCGTCAGCTACTGCGTTTCGTGCACGCAACGAATTCAGTCGGGGGCACTCCGGCCAGATGGCCTGCTTGCCCTGATGGAGAAGGCCACAAGACAGGCCCAACGCGCAGGCGAAATCCTGCACCGGATCAGAGGTTTCGTTCGACGCAGGGAATCGTTTCGATCTACGACCGATATCAACGGCCTTGTTCGCGAAGCGGTGTCGTTCGTGGATTACGAAGCCCGTCAGCGAGGTATCCAGATCGAGCTGCAACTGGACGACAGCTTGCCTCCGATCTTGGTCAACCGAATTGAGATCGAGCAGGTCATCATCAATCTCCTGAAGAACGGTTTCGAGTCGATGAGCGAGATGAAGGCTTCTGATGCCAGGTTGGTCGTTGCCACTTCCCATTGCCTTGAAGACGGGATTGAGGTGGCGGTGTCCGACCGGGGCGCGGGCTTCGACAAGGATGTTGGCGAGCGGCTCTTCGAGCCCTTCTTCACCACCAAGGCTGACGGAATGGGAATGGGCTTGGCGATCAGCCAGACAATCATCAAGGCTCACGGCGGTCGGCTGTGGGCGACGCCCTATCCCGATCTCGGGGCCACCTTCACGTTCGTCCTGCCTGTCGCAGGAAGGAGCCATGACGATGGAATCTGAGCCTACGGTCTTCGTTGTGGATGACGACGCATATGTACGTGACGGGCTTGAAGAGGTGGTCAAGTCGATCGGTCTGGCGGTTGAGTCGTACGCTTCGGCGGAGGACTTCTTGGAGGCCTACGACCCGAACCGACCCGGATGCCTTATCCTCGACGTCCGTATGCCAGGCATAGACGGCATCGAGCTTCAGCAGAAGCTCAAGGCCGGAGTGATTGACATTCCGATCGTCTTCCTGACCGGCCATGGTGACGTGCCCATGGCGGTCCATGCTGTGCTGGAGGGCGCGGTCGACTTCATTGAGAAACCGTTTCGGGAGCAGGCCTTGCTGGGCAGCTTGAAGCGCGCCATCGACCGGGACCGGGAATCGCGCCGCGTTCGGACGGATCGCGCGGCCGTCATTGCTCGCCTAGCGACTCTCTCTACTCGAGAGCGCGAGGTTCTCGAGCTGGTGGTGGCCGGCAAGCTCAGCAAGGTGATCGCCAACGAATTGGGGCTGAGCCCAAGCACGGTTGATTTCCATCGCTCCAACATCTTGGCCAAGATGCAGGCAGCCAATGCTGCCGACCTTGTCAGGATGGTCAGGGACGCCGAAGGGCACTAGAGAAAACTGCAGTCGAGCCAAGGTAATACCAGCCCATTCTACTCGCTCTCGTGCCGAACGAATCCTCGCGACGAGAGTACAATCCCCCAAGTGAAGGTGCTTCCTGGGCCCGGGGAATAGTGCGCCCGAGGAAGGCTGGGCAGCCACCTGCGGCGAGCAGGACAACAGAGGCGCCCAGTCGCAGCGGAGAAATCGCCGGACGCTGCGCGAGGGCTAGGGCCGCCACGGTGGGTTCCATGATGACAAGCGCGCAACTGATCGAGGCGACTGGCATAGCCATTGGTATGGGGCTCGGGTTGTTGCTTGGCCTTCTCATCTCACGCAGGATCACCAAACCGATTCGAGGGATCATCGCAAACTTGAGTGAAGGCCCACAACAAGCCAGAGACGCGACCAGGCACGTCTCGACAACCAGCGAGCACCGCGATGAAGACGCGGCGCGACACGTCAGCGGTCTCCTTGAGGCGGTCAGTCTGTTGGAGGAAGCGAGGGGCCCCGGCGAGGCAGAACGTCAACGATGCCCACGCGGTGAGCGGAACTGCGAAGGAGGCATACCCGACCGTGACGGAGTTGAAAGTGGCCGTACGGTGTAGCCAACAGGCCTGTATCTGGTGAGGCAAGAGACTTGCTGAGCGCCTTCACGTAGAACAGGAACCGGGAGTCGACTATGCAAAGAAACGGAATCGTGATTGTGGTCATCCTTTCGATCGTGAGCAGTACCACGATGGTCGGATGTAGTGTGACAGACATCTTGGCGGGCAGCAGCAACCCGCTCTTCGGGATAGCCCTGATTCCAATTCAAATGATAGGGGCTCTCTTGCTGGACCAACTCCTGGGCCCGCTGCTCGGCGACCCGGCCGGTGACCTCGGTGGCAACTCGGCAAGTACTGTCGGGGTCGGAGATCAGCCTGTCGACGACTAGCGAGCACGCTGCCCCATTGGTGCCGGCCGCGGCGAGCTTGCCCATGGGGTCGTGAATGTGGCGAGGCGGGTAACGCCAGATCAGACATGAGACACGATCAGAACATCCAGGCGGTGGGTGAGGATGCGAGGAGCCCCCTTTCGCAATGGAGGCGGAAATGGGGAGTTCCTAAGTACGAAACCTCCGCGCATCCTTCCGCCGGGTCGAACGTCGGCGGCGGAGCCGGCGTTCGGCCTATTCATTGCTTCTGGGCCCACGCTGATAGCCCAGGATCTTCAACTGATGGGGGCCAGCGGGGAGGTGCGGCTCGGCTGAGTCTACTGACAGCTCGTGCGCTATCGTGCGTCTCCAGAGAAACGGCGAGTGATTGAGAGCAAAGACAAAGCGGACGGTGTCGACGACACATCGCGGCCTGATCAACAGCGAGGACGCATGAGAAGCCCGGGATTTCACGGTAGAATGAAGGGCTTGGTCGTCGGTGCCGCTGTGGTCGGCGTCAGTGTGGCCGGGATTCTGGCCCTTTACTACAAGCACGTCTACATCAAACACTTTCGTGTTGTCCAGGATGGGGTCTTGTATCGGAGCGGCCAACCGGACAGCGACGATCTCGTGCGCCTGCGCGACGCCTACGGCATTCGAACGATTGTGAATTTGCGGCGTACGGACGAACAGAATGACGACGAAGGACTATCGCTGAAAGAGGAGCGTGACATCGCCAACCGTCTGGGAATTCACTTCTACCATCTGCCCATGGACGGTGACATGAAGGTCGATCCGAACACGGTCAGGAAGTGGCTGGAGATCGCACGGGCCAAGGAGAACCACCCCCTCCTTGTTCACTGCAAGGCGGGCAGTGACCGAACGGGTTTGCTCGTGGCAATATACCGTATCGAGGTCCAGAGATGGCCCCCTCTGCAAGCCCTGAACGAGGCCATGCATGAGCGAATGGACGTCAAGGATAAGCCGCATTTGAAGGACTACGTCTTGGACAACTATGCCCGTTCGCAGTGATCTCGCATCGTGAATGATCCGCCGGCGCTTGCCGAGCGCAACGAATGTCTGGGACGGGGACATACTCACGGCCGTCGTGAAGCTGCGAAACGCGGCCCAATGCTCCTGGGGGGCTAGGGCGAGGTGTGTGGCCTACGATGATATGGCTTTGGCTCAGCTTCATCACGTTTGTGCTCTTGATGCTTGCGCTCGACTTGGGCGTCTTCAATCGCAAGGTGCACGCTATCAGGACGAGCGAGGCGCTGGCATGGACCGCGTTCTGGGTCGTGCTCGCTCTTGTGTTCAATGTTGGCGTTTACTTCCTTTACGAGCATCATTGGCTCGGTGTCGGACGCCAGCTCGGCCAGAATCTGGGTGGTCGACAGGCTGCCCTGGAGTTCTTCACCGCATACTTGGTGGAGAAATCGCTCAGCCTCGACAACATCTTCGTAATCGCAGTGATCTTCGCCTACTTCAACGTCCCGCTTGCCTATCAGCATCGCGTCCTGTTCTGGGGCATTCTCGGTGCTCTCATCATGCGAGGGGCGATGATCGCAGCCGGAGTCGCCCTGATTCGGCGCTTCGATTGGATCATGTACGTGTTCGGCGGCTTCCTCCTGTTCGCCGCCCTCAAGATGCTCCTTTCCCGACCTGAGGAGGTTGAACCCGCCAAGAACCCCTTTGTCAGGCTCGCCCGCCGCCTGTACCCGGTCACTCACGAACTCGACGGCCAGAGATTCTTCACACGCCTGAACGGCCGACGCGCCATCACGCCGCTGTTCCTCGTCCTGCTTGTCGTCGAAAGCTCCGACGTTCTTTTCGCCGTTGATTCCATCCCGGCAGTCTTCGCCGTGACTCAAGATCCGTTCATTGTCTTCACATCGAATGTCTTCGCGATCCTCGGCCTTCGGTCCTTGTACTTCGCCCTTGCCAGCCTCTTGGACAGTTTCCGCTACTTGAAGATCAGCCTTGTTGTCGTGCTGGCCTTTATCGCCGTCAAGATGCTCCTTGCCCATCACTACGCAATCCCCACAGTAGTTGCCCTGGGGGTTGTCTGCGCCGTGCTGGTTGTCGGTGTACTGGCATCGGTGGTCAGAAACAGGCTGGAGGGGCCGGCCTTCGGGCCGCGGTTCACGTGTTAGCTTGAGGGCTCCCGTAAGAAAGGTCCCGTGGACGTTGAACGTTTTGGCTCTTAGTGAAGTGGGTATGTTGCATCGGATCAGGACAGAACGCCAGTGACCGAAGAAACAACCTCAACATCAGGGATGACTCTAGCCACGCCTGTCGGCCTGTCCGACTGGAGGTTCACCGCGCGTGACGCATTGGTGTGCGCATTGCTTCTCCTACTGGGCATGGCGCTCTGGTTACCGGGTTTGGGACGTCGAGGTTTGTGGACGAGTGGCGAGGCCCGAGCGGTTCAGACAGCCCGACGAATGGTAACGACCGGTCGCTGGGTCCCCATGACCCTGGAGAAACGGATGCCACTCTTGATGGTGGACCCGGCGAGCGGAGAGCCGGGCAACACCATCACCGGCTGGAAGCGATGGCCCACGCGGTTGAGCTACGAGCCAGGCGCAGTGCTGGCATTGGAGGGGGAGTGGCGAGATACGGTCAAGGCCGAGCTCGAACGTGGCGATCCGCCAACGGAGCTGCGCTATGACCATGTTCCGCAGATCCACAAGCCGGTCTTCTTCTATTGGCTTGTGGCATTCGGATACAAGCTCGGCCTACCCATGTCGGGACCGTGGATGAACGCCGTGATCCGCGGGTTCAGCACCATTCCCGCAGTACTCTTGCTGCCAATCGTGTACCTGTTTGGCTGCATCCTGTACGACCGCCTGTCCGGGCTCATTGCGGCCACCTCGCTGGCAACGTGTGTGCTGTACTTCTGGTTGGCCCGAGTGGCAAAGATGGACATGACGCTCACGTTCATGGTGGGTCTCGCCTTCTTCCTCTGGTACCTCGGTTGCCGCGGAATCCGGCCACTGCTATGCAGCGTTCTCGTGTACGTCATCCTGGGATGTGCTTCGTTAATGAAGAGCCCGGCGTATTTCCTGCTGCCGGGCCTGATCGTGTTGGTATACCTATTGGCCGAGTCGATCGGAGAGCTCGGATTCAGCCAAGGACTCCGGCGTTGGCCGTCCGCGATTCGTCGGACAGCCAAGCACATGTACCTGCTTCCCGGTCTTCTGATCGTGCTCGCAATCTGGTTGCCATGGCACATCCTGATTCATATCGAGACCGACGGTCAATTCACGAGAGAGATCTTTCTCCGGCACAATTTCGCACGGGCTGGCCTGATCGAATATGGTGACGAGTTCGAGGCCAAGACCAACGCCTCATTCTATCTCTTTCGAATCCTCGCTGACATGCTGCCATGGTGGATCATGCTGCCCGGTGCGGTCGTGCACGTGTTTCGCCCTCGCTGCCGGTCCCACTGGCGGCAGGGTGCGTGGTTGCTGATATGGATGGCCGTATGGCTGGTGTTCTTCAGCCTCCTCCATTTCAGGAAGAACGAGTACATCCTGCCGCTGTATCCTGCGGCGATGCTGCTGGTCGGCAAGATGCTGGCCGACCTGATTCGTTCCCCTAGCGGCGGCCACATCGGGTGGAAGACGCTCGCCGATGCGACGAAGGCGGGACTGGCATGGATGCTCGGACGAAGGGCGTCTACTGCCGATCCCGACCAGGCCTTCGGTGGCGACCTTCGGTTGACGATCGCCGTCCGGGCGGCCTCTGTTGCTATGGCGATCGTCGCGGTCCTGATTGGAGTCGCCTGCCTGCTGGTCACGAGCGAGCGCATCAGGCAATCCGTGCTGACGTTTCCGAACCCCGATGACCCATGGATCGGTACGAACGAACACGACCGAACGGCCTTTCTCGCATCGGCGGTCTTCATGCGAGAGCACTTGGCCGGCGTGGACGTGTCTCTTGTTTGCGCTGCCGCCGCAATGGTCCTCGCCTCAATGATGGTCTTCAATCGACGACCGGGTGCGGCCGTAGCGCTGTGGACCGGAACGATGATGGCCGCCATGCTCGGCGCGGTGCATGTCCTCCAAGATCGTGTGCTGGATCCGCTTCGTTCCCAGCGCGAGTTCGCAGCTCGGCTTGAGCAGGTTGTGGACGAGTTGGGACCCGATACGCGACTCATACTTTTCGGGGCGGAGGAACACGAACTCGTCACGCTAATGCCTGATCGATTCGACGCCATCCCGAGACTCCGTTTTGGTTTGCTGCGGGGGCGGTTGGAGGCGCTGCGGGACCATCCTGTGCTCATCCTGATGCCTCGAAAGGACTATGAGAATAGAGCCCTCTTTGGGCCGTTCGCCTGGGACGATCTGGCGAAGGTGTTGGAGGAGGTGCCGACGAACATGCCTCGCTACGACAAGGCGCACAACGACGCGCTCGTGATCCTGAAGGTGCCTCGCCGGCGACTGGCCCTGTGGCGTTCTGCTCCACAAGTCAAGCGCGGACGGCCGCGAATGGCCGCAATCCGCGCCAGCAGTGCGCTGTTAGGCCCCTACGACGGGTTGTTCCGACTGTGCGACGCGAGGCCCCCGTCCGATCCGGTGTGGGGTTCCGTTTGACGTGACAGGAATCGGGGATGCCTTGGAGGTACCTCATGCGTCATTCAGGGAAGAGCAACGAGATTGAGCGCTACCAGCGCGAGTCCGGCGCAGCAGCCTATCAGCTCAAGTACCGGTCCACCTGGATTCGCCGGCTCGACGATACGCGTGAACACCGTATCATGTCACGATTGCTTCACCGCATTGATCACGGCCTGAACATACTCGACGTTGCCTGCGGTGCCGGTCGTTTCGGAGAACTGCTCGTTGGTCAGGCCCGTTCAGCCACCTTCCTGGATCTGTCAATGCCCATGCTTCAGCTGTGCCGTCATGCTATGGGAGAAGGTGGCGCCAACCAAACAACTTTCATTCGTGCGGGAGCCGCGAGCTTGCCGTTTCGCGACGATTCCTTTGACCTAACAGTGGCGGTACGGCTTCTGCACCATTTCCATGACCCGTTGCGACGGACCGAGCTGATTACCGAGTTGCTTCGCGTGGCCCGACGCTGGGTCATCTTGACCTTCGCTGATCGGGCCTCACTCAAGGGACGCCAACGGCGTATCCGCCGACGGTGGCTCGGGCGCAAACGTGGCGAGGCCATGATCGAGCGTGCCGAGGTGCTGTCCCTGGCCGCCGCCGAGGCATTCCAACGCGTCACGATTGTGCCCATTTCTAGGCTCTTCTCTACGCAGGTCTACGTCTTGCTGGAACGTCAGCGACACACCCCCGAGAGAAGCAGAGCTGGCCTTTGCGAGCTGGACGCCGTACCTTGTAACACCGAAGTCGGCACAATGCGAAGGAACATGATCTATGCGGCTGTCTTTGATAAACCCAGTTAACCGGCTCGTGGCGCTGGCCAAGGTCAAGAAGAACCGGTGGAACCGCTACCGCAGGTGGAAACCGCTCAGCCTTCTGGTCCTGGGAGGTCTGACCCCACCCGAGTGGGAGGTCACGATCGTTGACGAGAACGTCAAGGTGCCGGACTACGCGACCATGCCGCGTCCGGATCTGGTCGGCATCACGGCGTTCACCTCCCAGGCCAACCGCGCCTATGAATTGGCGGCCGAGTTTCACGGCCTGGGCGTGCCCGTGGTGATGGGGGGCATCCATGCGTCCATGTGCCTGGAGGAGGCCTTGCAGCGCGTTGACTCGGTGGTCACAGGGGAGGCGGAGGGCATCTGGGCGCAGGTTCTGGAAGACGCCCGGAACGGGAACATGAAGCGCGTCTACGCAGGCGAGCATGCGAACATGGACGAAGTCCCGTTGGCCAGGCATGACCTGCTGCCATCCGGATACGCACTCGGGGCTATCCAGACCACGCGCGGCTGCCCGCTCAGTTGCAGCTTCTGCACCGTGACCGCCTTCAACGGCAGGGGGTACCGGCAACGGCCCATTGACGATGTCGTGCAGGAATTCGGGTTGATCCGGGAGAGACGCGTTCTGATTGTTGACGACAATCTGATCGGCACGCGCGACGAGCATATCGCCCGCGCCAAGGACCTGTTTCGGGCCATGATCCGAGCGGGCCTGCGCAAGGAATGGGTTGCCCAGGTGACGATCAACATGGCCGATGACGACGAACTGCTGATGCTGGCATCCAAGTCCGGTTGCAAGGGCGTTTTCATCGGCTTCGAGTCGCCGACGGCGGAAGGGATGATTGAGGTCGGCAAGAAGTTCAACCTTCACGGGGGACGAGACTTCAAGGCCTCTATCGATCGGATGCATCGGCACAAGATCCTGGTAGTCGGTTCCTTCATCCTAGGACTGGACACGGACAGGCGAGGCATTGGTAAGCAGATCGCCGACACGAGCAGCCGTTACGGCGTGGACATCCTCAACACGCTGTTCCTAACGCCGCTGCCTGGCACGCATCTGTGGAAGGATATGGAATCACAGGGTCGCATTGCCGCCAACTCCTTTCCAGAGGACTGGCAGTTCTACACGCTGTTGTTTCCAGTGGCCTGCTACAAGCATTTGTCCTCGGACGAGATGTTCCGAGAGATGGATGAGTGCGTCGGGACCTTCTTTTCCGTGCCACGCATCCTACGCCGGTTTGTGGGGAACTTGTGGCGAATGCGTAGTCCCATTTTCGCGCTGGCGATCGACCTTTCCAGCAGGAAGAATCTTGCCCTGAATCGCAAGACATACCGAGAATTCAGCTTGACGCACGACGTGGAGAAGTAAACCCCACTCCAGAGCTCCGCATCCCACGCTCAAGGAGGTGAACCATGAAGAATCCATTCCTCGTTCCCGAGCTTCGAGAATGCCTGTCAAACAACGATATCGAAGGGCTGCAGCAGTTCTGCGCGTGCGAGCATCCCAAGCTTATTGCGGAGTTCTTGTCAGCGCTCGCCGGCCCTGAGATATGGGAGGTGCTAATCCACGTTCAGCCACCGACGCGAGCCGAGATCTTTAGCCACCTGGATGAGGAAGCCCAGGTGGAGCTTTGTGAGACCCTCCCACGAGACGGCGTCGCTCGTCTGCTCTCCGACATGCCGCCTGACGATCGCGCCGATCTATTCAAGCGAATCCCCGAGGACAAGCGTGAGGCGATTCTCCGGGCCATGGCCCAGGCCGAGCGCGAGGACGTGCGGCGCCTTGCCGCCTATGGAGAAGGGACGGCCGGTGCGGCGATGACGTCTGACTACGCCACGCTGGCTCCCGGGCGGACCGCCGCCCAGGCCATCGAGCGTCTGAGGCGAGAGGCCCCCCAACAAAGAGACCATCTACTACGCCTACGTGGTGGACGAGAACCGCAAGATGTTGGGATTCGTGTCGCTGATCCTCGGTTTGCTCTCGTGGGGAAAGGTGATGTTCCTTTCCCAAGGCAGTGCGATCCCGATCGGCTACTCGCTGGCCAAGATCGGGGCGGCCATCGCGCTGGCCCTAGATCTCCAGGTAGTAACTGCGACCTTGATCGGCGCGATTCTGCCGTTGGCTGCGGCCAGGATGAACTGGGACCCGGCTGTGGTGGCCAGTCCGGCCTTAACCACGATCGTCGACATCACCGGCTTGCTGATCTACTTCACGACTGCGAAGGTGCTGCTGGGGATCTGAGCCAAGGAACGGTGACCGCCCGGGCGGCGCCGGCGACCTTCGCTCACAGACGACGGCGGCCCTCGCTCTGTCCATCCTCGGGTCCGGGGGGATCCTGTTATCGACCGTGATTCGCCAGCAGCTTCCCGCGGAAGTCGTGTGAGATCCAGACGCCTCCGTCGTCATCGGCAATCACTGTCCGTCCGTCGGGCAAGACAGCCAAGCCTTCTGCCTTGCCTGCGGGCAGGCGGACTGATCGTTTGATGTTTCCCTCGCGGTCAACCAAGAGAAGAACGGCATCCTTGGAGCACAGCACGCAGAACTGACCGATGCCGTTGTCGTAGACAATATCCGATATGCGGGGCACACCCAACGTGAGTGAGCTTCGCACTGATGCCCGTTGTCGCACACCGAGGATCTCAGAAGAATTCGATCGTTGCCGGGCATCCTCCGTCGCCACGGGCGAGAGATCGGCATCTACGCCGATCAGCAAAGCGGGGTCCGCTTCGACAGTAATCAACAGCTTGAGAACCCCATTCGCGTCCGCAGTGATCGCAACGCCCTCGATTCCCTTGTTGCCCTTGAGTGGCTTGTCCTTCAGGGAGGCATCTGCTTGTAGATCGACATGCAAGCATCGCAGGATCCGTTTCAGTCCGAGGTCATACTCGAGAATCGCCTGGGACGACTCGACGGCGATGAAGAGCGTCCCGGTAACGGGGTGGACGGCGAGACCCTCCAGATCGCCGGGGATATCGTATCGCCCTACCAGATTCCATTGCTGGTCGAACTCCAGGACATACCCCTGATCGCTGGCAATGAAAAGGGTTCCTCGTTTCGGATGAAAGGCTGCTGCGGAAGGCTCTTGCACCGAGACCCTGTGGAACGTCCAGCTGGCTTTCAGGGCGTCAGCGCGGTAATAGCGCCACCATCTCCCGAGGGGCAAGATCGCCGCTGTTATGCAAGCGGTCGCTATTAAGCCGAGCAGTACGATCCACCGGACCTTGTGGCTCCGCGTCGGGCGATTCGCGTCCCGCGTCATCTGAGGGTTTCGCCTTTAGTGGCCGGGAGCGAACTTGCTGATGATGCGTTCGTCTGCGCCCGGAAGATCGGGGGCGGCGTTCGTGCCTTGGCCAGGCGCCAGTCCTCCTCTTCGCCAGTGTTCCACGGGTTGGTGATGACGACAAGCGCATCGCCGGGATCGTCCCAGCTACCGGCCGTGCGCGCCACCTCCGTGTAGCGTACCTCGAACATGCTGGTGAACATGTCGAGTTCCTCGGCTTCGAAGATGAAGTACTCCTCCTGATCGCTGTTCAGGCGGTCGATGATGCGTTTTGCCCCTTCGATGAGTATGTCCTGAGGGACCTCAAGTCGCCCGCGTCTTCTTTCGGCCATCTCCAGGGGAGAGTAGAGAGGTTTGACCTGAACGCCCAGGTAGTAGACCACACGCGAGTCCGGCCGACCGGCCGCCCATGTAATCCGATCGTTCTGGCCGATGGACAAAGCCTTGAGCTTCTCCGCAAGCTCTACCTCATTCTCATTGACGCCCCCACGTCCGAGGGAGGACCATATCCAAGCGAACAGGAAGAGTGGCATGACGAACAGCACGGAAAGGCTGGCCCTCCGCTGTTGCGTCCAGAACAGATAGCTGGCCAGACCGACCCCGCCGAGCGCAATCAATCCGGATGGCCAGGCAATCCAGACGATGTTCGGCCACCGTAGTACGCAGACGCAGATCGCTACCACCGTGCCGACAATCAGTGCCGCGCAGATAGCTATGATGGCCAATGCCACACGTCGCGAGCGTACGTCCTTGTCTCCAAAGAACAACTGATCGATGACGGGCGCGAGCAGCAAGGCAAACCCAGGTGCCACTGGGAGTAGGTAGTGCGGGCGCTTGAAAGCGGACGTGCTCAGGAATGCCACTTGGACTGCCACCCACGTAATCAGGAACAACAGGGCGTTCCGATCGTAGCGGCTCGATCGACGAAACGGTTCCGCAACCGCTTCGGGAAGCGACAAGCAGAAAGGCGCCATCATCGCAAAGAGGAGCGGGAGGTAATACCACCACGGCTCCACATCATGGCTGAGCATCCCCGTGTAACGGTCGACGAATTCCGTTCTCCAAAGCGGCAGGGCATTCTCAACCTTGAGATAGACATACAGCGGCCACGGCAAGAACGTGATGAGAAAGAGGACTATGCCTGGCAAGAGCCACAAATCACCCAAGCGTTGGAGTTGTCCCACAGCCCGATGGGCCGCGTCGCGGAGGAATGACTTGCTCGGGTCGCGAGCGATCCTCGCGTCTGCCAAGGGGATCGTGGCAAACCAATATACAAAAAGCGGCAGGCCGACCAGGGCCAATGGGAGGGGGGCCTTCGTGAGCATGCCCAGAGACAGCGTAAGATAGAAACACACCAGGTATCTTCGCCTTGAGGCCGGATTCGCAATGGCCTTGTAGAAGCATGCCAGAGATGCCGTCGTGAAGAACGTCAGCAGCATCTCCGCCTGAGCGTTGTGGGAGAAGAAAAGGGAAGCGCCGCAACAGGCCGCGATTGCCCCCGCCAGTAGGCCAACACGCTGACCGAACATCGACCGACCTAGCCCGTAGACCACCAGAACCGTCAGGATGCACGCGAGCGCGGATGGCAAGCGCGCCGCAAGGACGCTGACGGGTGGGTCCATGTCGGGCGGATCCACGAGATAGGACGCTGCCGCCGCCAGCCACATTTGGAGGGGCGGTTTTCGGATGAAGGGCACGTCGTTGAAGTGGGGAATCAGCCAATCGCCCGACTGACGGATCTGTCGGGCGGATTGGGCAACAATCCCTTCATGATCACTCAACGGAGGCCCGGTGTCCAGCCCCGACAGACTCGTGACGCTGGCGAATGCCAGCAGCACCACCAACCACATCCGACCCGGCTCGGCCTTGTCGTCCGTGATTGATTGCCGAGGTTCATCCTGAGTCATGAGACTTCTCCGTCTTGCCCGGGCGGCTCGCCAGAAACACAGGTCCAACTTGCTCGACAACATGCTCCCACCCGGTCCCGGAAGTGTCAATCCGGACACGCAAACCGCGACGAAGGTTGCCCCTACATCCTTGCCTTCGTTGAGTTTTGATTAGGAGAGAAGTTGCTCAGAATGAAGCTCTCAATCTTGACGAAATCTTGACACGTCCGGCAGCCATCTTGAGAGCAACTTGATACGGGTTGTGCTTCACTATCTAGAGGGCAACAGGGGAAGTGCAATGCGTTTTGCCGTGCTTGTTGCTGGATATGGTTTCATCTTCGTCTCCTACGCTTGGGTATGGATCATCGCGTCGGGCTTCTCACAAGACTTCCCCATGGAGAAGATCGGTTACGTGACCAAGAAGGACGTCACCACCGTGCTGACGGTCATGGGATTGTGGACCGTGCTCTGGCTGGTCGTTCAGACGGTTGAAGGCTGGTCCTGACTGGATCGGGCGGCTTCCGTTCGCGGAGGAGACAGTAGGTGATGAAGGCGGTCTCGCCGGTCGTGGTCATCGTCGGCTGTGGTCGTTTGGGTTCATGCCTGGCCACGCTCCTTGACCGGGAGGGCTGCGCCGTCAGGTTAGTCGATCGGGACGCAGCAGCGTTTTCATTGCTTCCAGAACATCTGGCGGGTGCCTGCTTCGAGGGCGACCCGCTGGAACTGACCGTGCTCAAGCGTGCCGGCATCAGAGGGGCAGAATGGATGATCGCCACGACCTCAAGCGACAATACGAACTCGGTGCTTGCCTTGGTGGGCCAGAGAGTCTTCGGGACGGCGAACGTCGTTGCTCGCGTCCTCGATCCGCATCGAGCGGAATCATACGGTCGGCTGGGCATCCGAACAGTCTGCCCGACGATACTGGTCGCTTCATCGCTCCTCCGCCTCATCGAGGAGGCCGGTAGAGCATGACTCCCGCGACCACGGCACCCGCTCATGCTCACGGGACCCAACTGGCCCGAGACCTGACCCTCTTCGACATCACGATGATCGGCGTCGGCGCGATGATCGGCGCCGGCATCTTCGTGCTGACGGGTATTGCGGCAGGCGCGGCGGGCCCGGCCCTGATCCTGTCCTTCGCGCTGAACGGCGTGGTGACGATCTTCACGGCGATGGTCTACGCGGAGCTTGGGTCGGCCATCCCCGAGGCCGGAGGCGGCTACCTGTGGGTCAAGGAGGGTCTTCCGGGCGGGAACGCGTTCCTTGCCGGCTGGATGAGCTGGTTCGCCCACGCCGTGGCGGGAAGCCTCTATGCCCTTGGCTTCGGCGCCTACTTCCACCTCATGCTCCAGGGGTTCGACCTGACGGTCTTCGGGCTGGAGGCCGCGGTCGTCCACAAGATTCTGGGCGCTGCCGTCGCCGTGGGGTTCCTCTACATCAACTACCGCGGGGTTTCGGAGACCGGCCTCGCGGGCAACATCGTAACAGTCGCGAAGCTTGTGGTCCTGGCAGTCTTCGTGGGGAGCGGCGTTCTTCAGATCTGGCGCCACCCGGAGTTCCTTGAGAAGTTCACACCTTTTGCGCCGCATGGCCTCGCTGGGATCTTCAGCGCGATGGGCTTGACCTTCATCGCTTTCGAGGGGTACGAGATCATCGTTCAAGCGGGCGAGGAGGTGAAGAACCCGCGGCGGAACATCCCTCGTGCGGTCTTCTGGTCCCTCGCCATCGTGGTGCCGATTTACATCCTGGTCGCCTTCGTGGCGATGGGGGCCGTCGAGCCGGGGACCGGCGAGGCAACATGGCAGTGGCTCAGCAAGCACGCTGAGCTGGGCCTGGCCGAGGCGGCGCGCCAGTTCATGCCGCTCGGTGCCTTCCTCCTGCTCATCGGCGGTCTGCTTTCGACCATGAGCGCGTTAAACGCGACGACGTTCTCGTCGACTCGCGTCTCGTTCGCGATGGGCCGTGATCGCAACCTTCCCGAGGCCTTCGGGACCATCCATCCGACAAGGCGGACTCCCGTCGTCGCGCTGGTGGGGAGCGGCGCCATCATCATCGGGATGGCGGTCGCCGTCCCGATCCAACACGTCGCGGCGGCCGCCGACATCATGTTCCTCCTGCTGTTCCTTCAGGTGAACGTCGCCGTAATGACGATCCGCAAGAAGTACGGCGACAAGCTAGACTACGGCTACGTGATGCCGTTCTTCCCGATCGTTCCCATCATCGGAATCCTCACGAAGCTGTTCCTTGCGCTGTTCATGTTCCATTACTCGCCGCTGGCCTGGTACATCACACTCGGCTGGTTGGCCGCGGGGGCCGCCATCTACCGCTGGTACGCCAGACCGCGCGAGCGTGAGAAGGTCGTGACGCCCGTGCTTGCGGGCGAGATGATCTCGCGAAAGAAACAGCGCTACCGGGTGTTGGTCCCGGTCGCCAACCCGGCCACGGCCAAACCGCTACTCGCGATTGCGGCGCGTGTCGCGCAGATCGAAGGAGGCGAGGTCATCGTCGTGCACACCCTCACGGTTCCCTACCAGCTTCCCATCGGGGCAGGTCGGGGCCTCGTCCACCAAGCCCGGCCCGTCATCGATGATGCGACACGGTTCATCGACAAGCAGAACGTTCCATCGGCGGCGCTCGTCCGTCTATCTCACCGTGACGTGTGGCAGTCGATCGTGGACACGATCGAGGAGTATCGTGTCGACTTCGTGGTCATGGGATGGCGCGGGCGCTCCTCCGACCCCACGGCGAAGGTCGGCAGCAACCTCGACAAGGTCTTGGAGAAGGCCAACTGCAACGCCGTCATCGTCCAGAGTCCACTGGAAGGTTCTGTCCGCAGGGTTCTCGTTCCGGTTGCATTGCCGAGCCAGGGTCAGTTGATGATCCAGGTCGCAGGACTTCTCGCACTCGATGGGGGCGAAATCGACGTGCTTCACGTCGCGCCTCCCGGTGAGTCCCAATCGAATCAAACCGTGGCGACCTTGAGCGAGATCAAGGCCTCGCTGGAGGAGGCTATGGCCGGGAATGGCAACCAACTCAGGGTCAGTGTACGGTGTGTTGAGGCAGCGAGCCCGGTCGAAGAGATCATCTGCCAAGCCGAGGGGTACGAGGCCTTAATCCTGGGGGCTTCGGGCGAGGGTTGGCTGACTCGCAAGGTCCGCGGGAACCGCCCCCAGCAAATCGCCGATCGGGTCCACTGCCCAGTTGTGCTGGTCAGCCGGAAGACCGGCAACCTGAAGTTCGGCGTACAGACCTTTGCGGACTTCTTCCGTGACCTTGATGCGAAGGGGCATGGCGAAGTGCAGAAGAGGCCCGCTCCGGAAACGAAAGACCACGAGGCCGCCAACGGCCCGAATGGCACGAATTCGATCGATAACGCATGAAGTGAGACGGAGGAAGACGACGTGTCGCTTGAAGATCTGGAACAGGCAGGCATCCTCCTACCTCGGAAGGAGTGGGGCACCCGCGACATCCATACGGAGGTTGCCAAGACCCCGCTTGTCGTACTGGGTTCGCTCGTTCCTGTCTCCGCGACGCTCATGTATGTTGGGAATGGGAACTGGGTGACGTGGATCGGTCTCGGACTGTTCTTCGCCCAGATGGTGGCGTTCACATGGCTGAGCCTGAGAGGTATCCAGTAGACGAGCCAAGAGTAGAGGCTTTGGGCGCGGTTCCCTGTGGCGCACAGGGCCCCGGCCAGCTCAAGATCTACTTCGGCTATGCCGCGGGCGTCGGCAAGACGTATACCATGCTCGAAGCGGCACGCGCCGGGTTGGCGGCCGGCCGCAACGTCCTTCTCGGCCACATCGAGCCCCACGGCCTGGCCGAGACCGAAGCGTTGTTGCTTGGACAGGAAGTATTGCCGGCGAAGGCGGCGGAGTACCGTGGCGTGCGGCTGAAGGAGTTCGACCTGGACGCCGCGTTGCAGCGGAAGCCGGAGTTGATCCTGGTCGACGAGCTGGCCCATACGAACGCACCCGGCTCGCGTCACCTCAAACGCTGGCAAGACATCCAGGAGCTGCTGGAGGCCGGCATCCACGTCTGGACCACGTTGAACGTTCAACATCTGGAGAGCCTCAACGACGTGGTGGCCCAGATCACGGGTGTGGCGGTCCGCGAGACCGTTCCAGACCGCGTGTTCGATGAAGCGGCAGAGGTTGAACTGGTGGACCTTTCCCCGGACGAGCTTCTGGCGCGGTTCCGGGAAGGCAAGGTCCGCGTTCCGGAGCAGGCCGACCAGGTCGCCGAGCGCTTCTTCCGCAAGGCCAATCTCGTGGCCCTGCGCGAGCTGGCCATGCGGCGGACGGCCGATCGCGTGGGCAAAGACGTCGAGAAGGCACGGCGCGGACACGCTCGGACACGGATCTGGGCCACGCGTGAACGGCTCCTTGTCTGCGTTGGCCCGAGTCCGACTTCCGCAAAGGTCATCCGGACGGCAAGGCGCATGGCCGCGGCGATGCACGCCGAGTGGATGGCCGTGCACACCGAGACGCCTTCGGGGCAACGCTACGACGACGCCGACCGCAACCGCCTTGCCGCGCACCTGAAGCTGGCCGAACGGCTCGGCGCCGAGACCGTTACCGTCACTGGCGAGGATGTCGCCGAAGAGATCATCCGCTATGCCCAGTCGCGCAACGTCACGAAGATCGTGATCGGCAAGACCGGCGAATCGAAGTGGTATCTCCCCTGGCATCGATCGATCGTGGACCGGTTGATCGCCCGCGGCGGCGACGTTGACGTCTATGTCATCCGCGGCGTCGAGGACAGGCAGGTTGGCCCGCCGTTCCGTAGCCGGGACAGATGGGACCCTTGGGCCTACGTCAAGGCGGCATTTCTCCTGACGTCGGCGACCACCGTAGCGCTTGTCTTCGATGCGCTGGGCCTTAGCGACGCCGATCTCGTAATGACCTATCTGCTGGCGGTGGTGGCCGTGGCTGCCTGGCTAGGGCGCGGGCCTGCTATCGCTTCGTCCATCGCATCGGTCCTCCTCTTCAACTTCTTCTTCACGACGCCCTACTACACACTGGCGGTGGACAATCCTGAGTACGTCTACACCTTGGTCGTGATGCTCGCCATCGCGCTGGTGGTCAGCGCCTTGACCGCTCGTATCCGCCGCCAAGCCGAGCTGTCACGGGAACGCGAGCGACGCACGGAGGCCCTGTATCGCGTCAGCCATCGCCTCGCCGGCGTCTCGGGCAGGCTCCAACTCGTCGCGGCAGTCCAGGAGCAGTTGTCCACGATGTTCCGCGGGCAGATTGCCATCTTCCTTCCGGACAACGGCGCCCTCCGAGCGCTCCCCGGTGCCAGCACGGGATTCGCGGAGCAAGAGAATGAACGTGCGGCCGCTCAATGGGTCTTCGAACATCGGCGGGTGGCTGGACGAGGTACGGACACGCTGCCCGACTCGCGCGCGCTCTACCTGCCACTGATAGGTCCTGAGTCGACCGTTGGCGTGCTCGGCTGGTGTCCTGAGGTCCAGGAACATCTGCTGAACCTCGAACGTCGCCAGCTCCTGGAAACCCTCGCTACCCAGATCGCCCTGGCCTTGGAGCGCGACCGCCTTGCCCAGGAGGCCCAGCGTATCCTGGCCCAGGCCGAAGCGGAGAAGACGCGCAGTTCCCTGCTCAGCGCCGTCTCCCATGATTTGCGGACACCGCTGGCCGCGATCGCGGGTTCCGCCAGCAGTCTTGTGGAGGACGAGCTTGACGCCGAGACCGGCCGGGAACTCGCCCAGACGATCTATGAGGAGTCGGACAGACTGTCGCGGCTGGTCGAGAACCTGCTGCACCTGACGAGGATCGAGTCTGGAAGCGTGACGGTCGAGAAACAGTGGCAACCGATCGACGAGGTCATCGGTTCGGCGATCCGCCGCCTCGACATGATGCTCCGCGACCGTCAGGTTCGCATCGACGTTCCCGACGATCTACCGATGGTCGCGATCGACGGGCTGTTGATCGAGCAACTACTGGTCAACCTGCTCGACAACGCGGTGAAGTACTCCCCTGACGGGAGTCCGATCGATCTGATTGTTCGGCCGAGGCCCGATGGAACTGAAATGGCGATCGGCGACCGCGGACCGGGCTTGGACGAACCGGAGCGCGAGCTCGTGTTCGACAAGTTCTACCGAAGCCTGACCGCGCGCAGCGATCGAGGTCGCGGGGCGGGACTGGGCCTGGCGATCTGCCGCGCGGTCGTGCAAGCCCACGGCGGGCGGATCTGGGCCGAGCCGCGTGAGGGCGGCGGCACCCTCTTCAAGTTCCTCCTTCCTCCGAACGGTAGGCCGCCAGAGGTCAGAGAAGAATCCCTGAATGATGAGGAGCCTGCGTAGCCATGCCCGCCGATCTGCCGCTGATCCTTGTTGTCGAGGACGAGAAGCCGATTCGGCGATTCCTGCGGGCCTCGCTCCCGAAGCATGACTACCGGTTGGTCGAGGCCGAGACCGGCAAGCAGGCCATGATGATGATCAGTTCACAACCACCAGACCTCATCATCTTGGATCTTGGTCTGCCGGACATGGACGGCGTGGAGATCATCGACCAGGTCCGTTCCTGGTCTCAACTGCCGATCATCATCTTGTCCGCCCGGGATCAGGAGAAGGACAAGGTCGAGGCACTGGATCGCGGGGCCGACGACTACTTGACCAAGCCCTTCAGCGTCGGCGAACTGCTTGCCCGCTTGCGGGTGGCGTTGCGTCATCGGGCAAAGGTCGCCCTCCCGGACGATGCGGCCGAGGCTGGCGTCTATGAGTCGGAGGATCTGCGCGTCGACCTTCAGGACCGGCTGGTGACGGTGGAAGGTCAGACAGTGCACCTGACGCCGATCGAGTACCGACTCTTGACTACGCTCATCACCCACGCCGGCAAGGTCCTGACGCATCGCTTCCTGCTGCGCGAGGTGTGGGGGCCCGGTCATGTGTACGAGGTCCACCAGCTTCGCGTTCATATGGCCAACCTCCGGCGGAAGATCGAAGCCGATCCCGCCCGCCCTAGACACATACTGACCGAGCAGGGGGTGGGCTATCGCTTGGGGATGACATGACCACTGGCCTCGGCTACGCCGAAATGACGAGGCGCCGACGCTGACCGACGGATCAGCGATTCCGTTCGGTCGGAGAGCACGCGAGATCTCCTGGACAGCCCCAGCCGTCGGCAGGATTCCCACGGCGGTATAGGCCGGTGGCCGCGACAAACGCTCCAGGAAGAGGTTTCTTCATGTTCATCGTGGACGTACGGCATGCGGCCCGATACGCCTTAGTTGTTCTCGGTCTGATGAGCATCGCCATTCTGGCGGTCGCCTGTTGGTCTGGAGCCGCACTGCACCTGGGCGACGACAACGAGCGCACAGCCCTGCTTTCTCTTGTGATAACCGGCGCGGCTGGACTCGCGCTCAGTATCGGCGCTCGAAGCCTGACCCGGTCGAGTTCGGTACACCTTGGGCGACGCGAAGCCATCCTGATGGTCGTAATGAGCTGGGTCTTCGGTGCAGCGTTGGCGGGAACCGTCTACTTCACGTGGGCTTGGCTTGCCTCGGCGCGGTATTCACATCACCCGTTTCTCAGTCCGGTCAACTGTTATTTCGAGGCCGTAAGCGGGCTGACAACGACAGGCTCAACGGTTCTTCCCGACATCGATGCGCTCCCTCGGAGCCTCCAGCTCTGGCGATCGACCACCCATTGGATCGGAGGCCTGGGCATCGTCCTATTGTTCGCGGCGCTGTTGCCTAGTTTGGGTATCACGACGAAGAGGTTGGCCCGCGCGGAAAGCGCCGGATCGCTGGGCGAAGACGGCATGCCCTCGATCCGCCAGGCCGCACGGGCCCTTTGGATGGCCTACGCGGCCATAACGCTCGCAGGCATCGTCGCCCTTTGCCTTGCGGGTATGGGCCTGTTCGACTCGGTCAATCATGCCTTTGCGGCGCTGGCGACGGGCGGATTCAGCACGCAAGATGCCAGCGTCGGCCATTACCGCAGCCTTGCCGTCGATGTGATTATCATCTCGCTCATGGTGCTCGGCGGGGTCAACTTCGCGTTGTACTACCGCCTATCCCAAGGGCATGTTCGTCAGGTTCTGCGGGATACGGAGCTGCGCTTCTACGCTGCGTTGCTGCTCATCAGCTCGACGCTCGCCGTATTGGTCCTATCGGGCAAGCCGATCACACTGACCACGGGGGAAACGCTCGCGCCGTCCCTTGCGAGCTCGATGCGATACGGAGTGTTCAATATCGTCTCGCTGCACACGGACACCGGCTTTGCCACCGCGGACTTCAACCGATGGCCGGACCTCGCAAAGGTGGTGCTCCTCGTCGGCACCTTCGTTGGCGGTTCGACGGCCTCAACGACCGGCGGCATCAAGGCCGCTCGACTGTTCCTTATGTTCAGAATCATGCTTGCCCACACGAATCGCTATCTGTCGCCCAAGCGCGTTAAACCCGTACGCATCGGCAAAACGGTCGTCGACTCGGACACGCAAGAGAGGATCCTTTGCCATGCCCTGCTGTTCATCTTGGTACTCCTCGCCGGCACCGTTCTCCTGATGCTTCTGGAACCGGAGGGGCGTATCGATCTCGTGACGGCGGGCACGGCCAGCCTCGCGACACTCTGCACCGCCGGCCCCGGCCTGGCCAAGGTCGGTCCGATCGAGAACTACCTGTGGTTCACGGATGCGAGCAAGCTCGTGATGTGCCTGCTGATGATTCTTGGCCGACTTGAGCTCTTCACTTTCTTCGCTGTGTTGAAACCAAGTTTCTGGCGTGCTGATTGACGCCACGCAAGTCGTGGCCGGCAATGAACGAGAAGAGGATGTGTCGTCGGCTCGGGACAGGGACAGACGGCACGAGGTGTTTGCCTTTCGGTGACACCGCGCCAACAGTTCTGTATCAGGGCTTGTGGGGACTTGCGCGTGTGATCTGCATGCCAAGGTCGCCTCTGGGATGTGGGTCCTTCGGAAGGCAGGCGCGCCGGACGAGGTTAAGATGTGTGACGACCCGATGCACTCAATTCGCGATAAGCCTCAACCAAGACAAGGTGGAGTCTTCCCGGCAAGCCATGCTGGAAGCAACGCCGATGTTGGCGCCGGGAATTCCGCGTTTACCTGGACCGTGGCCTTCTTCGTCCTCGCTTCAGTAATCGACTTGCCGGCTTGGACCGCCGTCTTGACGGGAAAGCACGACCGGCCTTTGACGGTCCTGAACGCTGCTGTGGCCGCGTCTCATGGCTTTGATCTGACAACGTGCCTGATCTCTCGAAAGGAGATCCGAGCCGGTGGACCGCCGAAGGACGGCATCCCAGCCCTGACTCGGCCGCCGACGGTACCCGGCCACGAGGCGCGACACCTGGGCGATGATGATCGAGTCATCGGGATCAGCCTGGGTCAGGAGTCTCGCGCCTACCCGCTTGCGATCCTCAACTACCACGAGAACGTGAATGACGAGTTGGGCCGCAAATCCATCGCCGTCACCTACTGTCCGCTTTGCGATTCGGCCATCGTGTTCGATCGCGTCGTGGATGGTCAGACGCGAGACTTCGGGATCAGCGGGTTGCTGTACAACTCGAATGTCCTGCTGTACGACCGTCAGCCCTCGGGCCGTGGAGAGAGCCTCTGGAGCCAGCTTCAGATGCGGGCCGTAGCCGGACCTGCCGCCCAAAGGGGGCTAAAGCTCTCTGCCCTTCCGTGCGAACTGACCCCATGGGCTGATTGGAAGAACCGGCACCCAGATACCACGGTCCTGTCGGCCAATACCGGTTTCGCTAGAGACTATCGTCGGAATCCCTATTCCCGTTACTTCGCCAGCGACCGCCTCATGTTCCCGGTCAGTCCGAGGCCTGACGGACGGGCCGGCCTGCGAAACAAGGACAAACTGGTGGTCGTCAAGATAGGGGATTCAATGCGGGCCTATCCTGTCCGAACCGTCGCCCGGGGAGCGGGTTCACGCGGCTGGATCGAAGACACGCTGCAAGACAAGCGCGTGCGACTGATTCATACGGGTGCTTCGGACACAGTCAGGATCGAATTCCCGGACGCGCTCGACGGTCACGCCTCTGTCATGTACACATTCTGGTTCGCGTGGTACGCTATGCATCCCAAATCTCAGGTATTTGCGCCCCCCGGGTAGCCCTGGCTCAGCACCAGAGGGACCGGCATGACCTCCGATACGAAGGGCTCCAATCCGACCGGTTCATCAGCGCCCCTGGAGGGATTAGCCGATCCGAGGCGTGTCGACCCCGAGAGATGGGTGGACGAGCATGGCGACGCGATGTTCCGTTATGCGATGCTACAGGTCCGCGACCCGCACGTTGCGGAGGATCTCGTCCAGGAGAGTTTTCTGGCCGCACTGCAATCCGGTGGGTCCTTCCAGGGACGGTCCGCGGAGCGGACATGGCTGATCGGTATCCTGCGGCACAAGACCATCGACCATATACGCAGACAAGGCCGTCAGGCGTCGTCCGTCGAACTCGAGGCCGCCGATCCCGTGGTGGACGGGATGTTCGATAAGAAGGGATGGTGGGCCACTCGCCCCGTCAAGTGGAAGGACGACCCCGCTGCGCTGTTGGAGCAAGCGGAGTTTCGCAAGATTCTTCTGGACTGCATCCGCGCGCTCCCCCGCGCGCTTGCCGAGGCCTTTTCGCTCCGGGTCATGGAAGAGGTCGAACCCAGAGACGTGTGTAAGGTCCTGGAGATCACGTCGACTAATCTTTGGGTGATGCTCCACCGAGCCCGCTCTCGCCTCCGCGCATGCCTGGAGGCCAAGTGGTTCCGAAGGAGTCCTGCTGATGCTCACCTGTAGAGAGGCCACCAGGCTGTTATCCGAAGGCCTGGACCGAGAGTTGCCGCTTCGGCGGCGGGTCTCCCTGCGGCTGCACGTCATGATGTGCTCGGCCTGCCGAGCGTACGGCCGCCAGATCGAGGCGTTGAGTCAATTGGCCTCCAAGTTGTTTCGCAGCGATCGGTACCCTGACATTTCTGAAGACCGCGGGCTGTCTGACGATAGTCGTCGGAGGATCAAGGACACTCTTCGCCGACACATTCATTGATGAGCGAGGCAAGGGCCCGTGTCGTTGCCCCTGTCCGTCGCAACACCTTGGCGGTCACTTTTCAGGACTTATCGCCCAGAGATTCTCCGGCGTGCAGAACAAATGCTTCTGGCCGGTGCATCCAATCGGTGTAAGGTTTCAACGGCCCCCAACGACCAAGCCATTGAGATTGCCAGCCGCCGGAAGCTGGTCGAGAAAGGCAGTTGCGTGATCGCCTGTTGGGCGTTGCCGCGTGAACAAGGGACATCAGATGGGAGCTTAGACCATGGCGAGTGTCGAATCCGAACGTGCTGTTGCCGCCGGCGGGAACGTCGAGGCGGCGGTCCTGCGGCGGTACAAGGAAGGCGCCAGGCAGGCTGAGGACGGGCTTTGCTGCCCGACCAAGTATGACGAGGAGTCAGTGTCCTTTCTTCCGCGTGAGATCGTCGAGAAGGACTACGGCTGCGGCGATCCGTCCCGGTACGTGCGTGCAGGGGAAGCGGTGCTCGACCTGGGCAGCGGCGCGGGCAAGGTCTGCTACATCCTGGCCCAGAAGGTCGGCCCAGAGGGACGTGTCATCGGCGCGGACTTCAACGACGAGATGCTGGCCCTCTCCCGCAAGTACATCGACGAGGTGGCCGATCGGCTTGGCTACCGCAACGTCCGGTTCGTCAAGTGCAAGATTCAGGATCTGGCGCTGAGCCTCGACAAGGCACAGGCGTGGCTCGACGCGCACCCCATCACCGAGGTGGAGCACCTCTACGAATTCCAGGCGGAGTGTGACCGTCTGCGGCGGAAAGAGCCCTTGATCTCCGACGCGAGCGTTGACGTCGTCGTCTCCAACTGCGTATTGAACCTCGCCCGCCCGGAGGACAAGGGCACGTTGTTCGCGGAGATGCATCGGGTCCTGAGGCGCGGCGGCCGGGCGGTCATCTCGGACATCGTCTGCGATGAGGACCCCACCCCCTCCATTCTGAGCGACCCCGACCTGTGGAGTGGTTGCATCGCCGGGGCCATGCGCGAGGACGTCTTCTTGGAGATGTTCGAGCGGGCGGGCTTCTATGGCATCGAGATAGTCTCCCGCCAGGACGAGCCCTGGCAGACCATCGAGGGCATTGAGTTCCGCTCCATGACCGTCCAGGCCTTCAAGGGCAAGGAAGGTCCGTGCATCGAGCGCAACCAGGCCGTCGTCTACAAGGGCCCATGGCGGTGCGTGTGTGACGATGACGGTCACACGCTCTACCGAGGCCAGCGTATGGCCGTTTGCGATAAGACCTTCGACATCATGACCAACCCGGCTGGTCCCTATGCCGGTCAGATCGTCTCGGTGGCTCCAAGGGAGGACGTTCCCCTGGACAAAGCTGGGGCGTTCGACTGCAACAGGAGCGTGACTCGTCATCCGCGGGAGACCAAGGGGCTGGAGTATCGTCCGACGGTGACGGCCAAGGAAGGGTCCTGCTGCGGGCCGGACTGTTGCGGGTAACGGCCGATGAACGGAGTCTATCATGACCTGTGACGTGAACCAGAGACTTGGAGCCATGTGCTTCGGCGAGTTCTTCGGCATGTTCCTACTGGTCCTGTTTGGGACGGCCACCGTCGCCGTGACCGTCTTGTTCAATGCGCACGCGGGCCTGCTTCAGGTAGCGATCGTCTGGGGCCTGGGGGTGACGCTCGCCATCTACGCGACGCGGCACCTTTCCTGCGCCCACCTGAATCCCGCCGTCTCGTTGGGGATGGTTCTTGCGGGGAGGATGCGCGGCCGATTGCTGCCCTGGTACTGGACGTCTCAAGTGCTGGGCGCCCTGCTCGCCGGCGCCGCAGTCCTGATGTTGTTTGGGGGTGCCATCACGCAATACGAATCAGCCCACGGGATCATTCGCGGCTCTCCCGAATCGATCCAGACCGCCATGATGTTCGGCGAGTACTTCCCAAACCCCGGCTTTGCAACCTCCGGTCTCGGCGTGACTCTTGGCACGGCCATGCTGGCCGAAGCCTTGGGCACGTTCCTCCTGGTCACGATGATCTTCGTGCTAACGGAAGGGTGCAACGTCGGGAGACCCGGCGATGGCCTGGCGCCGGTCTTCATCGGCGCAACCGTCACGGCGGTCATCTCCATCATCGCCCCTTTGACCCAGGCCGGGATCAACCCCGCCCGCGACTTCGGGCCGCGTCTGGTGTCGTATCTGGCCGGGTGGAAGACCGTTGCGATCCCCGGACCACACGGCGGATTCTTCTGGGTCTACATTGCCGCGTCGCTGATAGGGGGTGCATCTGCCGCGGTTTGCTTTCGGTACCTTGTGGCTCCGCTCATGGGCGAGCAGCGACTCCGGGTCTCAACAGCGATCCAGGCACGGCAAGGACATGAGGAGCCTACAGATGCCATCGCCGTGCGAGTTGGGCCGGAGACCGAGGCCGCCCGAACGTCGCATTCGCATTAGCCAGAGGTGAGGTTATGTCGACAGAAGCGTCCTGCATCGGCCAAGACGAGTTCGAGGCCCTCATTGCCAACGGCCCCGACGGCCTCCGGGCCCTCGAGATCGAAACCATTCAGGTGAACATCGGCCTGACATGTGATCTGGCCTGCCGCCACTGCCACCTTGAGTGCTCGCCCAACCGCACCGAGCAGATGAGCTCGGACACGATGCAGCTCGTGCTATCCGCTGCGAAGTGCGCCCGTTCGCGAACGATCGACATCACGGGTGGCGCGCCGGAGATGAACCCCCACTTCCGCGACTTCGTACGTTCGGCGCGGGCGCAAGGCCTGGAGGTGCTGGTCAGGACCAATCTGACCATCATGCTTCGTGATGGGAACGAGGATCTGCCGGACTTCCTGGCCGATCATAACGTGCATCTGATCGCGTCGCTGCCATGCTATACGGCCGAGAACGTCAACAGCCAGCGCGGTTCGCACGCTTACGAGGATTCTGCGAATGTGATTCAGCAGCTTAACGCGGTGGGTTTCGGCCGGCGTCCCGAGCTACCGTTGGATCTGGTCTACAATCCATTGGGCCCCGCACTACCCCCAGACCAAGTCAACCTGGAACGAGACTATCGTGAGCAGCTCCGCCGTCGATTCGACATCCGGTTTACGCGGTTGTACACGATCGCCAACATGCCCATCGGCCGGTTCCTGGCTGGCCTGCGACGGGAGGGACGCGATGGTGAGTACCTGCGCCTGCTGCGCAATTCGTTCAACCCCCAGACGCTTGACGGTTTGATGTGCCGCCACCAGATCCATGTCAGTTGGGACGGAACGCTGCATGATTGCGACTTCAACTACGCGCTCGACCTGCCGGTCTGTGAGGATGCGGCGCAGCACATCCGGGATTTTGAGCCGGCGGCGCTCGCGACCCGACGCGTCGTTACCGGACCTCACTGTCTCGGCTGCACGGCCGGGCGGGGTTCGTCTTGTGGAGGGGCGTTGACATGAGGCTTGGGTCCCACAGCAGCGAGCGCACGCACCCTGATATCGTAACCGCCCTGGACATCGCGGGCAGATGCAGGATCGCACCCCTCTTACACGGCGCGCGGGATGGCGAGCATTACGCGAAACGACAAGGCCAGACGAAGGAGGCTGTCATGGCCCTTCGAAAGACTATAGTCCTCACGGCGATTGGCGCAGCCGGGCTTGTGGGGATCTTGATCGCGGTCCTGGCCTACCGGGAGTTCTTCGGCGTACCGATGCAGTTCAGCGCACACTTGTATGCCACAGCGCCGACCTCAGCCAAGGGCACGTTCTCCTATGACGATTATGCGGCGGTCCTGAAGGAGTACGTCGATGATCGGGACATGGTCGACTACGCGGCGCTGAAGGAGAACCGCCGTCGTCTGGATCAGTTCGCCCGGGCCTTGGCCTCCGTGAACCCCAAGACGTACGAGGGGTGGGATGCCCCGGCCAAGATCGCGTTTTGGATCAATGCGTACAACGCCCTGACGCTGGAGGCCATCATCGATCACTATCCGATTCAGGCCGGGACATTGAGGTCGCTTGCCTTTCCCAAGAACAGCATCCGCCAGATCCCGGGGGTCTGGGACAAGCTCCAGTTCCTGGTCATGGGCAAGAAGATGACGCTGGAGCACATCGAGCATCAGGTGCTCCGGAAGGAGTTCGACGAGCCCAGAATCCACGTGGCGCTGGTCTGCGCCGCAATGGGCTGTCCACCGCTGCGCAACGAACCTTATGTTGGCCCAAGGCTCACCAAACAACTCGATGACCAGGCGCGGAAGTTCTTGTCCGATCCGGCCAAGTTCAGAATCGACCGCAACGGCGGCAAGGTCTACCTCTCCAGCATCTTCGAATGGTTCGGCGGAGACTTCGTCGCGAAGTACAAGCCCGAGAGCGGATACGCCGGGCACAGCGACGCCCAGCGGGCGGTTCTCCATTTTGCCTCCGGGCACCTTCCGCCGGCGGACGCCAAGTACCTGCGGGATGGGCGATACAGCGTGGCCTATCTCGACTACGACTGGTCACTGAACGAGCAAGGCACGGCGGCTGGGCGCTAGCCCGGTTCTTCGTGCATACGGAGTGTAGCGATATGTCCGAGGTTGCTGAAAACGCACCTGTGGCGGAGGCGCCACGAATCGCGTCATGGACGAAGTTGGTTCGCATCCTGATCGTGGGTGCGGTCGTTGGAGCGCTGGCCGTCGCGGCATTCCTGCTGCCTGTCAGGGACACCCTCGTCGCCGGTTTGGAGTGGACCCGGGGCCTCGGAGTGTGGGGACCGATCTTCGTGGTCGGCTTCTACATCGTGGCGTGCGTGTTTCTGCTGCCGGGATCCGCCCTGACGATCGGATCGGGGTTCCTATTCGGCGTGGTCGTTGGAACGATCACGGTCTCGATCGGTAGCACGCTTGGGGCATGCGCGGCCTTCATTGTCGGTCGGACCGTCGCTCGCAATTGGATCGAGCAGAAGGTCACGGGGCGACCGCGCTTCGCCGCCATTGACGAAGCCGTCGGCCGAGAGGGCTTCAAGATCGTCCTGTTGACCCGCCTGAGCCCGATCTTCCCGTTCAACTTCCAGAACTACGCATACGGTCTTACGAAGGTGCCGCTGACGAAATACGCCCTGGCCTCGTGGATCGGCATGCTCCCCGGAACGATCATGTACGTGTACATCGGCTCGGCGGCCCGGTCGCTGGCAGAGGTCGCTGCGGGGACAGTTGAAAGCTCGTCCGCCCAGCGGATCTTCTTTTGGGTTGGTTTGGCCGCGACCGTTGCGGTGGCCGTGCTGGTGACCCGCATCGCACGTAAGGCCCTTAACGAAGCGGTGGCCTCGACGGAAAGGACTGAAGATGGCGCCGGACGGTCTGATTAAGCCCTGGGACGCCCATAATGAGGCCCTGCTGCAGAACGCGCATCCACCGGACTGGGTCAATCCTGAGCCGAGCGGCCGGTACAACCTGGTGGTGATCGGGGCTGGAACGGCTGGGTTGGTGACGGCAGCCGGAGCGGCGGGCATGGGAGCCCAGGTCGCCCTCATCGAGCGGCACCTGATGGGGGGCGATTGCCTCAACTTCGGCTGCGTGCCGAGCAAGACGATCATCCGCTCCTCGCGAACGGCCCACGAAATCCGGACCGCTGGCAGATTCGGCGTCTGCGCCGGCGACGGCGTGACGGTCGATTTCGCCTCGGTCATGGAACGGATGCGCCGGATTCGAAGCCACATCAGCGAGCACGATTCCGCCCAACGCTTTGGCGACTTGGGTATCGACGTCCACCTGGGCGAAGCCCGTTTCACGGGGCCGGATACCGTTCAAGTGGCCGGCAAGACGTTGCGATTCGCCCGCGCATGCATCGCCACGGGAGCCCGAGCCGCGGTTCCAGGAACCGACGGACTTGAGGAAGCCGGCTTTCTGACCAACGAAACGGTGTTCTCGCTGACCGATCGCCCCGCCCGACTGGCGGTGCTGGGGGGTGGTCCCATCGGCTGCGAGCTCGGCCAGGCGTTTGCCCGGCTGGGCAGTCACGTGACGCTCATCCATTCCCACGAACGGTTGTTGCCGCGCGAGGATGCGGACGTCTCGGGCATTCTGCTGGAGGCCTTCCGACGTGAGGACATCCCGGTCCTGCTCAACGCGCGCATCCTGCGCGTCCGCGCCTCAAACGGCGGCAAGATGCTCACCGTCGCTTCAGAAGGTAGAGAGCGCACGGTGGAAGTCGACGAGATCCTGGTGGCGACGGGCCGGCAGCCCAACGTCGAGGACCTCGGGCTTGAGGCAGCCGGTGTAACCTACGACCGCAGGCAGGGCGTGCTCGTGAACGACAGACTTCAGACGAGGAATCCGCGGATCTATGCCGCCGGCGACGTCTGCATGCGACATAAGTTCACGCACGCCGCCGATGCCGCCGCCCGCATCGTGATTCAGAACGCCCTCTTCTGGGGACGCAAGAAGCTCAGCGCGCTGACGATCCCCTGGTGCTCGTACACCGATCCCGAGGTCGCCCACGTCGGCCTGTATGAGCATGAGGCCCAAACGATGGGCATCGAGGTCGAAACACTCACTCGTCACTTCGAGGATGTCGACCGGGCCGTCACGGATGGGACGGAGGAAGGCATCGCCCGAGTGCACGTGAAGAAGGGAACTGACAAGATCCTCGGCGCGACCATCGTGGCTGCCCATGCTGGCGACATGATCAACGAGATTACCCTGGCGATGGTGGCTGGCATTGGGCTGGGTACGCTCGGCGGTGTCATTCATCCGTACCCTACGCAGGCGGAGGCCATCAAGCAGCTCGGCGATGCCTACAACCGCACGCGCCTGACGCCGCTTCTCAAGAAGGTCTTCACGAAGATCCTCGCGTGGCGGAGGTGAGCCGGGTTGCCCTTGTCTTGGCGAGCCCTGTGGCTGCGGTCGCCGCTGGCGTAGGAGACTCAGCGACGATCCCGCCACGAGAAAGATCGACTCATGGCAGAGCTGGTTGGCGGCATTTCGGATGACGGCTCACCTCGCAAGGAAGCCTTGCCGCTAGGTCACTACATTCGGCACAGCCTCACTAGGTTTCGACAGCGGATTCGCCCCGTAGGGAAACAAACGGCTCGGCTGGGTCTCTGGCTGGAGATGGAGGTGTTCCCGAGCGCCAAGAGGGCCGGCCACGAGGCCGTTGGCCTGGATGTTCTCCCGCATGGCGAGATCCGGCTGAAGGAGACGAGGAACGTGCGCGCCGCCGTAAGCTTGGACGATTGCCAAGAACTCTGCGCCTTCCTGGAACACCTGGCCATCCATCGCCTGAAGCTGGATACACGGCTTGAGAGCAACCAGGTACAGGACGTGTTGACGCTACTGTACGCGTATCGCCGGGAGCTGGCCCTCAACCGCGAGGATGGGGAAACGACGGCAGGCATGGGCGGCCACCTGCGCAGCGACCGCGGTGCACACGTCAGTTGCGCCAAACTGCGCTTGCAAGGCCATCTTCTGGTTGTTGAGTATAGCTACTGTGTCACCCGCCTGAGCCTGGCGGTGCGTTGGTTTGAAGGAAGACATCGACACTTCAACGACCATCGTGCCCTCTTCCGCGCTGCGCCGCGCTATGGGGCACTGGCGGCCGCCATGGTCGTTGCGATCCTGCTGATTCACGTGTTCACAGACAGCCTGCCGCTGTTGATCGGTATGACGTTGCTCCAAGCCGTCATCTTGTTCGCGGCGGTGTACGTGTTCCTGCGCGGCATGGGGAGCATCGAGTATGACAACGAAGAGAAGGCCTACCGACTCGGTCGGGCGCACGCAGCGTTGGAGCGATACGCCGATCGGATTCGCAACGACCTGGCGCTGGCCAGTGCGGTTCAACAGAAGCTCCTTCCCGACCGGCGACACATGCCTCAAACCGATCGGCTCGAATGGGCCAGCAGCTTCGTCCCCGAGACCGAGGTGGGCGGCGATTACTTCGACGCCGCCGAGCTAGGCAAGGGAAAGGTGGCGATGGTATTCGCCGATGTGAGTGGACACGGGACGGCGGCGGCGCTGATCACCGTGATCGTCAAGATGGCGTTCAGGGCATGGGTTGAGGTACAGCTTCCGCTGACCGACTTTGTCCGTCGGGTCAATCGAGACCTCTGGCGGTTCACGCCAGACGAAAGATTCGTTGTCCTGGTCGCAGCGGTTCTCGATGACACGATGGGACGGCTTGATTATGTGAATTGCGGCCATGCCCCGCAACCTTTCTTCGTGCCGTCCGATCCCTCCCGGCCGATTACGAGCCTCACCCGGACAGGGGCCATGCTGCTGGGTGTGGAGGAAGAGATCGAGGTAGACGAAGCGACCCAGCCGCTCGTTCGCGGGGATAGGATCCTTCTGGCCACGGATGGTCTGACCGAAGCGGCGGACAGCCAAGGCCGATTCTACGGAAAGGAACGACTGAGCGAGTTCCTTCAGGCTCATCGTTCCATGAACCTGGAAGAGTTGGTGGCTGCGCTCACGGAGGATGTCGCCCGATTCTCGGCGGAGACCGAGCAAAGCGACGACCGCACGGTGTTGGCCTTCCAGGTTCGCTGAGGACGAAGACCGACAGCACGCGCGGCATTGTTGGACAGGATTATTCGAGTTGTGGCCGCCGACGGCGACGTCGGCGCCGGTGTGGCCCTTACGAAGGAGCGGTTCCCATGTCCAAGAGACATCTATCTTACGCGGTCGGCTCGGTGGCAATTGGGGCCTGTGCCTGGGCGATCTTGGCCAGGGCGGCGGAGCCGGCCTCGGTCGCGCAGCCGAACGGATCGCGTCTGGCGGTGGTCTGGAGCAGCGGCGATCCGGATGTGGCACACCGCGTCTGCCTCATGTACACACATGCGGCGGTCAAGAACCGGTGGTTCAACGAAGTGCGACTGATCGTCTGGGGTCCGTCGGCCAGGCTGCTGGCGGGTGACAAGGACCTCCAGGCGAAGATCAAGGAGATGATGAAGGACGGCGTGAACGTTCAGGCATGCATCGTGTGCGCCGACTCCTACGGAGTCACGGAGGCCCTGCGGTCGCTGGGGATTGAGGTCAATGCCATGGGCCGACCCCTGACGGATTTCCTCAAGAGCGACTATAAGGTGCTGACGTTTTGAACACGCTTGCTGACCTCAAGGAGTGACCACGCGATTGGCCAAGTGGAAGTTGGCGATAACGGCTGCTGTCTTCATCGTCCTATGGGTGGGCGAGCGATTCGCGCCGACCGCGGAGGGGCGTGTCGGGCGGCTGCCACATGCCGCTCGCAACCTCTGTCTGGGCCTGCTCAACGCCGCTGTGGTGACGCTGGCGTTTGGTTCGGGAGCCCTGTACGTTACCGAAGCGGCTCGGGAGGCGAATCTCGGTCTACTCCATTGGCTGAACTGGCCCTGGTTGGCGGAGTGTGTGGTGGCCGTGGTGGTGTTCGATGCCTGGCAATACCTCTGGCACCGGCTGAACCACCGGGTTCCGTTTCTCTGGCGATTCCACGCCGTGCACCATTCCGACGGCGACATGGATGCCAGCACGGCGCTTCGATTTCACACCGGAGAGATCGTCTTCTCTTCGATCGCTCGCCTGGCCGTTCTTCCGATCCTGGGCATGCAGCTCGTGCAGGTGTTGATCTACGAGCTGATACTCCAGCCGATCATCCTGTTCCACCACAGCAACGTTCGCGTGCCGCGCCGTGTGGACCGCGCCCTGCGGGTCGTTCTGGTCACCCCCTGGATGCACTGGGTTCACCACTCCAACTACCGCCCGGAGACCGACTCGAACTACTCCAGCGTGTTTTCCTTCTGGGACCGCCTGTTCGGATCGTATGGGGTTCAAAAAGCTCCATGGGAAGTCAACTTGGGACTGGTCCAGTACGAAAAGACCGTGTGGTGGAGTCTTCGAGGGATGCTGCTGATCCCATTCCGACCGGTTCGTCGGCCTGGCCGATAGGCTGGGACTGAGAGGGGATCCTCGTTCGGTCGTTGTTCATCTTGTCCTATGAAGCGCGGGTACCGCATGGATCCGGAGCAACACGTCCAACGCGAGATCGTCAGAAACGGAGAAGCCGAATCGCCCGGCGCAAGCCCGCTCCTAGGACAGCGGCAAACTGCTTGGAGCCTTGGCGGCCTTCTTATCCTCTCTCTGACGATCATGTTGGCCCTCACAGGCCGTCTCGGCTACGGCGATGATGCCATCGTCTTACGCGGTACCTTACCGATAACGCTATTCCTCTTGGCCGGAGTCGTTTACCTGGTCGGCTCGTGGCTGTCGCTGAACAGGCGGTTGTCGCGTCGGCAGGTGCTCCTGCTGATCGTCGTCGCGGTGGGAATGCGAGTTGCGGCCGTGCCGATGCCGCTGGCCCGAGGGGATGACTTCGAACGTTACCTCTGGGACGGTGCGGTCACCGCCGCGGGAATCAACCCCTACCTCTACTCGCCCAAGGCAGTGGCCGAGGGCGGCGTGGCGGATCCGACACTCCGTTCGCTTGCGGCGCGGAGTCAAGGCGTTCTGCGCAACGTCAATCACGCGGAGCTTCGCGCGATCTATCCGCCCGTCGCGCAGGGACTGTTTGCAGTTGCCCACCTGCTGACGCCGTTTGACACAACTGGCTGGCGGATCGTCTTAGCCTTGGTGGATCTGCTGACCGTGCTGCTGCTTGTCCTGTTGCTGCGGTCCGCGGGACTCGCACTGGGCAACCTGGCCATCTATCTCTGGAATCCCTTGCTGGTCTTTGAAACCTACGCGCGGCTGCATCTGGATCTTGCCGTCGTGCCGTTTCTGCTTGTTGCGGCTTGGGGATTGGTGAGACGGCGACCTCTGATCGCGGGGGCCTTCCTGGCCACGGCGGCGGGCGTCAAGCTGTGGCCGGCGGTGCTCGCACCGTTTCTCGTGGGAGCGTTCCGCGATGCCCGTCGCCGCTTGCTAGCCGCGTCGACAGCCTTTGCCGGGATCTGTCTGCTGATGGCGATTCCGTTTTCTTCCGCTTTCGGGGGTGAAAACAGCGGCGTCGTGGTCTATGGCGCTACCTGGGAGACACCAACCGGGGCCTTTCGCCTGGCGCAGGCGCTGGGATGGCTTCTCGTCAGGCAGCTCGATCTGTCCATGCAAGCAGGACTCATCGCACGGACGGTCGCGATGGGGCTACTGTTGGTCGCGGCCGTCTGGATCGGTACGCGCCGAGCGGATAGGTCGACCGAGATCTGCACGCGAATGGAGATCGTCGTCCTGCTGATGCTGCTGCTGAGCCCGACGGTCTGGCCCTGGTACTACGTGCCGGCCATTCCGCTAGCGGTTATCGCGCCGCGAGCCAGCGCCCTGATTTGGACCGCGATCCTGCCGTTGATCTACCTGGCCAACGTGATGCCGCCGCCCCACGTATTGGGCGCCCTGATCCACCTGCCCGTGTGGGTCTTGCTCGGGCTCGAGTGGGCTCGGTATCGGACCGCGCCGGCGGGCCCGGAGGGCGAGCCCTATGCGTGAGGGCCGGGCGATCAACGTGGTGATTCCGGCGCTGAACGAGGCCGCGTCGATCGGGAAGGTCCTTGCGGCGATCCCTGACTGGGTCGACGAAGTGATCGTCGTAGACAATGGCTCGACGGACGATACCGCGGCAATCGCAGAGCAGGCGGGCGCGACGGTTGTTCGCGAACCGCGCCGGGGGTACGGTCAAGCGTGTCAGACGGGCATGGCGGCGATCTCGTGGTGCGACGTCCTGGTCTTCTTGGACGCGGATTTCAGCGACCATCCCGAAGAGATGGATCGGCTCGTGGGCCCGATCGTCCGTGGTGAGGCAGACCTGGTCATCGGTTCGCGAACACTGGGCAATCCGTCGGGCGCCGGGCTGACCGTTCCCCAACGTTTCGGCACATCGCTGGCTTGTATGCTCATGAACCTCATCTGGCGAACGCACCATACGGACCTGGGCCCCTTCCGCGCCGTACGTTGGTCGGCCTTGCGATCGCTTCACATGCGCGACAGGAACTACGGCTGGACGATCGAGATGCAGATCAAGGCCGCTCGCGCGAAGCTACGGGTCATCGAGGTGCCGGTCCGCTACCGCCCGCGCATCGGCGTCTCGAAGATCTCGGGCACGGTCCGAGGCGTCATCGGGGCCGGAACGAAGATTCTCGTCACGATCGCCCGGTACGCTCTGCTGCCCGCACCGTCGCGTGTGTACTCGCGGGGTCGACTGATCGTGTTCACGCGCTATCCCCTTCCGGGCAAGGCCAAGACACGCCTGATCCCAGAACTGGGCGCTTTGCGCGCAGCGGCCTTTCAGCGGACGATGACGGAGCGAACGATCCGAACCGCACGTGACTGCGCCGGATCGCTGAGAGCAGATATCGAGATCCGCTACGCCGGGGGGCACGACCGAAAGGTACGCCGCTGGCTGGGAAACGGTCTCGTCGTCAGGCCACAAGGGGATGGCGATCTCGGAAGGCGCATGCGTCGCGCATCTCTCGATGCGTTCGACAGCGATTGCAGCCGCGTCCTTATCATCGGGACCGACTGTCCGGAGCTCTCGGCCTGCGATCTGCGACGAGCCTTCGAGGCGATCGAAGAGCACGACGTAGTCCTCGGCCCCAGCACGGACGGAGGCTATTGGTTGATCGGTTTACGCAGTCCGGCGGAGGTCTTTGAAGGCGTCGACTGGAGCACCCCGCGGGTCGTGGAGCAGACGCTCGCGCTGGCGTCCTCGGCTGGTTTGTCGGTCGCCATCCTCGATGAGCACACAGACATCGACACGCCCGAGGATTTCCAGGACGCGATACCTGACCAGGACGCGTTCTCGTCTCCGGAGATCCCCTACCTGTCCGTCATCATCCCCGCCCGAGATGAAGCGGAGCACATCGAGGCCGCTATCGCAACGGCCCAAGCCGACGGCATCGAAATCATCGTCGTGGACGGCCACAGCTCGGACCAAACCGCCGCCCTGGCCGAGCGAGCCGGGGCTCGCGTCTTGACGTGTCCGCCACACCGAGCGCGGCAGATGAACAAGGGCGCGGCGATTGCCCGAGGGAAGATCCTCCTCTTTCTCCACGCCGATACGAGGCTTCCAGACGACTACACCCTCCCCCTGTTCGACGCCCTCTCGGATGCGAGCGTCGTCGGGGGCGCCTTCGGCTACAAGACCGACATGTCGGGCCCCGGCGTGTCCCTCCTCGAACGGCTTGTAGGGTTCCGTTCCCGAGTACTCTGCCTCCCGTACGGAGACCAAGCCTTATTCGTCCGGAGATCGATCTTCGAGTCGTTGGGCGGCTTCGACGACGTCTCCGTGGCCGAGGACCTGCGATTCGTCCGGCGTCTCCGGTGCCGCGGCCGGATCATGGTCCTTGCCGAGCCCGCCGTCACCTCCGGGCGACGGTCGCGACGACTCGGCCTCCTGCGAACCACGCTGGTCAACCAGGTCATTGTGGCGGGATGCTTCCTCGCCCTCCCGGATCCCATGCTCAACTCGTTCTATCGCCGATGGGAGGAGACGTGAGCCCGCAACGCGGACAACTGGTACTGATTCGGGGCCGGACACGCCCGCCTGCACGTCGCAGCCGTGCGGCGAAGCTTGCCCATCACGGAATCCGTCTCGTCCTCGTGGATCCCGGGACGTTCTGGTATTCGGGCCTGGCGACGGGCATGCTTGCGGGTCAGTACGACGTGCGGGAAGACCAAATCGACCCGGCCCAACTTGTGCAGCGAGGAGGCGGGCATCCTGTGCGCGAACGTATGATTGGATTGGACGCGAGCGAGAGGACCATCGCATTGGCCTCGGGGGACACACTGGAATACGACGCGCTTTCGCTGGACATGGGGAGCGAGGTGGATATCCGCGTGATGACTTGCGCATCACGGGCTCCCATCACCAGAACAGTATCGACATTTCTCTGGCGGTGATCGACGAGATGAGGAAGGACATCGGAGTTCCCGTCATCCGAAACGTAGAGCCCCACAACGGATCGGCGGACATGATAATCCACCGTCGATGCGACTTGAGAAGGTGGGCAGGATGACACCTGGCAGGATCTATCTGGATTTCAACGCCAGCACGCCGATCGCCCCAGAGGCGGCCGACGCCATGCGGCCGTTCCTGTCCGACCACTACGGCAATCCGTCGAGCCAGCACTGGGCGGGCCTGCCGGCCAAACAGGCCGTAGAGGGCGCGCGATCCCAAGTGGCCGGCCTGCTGGGTTGCTCACCCGAAGAGATCGTCTTCACCAGCGGAGGGACGGAATCCAACAACCACGCCATCAAGGGGGTCTTCTTCGCGCTCCGCGACCGGGGAAACCACGTCATCACGTCATCGGTGGAGCATCCTGCGACGCTACAGCCTTGCCGATTCCTGGCCAGACTCGGCGCTGAGATCAGCTACCTCCGCGTGGACGGAACGGGGATGGTGGATCCCGACGACGTTCGGAAAGCCATCACAAAGCAGACCATCCTCGTGACGGTCATGCACGCCAACAACGAGGTGGGAACGATACAGCCCATCATAGAGATCGCCCGGATCGCCCGAGAACACGGCGTCCTCTTCCACACGGACGCCGCCCAATCGGTCGGGAAGATCTCGACCAAGGTCGCAGAACTTGGCGTGGATCTGCTGTCCGTAGCGGGCCACAAGGTTTACGCGCCGAAGGGAGTCGGGGCCCTATACGTTCGCCGAGGAGTCACCATCGAGCCGCTTGTCCACGGAGCCGGCCACGAAAGCGGTCGGCGTGCGGGGACGGAGAATGTCCTTCTAGATGTCGGTCTTGGCGCGGCGTGCGAGGTCGCCGGCGAATGGGTCGGGATGCCTCAAGTCCGGCGGCTTCGCGACCGATTCTGGGAGATGCTGCGCGAAGCGTTGGGGGATCGCGTCGTCCTCAATGGCCATCCGACTGAACGGCTCCCCAACACGCTCAACGTGTCGTTCGTCGGTCAGATCGGCGCCGATGTTCTATCCCGGCTTGATGGTGTGGCCGCGTCCACGGGGTCGGCCTGCCACGAGGGCGAAGTCGAGATCTCTCCCGTCCTGAAGGCAATGGACGTTGCGCCGGAAGTTGCCGCAGGCGCCATCCGCTTCAGCCTGGGCAGGACGACGAGCATGGGCGAGATCGCATGCATCGTCGACCAGTTCAAGCATCTAGCCCTGCAGATGCCAGATCTGGGCAAACGGCAGCCTTGAGCACGATGGATTCCGGTGTCCTTGAAGGGACCCGAGACACGGCTCCGCTGGACGCCGGGCGAGTCGTGGCAATTCCTTGAGTGTCCTGGTTGATCCTGCCAAGGGTCATTGCCGCCCCAAGACATGCGTACTCCTGACCTTGGTGGTGGGCGAGCCAGCTCGGCTCTCTACTAAGGCGGATGCGCTCAACAGCGCTTCGCCTGAGCTTCTGGGTCGGCGCGAGATACTCCATGGGGCGCTAGAAGCCGTCCCCCTTCTAGTCGAGGACATCACGGCGTAAGATGGCGATTCGAAGCGCGGCCAACTGAGAATTCCGGATCAAGGCAGAAATCATGAACGCTTGGAGCCTGCTCTCGGACATTGTGATTTTGCTCGGAGCATCGTTGTTGCTGGGCGGGATTCTCTCGCGGCTTCGACAGAGTCCCTTGGTCGGCTACATTGTCGCCGGCATGGTGCTCGGGGGCCCCGGTAGTGTTCGCATGGTTCATTCCCAGCAGCAGATCGAAGCCATAGCCGAACTCGGCGTTTCCCTGCTGCTCTTCAGCCTCGGTCTCGAGTTTGCATGGCCCCAGCTCAAGAAGCTGGGAACCCGAACGCTTTCGGCCGGGATTGTCCAGGTGTTGGTGACCACCGTTCTGGGAGCGTTGGCCGGCTTGGCCGCCGGTCTTGCGGTAAGAGAAGCCGTCGCCGTCGGGGCGATGGTGTCTCTAAGCAGTACGGCTGTGGTCCTGCGAGTACTTATGGAGAGGGCGGAGGGCGACAGCGCTTACGGCCGCAACAGCCTTGCTGTTCTCCTGGTGCAAGATATGGCTGTCGTTCCTCTGGCCATTCTTGTGGCTCTCCTGGGTGGTGGTGCCGGCCCGGCTGAAATGGCGATCGGCGCGGGAAGAATCGTGCTTCTGGCGATCGGGCTGGTGGCGGGGCTCTACCTCATCATGAACAAGATTGCCGTCCGCGCACTGGGTGCGCTTACGCTCGAACCCAACCGGGAACTGACAATTATCCTCGCCGTGGTCGCCGGCCTCGGATCTGCGTGGGCCGCCCACTCGGCGGGAGTGTCCCCGGCACTGGGGGCGTTCGTGGCCGGGATGTTCCTCGGAGGCTCACCCTTTGCCACTCAGATACGGGCCGACATATCACCTCTTCGCATCGTCTTCCTCACCTTGTTTTTCGGCTCGACCGGCATGGTGGCTGACCCCCTATGGATTCTCGGGCATCTGCCTCTCGTTGTGGGCACGAGCCTCGTCCTGATGGTGGGCAAGGCGGCCGTGGTCTGGGGCGTCTTTCAGGCGCTCGGGCACTCCGCTCAGGTGGCCGCCGCAACCGGCGTCTCCCTGGCGCAGGTCGGCGAATTCGCCTTTGTCCTCGGAGGGATCGGACGAGCTAACGGCGTTCTCGGTGAGGAGACATACCTTCTCATTATCTCGGTCACTGTCGTGACCCTGGTTCTCAGTCCGCCTCTCCTCTCCGCGGCCCCTGGGCTCGGCATGCGGCTCGCACGTTTGCTGCCCGGCTCACGGTCGTATTCGCTTCCGAGACGGTATCGTCATGCCGGCGCCCCTGACGTGGTGATCATTGGGTTTGGCCCGGCAGGCCAGATCGCGGCGCGGGCATTCCTCGGGCGCCCCGAGCGTGTGTCGGTCATCGACCTGAATCGTGACGGCGTGCAAAAGGCGCAGCAGCTTGGTTTCGACGGTTACGTCGGAGACGCCACGCAGATTGACGTGCTGAAGCATGCTGATCTGGGTTCCGCCAAAGCGGTTGTCATCACCGTGCCACACCACCACCCTGCCATGTGTATTCTGGAGCACGTTCGGCGCCTCGCGGTACACGCCCACGTTGTCGTTCGCTCGCGATACCAGCGGCATGCAAACGATTTCGCGGTCGCGGGAGCCCATGCCGTCATCGGAGACGAGGAGCAGATCGGTGATAGTCTTGGACGACACTTACGGGAGTGGCTTGCGGCGCATGACCAGTCGCAGACAGGCCCCCAATAGAGACTCTCTCGGTGTCTTGTGTTGGCGCGCTGGCGATCGCCAGAGATGAGGGAACCGCGATGAATGACGAACGTACACTTGAGTTCGTTTTGGGGATGATCAGACGCTTCCAGGCACTGGCTTTGTGGCTCATTCTCCTGCTTGTCGCTGCGCTACTCGTCGTGACCGTCGGCCTGAGAAGCTCACTTGGACGGTTTCAGGACGACCTACACTACCGTCCCCCGCAGTCCACGGAAGGGGCAGGTGAACCGCTGGCCGAGGACATCGTCATCGCGCAGACCGTGTACGTGCCCGTCTACTCGCATGTTTACGTGCACGACGGCAAGCCGTACCCTCTTACCGCCACGCTCAGCATTCGCAATACGGACCCCCACAAGTCGTTTCTTGTCAAGTCGGTGCGCTACTACGACAGCAAAGGAAAGCTCGTCCAATCCTATCTAGAGCGACCGATGAGACTTGCCCCGCTCGCCACTACCGAGGTCCTTGTGGAAGAGGGGGACGTACGGGGGGGCTCCGGGGCGAACTTCATTGTGGAATGGGTTTCCGAAGAACTGGTGACCCAGCCGGTCATTGAAGCGGTCATGATTGGGGCGACGAGCCAGCAGGGAATCTCGTTTGTCTGCTCGGGCACGGTGATTGCCGAGACGCGCCGCGATGCGGGCGCCGGCCTGTAAGTTGGAATCAAATGCCTTGTCGCATCCCAAAGAGGAACATCCTTCGGGGGGACGGCCTTTTCCAGGTCATCTCATGGATGCACATTTACTCATCTTGCAGTCCATTTAGCGCCTCGCGAAGGTCGGCGGCCGGCCCTTCGGCGGCGCCCTCGTTAAGCCGTGACGGGAGGAGGTGTCGCGGCAGGAACGCGAAGCCGGCGATCAGGGTCGGCACCACGGCGCTGGCGATGACGACGCCGACGAGGAACGAGTATTGCTCGCGCGTCACGATGTCGTGCGTCAGCCCGTACAACGCCGAGATCGTCCCGAACGTCAGCCCGGTGGACATCATCAGCGTGTAGTACCACCGCTCGTTGCGCTCCTGGCGGAACCCTGCAATCACGGGATACAGGCCGAAGATCTTCGAGGCCACCTTGCCTCCCAAGAGCAACAGGAACACCAACGGAGCCGAGACGAGTGCGGGTACCGAAACGAGGGCCCCGGCCCGAATGAAGTAGAACGGGGTGAGGAAGCCGACCGTCAGCGTTCGAAGCCGCCGCACCCACAGATGATCCGCCTCGGCCGCCTCGGCGAGAATCATCCCGGCCAGGTAGGCGGGCAGAACGGCCTCGCTTCCCGACCACAGCGCCAGGGCGCCCAGCCCGAAGAGGACGAGCAGCACCCACTTGGTGCGGATCGCCGCGGTCCGATACGCGTAGCGCCGAGTCAGCCACCTCGTCACGAACGACAACGATGCCAGAACGAGCACGCTGACGACCAGGAAGACGCCCGTCTTGCAGGTGAACGGGGCGAAGATCAGTCCCAGCGCCAATACCGTGCCCAGGTCATTCACAAAGCACGCGCCGAGGATCCCCTTGCCGAACTCGGTGCGATTGAAGCCCGTCTCCAGCATGACTGCGTAGACGACGGCCATCGACGTCGTCGACAGGGCCACGCCGGCCAGCCAGCTCGCTCGGCCGTCCCAGCCCAATACGTAGTGGGCAATCGCGGCGCAGCCGAGAAAGGGCGCCAAGAACACAATCGCGCCGACCACCCCGACTTCCTTCCATTTGGCGCGGAGCGTGGCCGGCTCCAATTCGGCCCCAGCCAGAAACGTGAGCACGACGGCGCCTGAGGTGGCCAGGAATCGCAGCCAGTCAATCTGCGCCCCCAGCGAGTCCGGCCCGCTGAAACGCTCCGCGACGAGGCCGGCGACGATGCCGACGCAGATTTCCAGGAGGGCCGTCGAGACGCCCAGGTGGTTGGCCAGGATCGTGGCGAGAACCGCCAGAAAAAGCCACAACGCAGCGATGGAGAACGCTTGGGTCATCGGAAGGCTCCGCGGCATCCGGCAACAAAAAGGCCCTGCCTGGTAGCAGGGCGCCGGATGCACACACGTGACCCCTGCCAGCAAGCACACAGGCAGGAGTCATCAGACCCAAGCGGGTCGGTTAAGGGCGGACTCCATCGCCGCGACAGCAGGATAGCACGTTGGCCCAAGAACGGCAAGGCGGCATTCCGTGTTGGTTGTCGCCCTCGGCGTCCGAGGAGTTGTCCGACTGGATTCTCCACCGAAGGCTGTGCCCCTCGCCTTGCGGAGGACAAGGAGGGGGAGCCTTGCTGCTTGACGCGGCGCGATCCATACCTTAGTATCTTAGCGGAGACTAAAACAATGACCCTGAAATCGTCAGAGCATCTCGCCCGGATGACCAAGGTGCTTTCCGTGGGCGCGCGGGTAGAGATCATCCGGCTTCTGAAGGACCGGAGCTTGTGCGTCAACGCGCTGGCCGCGCGGCTGAAGGTGACGGCGGGCGCCGTGTCCCAACACTTGCGCGTCATGCGGGATGCGGGGCTGGTGATCGATGAGAAGCGCGGCTACTACGTGCACTACCGCCTGAACGAAAAGACGCTCGCCAGGTGGCGAAAACAGATCGATGAACTCCTCACCACGGGATCGAGCCAAGCGTGCCAATGCGCCAAACAGCCAGACTCACAATGTCAGACTCGTAAGTCCTGACGAGGAGACCATCACGAAGGAGAACCAGACGATGTCCGACCGCGACAAGAAGAAGGGTTGCCAGAAGCCGGAGAAGCTCAAGGGCAAGCCGGGGGAATGCTCACCCGAGCAGGTTCGCAAGTGCCACGGTGACGTGAAGAGGCACCCCTGTCCGCCGAAGAAGGATGCCCGGAAAGGAGGCGGCAGATGAAGCTCGGCGTGATCATTACCCAGACTGATCCGGAGACCGTGTTCAACGCGCTGCGACTTGCCCTCTACAGCCTGGAACAGGGCGACAGTGTGCGCGTCTTTCTTTCCGGGAAAGGTGTCGACATCGACAAGATCGAAGACCCCAAGTTCGACGTGAAAGGCCACGCGCAGAAGGTCTTGGACGCCGGAGGGCAATTCCTCGCCTGCGGGGCCTGCCTGAAGCTGCGCAATTCCGAGGGCTCGGAGATCTGCCCGCTTTCGACAATGAAGGACCAGTACGAGATTGTTCGAGATTCTGACAAGGTGATCACGATGTAATGGACGAGTCCGGCTCGCCACAACATCCGCGTGCACCTTTCGACGCTCTGGCCGACCGCTATGACGAGTGGTACGAGAGCGCCGAAGGTTTAGCCGTGTTGCGCGAAGAGTCGGCGTGTCTGAAGGCGCTAAGCCCGAAGTGCCACGGGCGATGGCTGGAAGTGGGTGTTGGAACCGGTCGATTCGCTTTGGAGATGGGCATCGCCGAAGGGATAGATCCCTCACTGAAGATGCTGGAACATGCGGCGCGACGTGGCGTTCGCACCCATACGGGAGCGGCGGAGCATCTGCCCTTTCCTGACGGATCGTTCGACGGCGTACTCATGGCGCTGGCGCTCTGCTTTGTGCGGGACTCACGGCAGGCCCTGCGCGAGTCCGCCAGGGTGCTGCGCCCATCGGGAACGCTTCTCGTGGGAATCGTTCCGGCGGACAGCTCTTGGGGTAGGTTGTACGCGCAAAAGGCTGCCGAAGGCCATCCAGCCTACTCTCTTACCTCTTTGCGCACCATTTCCGAAACCGTGGCGTTGGCGGAAGGAGCAGGCTTTGTTCTGCGGGCCTCGGCCAGCGCCCTGCTTTGGAATCCCGGTGATATGCCTGTGAGCGAGGCGCGCATCGAACGGCGCACTGACGAAGGGGCGGGTTTTGCCGCCTTGCGTTTTGAGCATTTGGTAAACGTGAACGATTCCGCACCGGTCTCGGTGGAGGGCCGAGATGGCGAGTAACGGCAGCACCATCATCGAGGTTCGGGGTCTGGCCAAGCGGTTCGACGATGTCCAGGCCGTGGCGAGCGTCGACTTCGACGTCCGCGAGGGCGAGCTGTTCGGATTCCTCGGCCCCAACGGCGCGGGCAAGACCACGACCATCAACATGCTCACCGGCCTGGCCCGGCCGGACGCGGGGACGATCCACATCGCGGGGTTGGATTGCTCGAAGGACACCAAGGCCGCCCAACACCTGATCGGCGTCGTGCCCGACGAGAGCAACCTCTATCCGGAACTCACGGGCTTTGAGAACCTCTGCTTCTGCGGGGCGCTCTATGGCCTGGGCAAAGAGGACCGCCAGGCCCGTGCCCGAGAACTGCTCGATCGCTTCGGCCTCGCCGATGCGGCCAACCGCAGGTTCGCCGGCTACTCCAAGGGTATGAAACGGAAGCTCACCATCGCGGCCGGTATCATCCATTTGCCGCCCATCCTGTTCCTCGACGAGCCGACCACCGGCATCGACGTGGCGAGCGCCCGGCAGATCCGCCAATTCGTCGCGGACCTCAACGCCGGCGGCTCGGACGTGAGCGCGACGTCGAACGGGACGACAATCCTTCTGACCACGCACTACATCGAGGAGGCCGAGCGGCTGTGCGGGCGCGTGGCCTTTATTGTGAAAGGGCGAATCGTTCGCACCGACACGGTGGAAAACCTCATGCGCCAGACCGAAGGCCGACACGTGATGCAGTTTGCCGTCCCTGGTGATGCCGCCGGGTTGAGCGAGGCCATTGCGGCTGAGTTCCGCAACCTCTCCTGCCAGGCCAAGGGCGCTGAGGGCATCAGAGTGGAGTCGTCCGAGCCCGTCCGGGTCGGCCCGCTGGTGCGCTTCCTGGAGGATCGCGGCGCGGAGGTCTTCGAGGCCCGCAAGATTCGACCCTCGCTAGAGGAGGTGTTCGTCGAGATCACCGGTATCGAGGCCGGCGCGATGAAGCAGGAGAAGGTAAAGAAGGGAGGCGGCGGATGAAGGCGTGGGTCGCGTTCTGGAACATCCTCGCCAAGGACATGCGGTCGTACTACCTCAAGCCGCCCAATATCAGTTGGGGGTTGATCTTTCCCTTCGCGTGGACGGCCATGTTCTTTATCCGTTCCGGCTCGGGGCTGGACAGCATCCCCAAGTTGCTGCCGGGCGTGATGGCCGTGTCGCTGCTGTTCGGCACGACGAGCATGCTGGCCGTGACCGTGACGTTCGAGAAGAAGGGCCGGTCGTTCGAGCGACTGCTGCTTGCCCCGATCCCGCTGCAACTCCTGATGCTGGCCAAGACGACGGGAGCGGTCCTTTTCGGCATCGGCAACGCCTTCGTGCCGGTGGTCATGGCGGCCTTGCTGGCGGACCTGTCCGGCGTCGCCTGGCCGACCATCATCCCGGCCGTGGTCCTCATCGCCGTCAGCTCGACGTTTCTCGGCCTGTTCATTGCGGTCTCGGTCAGTGAAGTGTTTGAGGCCCAAACGTTCTCGAACTTCTTCCGGTTCCCGATGATCTTCCTGTGCGGGTTGTTCTTCCCCATCGAGAAGCTGCCGGTGCTGCTCCGCCCCTTGTCGTACGCGTTGCCCCTAACGTATGGCGTGGACATCCTGCACGCGGGCATCCACCGGGAGCCGCACTTGTCGCTGTGGGTGGACTTCATGGCCCTGGCGGCCTTCTGCGGAGTGCTATTCGCCGTCAGCTTGCGCAACATCAAGCGGAAGTGGATCGTCTAGCCTATGCGAAGCGATGAGGAGCTGATGCTGAGCGTCCGCGACGGCGACCTGGACGCCTTTGAGCAGATCGTGCTGCGGCATCAGCAGGCGGCCTGGCGGGTTGCGTACCGACTGACGGGGCACGCCTCGGCGGCGGAGGATCTCGCCCAAGAGGCCTTCCTTCGCGTCCTGGAAGCCGCGCCTCGCTACCGGGCGACCGCCTCGTTTCGCGCTTATTTGCTTCGGATCCTCACCCGACTCCACATCGATCGCGCCCGCAAGAAGCACCCTCGCCACATGGACCGCCTGCCGGAACCCCCGGATGCTGGGCCAGGACCTGGTCATGCTGCTGAACTCGCCGAGCGTGAGGCCATGATTCAGGCCGCTCTGGATCTGCTGCCGCCCAACCAGCGATCGGCTGTTGCTCTAAGGTATTTCGAGGGGGCCAGCGGGATCGAGATCTCCGAGGCGCTGGGCGTCTCACCCAAGGCGGTGGAGCGCCTTCTTGCCCGCGCCAGAGCGTCGCTCGAATCCGAATTGGGACACCTTCTTGAAGAATGAGGAAGTTCACGCGGGGGTTTTGATGCGTTGACCCGTTTACACAGGAAGAGGAGGCGCTCGATGCGCTGCGATGAGGTGCAATCCAGACTTGATGCCTATGCCTTCGAGGAGCTTACGCCGTCCGTGGCGAGTGAGGTGGATTCGCACTTGCGCTCCTGCCCCAGATGTCGGCAGTCTCTTGCCCGGCTACGGCGGTTGAGGGCCATCCTGGGCGAGGCAGAGGCGCCGTCCCGTCCCGAAGGCTTTGCACACAGAGTCATGGCCTCGGCACACGACGCGGCTAACCGCCGGAGCTCCGGCGCGCCCTGGGACCCCATACGATGGTGGCGATCGGCCTCGGCGCCGATGAAGGCCGCGGCGGCGATCGTGCTAATCGTCGGGCAACTCGTCGGCCTGGCCATGGGGAGAGACGTCCTGTCTACGCCCCGGCAAGTGCGGGACTCCCAAGTGACGGCGAGTGCGGATGGGCTGGACGTCTACAACACCAGTTTCCTGTCGGAGGCCCCGGAGGGTTCCTTGGCGGGGAGCTACCTTGCCTTGGTAACGACTCGAGACGGGGAGGCAAGCGAATGACCTGGAGGAAGATCGCGCCGCTGTTGGTCGTGCTTTCGGTCGCCGTCAATGTTGCCTTTGTCGGGGTCTGGGCGGCTAGCGCCGTCAATGTGGCGGCCGCCCCCTCCGATGAGCGTCCGAGTTGTCAAGGGAGTGATGGGGTCTGGTGCCCGCTGCACAAGCGGCTGGGCGTTACGCCGGAGCAATGGCGGCAGCTCGAACCCGAGCTGACCGAGTTTCGCAAGGCTTCGCAGGCCATCTGCGGCGAAGTGAATCGCAAGCGCAAAGAGATGATCGATTTGATCGCCACGCCGGAGCCCGATCGCCAGGCCATCACGGCCAAGCAGGAGGAGATCCTCGCCGCTCAACGGAAGATGCAGACGCTCGTCATCAATCGCTTCATCGCGGAGAAGCGGATCCTCGATCCGGATCAACAGAAGGAACTCTTTGCCCTGTTGCGGCAGCGAGGCGGCCTTCGGGGCCACGGTCCCGGGATGGGCTCCGCCGGACAGGGCATTGGAGGGTGTGTGGCCCCCCGCACGTGTCCGGGGGCACCGGATACCCCTACAAGGGATGAGCCGTAAGGAGGCTGAACGTGAGAAAGGTAACGCTGATTCCTATCGTATTGCTGTCCATCGCCGTCGTCGGCTGGGCCGCCTACCCGCATGGACGGGCGGCGAACGCCGACGCGACGGGTTCTGACTGCGCGGTCGCCGACTGCGGCAAGTGCTCGTGTGACGGGCAGGGCTGCGATCGCGGCAACTGCCATGAAGGCAATTCGGACTGCAGAGGTGAGTGTCCGGACTGCGGCACGTTCGCCGACGGCGACGGCGACGGATCGTGCGACAAGGTCGACACGTGCGAGCGGCATGCGAGTGACGGGTGCGCCGGCTGCAAACCTAGCGACTGCGCCTGCGGCGGGCATTCGACGTCGAGCCGGAAACCTTGTTGGATGCCATAGTCCCGCTGCCGCCTCCCCACATGACCGGGATCTGAATGCCGGATAAGAAGAAGACCAGATCGAGAACCAAGAGGTATCTGCTCGCGCTGTTCCTTCTGACAGCGGGATCTGCCGTCGTCGGCTGGTGGAGCCTTAGGAGCGAGTCCGAACGTCCAGACAACCCGACAACGGCCCAGGTCGTCCGCAGGGACTTCGCTCTGACGGTTCTGGCAACCGGCGCGGTGCGTCCACAGGTGGGAGCCGAGGTCAAGGTGGGCGCCCGGATCAGCGGCAGAGTCGAACGACTTCACGTCGACATCGGTGACACCGTCAAGAAGGGACAGGAACTGGCAACGCTGGAGAAGGAAGAGCTTCAGGCACAGGTAGCGCTCTGCCAGGCGGAGCTGTCCGAGGCCGAGGCCCGCCTGACGGCGATTCGGACCGAACGTCCAGAGGAGATCGCCCGTGCCGAAGCGGCTCTTGCCGAAAGCCAGGCCGCGCTCGAACTGGCCGAAATCAACTCGCGGCGCCTGGAGGACCTCCGGAAGAAGGATGTTGTCCATTACCTGGAGTTGGACACGGCCCGGAAGGAGCTCGACACGGCGAAGTCCCGCGTGAAGCTCGCCAAGGCGGAGCTAGCGCTGGCGAGGATGCGCATGCCCGACGACATCCGCGTCGCCGAGGCGCAGTTGGCCGCCAAGCGGGCAAAGTTGGCCGAGGCAAACGCGCGACTGTCTTACGCAACGATCAGGGCGCCGATCTCGGGCACGGTGGCCTCGGTCACCACGCAAGAAGGAGAAACCGTCGCCGCGGGCCTGAACTCACCTACCTTCGTAACGATCATCGACCTCGGTCGGCTCCAGGTGGACGCTTTCGTCGACGAGGTGGACATCGGCAAGGTCAAGGTGGAACAGAAGGCCCTGTTCGTCGTGGATGCCTTTCCGGATCGGGAGTTCGAGGGACGCGTCAGCGCGATCTATCCGGAGGCCGTCATCCAAGACAACGTCGTCAATTATGACGTGGTCGTCGACATCACGAGTCCGTACGAAAACCTGCTCCGTCCGGAGATGACCACGAACGTGACGATCTTCCTGGAAGCTCGTCGTGGCGTGCTGGCCGTGCCCTCCAAGGCGATTCAACGGCAGCGAGGGGCCAACATCGTTCACGTTCAGACCGCCAACGGCCCCGAGCCTCGCAAAGTCAAGGTCGGCTGGCGAGAGAACCAGTGGGTGGAGGTGCTGGACGGCCTCTCCGAGGGCCAGACGGTCTACCTGGAGCCTCCGACACGGACAGAGCAACCCGAGAGTCAATCATGATCGAACTGAAAGACATCACGAAGACCTACGGCAACGGCTCGGTGGCGACGGCCGTTCTTAAGGACATCTCGTTCTCCATCGAACGGGGCGAATACGTCGCCATCATGGGCACGTCCGGCACGGGCAAGAGCACGCTCATGAATATCTTGGGCTTGCTGGATCGCCCGACAGGGGGACGCTACTTGCTGGACGGCACCGACGTGACGGAACTGAGCGACGAGGCCCTGTCTCATCTCCGCAACAAGATGCTCGGCTTCGTCTTCCAGCAGTTCCACCTGCTGGAACGAGCCTCGGCCAGAAAGAACGTGCTGTTGCCGCTCATCTACGCCGACGAATTTCCCGACGACGCCGACGAGCGAGCCGAACATGCCCTCGTGACCGTCGGACTGGCGGACCGCGTAGAGTATCGCCCGAACGAGTTGTCCGGCGGTCAACAACAGCGCGTCGCCATCGCACGCGCGTTGATTAACGACCCAGACATCATCCTCGCCGACGAACCCACCGGCAACTTGGATCGCCGTAGTGGCCTGGAGGTCCTGGCGCTCTTCAAGGACCTTCACGCGCAGGGCAGAACCATCCTGATGGTGACGCATGACCAGGCGGTCTCCAAGCACGCCGATAGGGTCATTGTCCTTCGGGACGGGTCCGTTGGCCAAGACCGCCGCGTGGAGCAACCCCGCAGCGCGGCAGCGGAACTCGATGAACTCAACCGGCAGGAGGGCTCGGAATGAGATCGCTGCGAATCGTCAACGTCGGCATGGAAGCCCTGACGGCGCACAAGCTCCGCACGTTCCTCATGATGGCCGGTACGCTCGTGGGCGTCAGCGCGCTCACCGTCGTCATGGCCATGGGCAAGGGCACCGAGCGCAAGATCATGAAACGGATTCAGAACTTCGGCCCGGACGCCATCATGATCCCCGCCGGCGGCGGCAAGCGCCCGGGGCCGGACATGTCCACCACCACGCTGACGATCGAAGACGCCGAGGCCATTCGCCGTGAGGTGCCGGGGCTGCGGATCGTCTCGCCGATGGCCTGGAACTTCCAGATGAACCTCAAGCGCGACGACCGGCAATATCAGGCGATCGTCTGGGGCGTCGAGCCGAGCTGGCACGACGCGTTCGAGTGGTACACGGTCTCCGGTGAAGGGATCAGCGGCGACGACGTTGCGACGCAGGCACGGGTGTGCATCCTCGGCTGGACCGTCAAGGAAGAGCTTTTTGGCAAGGAGGACCCCATCGGGCAGCACCTCTACATCAATCGCGTGCGACTCCAGGTCAAGGGCGTCTTGGAGAAACGCGGGACGAGCCCCATGGGCGGAGACTTCGACAACCGGCTCATCCTCCCGCTAACGACCGCCATGCGGCGCGTGATGAACGTGGACCACCTCGGGGCGATTCGTGCGATCACCGAAGACCGCTCGTGCCTTTCGGAACAGGGCGCGAAGATCGAAGAGCTGCTGCGCCGTCGCCATCACATCGTGCCGCCCGAGGAGGCCGACTTCCGCGTGATCACCGCCGAGGTCATTGCCAAGTTCGCTACAGGATCCTCCCGCACGCTGTCGATCCTTTTGACCGTCCTGGCGGGTCTTAGCCTGCTCGTCGGCGGTGTCGTCCTGATGAACATCTTGCTGATCTCCGTCAAGGAGCGCACCAAGGAGATCGGGCTTCGACGGGCGGTCGGGGCAAGCCAACGGGACGTGTTCACCCAGTTCCTGGCCGAATCGCTCACGGTGACGCTCTTCGGCATGGCGATCGGGCTCCTGGCCGGCTGGGGTTTGTGCGCCGTGCTGCCGCGTTTCACGGAGATGCCGATTGCGATGTCCTGGCAACCCATCGCGCTCGCGGCGGCCGCCGCCATGCTGGTGGGAACCTTCTTCGGCATTCAACCGGCCCGCCGGGCCGCGCGACTCGATCCGGTCGAGGCCCTTCGATGAGACTGTCGCGGAACCTGCTGCTCTCCTGGGAACTGCTCATAAGCCATCGGTTGCGGACGCTTCTCAGTGTGCTTGGCGTCGTCGTGGGGGTGGCGGCCGTCGTCCTGACGGTCTCCGCCGGGAAGGGCGCCGAGCATGAGATCCTGGAGCGTGTGCGGCAGATGGGAACGGACCTGATCGTCGTGAGCGCCGGTCAGACACGGATCATTGCAGGCAGGCAACGTCAGATGGCCACCGTAACGACACTGGTTCCCGAGGACGCCGAGTCCATCGCTTCCAGCTGTCCATCCGTGGCACGCGCTGCCGCCGCCGCGGATAAGAATGTCACAGTTCGCTGGGAATCCGAAACAGCGAACACCAAGGTCCTCGGCGCCGACGTCGGGGCCCTCGATATCCGCAACGTCCGTATCGCCGCCGGCCGGACGTTTGACGCGCGAGAGGTCCGCGGCAAGCGTCGTGTGGCCGTCCTCGGGCCGACGGTGGTCGAGAACCTGTTCGGTACAGTGGACCCCGTCGGTTTGCGGGTGCGGATCAATCGCGTGCCCTTTGAGGTCATCGGTGTGACCGCTGCCAAGGGGGTCGATGCCGGTGGGGTCGACCAGGATGATCTGGCCTACGTGCCGCTCACCGCCGCCATGCGTCGTCTCCTCAACGTGGATTACGTCAACACGATCTTCGTGCAGGCCAAGAGTTCCGACGTGCTCCATCAGGCGGAGGAGGAAGTCCGAGAGCTCTTGCGAAAGCGACACCGCCTGGGTAACCGGCCGGACGACTTCACGATTCAGAATCAGGCCACGCTGCTGGAGACCGAACGGACGGCCTCAGAGTCCCTGACGATGCTCATCGGCGGCGTGGCCGGTATCTCGCTGCTGGTGGGCGGCGTGGGCATTCTCGCCGTCATGTTGATGTCCGTGCGCGAACGCACGCCCGAGATCGGACTGCGGCGTGCTGTCGGCGCGACCCGCGGGGACGTCCGGACGCAGTTTATTGTGGAATCCGCGGTGCTGTCCGGGGCGGGCGGCCTGATTGGTGTGGCGCTCGGCTTGGCCGCCGCGCTCATCGCGGCCGCGATGGGCTATTGGCACGTGCTGATTTCCTGGACGGCCGTGGGTGTGGGATTGGTCTTCTCCATCGGGCTCGGCATCGCCTTCGGTTCGTATCCAGCTCACCGCGCAGCGGAGCTGGACCCGATCACGGCCCTGCGGGCGGAGTGAGCGAGATCGCCCTGAAGGCAATGGAACGCGGCGCGAGGTTTGCTGGTTCATGGCCCCTTGAACGGACGCGAGGACCTCGACGCATGGCAACGAGGACTGGTTGACGGCGCGTGCAGTCACGGCTTCGATAGAAGGAGATGAAGCATATGCGGAGCTTTGTGGTTCTCGGTGCTGGGCTCGTCGTCGTCACCTCCGCCCTGGCGCTCTTCATCAAGTGCCATCCTTTCCAGGAGGAGGAGAAGATCGCGGTTCGCGGCGAGATGTCTCTTCGGCACATCGCCGAGAGAAACAGCGTGCCCATCGACGCACTGATACCGCTTCTCCCGCAGGAACGCCGAACTGGCCGTGTGGCAACCCTCTTGGGCCTCCAGGAACCCGTGAAGAATCTGGGGCTGGCAAGGGACTCCATCATCAGCGCGATCCGAACGGCCCAGTCGGAGGGTTTCCCGGCCGTGGACGTTCTGAGATATGTTCTCTGGTCGATCTGGCTATTGGGCGCGGGTTGTCTGCTACTGCGTGGAAGACGTGTGCGCAGGATTCGCACTCTATGGCTGGTGGCAACGCTTGCGGTGTTCGGGCTTGTTCTCGGCGCCGCGCCCAACCCCATGGAAGCCGTGGTGAAGTTCCATAAGCTGCTCCAATCCATCCCCGGAAACCCGGTGGTTTTCGTGGTTCTGAATCTCGTGATCTTTACGCTCTTCTCGCTGATCGGAGCGAAGATGCTCTGTAGCTGGGGATGTCAATTGGGAGCCTTGCAGGAAACGCTCTACAACATCCCGCTCTTCAAGTCCCTCAAGCGAAGGCTGAAGCTGCCGTTTGCCGCGAGCATCGCGGTGCGAATAACGATCTACCTGATCTTCTTCGCACTGTTCTTCGAGCTGCTGAACATCAATCAGGGCGGGCCGGGCTCGATCCTGTATCACCATCTCAACATGTTCAAGATCTACGAGTTCTACGATCTGGCGCTCTTCACCTTGCTGTTGATCCCCTTCGTGCTCGTCGCCAGTCTGGTCGTCTTCCGGCCATTCTGCCAGTTGATCTGTCCCTTCGGGTTGTATTCGTGGTTGCTGGAGAACGTGGCCGTCTATCGGGTGCGCAAGGTGAGAACCGATCGATGCATCGAGTGCCATCAGTGTGAGAAGGCATGCCCGACTGACGCGATGCAGGCCATGAACAAGGGCGAGCGAAGGTACTTCCTACCCGACTGTTGGTCCTGTGGATCTTGTATTGACGCTTGCCCGCAGGGCGCGCTGGAGTTTACGTCTGCCAGGAAGATCCTTCGGCGGTCCCCACTTCGTAGCGGAAGCCAGCCCGAGCGCAGAGGTTGCGTGACATGAAGAAGCGCGTCTTGATCCTGTGTACGGGAAACTCGTGCCGATCGCAGATGACCGAGGCAATCTGGCGGCAGGTCGCCGGGGACGAATGGGATTCCTTCTCGGCCGGGTCAAACCCGGCTGGCTACGTCCACCCGCTGGCCGTCAGTGTGATGAAGGAAGTGGGTATTGACCTTACCTCGGCTCGAAGCAAGCACGTGGAGGAATTCACCGACCAGCCATTCGATCTCGTCGTCACCGTTTGTGACGGCGCCAAGGAGGCCTGTCCCGTCTTTCCCGGCGCGAAGCAGCAGAAGCATTGGCCGTTTCAGGACCCGGCCGGAGCGGAAGGTACGGAAGAGGAGAAGCTTGGTCTCTTTCGAAGGGTCCGAGATCAGATACGTGAGCGCATAGCGGCGTACCTTGAACAGGAAAGTTGATCACACTTTCGTGGAAGACGGTTCTGTGCTCTTGCCGAGAACCCCGAGTTCACGTGCTTCTCGACGCTTTCGCGTGCCGCCTTTCCTGGTTCAGACGGTTCGAGACACCGATCGTCGACTCTGCTTATTCTCCCGAGACGAGGCCGCTCATTTAGGCCTTGACGTGCAACTAAAATGCAACTAGGATCGCGCGCGACATGCACGGCATGCGCAACATGCCGAGCACTTTGGATGTCCCTAAGGAGTTGCGGTTTCCGTAAGTTATGGGTTTGGAAGATCTTCGGGGATTGAGTCCTGTCTCGCTCATAACCCGGAGGTCGCAGGTTCGAGTTCTTCCTCTGGCGCTTCGCCGCCTGGCTTGAGCTTCCGCCAACGAGACAGTGTGGCTGGCTTCACCTCGCCGTGGCAGAACGGAATACTGCCCTCTCAGCACAAACTATTCCTCTCCAGCAAGTTACGTCATGTCCTCGGAATGCCCCCTTCGTGCAAGGATTGGTGCAAGCGGCAAGACGCAAGGCCGTAAGCGTCTATTGACACAACAGATAGAACCGTTGCAGCCGCGATTCCCAAGCTGGACGTCGTGGGTTCGAATCCCATCGCCCGCTATCACGATCCAAACGCCTCGCGTTGCCAACGGGTGACACGGGGCGTCTTACTTGCGCAAGGCCAAAGCGTTGTGGTGGAGTTCGCGCACTCCGATGCGTGGCCATCCCTCGCCGATTCTGCCACGACTTGCCCCCGTTTGACTCCCCCCGGCCTGCCTTCCGTGTAAGCGCGCGAGATAGCGTACGAGGATTCAGGCGCGATTGGTCGCTTTGATGGGCCGTTCGGTGGCGTCGACGGCGGGGCCGACGTCCAGAAGCATCGGATCGGTGTGGATGTGCATTGCGAGGTCCAACGAGGAGTGCCGCGTCACCGCGACAGCCCCGCGCCCGACTCCTTGTCGCTAGGCCGCTTCGAACGCCCACGTCTTCAAGCGACGGTCATTCATTCGGAGTACAATGAAGCAATGGTCTGGCTGTACGTCGAGTCGACGACGCGCCTCTTGACCTTCAACGTGGGCGTCAGCTCGCCGGTCTCTTCCGAGAACTCGTGATCCATCACGGCGATCTTCTTGATCTGCTCGAATCGCGCGAAGCCCTTGTTGACCTCCCACACGCGGTCCTCGATGAGGCGCACGATTTCCGGGTGGGCGGCGAGGTCGGCGTCCGAATCGAACTGGATGTCCCTCTCTCGGGCCCAACGGCGCAGCATCTGGAAATTGGGACAGACCAGGGCGCAGAGGTACTTACGTCCGTCGCCGATGACGACGACGCGCTCGATGTAGACGTCCGTGTTGAAGGCCGATTCGATCGCCTGGGGCGCGATGTTCTTGCCGCCCGACGTGATGATGAGTTCCTTCTTGCGGTCGAGGATTCGCAAGTAGCCATCGTCGTCGATGGCGCCGATATCGCCGGTGTGAAACCAGCCCTGGTCGTCGATGACCTCGGCCGTGGCCTCGGGGTTGCTGTGGTACCCCTTCATCACGTTATCTCCTCGGATAAGGATCTCGCCGTCCTCGGCGATTTTCTCCTCGACACCCAGAATCGGCGGCCCGACGGTTCCCAGCTTGTTTTTGCCGGGCAGATTGACGTTGGCGATGGGGCTGGTTTCTGTCAGGCCGTAGCCTTGATAGATGTCGATGCCGAGGCTCTGGAAGAAGCAGCAGAGCTCTCGGCTAGTGGGGGCGCCTCCGGCGTATGCGATCCTCACGCGGTCGAGACCGGCCTGCTTTCGGACCTTTGAGGTGATCCTCCGCATGAGCACGTACTTGAGTGCCAGCGCTGCGGGCACACGTTTGCCCTCGGTCTTCAGGTCGAACACCCGTTTGCCGACGTCCAGCGCGGCGTTGAAGATCGCTTGCACTCTGGGGGGCTTTTGCGAGACAACCTGTTGAACCTGGACGTAGATCTTCTCGAAGAGCCGGGGCACGCTCATGAGCACGGTGGGCCGTATGGTCGTCAGCGCGTGTCGGATCTGCCGGGGCGCCATCCCCTCGGCGATGGCGAGTGTCGCTCGGGCCCCGATACTGCCGAACATGTCGGCCGTCAGGCCGAACGAATGGCTGAAGGGGAGATGATTCAGAAAGACGTCGTGGCGCGAGAAGCCGAAGTACTCGAGGGCGATGCGTTGGCTGAGGATGTTGGTGTTGGTCAAGACCACGCCCTTGGGGCGCCCCGTGGTCCCGGACGTGTAGACGATGACGGCGACGTCATCGCCGACGATGTCGCGTGCCTCGCGGCAGACGTCGTCGGCATCCACCTTCCCCCGGGCCATCGCGATGAGGTCGTCGTAGGCGCCCACGCGCGGGTCGGTCCGGTCGGACATCGGGTCCATGACGAAGATCTTCCGCAAACCTTTGAGCTCGTCGAAGACGGGCAGGATCTTTCGGGCCTGGTCCATCGTATCGACGACGAGGTATTTGGCGTCCGAGTCGCGGAGGATGAAGGCCGCTGCCTCCGTCGTGAGGGTGGGGTAGATGGGAACCGTGACGGCGTTCCTGGCCAGCAGGCTGATGGAGGTAGTCAGCCATCTCGGCCGGTTCCGGGACATGATGGCCACGCACTCCTGAGGCCTCAGGCCGATCATGCGCCAAGCCGTCGTCAGATGGAGGATCTCATCGGCCACTTCGCTGGTGAGGTGATTCTGCCACTGGCCGGTGTGTCGTCCGCCCCGGTACATGGACACCAGCCTGACGTCATCCCAACACTCCTTGAAGCGGTTGAGGCCGACGGCCACGACGCTGGTTTCCTCGAGCGTGGGGTAGTCCAAGGATCCCGACCTCCTGGTTGGAGAGGCACCACAGTCGTGCATAGGTCGCTTGACGGCGTGCCTACCATGCGGTAGGTTACAATCTACTTCTTGGTAGATCAAGTCAAGAGGATCGCCAGTGAACGAGGAGAGACAATCCGGCCCGGCGGACGTGAAGCGGCGCATCATCGAAGAGGCAACTCGATTATTCGGCACTCAGGGGTTCGACGGGACGTCGATCCAGGCGATCGCCGACGCGGTGGGCATCCGGAAGCCGTCGTTGCTCTACCATTTCGCGTCGAAGGAGGCGCTCCGCGAGGCCGCCGTCGAGTCGCTGTTGATTCACTGGAAGAACGAGTTGCCGGGGCTCCTGACGGCGCACATCAGCGGGTACGACCGTTTCTCGTCGTCGCTGACGGCGGCGGTGGAGTTCTTCCTGGAGGATACGAATCGCGCGCGCCTGACCGTTCGGGAGATGCTTGACCGTCCGGAGACGGCCCACGCGCGCATGAAGGAGCATTTGAGCCCGTGGACGACGCTCCTGACGGACTACATTCGGATGGGGCAGGAGAGCGGCACCATCAAGGCGGACGTGGATCCAGCCTCCTACATCATCCAGGTCATGGTGATGGTGATCGGCACGGTGGCCATTGGTGACATCGTTGCCGCGTTGGTCCTTCCCGGCGGGGGCGATTCGATGGAAGCGAAGGTTTCGGAGCTCGTTCGCATTTGCCGGGAATCGCTGTTTTCCTCGCCAAGGAAGCCGGCGTAAGCATCCTAGGAATCGCCATGGCCAACTACTACGACGACAACGAAGACCTCAGGTTCTACGTCGAGCGGTCCATCGACTGGGAGCGACTCGTCGAGCTCACCGAGTACAAGTACAGGGCGGCCGACGGGTTCACGAACGCCTCGGAGGCTGTGGACTTCTACCGCAGCATTCTCGAGATGGTCGGAGATTTCTCGGCCAACCAGATCGCCACCCTGGCCCAGGAGATCGATCGCCAGCATCCGCGTCTGGAGAACGGACGGGTCGAGTTCCCGCCCGTTCTGGAAGACATCTTCGAGCGGATCCGACAGCTCGAGCTGCACGGCATGTGTCTGCCGCGGGAACTGGGCGGCGTGAATTGTCCGTTCGTGGTGTTCATGCTCTCGATGGAGCTCCTGGCTCGCGCGGAGGTGTCGGTGGCCGCCCACGTGGGCTTCCACGGCGGGATGGCGCTCGTCATGCTGATCCTATCGATCCTGGAGGGTACGACGGAGTTCGACACGGACAGCGCCCGTATCAAGAGCACCCGTTTCGGCGAGGCGATCGGCGAGATCATCTCGGGCAAGGCGTGGGGGAGCATGGACATCACGGAGCCTGGGGCGGGCAGTGACATGGCGGCCCTCCGCACGCGAGGGGAGCAGGACGCGGAGGGCAACTGGTACGTCACCGGGCAGAAGATCTTCATCACGTCGGGACACGCCAAGTACCACTTCGTGATCGCCCGCACCGAGAAGCCAGCGGGGGACGACGCGTTTGCCGGCCTGAAGGGTCTTTCGTTGTTCCTCGTTCCGACACGGACGGGCGACGGGCGGGGCGAACGGGTGCCGCAGGTGCGGTTCGACGCCTTGGAGGAGAAGCTCGGCCATCACGGTTCAGCCACGGTCGCGGCCAGCTTCGACCGGGCGCCGGCGCATTTGATCGGCAGGCGCGGCGACGGGTTCAAGCTGATGCTCTTGCTGATGAACAGCGCGCGCGTGGGCGTTGGGTTCGAGTCCCTGGGCATCTGCGAGGCGGCGTGGCGGATGGCGAAGGCCTATGCCGCCGAGCGCGGCAGCATGGGCAAGACCATCGATCGCCACGAGATGATCGCGGACTACCTGGACGAGATGCGAACCGACATCCAGGGGATTCGCGCGGTTTGCGTGGACAGTGCCTGCCATGAAGAGACCGCTCACAAGCTGGACATTCTGCTGAATCTCATTCCGCCCGAGACCGAGGCGGAGCGCAGGGGCTCCCAGGCCGAGATCGAGCGTCACAGACGTGCCTCGCGGCGTCTGACCCCGTTGGTCAAGTATCTTGCCGCCGAGAAGGCCGTCGAGATGTCCCGCCGGTGCGTCCAGATTCACGGCGGGTACGGCTACAGCATCGAATACGGGGCCGAGAAGCTGCTCCGCGACGCGATGGTCTTGCCCATCTACGAGGGCACCAGTCAGATCCAGGCGTTGATGGCGATGAAGGACAACCTGACGGGGATCCTCAAGCGGCCGGGCGCGTTTCTGCGGGCCGCTGCCGGCGCGAACGTCCGTCGCTGGTTTGGCAACTCGCGGAGGCATCGCCGTGTGGCCGGACTGCAAACGAAGGTGAACGCGACGCTCCGCTTCCTGCTGACCCGGCTGGCGATCAAGAAGCTGTCGGAGACCCGGACGTTTTCGATCAGGCGATGGATGCGGCTCTCTGGGCAGTGGGACCCGAAGAAGGATTTCGCCTTGGCGCTCCTGCATGCGGAGCGTCTGACGCGGATGCTGGCTGACGTGGCGGTCTGCGAGACGCTGCTGGCTCAGGCCGAGCGCTTTCCCGAACGGGGCGAAGTCCTCGACCGATATCTGGAGCGGGCCGAGCCTCGCTGTCGGTTCCTCCGGAGCGAGATCACCGGCACGGGCAAGCGTCTTCTCGACTTGCTGGCGACGGCGGAGTCGGACGAGCAGAGCACTTCGCGGTAGGAACCACGTGGAGACGACGACCATGGGTGTGCCACTCCGACACGTGCTGCGTCAGGGGGCAATGATCGCCACCGTGATGAAGACGGGCGCGGGGTCGTTGGGCCGGCGGTTCCGGAAGGCCAGGCCCGAGCCGGTCGAGTGTCCCGGTCCGGCGATCACGGCCACGCTGCCTCCTCGTCATCGTCGCCTTGTTCGGGACTACATCGCGCACGTGGGGGGCGACCCCGCGTGGTACGGCGATTCGTTGCCGCCGCATATGTTCTGCCAGTGGGGGTTACCCTTGCTCGCGCGGGCGCTGAAGGGCGTGCCGTACGACATGAGCAAGGTTCTCAACGCCGGATGCCGACTGGAGGTCCGGCGGCCCCTTCCGAGCGGCGAGCCGCTGCAACTCGAAGCACGCCTGGAGAACGTCGACGACAACGGACGGCGCGCCATCATCGAGCAGCGTCTCGTGACGGGTACCGCTTCGGCGCCGGACGCGCTGATCTGCCACGTCAACGCCCTCGTGCGGTTGAGGCGTTCGGACGACGGGACGAAGAAGCCCAAACCGGCGGTACCCGATGACGCGCGCGAGGTCGAGCGGTGGCTTCTGCCGAAGCGCAGCGGGCTGCGCTTCGCGATGCTCACGGGGGACTTCAACCCTATCCACTGGATCGGCTGGTACGCTCGCATGGCGGGCTTCAAGGGCCCGATTCCGCACGGCTTCTCGACGTTGGCGCGTGTTGTGGAGACGCTGAACCGCGAGCTGTGGGCAGGCCGGCCTGATCGGCTGGCTACCATCGAGGCACGCTTCGTCCAGGCGATCGTCCTTCCCGCGGAGGTCGGCGTGTACCTGCACGGTTCGGAAGATCTGTTCGTGGGTAATGCGCCGGGGTCGAGGGCCTATCTGGTCGGGCGATACACGCAGCGGGAGGAAGACGCCCATGGGTGATCTGTTCGTCAAGCTTGGTCGGAGCAGGACCGCTCGTCGTGTGATCCGGGCGCTTCGTCTGCCGCTACCGCTGCCTCAGGAACTCCGCCGGGCCCGGGGCTCGTGGCAAGAACGTCCATTGGACGATCTGCCCGTGATCGTCGGCCATGCTTCCGGTGGTGAGCTGGTCTCCGCGTTGGCCGGGGTGCTTCCCGCCGCCGGAGCGGTGACGTGGGTGGTCGGGAGCCGCGATCAGTTCGAGGTCTATCGAGAGCGTGGGGAAGCATGCGGGCGCGCCGCGGCGTGGCTCTCTGATCGCGAGCCGCCCGAGGACTTGCGTCCTGGGTGCCTGGTGTTCGACGCGACCGGGCTGGAGAGGCCTGAAGACCTTCGGGCGGTGTACGATTTTCTTCATCCGTGGATCCGGCCTCTGCGTCCGTGCGGCCGGGTCGTTGTCGTCTCACGACCGTCGGACCAGACATCGACGCCCGCGGCAGCAGCGGCGGCGCGGGCCTTGGACGGCATGGTCCGCAGTATCGGGCGCGAGATCGGCCGGAAGGGCGCGACCGCGCAGACGGTGTATGTCGACGGCGGCGCCGAGGACCGGCTCGAAGCTGTTCTGCGTTTCCTGATGTCCGCGCACTCGGCGTACGTCTCCGGGCAGGCGCTGCGCATCTCGTCGCGGGCCAGCGGCGAGGCGATCGGTCTGCGTCCTGGTTCGCTCGAGGGGAAGGTCGCCCTGGTGACGGGGGCGGGCCGGGGCATCGGGGCGGCGACCGCGCGTGCTCTGGCGCGGGAGGGCGCTCACGTCCTCGGCGTGGATCGTCCGGCTGAAGCGGAGTCCCTCGAGAAGCTGGTCGGCGAGATTGGCGGGACGTCGCTGCCGAGCGACATCACGGATCCGGACGCGCCGGACACGATCGCGGAGTTCGTCAAAGAGCGATTTGCCGGGCTGGACGTGGTCGTCCACAACGCCGGCATCACGCGCGACAAGACGCTGGCCAACATGGACGCTCATCGCTGGGAGCAGGTGCTCGGGGTGAACCTCGTGGCGGTCATCGCGCTGACGGACGCCCTCGATCCGCTGCTCCGCCGCGACGGTCGCATCGTGTGCCTGTCGTCGGTGTCGGGCATCGCGGGGAACGTGGGTCAAACGAACTACTCCGCGTCGAAGGCGGGCCTGATCGGTTACGTCCAGGCCTTAGCGCCGATGCTGGCAGAGAGGGGGATTACGGCCAACGCCGTCGCGCCCGGTTTCATCGAGACGGCGATGACGGCGGCCATTCCGCTGATGACGCGGCAGGTCGCGCGTCGTCTGTGTAACCTGTCGCAGGGCGGGCTGCCGGAAGACGTGGCCGAGGCCGTCGCGTTTCTGTCCAGCCCGGGCGCGGTGGGGCTGACCGGTCAAGTCCTTCGCGTTTGCGGGGGCAGCTTCGTCGGAGCGTGATCCGCCGAGTCAGGAGACCCAAGCCGATGCCGGTATCATTCGATCAACCCACGCGGAACCGAGCCGTTCTTGTCGATGGTGTACGCACGCCGTTCGTCCGCGCGTTCGGCGTCTTCACGCGTCTCGACACGATCGACCTGGGCGTGGCGGCGGTCCGAGCCTTGCTCGAGCGAACGGGCATCCCAGGGGATGAGGTGGACGGCGTCATTTGGGGCGGCGTCATTTTGCCGAGCGCGTCGGTCAACATCGGGCGGGAGATCGTGCTGGACGTGGGGCTGCCAACGAGCGTGGAGGCCACGACGGTGAGCCGCGCCTGCACGTCGGGTCTGGTGGCCATTACGCAGGCGGTGGCGGCCGTCGAGCGGGGGGAGGCCGACGTCGTGATCGCCGGTGGGAGCGACTCGACGAGCAACGCGGAGGTCAAGTTCCCGCAGAGCTTCGTGCATAAGACCGCACCGGTGCTGATGAGCTCGAAGTCGACGGTGCTCGACTACTTTCGATTGCTGGGGCGATTGAGCATCCGGCGGGACCTCATCCCGCAGCGGCCCAGCATTCGCGAGCGGACGACGGGCGAGCTGATGGGCGAGTCGGCCGAGCGGATGGCCGCCGACAACGAGATCTCGCGTGAAGCGCAGGACGCGTTCGCCGCGCAGTCGCATGGGCGGGCGGCGCGGGCCATCGCAAGCGGGCGTTTCGCCGACGAGGTCATCTCGGTGGACACGCCCGACGGGACGACGGTGAAGGCCGACGACATCGTCCGCCCGGACACGAGCATCGAGAAGCTCGCGAAGCTTCGGCCCGCCTTCGCGAAGGACGGGACGCTGACGGCCGGCAACTCGAGCGCGCTGACGGACGGTGCGGCCGCGGTGCTGATCATGAGCGAGCAGAAGGCCCGGTCGCTGGGGCTTTCGCCGCGCGTCGCATTCCGGAGCTGGTCGTACGACGCGGTGGACCCGGCGGACCAACTGCTGATCGGGCCGGCCCTGTCGGTGCCGAGGGCGCTTAAGCGCGCGGGGATGTCGCTCGGCGACGTGGATCTTGTGGACATCCACGAGGCGTTCGCGGCGCAGGTGCTCAGCGTCCTGAAGGCGATGGGGAGCGCGGGATTCGCCCGGGAGCGACTGGGTCTCGAGGAGGCCGTCGGGGTGCTGCGGGCGGAGGACATCAACGTCCACGGAGGTTCGATCGCCTTGGGCCACCCGTTCGCCGCGACGGGCGCGCGGATGGTGATCACCGTGGCGAACGAGTTGAGGGCCGGGAACAAGGCCACCGCGATTCTGGGGATTTGCGCGGCCGGGGGTCAATCGGGCGCGGTGGTCCTTGAAGCGGCGTCGTAGGTTGTCCGCAGCGGTGGTTGGGCCGACGTGGGACTTCAGACCTCAGACCTCAGACCTCAGACTTCAGACCTCAGGCTTCAGACTTCAGACCTCAGGCTTCAGGCTTTAGGGGCGCACCGGTTGCGTGGTGGTCGTGTTGTTAGTGACCACTAACGTCTGTTTGGGGATGGCGCGAGGGCGCGAGGCGTCTTAGGGGGCGTCTTGGACGCGGGTCGCGGGGGGTTTGGCGCGCTCGGGGTCGTGCCGGGCGGTGGATTTGGGCTTGTTGGGGGCGGGTTGGTCGGGGGGAATGTCGCGAAATGCGCGCATTTCCCGCACGATTCGCGGTGCGATGCCGAATGTGCGGCGGGATTGGTTGAGATCGGTGACGAGGGCCACTCGATCGATGTAGCGGCCTTCGAGCAGGCTGGGGATGTCGTGCTCGAATTGGGGGCGCTTGCCGGTGAGGAGTCCGAGACCCTTGAGGAGGGCGAGGGCGGCAGAGGCCTTTCCGGCGTCGAGGGCGGTTTCGAGGGCGGCGATGGCCTTGTGGGCGAGGCGGCGGAGCTGGTTGTCGATGGTGCGGACGAACTCGTTTCGGCGCCGGGCGTACTCGGCCTGGAAGTCGAAGTCGAGGACGAACCATCGGCGAATGGTGCTACGGTCGACGCCGACCTCGGCGGCGGTTTCGGTGATGGTCTTGCCGAGGAGGAGGGAGTCGAGCGCTCGCCACTGCTTGATTGAGAGCTTGTCGGCGCCTGGTGTGGGATCGTTCGGGTTCATGGTGGGTTCCTTTCATTAGGGTCTAGGGGTTAGGGCTTAGGGCCTGGGGGGCTGGCTTGGTTCGGGTGGTTTGCCGAGGACGACTTTTGACGCCCTATTTGCGGCCCCTCATCTCAACCCCCTTTTCGGAAAACGGCTTCCGGCCGCTTGTTTCGAGAGGCCCCGGCGGTCTCTCTTGCACTGTTGGGATAAGGGGGTCAGCGCACTGGAACAGTGCGAAGTAGGAAGTACACAGGGTGAAGGACGAAGGAGGAGGGGTCGGGGTTTAGGGTCTAGGGGGGGCTTTTGGGGGCGCTTACTCCGCTTTCGCTTGGGGGAACGGGCAATGGAACCTCCATTCAATGCTTAGCGTCTTTCGACGCGACAGGGCCGCGGCGGCGCGATGTGGGCGAATACCTCGACGGGCCAGAGTCCGAGCCGCTCGAAGCCGCTGGGCACCGGCTGGTCGTAATGCACGTACACGGCAACCTTGCCCTTGATCGAATAGGACGGATCCCTCGCTCCCTTCTCAGGTTCCTTGAAGGTAGGTGTCGGGCCGCACGATAATCTGGTGTCCGCCCTTGTCGTCCGGTATGGCCAACAGCGCCGCCTGGATCGTGCGAAACGCTTTCCGCCAACTGCTGCCGTCGGAGTCGTCGCCGAGCTTCGAGACGTAAATCGTTTTACCTCTATGGCCGGAATAGTCGTCCGCCGAGGGGTCCCATGGGGCGGCAGATAGAGTGGCTCCGACACCAAGGAAGGCTGCCGCACACGGCGCAAGGGCCGCAATCAGACAGGTCATCGGAGGCAACGCATTGTTCTCTCGCATTCTCACTCTCCTTCGATCGTGTGACCAAGAACGTACGTCTGGCCGGCTTGCGTGGGAAACTCGAACACCTCGCCGACCATCGCGCCGATCTTCTTGCCTTTCGCGCTCAACGTCGCCTTACACTTGCCCCAAGGATTCAAGAGTCGACAGCTCGCCCCACGACGGCTGGCAATTCTGACCTCGGTCACGCGTCCCTGTCGGCGCTCGGCGGTGACCTCGAACCCGCCTTGACCCACCAGTCCGGCAAATCGGGCATCCACGTTCGCAGGGAGTGTTGGAAACAGCCGCAACAAGGGCTTGCAGGTGGCGTCCGGATGCGACTGCAGCAGGTGCTCGGCAATCACGCCGGCGGCGGCGAAATTCTCGGTGAAGATGCCCAGTTTCAGGAAGCGCGGGCACTTCTCCGCGAGTGCCAGCTCGATCACGCCGTTGGGATACAGGCGTTTCCGCACGTCGGCGAGAAACCGGGCCAGGCTGTCGGGCACGCCCAATCGCGCGCGAACCACCCCCAACGTCACCAGGCTGTTGTTACCGTTGGTCTGTATCACTTGCGCGGTGCGACGGGCGATCTCGACCTGCTCCGGCTTGGCCCAGAACGTCGGGTCCTCGGCCGGGAAGATGGGGATCAACGGAACGGGAAGGTTGTACTCGATGGGCGGAGCGCCGGCCACGTCGACGAAGATCTTTCCTTTGGGTGTCTCAAAGGTGGGATAGTCGGGCAATCGCTGTGCCAGTTTCCGCCAGCGCGAGGCTTCTTCGGCGTCGCGTTCCAGGATATCGGCTGCTTCGGCCGTCGCGAGCACGTGGTAGCGGATAAAGGCGATTGCCGAAGCGCTGTCGCGATTCCGTTCGAATCGCCGCGTCACAATCCCCCAGTGTTCCGGTGAAAAGGTCGGGAAGACGTGCAGGCGCCCGTCCTTGGGCACGTAGGGCGCGCAGTCCTGTCGCTGGCCGCGGTGCAGAAACCATTCGTAGAATCGTGCCACTTCCACCATCATCGGATAGGCGCGCTGCTCGAGAAACTCGCGGTCTCCGACGTACTGCCACTGTCGCCAGAAATGCTGCATGATCCAGGCCGAGGCATCCATGGTGAGGTCGTAGACGAAGCTGGGGTACATCATCTTGTCGCGCCGGATGGGGTAGTCGCACGTGTTAAAGACGGCTCCACGTGCGTCCTTGCCGTAGGCGAAGGCCGTGTTCTTCCGGGCAACGGGGAAGGTCTGGCAAAACCTTTCAAAGTAGGGCCGCGCCAGTTCGGCGTGGTTGCAGACGAAGGCCGGCCAGAACGTCTGCTGGAAGTTGTAGTTGAGCATGTAGATGCCATGCCAGGGCGCGAGGTCCATCCAGATCCAATTGCCCACCAGACTTGGCGCGACGGTGCCGGGGCGCGAGCAGCAGGCCAGCAGATAGAGGTTGTGATAGAACAGCCTTTCGGACAGCGAGGCATCCTGGGCCAGAGTCGCATCCGCCCCCTGGGCCGCCTTGATCTCAACCGAGCTGCGCGACCAGAACTGTTTCCATTGGCTCGCATGTCGCGCGTGGACCTTCTCCACGTCTTCGCTCACGGCGAGCTTGGCGAGTTGGCAGGCACCCGCCGCGGGATCCGCATCGCCGTCGCGCGTGGTCCTCACGGCAACGGCAATGGTGACCCATGGCCCCTGTGTCGAATTCACCCGGTGGGTCACCCGGTCTGTCCCTTGCGACATCTCGCCCTCGGCGCCGGCCAAGATGGCGGCGGTGGCGACGGCAAATCCGTTGGGAAACGTCGGCTCGGCCGGAATCCGCTGGAGCGTCCAGAATGCCTTTCCCGATATGCCAGTCTCGGGCGGCGCAAGGGGCGCGTTGGCCGGGTCGCGCGCGTTTTCCGGTGACGGCTGGCTCATGAATGCCGCTGGGGGTGGCGGCGGCTTGGACCAGTCGAGCGTCTCGCGAGGGCGGAACACCTCGGCCTGCAAGTCCGTTGCCGCTCGCGCAGGCAGGCGGATAGACACGACATTGCGGGCGCGTTCGATGAAGGCGGTCGCCTGACCACGGGGCGTATCAAACGTGAGCGTGGCGTCGGCCAAGCGCAGACGGAGATTGGAGATCGCCCCCAGGCCGGAGAGACGCACTTGGGCAACCGGCTTGGGAGTCGGTGAGAAGTTCATCTCGACGGGCTGCGAGCAATAGTAGTTGCCGAAATCCCACGTTCCGTTCGTCACTCGCTCAATCAGTTGGTCGTAGGTTACGATCGGACGGTCGTGGCTCGTGTTGTATCGCCGGTCCCAGACGTCGTTCTTGCCCAGGGTGAAGACCAGCGTTTCTCCGTCGGCCCAGACCGAGGCCCCCAGATCGCCGTTGCCAAGGAGCAGGCCCAGGAGCGGCTCCTTGGCTGGGCCGGTCAACATGAAATCGTGTTTCGATACAATGGTGCCGAAGGGCAAGTTCACAAGGCTCGGATTGGCGGGGACGTTGCCGTGTTGCGCCGAGACGACAATCGAGGGCGAATCCTCCGCCCATAGCCAAGGAGATCCCGCAACGATCGCACATGCCCAGGCGGCACAGACCACGGCTGACCCAACGATTCTTGGCATCATGGTTGTCCTTGACCACCGTGGGCAGATGTACTGTCGCTTCTTCGTGTCCATCTTCAGCGTCGGAACGCTTGTGGGCAATGGGCTTCGAGCATTTCCTCCGTGTGACCCGCGTCCATCGTCAGGTGGATGGTTCCCAGCGGAGCTTGGTTGCCCATCGCGTGATTAATGTACCTGCTGCCTTCGTGGTGGCACAAGGCGGCGGCGAACGTTCTGAACTCGGATCGGGCGGTCGAGGTGAGCGTCTTTGTGGTTCGGACGTTCGTGAAGCTTCGCGAGGCGGTGTCGACGCACGACAAGCTGGGCCGAAAGCTGGACGAGTTGGAGCGTAAGGTCCAGGGGCACGACGAGCAGATCATCGCTCTGATCCCGCACCCGCTCTTGGCGATCCGTTCAAACATTCCCGCAGACAGCTCAGTCCGAACGACCGTTCGAGATCAGACGCCTCGCATACGTCGGGCACGCGGCATGAGCGTCTTGGGCGTGAATGATCACGGGCGAGACGCCCGTGCTACGGTGACGTCGACGCGCGGACGGTCATTCAGCGAATCTTCGGTGAACGTTGATCCTTCCGGGGTGGCGGATCGTAGTAAGCAGATGGCATGTAACAAACGGCCGCGACGACGCCCCCCGACGTCGCCGCAGCGCTATGAAAATCGGTCGGCGTGCCGTGCTTCCAAAGACTCCCCTGCGGAAAACACCGACGCATGACCGCGGCCGCAAGCCCCGATCGTGGCCGGGCAAGCACGCCGACCGTCATCACATGCGAGCCCGTGGCGAGTCGGCCCCCTGCCTTACTCGCCGAGTCACGCGTCGATCGACCTAGCGTCGGTCCATACAGCGTGGGGTGCGCGGATGGGAACCGCCAAGGTTCCTGCACCTTGGTGCGAAACATCCTCCCTCCGGATCGCCCCGGCCCAAGGAGCCAAGCCCCTTTGGCCGGGCAGCACTAGCGGTCCGTCCGCGCACTCCCTCGCGACTGACCCCTCCCAACATCCATGATGGCTCGCCGAGGTGAGCACGCACTCCACTTGCGTCAGGCGACGGCGCGGTTGCGCTTCACCTCGAACGTCAGGCCCGCGTCCGGCGGACCTGGACGAGTACAAGTCGGACGCTCAGCTCTTGAAGCCCCTAGCCGGGGTCGTGTTGCCTTGAACCGCGGACGTGCTTGGGCCCTTTTTCTCGGAGCCGGCGGACTACCCGCCGCGCCGTCGAGTGGGTCGGTGACGGTCCGGCCGATGGGTCGAGATTGGCATGAATCACAGAAGCGGTCGGTCAATCTGATCCTCGGTCAGGGCTCACCCAAGCGCGTGCCGAACCCGATTGCCTCTTAGACGTGACTCTCAATCGGGCGGTGACCAACCTCTCCCGCACGCGATACGTTCTATTGGATTATTCCCGGACCCAACGGAAAGGCAAATTCCCGAGGGAGAAAATGCGCCTTCGGCACGACGCGGTAGATCGGCAACTTAGTGACGCCTATCCTGCAGGCCGTGGGCCCGGTCAGTGACTGACGCTGTCGATCCGCGCGCCGGGCGCGTCGATGTCCCCCGTGTTTCGGTTCCAGGTAATCCGCGGCGCGCGAATCCGCTGACCGCGCTGCGATTCCGAGCTCTCGACGAAGAGGCGGGCATCGTTCTCCGGCGTTCCGGAGATCGTGATCTCGTTGCGCTCGCGGAAGTACGTAAGCTCCTCGCCGACGAGCGAGCGCCCGCTGTCCCGCATGTAGATGTTCCCGGTGGCGATCAGTCGATTGAGCTCGGACGAGCCGGCCATGTCGAACGGCGACCCGCCCTTGGTCTTGCGATTGCCGCGAAGGAACTCGACGGTCAGGTTCTCGCAGGTGAGCTCGGCCTCGCGTCCCTTCATGCGAAGCTTGGTCATGTCGACGTTCATGGCCTTGGCGAGGTCCTCGCCCATGACCATGGCCGCGCCGGCATTGTGGACCATTCGAACCTCGCGATCGAGCACGGCGAGATTGTTCTGGAGGAAGTAGGTCATGCTGTTGGCCCAGGTAAAGGCCGTCTGGCTCGGTCCGCGACCGGCCAGGTCGCCCATGAGCGGGTCCTTCGGACGGCTGATCGGCGGTCGCGGCGTCGCTCCCTGCTTGGGCGTGGGCAGGCGATAGTCCTCGATGAGCAGCGAGCCGGGGCCGGTGATGTCGAGCTGCTCGGTCTTGAGGTCGACGGTCAGGTTCGGGCCGGCCAGTCGCATGCGGCTGAGGAGGCGCGTCTCTGCTTCCTTGTCGTAGATGCTGGAGACGACGACGACGTTGCCCTGGGCCAGGACGTTGACGGGCTTCTTGTCGAAGCTGTCCTTGAAGATTCCGCCTGGGGACTGCTCCTGCGAACCCGACTTGGACCGCTTGAAGATCATCTTCTCGATCATCTGCCAGCGGCTTTCGGGCGCCTTCTTCTTGGCCAGCTCGGTCACGGCGGGAGGCAGGTCCTCGAAGTGGATTTGCAGGAGATCGCACTCGAGGTGGCTCGCCTGGCTCTTGGCCACGACGTCGCCGACGAATCGTCCGACGTTGCGCTGGCCCTCGAGCTTCATCTCCTTTGACCACTGGACGGTGATGGGCACCTCCTTGTCGAGCTTGCGGCCGTCGAGGCCCTGCTTGGAGGCGAAACGCACCCACCCCTTGTCAGGGACCTCGGCGAAGCGGCGCGGGACGTCGATCTTGATGCGGTGCCCGTGGATGACGTAATCGGCCAACTCGACGGAGGCCTGCTCGCCCGGCTTGGCGATGACGGTGGCGCGTTCGATACGTTTGCCGTCGGGGACGGAGCAGTGGAGCTCCTCGGCCTGCGTATCGAGCTTCTGCTCGGGGTCGATGGCCACCACATCGCCGAAGGCGTGCATCTCGACGATGGAGAGGCGCGACTTGGGTTTCCTGGGCTTGAGGAGCTTCTCGACGACCGTGGGATTGATGTTCTTGGAGGCAACGAAGGCGCGAACCATGGCGATGGTCAGGTCCTTCCGTTTCATCAGCTCGTCGATCTGCGCGGCGGGGATGCCGCTAGCCACGGCGAGGGTTCTGATCTTCTCGATCTGGGCCGGATCGACGTCGAGCAAGCCGCCGGGACGGGACGCCGGCTGACTGCCCGGCGGCGGGGCGGCCTCTCCGATGACGACGGAGAGGAGGTCTTTGGCGCGGATGTACCGCTCGCCCTGCTTGGCCAGGACGTCGCCGTAGGCGGTGGCGGACTTGGGGACGTTTCGCCCGTGCTCGTCGACGGTCATGCTGACGCTGAGCTTCTCGGCCTTGATGAGATTGTCCTGCTGCTGGAGGGACACGCCTCCGCTGGCGCGGACGGCCTCCATGGGCCCCACGAACGCCTTCGCGCTGGTCGGCGGGCCGAGGGTCATGATGACTTCCTCGGCCTTGATGGCCTGATCCCCCTGGCGCATGCTCACGTTGCCTCGAAACGAGGCCTGCTTGACGTGCTCGCGTCGCTTGGTCACCTCGCGACCGGTGGCGGGGTCGACGCGCGTGACGTCGGCGACGCCGAACTCCAACTGGGCCCCCTGGCTCCAGCTCAGCTCGATTCTCTCGTCCTTGTCGTCGGCCTTGGCACCGTCGGCCTCGCCGCCGGGCACGGCGATCTCGGCGAGGGCTTTTCGGGTATCGGTCATCAGGCCGGGGCCGTCGAAGACGGCGAGGCCCGTCTTCCGATCGAGGTAGATCGTGTTGCCCTGCAACCGTCGCGATTCTCCGGACCAGAGGCGGACGGGGTGGTCCGAGGTGCCGTAGAGCCAGGCCTGCTCGGTCTCGTTGCTGAAGATGAGTTGCTGGCAGACGACTTCTCCCTGCTCCTTGTCGATGATGCGGACTTCCTTACCGACGGCGCGGGCGTCGAAGCGTTTGCCGGTCTGCTCGCCCTCGGACTCGACGGGCCTCATGACGAGTCGCCCGGTCCACAGGAGGCGGAGTCGGGTTCGATCCTCCGGTTGTGTGGTCGGGGCCGAGGTGGTCGTGGCGACGCGGGCCATCGCCTGGGCCTGGCTGGGTTGAGACGCCGTGGGTCCGGCCGCTTTGTCCTTCTCGTGGCCCGCTTCGTCCTTCTCGTGGCGTCTGTCTTCGGTCTTTTGATCCCCCTCGTTTCCCTGGTTGCCCCGCGCCGCCTGACGGGCGTTTTCGCCGACGTCGAAGACGAGCTCGAGACGGTCCACGCCGCTCAGGCGTCCGAGCATCTTCATTCCGCGAATCTGCTCGACCACCACGTCGTTCTCGAAGATCGCCAGGTACGTGTCGATCTGCTTCTTCTTGCGCTTATAGGGGCTGTCCTCATCGCGATCGAACAGTCGGATCTTCTTTCGCGGCTTGGCGGGGGTATCGCTAAACTCGCCCGTCCGCCGGCCCGCGCCCTTCTGGTCAGCCTCCTTCTTGGGGAAGACCTGCTCGATGGACAAGGCGCGGTTGGCGGTGGCGCCGGCCGATACCGCACGTCGGATGAAGGTCGACGGGGCTCGATCGGTCTTCTTCTCGGCCATGGCGACGCCCACGGACGTCATGGCCGCGGCTTGTCTCAGCGTGCGAGCGGCCTCGGCCGTCTGCTCGGGCGTGGGCGCGGCGGGCTTGGTCGTGGAGCCCTTGCCCTCTTTTTCTTCGCCCGGCATGCCAAAGGAGACCAAGCTCCCGCCGCGACGGAGCTCCATCGACTTGCCTTCCTCGATCGCGAGCTCCTCGATACGGTTGTCGCGCTCGTTCCATGCGAGCGTCAGGCCCTTGCCCTCGATCTCGACCTCCGTGCTCTGGACCCGCAGGGTGCCGTCGCTCTTGATGTAGGACCGGTCGAGGTCGAAAGAGATCTCGTCCATCCAGATCTTGATGATGTGGTCCGGATGCTGCGCGGGATCGGCCAGCTCAGGGTTGGCCTTTCGCCATCGTTTGTCCGTGCGATCGATCAGGATGACCACGTGGCCCGTGAGGTGCCCTCGCCTGGGGTTCAGGTTGTTGCCGCGCGAGCGCTCCACGAAGATCGTGCCCTTGTCGGCCATGATCCGTGTGACCTGCCCGCCGGGCATGAAGACGCAGACCTCGGGATGGATCAGCTCGAACGTGTCCTCGCGGATCGGTTCCCACTTGTCGGAGCGGAACTGGTACTTGGGCTCACCGTCGGCCTCGTAGACGATAATGAAGGGCTTGGTCCCCGGGCGGATCGGCACGTTCCTGAACTTCAGGCCCTTGCCTTCGGTATCGACGGTCGGTCGGGAGGTAGCGAGGTCCTTCATCTCTTGAATGGGCGCCAGGTAGCTGTCCTGGTCCTGATACGTATACGCGGCGAATGCCACGACGATGATCGACGCGCTGGCCGCGATCAGTACGAACGTTCGGAGCATGGCATCACCCCTTTCCGGCGATGGGCGCCAGCCGATACTTGTCCACCAAGTCGTTCCACTGGCCCGCTCGAGAGAGGAGGTGCTGGACGACCTCGCGAACGGCCCCCGCCCCCCCGGAGCGTCCCGTCACGTAGGCGGCAACCCGCTTGACCTCCGGCGCGGCACTGGCCACCGCGACGGGATAGCCGCACCGCTGCATGGGGCGGAGGTCGAGGAAGTCGTCGCCGACATAGCAGATCGACTCGTCGGAGGCGCCCAGTTCGCGGCAGAGGCGCTCGTAGCCACTCAGCTTGTCGTCGAAGCCCTGCAGCACGTGCTCGATCCCCAACTCGTTGGCACGCTGGGCCACCGCCGGGCTCCGCCTGGCGGTGAGAATCGCGACGTCCCGGCCGGATTCCCGCCACAGGCGGATCGCGCCGCCGTCGAGAACGTGGAAGGCCTTGATCAGCCCCGCGTTCTCGACCATGAGCAGACGGCCATCCGTCAGGACGCCGTCGACATCGAGGACTAGAAGCTGTATGGACTTAGACACTCGCCCGGCTTTCCCACAAGGTTTCCGCATACCTAAACGGGGTATTATCGCAGCCTGGGTGGTGTGGTTCAAGCCGACGGGGAGACCGCGGGACGGACGTCGGAGGCGGGGGACTCGCGAGGTGGCGTAACCACGCCGCCGTAAGGCGATTAGGCAGCGAGGTCACCGGACGAGATAACGGGAGAACCGCGGCCAAGGGAGATGCGCCAATCCTCCGCTCCTGGCCGTGACAGGTTGGCCGGGCCAAGGGTGGCAATCCGAACGCCTACGCCTTGACGTAACGTGGGGGCAGGCGCCGCTGAAGACCTCTCCGTCGCGACGTTTCGAGATTCGCAGGAACCGGGCAATGCGGATCAGAATCGCCGCTACGCGATTCTACCAATCATCTACCCAGTCATCGTCGTAGTCGTCGTCCCAATCGTCGTCGTAGTAGTAGGTGTCATCGTAGTAATAGGCGTCGTCGTAGTAGCCGTCGTCATAGTAGTAGGTGTCGTCGTAGTAGTACGCGTCGTCATAGTAGTAGGCGTCATCATAGTAGTACGCGTCGTCGTAGTAGTAGTCCCCGCCGAACCACCAGAGGCCGGATGAGTCGTAGTCGTCGTAGTAGTAGTAGGTGTCGTCGTAGTAGACGTCCTCGTAGTAGTATCCGCCACCGCCCGGCAGGAACGGATAGTATCCCGCGGTTCCGCAGCCGCATAGGAGCGAGGCCAGGGCAAGCATGAGGATCACAGGCGTAAGCGCCGGCGGCAGCCGAGGAATCCGCCGGCCGAATAAGGCCGTTCGAGACATGATCTATCCTCCCGTCACAACAGCAGATAGGCGGCTCGCGGACCGTAAGACAGGATGCGTGTATGCCTGGGCACCCCACCCACGTGTCTAGACACATCGGATACGCCGAGGTTGGCGAATCGTCCGAGAAAAGGGCGGAGGCCAATACCGGATCGGTTCGGTGAGGCGATGGATCACTTCGCGGGCTTGGACTTGGGCGCGAATCGAAGCCAGCCGAGATCGGCCGGGTTGTCGGAGCCATGTAACAGTCTTGACGCGAGGGGGTGGAAAGCCACCCATGATCGGCGGGGGGGGGCGGTCGTGGCCACGTTCATCCTGATGGGGCGGCGGTCGTCCCGGCTCAGACCAAGACTCGCCAAGGGGATTCGAACCTGTATCGACCACGTGCTGTTAGCACGGCGTCCGACGGCCTGCCAGTCACGTATCTCCTGCCCGCCGGCGAGACGGTGGTGGTGTGATCCGTCCGGCGTGACGAAGAACCGGTGCACGGGCCACAACCGCTTCGGTTCGATGATGAGCTCGACGGCGCTGTTTCGTGCCCGCGCGTCACGGCACTCGACGCCGACGTAGAGCGCTTCGCCATCGCGCGTGGCACACCAGACGACCTCTTTGTCATCGGCCTTCGAGGTGGCGCGATGATCCACGCACGTTTGCCGAGCCAAGCCTTTCCATGGTCCCTCAAGGGCCGCATCGTCCAGCGGGACGGGACGGTCGGAGACGCGACAATCGTAGACCTTGCCGGTGGGCTCCTGGCCGGTGTACTCGGGAAACGCCGCCAGGCGCGCCTGTAGACGTCGGCGGACCTCGGGGAACTCCGTAGCGAGGAGGCGCTTCAACTGGGTCAACCGCCATCGGATCTTGGCGGGATGGTACTTGTAGCCCTCGGCCTCGGAGTGGAATCCGAGCCGGGAATCGGCCTCGGTCAGCGCGAGCAGCCGCTCGTCTTGCGCGATCTCCGTCTTGACGAGGGCTTCCATCTCGTCGAGGAGGGCCGCGCGCTCGGGCCCCTGCCGCCAGGCAAGCGACTCGCGCAGAGCGTAGAACTTCAGGTTGTCGTATCCGCTCTGGAACTGGATCCCCAGCGCCTCGGCCAGGCCGATGTCCATCAGGCGTTGCCTGTTGCCGGAATACTTGGGTTTGAGGCCTTGGAGGATCTCGACGCCTCGGTTCCAGGTCTCGGCCATGCGTTGGCAGAGCGTCAGGACCTCGTCCAGCGTGTGGGTGGAGGTGATGCACTCACCGATGCGGTCGCCGCTGGGGGGATACTGATCGAGGAGCCACGTCGGAGCGAGGGGGCGGTCGACCGGCACGAGGTGCAGCGGCCAGACCGGACCGTCGGCCATCGGGCCGTAGTAGCCGAAGGTGCAGTTCAGGGGATACGACTCGTAGCCTTCCGAGAACAGACGCCAGGCCTGGACGACCTTGTCCGCATCGTGGCCCCAGTCTCTCCGGGCCAGGTCGAGGAGGAACGCCTCCTCGGACGGCGGGAACGGGGCGAAGGCCAGCTCGCCGGCCGCGCGGTTCATCACGCCCGGGTAATTCCCGAAGAACCAGCATTGCATGACGCCGCTGACACCCAGCTCGCGCATCGCCTTGTACTTTCGATACAGGTTGCCGGGGACGGGGACGAACGGCACGCTGGCGACCTCGTGGGAGCAGCCGACCTGCAGCTTGGCGAACATCCGCGTGCCGCGCGCGACCGCCCTCTCGGCACAAGCGCGGAAGCGCGGCGCGGGGCCGATGTAGCTCAGCCAGTAGTCGCCCGCGTGACGCCATTTGCCGAGCTGTTCCTTGCCGCCGCCGGACTCGAAGTTGTGCTGCAGGATCACCCCATCCGGCATGTGCTCGGCCGTGAGGAGGTGCGCGTCGTCGCCCCAACCCTTGCCGCCGGTCCCGTTGTCGGGGATGTAGGCCCAGGAGATGAGCTCGGCGCTTGGGTTGACGGCATGCATGCCGCGAGCCATGGCGGAGAGGGAATCGGCGAGCACCTCCCAGGGCTGTCGCTTGGAGCAGCGGGGACAGTTGTTGTTCTCGATCCCGCCGTTGGGACAGATGGTCGGACGTTCGCCGATGCTGATGTTGATCAGGCCGCCGAGACCGGGCACGGCCGAGAAGAGGGTTCTCGTGGCTTGCTCGAGGTGGGCCTGGCCCGCCTTGCCGCTGGGGCAGAAGTAGACGAGGCTCGGGGTCCGATGCCCGCCCAGGTCGGGATGCGCGGCCAGGACCGGGCTATTGGCCGGGAAGCCGGCGGGTTCGATGCAGAAGGCGTAGATCTTGATGCCGTAGCGCAGGCAACGACGGACGGTGTCTCGGAGCTTGGCGAGGCGGCGTTCGGCGTCTTGGCCGTATTCGGGAACCGCCTCCGTTCGGCAGAGGTCGGCGAACCGGATGGTCAGCCACAGCCCGTTGACGCCCTCGTGGGCCAGGCGGTTGAGATACTGATCGGGGTAGTAGTTGACGTCGTCGAGCAACTCGTCGCGGTTCTTGGGCGGGCGCTTGATCGGTCCGAAGAAGCAGCGGGAGATGCGGGTCCGGATGACGGGGACGCGCTGCACGGTCCCCAGCGGCAGGAACGGTGCCTGTGCCGAGAGGATGCGGTCTTGCACGTAGAAGATGCCGCGGCGGATGCCTTCGGTGTCGCCGGCCTGGATTCTGCAGTCGGCCTGCGTGACGACGATGCGATACGTCTCGGGGACCTGCGTGGAGATCTGGTCGGTGACGATCTTGAAGGGCCCGGCTTGCCCGATGTTGGTCGCATCGAGGAAGTCGTGAAGGTCCTGGTAGGCCGTGTCCAGGCGCTTTAGGGGATCGGGGAATCGCGCCTCGACGATCACGCCGCGGGACAGGTCGGCCTCGTCGGGTCGACGGTCGCGCGGCGGCCAGTCGGTCTTCTGGTGGTAAGGCTGCTGCAGCTCCTTGACGAATTGCCAGTCGCTTTCGGCGGGTTGAGGCGGGACCGGGTCGAGCGTCATCGGCGTCACTTTCGGGCTAACCTGTTCGGCAAGGCCCTGCCCGGCCGAGGAGAGAGCGAGAATCGCCAGCAGGGCGACGGCACGTTTGGCGGCTTTCTGCCCGTGTGCATCCGCATTTGGCTTGCTGGGGCCTGGAGCTTGTCGATGCCCGCGTTCGGGGGGACGGGGCCGACCGACGAGCAGGGACCGCTCAGTCTTCGTCACGGGGATCACGGGCCTCCGGCGCGGCGGAGATAGTCCTCGAACCAGCCGTCCTGGTTCCACCACTGCTCATACCAACCGACGTCGTCCCACCAGTCAAGGTACCAGCCCTCGTCGTCCCACCACGCGACGTACCATCCGACGTCGTTCCAGTAGCCGGCGTACCAGCCGCCGTCGTTCCACCAATCCTCGTACCAGCCGTCGTCATTCCAGTCGTCTTCGAACCAGCCATCGTCGTCCCAGTCGGCCTCGTGCCAGGCGTCCTGGCTCCAGACGTACTTATGGAGGGAGCCATCCTCGGGGTCGTAATAGTAGTAGTACTCGCCGTCGTCGGCCTCGGCGGCGCCGGGGGTGTTCGGCGGCGAAGCGGTAGCGGGATCGGCAGTGCTGCCGCTCTGATCTCCGAGGGCCGAGTCCCCTGCCGCATCCTTTGGGGGATCGTCTTGTGGAGCGGAGACGTCGCGGGGATCGCCGCCGGGCAGGCTCGGGATGATGGTCGTACCGCATCCGTTGAGGGTCCAGACAGCGGGGATCAGCAGAGACACCATCCAGTGTTGAGGGCGTCGGAAGTTGCTCTGTTGTGACCGGGCAGAGATCGCAGACATGACCCCGTTCCCCACGCAGGCGGCTCGGCGTGAGCCGCCCACTTCATTGTACGACCGCCTGCGCCGGGTACCAAACGCCGTTTTCGCGCGCTGCTCGCGAGGACGTTCAGTCGCGACCGGGCAGGCCGGGAGACTTGTTGGGTTGATCGGTAATGGGCGCGGGTTGATAGTGGGTCAAGGGAATCTCGGCCGGGGTGAGGAGGTATCGCTCGCCTTGCCGCGTATCGAACTGGATTGTCGGCGTGTCGCTTCGCAGGACTTCGTCCTTTCCCTGGCTGACGACGCAGACGCCCGTCCACGGATTCGCGATTCGGCACGTCTTGCCCAGGAGGCTCTCGATCTCGACGAATCGGGAACGTCCGTCGAGGAGGTCCGCGCCCACCATGAAGCCGCCCTCGGCTCGGAGCCGGAAGATGCCCGACCAGCTCTTGGCCACGGCGGGCGCGACGCGGATGAGGTCATTGTGGCTCTGTAGCAGGATCTCCTGCAAGGCGAACGCGCTCACGCCGGCGCCGTCGAGATACGGAACGACGGCCAGGCCGCCGGGAAAGACGCTGGAGTTGTGGCTGTCCCATCCGCCGTAGCGGAATCGGTTGAACTGCTTGGCGTGGCGCGCGGCGAGATCGCAGGCCGTCTCGCCTAGTCCCAACCGCGCGGCCCAGATCGGATCCATCGACCAGCTCTGGGGCAGGACGAAGATCCGCTGCTCGAACGACCGGCGAGCCCTATCGACGTCGTCCGAGCCGATGCCGCTCAGTGCGAAGGGGTAGACCCGATATAGCTCGGGATTCTCGAAGTTGCGATTGCCCGGGATCTTGCCCATCGCGGCCGCCGGGGCGTAGGCGTCCACGCTCGCGTCGTTCTTGCCTGTCTTGTCCCAGTGACCCAGCGGGGGGTCGGGTAGCTGCTCGAGAATCTCCGCGCACTTGGCCCGCAGCGTCTCATCACGGTTGAGTCGCTGGGACATGGCGATGAACTGGGGGAAGATCGCGCGGATGCCGTCGAGCGTGTCGGACGGGTCGCGGACCATCCACCACGTCTCCAGCGAATTGGCGGGGTCGAGGTGATAACGGCCGTCGTCGCCCTTGCGGAGCAGTCCGGAGAGGAACTCGCACACGCCGCGGACGACCGGGTAGGCCTGATCTCGCAGGAAGGCTTCGTCGCCGCTGTAGCGGTAGTGGGTCAGGTAGTGATGGCAGACCTCCAGCCCGGCCGTGAGGAGGAAGCCGACGTAGGGGTTGTACAGCTCGAACTTGCCGTACGGCGCGGTCTTGGGGTCCCACCGTTGGTAGTGCCCCTCGGCGCCGCGCCCGTCGTCCTTCAAGATCCAGTCCTCGGCGTGCCCCCATGGCAGGACGGTCTCGGGGATCCAGAGCCCGGGCAGGCCCCACATCTTCTTCGTCTGCTCGGTGAGGTAGTCGAGCATTCGCGAGTAGTGGTCGGGCAGGCCCTTGGCTATCTCGAGCCGATTGGCCGCGTAGCACGGCATGAACGTGAAGCGGATCTCCTGGACCCACTCGGCCAGACCCCAGGTGCGCTCGTCGCCTCGCATGAGGCCGGGGCCGCCGTCCCACTTGGCCGGGACGGGCCCGCGGTTCGTGCATCCGAGCGTGTAGAGGTGGACGTGATAGGCGGCCGTCAGCCAGTCGGCGGCCTTGTCGGGACTCGTGACGCGGAGGAACGATCGTCCCCAGTAGTCCCGCCACCACGCCTGTTGCTCGGCGCGGAGGCTGTCCAGGGGAACCTTCATCGCGTCCGAGAGCTCTCTCTTGGCGGCGTCGATCGGGTCGGCCCCGCTGCCGGACGGGGTGACGGCCGCGGCGATGACGACATACCAATGAGCAGGCCTGTCGTTTGGCAGGATCATTGAGGCGGTCTTGCCGTCGACCCTCCCCTTCGGCGATGCCATCGCCCCAAGACCGATGGCCACGCCGAGGCCCCTGCCCTTCAGCGGATCATGCGCCTCGTCGAAGTAGTCTTGCATGCCCGTGTTGGCCATGTGCGGGCGAGCGGGCCGCGTCTGGACCTCGCGGGCCGTGAGGATGCCGCCGGTAGCGCTGACGACCATCGTGTCGCGCCACTCTGTCAGCACGATCGAGGAGGCCGGGCAGACGCCCTTCGGATCGTCCACCTCGACGACGAGGATCTTGCGCGTGGGATGTCCCCAGACGCTCAGCTCGGTGCGTCCGCTCGCGGTGTCTGCGAACGTGATGAGGACGCGTCCGCGGTACAGATCGAGCCGCTGTCGGAACGAGGCTTTCAGCGCCTCATTCAAGGGGGCCAGTCTCAGCTCGACGTGGCCCGGGCTGACGTTGTTGAAGTGGCGCGACCCGGGCTTGGCGTCCGGCGGAGCCTGAAAGCCCCACGCGTCCGATTTGGTCAGGTGCAGGTGGAGCGTCCCGTCGAAGCGGACCATCGCCGACAGATCCCCCCCGCCCGTCGGCATCGCCTCCCACGGCTGCACCGAATAGGAGTCGTACAGGACATCATCGCGCGAGATGATTCCGGCGGGATCAATCAGCCACCGACCCGAACCCGCCTCGTACGGGATAGTCGTTCGTTCGGCGGACGACGCAGCCAATGGAACGATCAGACAGGTCAGACAGTCGAGCGAGAGCGTGCAGAGACTCATATCCAGTTGCCTCGATTCCCATCCAGGAAGTATACGACAGGCTCGTCAATACGATCTCCGGCATCACCCATCACGAGCCCGAATCGGTCCGTTGACGTCGTAGTCGTACCGTTCTCGAATCTTGGCAACGGCGTTCGCTGCCGGCCCCTGAACCGATCGGTCCGCCTTCCAGAAGTCGGATAGTGGGAGCACCAGATCGAGATCACCGAGTTTTCCCACGCGCCCCAGGTACTCGCAGGCCTGCCGCTTCAAGCCGAGATCCTTCTCCTTCAGCATCTGACGAAGCAGTGGGAGCATCTCTTCCCTCTGGACACCGTAGAGGACCTTCATCGCTTCTCGCCGAATGTTATGTTTCTCATGCCGAAGCAGGCCGGTCATGGCCCGTATCACCTCAGGACCGCCTATTCGAATGAGTGCCGGCGAAAGCGTGTTTTGGATCGGCCAGCCCGTGTGATCACCGAAGAGGGCGCATAGCAGCCCGGCCGCCTTGGGTTCGCGAAGCTCGCCAAGCCTGATGACAAGCCACTCCGTAGCAATCCGAGGCAAGTTCGGGTTCTCCTGCAAAACCGTTAGCAGGTATTCCCCGTCGTCCGCACGGCTTCCGATGCCCATCAAGGGCCTGACCGGGCGTAGAAACCTGGCCGTCCTCTCCGCCACCACGCGCTCCGCCGCCTCATAAGCCTTCTCATCCCCCAGCCAGGAGAGCGCCACGAAGTAGACATGCGTGTTGTTGACGAAGTTCGGATGCTCTCGAAACCGAGTGGCGCCGGGACGGCCCAAGCCCTGTATCATCTCCAGCAACCTGTCGGTCGCCCTCGCACGCGCCGCCGGGCCCGACTCGACGATGGCAAACGTGGCCTCACGCAAGCGTTCGGGATACTTGAAGTGCTTCGTATCGTGGCTCAGTGATTCTATCAGCGGCGCCAGGCAATCCGGATGATGCAGCGCACGCAAGAGCTCCACCGACCAGTCGCAGAGGACATACTGATCGCTCAGGACTCCGGCCTTGAGAACGGGTAGCATCCCCTTTCGGATACGATCGAGATCACTTCCCACATCGAGTGCCTTCCGGGCCGCCAATACGCGGTCGATAGCTTTGGCATCCTCGTCTTCGATCACCTCGAACAGAAGCTCCGTTCCGCGCCCCTTCTGCCCCTCGTCAAGGAGCTTTCCAGCATAGTCGATGGTCGGCCAGCTCTTCATGTACCGCTCGATAGCGGCCCTGTACCTCGGATCTTTGGGGTATCGCTTCACGAGGTACGTCGCGGCCATATAGCAGAGATGCTCTCGGTCAAAGGCCTTGCGAAATCCCTCGGTCACCCCCGGACAGCCAGGGAAGTACGCTGCGAGTAGTCGTGCCGCCTTCTGGCTCCTGCGCGTGTCCGGCGCTGCCAGCGCATCGAGAAGGAATGGCAAGCCACGCCGATCCCCCATCGCGCCCAGGAGACGGATCGCATGGAAGCGTCCGTCGTCATCAAGCCGCGGATAGATGTCAACGACGATCTGGAAGTTCGCCGGCTCGCGCATCTGCCCGAAGTCGTCGAACAACTGGCGCCGCTCGAGCTTGCCCTGTGTATACAAGTCCCACAACGCCAGCAAACGCGCCCGCTCCGTGGGAAGCGCGTAGACCTTCACCAGCACTCGAAGCTGTTCGACATCCCTCGGCTTGGGGTAGGCCTCCCTGAGCGCCCGTCCAGGATCCTCCTCCCAACCCGACGCGAAGACGAGTCCGACGCAAGGCCATTCGGGCGGAACGCGTGCCTCGGCAGAATCGCCTTGGAGCCTCAAGACGATCTTGGCACCAGCCAGCTCGGGCTTGCCCTTGAGGACCTCCTTGAAGTGTATATTCATACTGGCGTACCAGTTACCGCTGACGTCAGGAGGTCGCACTTCCCTCGGTCCCGCCTCGGCGATCACCACGAGCTCGGCGTGCTGGATCTGCGTCCCCATCGGCACATACAGTCGAGTCGCGTGGGACGCGCAGGGAGACGCCGCAAGCAAACTTGCCGCAGCCAGGGCGGCCAGCAGGCGAGCGCCCCCGCATGGACGAATGTACGTCTCCAAGCCTGATCTCCCAGGAGTGCCTTTCGGAGAAAGGATGCGCCAAGTCAAGTCGCCAGGCAAGGCGCATCCTGACACAGCTTCTGACGCTTGGCGCACGTGATAGGTTCCAGGAAGACGCGCCTTGCAGCTATCGGTTGATTGCAGCTCCCCACAACATCGTGTATGCACGTCCCTGATGGGGAAACCGAACGTCTCGCATGGCCAGTAATGCTAGGGCAAATGGGCCGGGACGACCGTTCATGGCGTGGGGATAAGGTTCAGTGTTTTGTCGCCTCTGACCCTATAGACCAGGAAGTCCCTTCGGTCGAGCGTGAAGACCGTCTCGATCCCCTCCCTTTCTGCCAGGTAGACAAGCGAGGCATCGGCTAGCTGCGCGCCGAGTTTCTGATACCTATCCATGAATGTAGCCATCCAGGGGGGAGCATCGGCGTCCAGTTCCAGCACCGTGAAGACCCCCCCTCAATGCTGCCGAGGAAGCGACGAACCGCGTCGGATCGTTTGCGAAGCAACCACGCGACCTCGGTTACCACAGGCCAACTGGTCACAAGCTCCGCGCGGATTGTCTGAAGCTCTTCCACGCAGATACGGTGGTAGGAATCCTTTCGGGAGAGAATCGCGACAATTGGCCCCGTGTCAACAAGAATGCGATCAGTCACGGCCGAGGCCTTCCAGATGGTCAGGGTTCGTGCTCAGATCGGGGGGGGCGTCGACATGGAAGCTAGAGCCCGCGCCATGATCGCCCAGATCGACTGCGCGCTTGCCGAGATCACCGGCACGGAATGACGCGCCGCCACACACGCCCCTTCGTGTTGAAGCCTCGTACTGGGTCCGAGACATGCGAGCCGCAGGATCAGGTCGTGTTCCCGCCTGGACCGGACCGGAGCTAACGCTAGTAGGACACTCTGTGGTCGATCGGGTGGTGCAGGTCGACCGCCATCCGCGACGCAACCAGTGCCCCGTTCACGGGGCTTTCCCGGCGAAGCCGGGCTGATAGGCCAGTCCTTCAGGACTGGTAGACTGGGCGCCGAACAACCACCCCTGTATCCTCCTCCTGCATGAGCCCGTTTCAACGGGCTTCTGACGGCATCCCCTAATCCGGAGAGGACTATGCCCCGCAACGTCTATTCGGACATCAACCTGCACCTCACGTGGCACACGAAACACGATGCGCCCGTGCTCGTCGATACGGTGGAGAACCGAACGCACCATTACCTCCGGCACCGCGCCCTGCAGACGCCAGACGTCATCGTGCATGAGGTGGGCGGGACTGAGGACCACGTTCATCTGGCCGTCAGCATCCCGCCGACCGTCGTAATCGCCGACTGGATCGGCGAGCTGAAGGGATCATGCTCTCACCATATCAACCACGAGGTGTGCAATCGCAAGGTCCTTGCCTGGCAGGACGGCTACGGCGTCGTCAGCTTCGGCGCCAAAGACCTAGCCTGGGTCGTGTCGTACGTCCGCAACCAGAGAAAACACCACGCCGAGGGACGCGTCTACGACCGGGTGGAACGTACGGACCGCCTGGAGGAACGCGCGCCGGAGCGTAATGAGTCTTCGGAGGATCAGTGCGATGAAGAAGCCCGTTGAAACGGGCTGAGATTATCGGGGAAGGAGGGTAATGGTGACGTGCTCCCCGAAACCAGCCCTACAAGGGCTGGCCTAAGGACCCGCCTGCGGCGGGCAGGCCCGTTGAAACGGGCCCAGGGACAGTCCCCCGTGCCGAATGGAGCATGGGCTCTCCATTCACAGGTCACGGGCGCAACGAGGCTCGACGACTTCGTAACAGGTACCCCCAAAGCCGTATGCAGCCAGCAGGACGTTCGCATCCAGAACGACCTTCCCGAGATAGCCTCGAAGATGTCCTGATCGAGTGCAAAGCCTGCGTTACGGAGGCGCGAAGGTCCTCTGGCAGAGACAACGTTGCCGGCGCGATTCACGCACTCTTGAAGAACGCCTCATACAGTGCGCGAACCGCCCGGATGCGGTCCATGGTGCGCAGGCCCAGCATCAGGCTGATCTCGGAGGAGCCCTGGTTGAGCATCTCGATGTTGACGCCGGCGTCGGCCAGGGCCGTCATGGCCCGGCCCGCCAAGCCCACGGTGTAGCGCATGCCCTCGCCGACGAGCATTACCAGGCTCAGGCCGTGCTCGACGGTGACGTCCTCGGCGCCGAGTTCCTTCTGAATGCGCTTGGTCACGCGGTGTTCGACGTCCGGGGGGATCTCTTCGTCGCGCAGGATGACCGAGACGTTGTCGACGCCGGAGGGGATGTGCTCGTAGGAGAGGTCCTCCTCCTCGAAGATCTGCAGGAGCCGCCGGCCGAAGCCGACCTCGCGGTTCATCAGGTACTTCGTCACGTAGACCGTGCAGAAGCCCTCGCCGCTGGCGATGCCGGTGACCTGCCCGTGGCGGAGCTTTCGGTCGCGGACGATTCGCGTGCCGGGCGCTTCCGGGCGGTCGGTGTTCTTGATGCAGATCGGGATCCCCGCGCGGACGGCGGGTAGGATGGCCTCGTCGTGCAGCACGGAGAAGCCCGCGTAGGAGAGCTCGCGCATCTCGCGATAGGTCATCTCCTCGATCGCGGCGGGGTCTTCGATGATCCGCGGGTCGGCGGCGAAGACGGCGTCCACGTCGGTGAAGTTCTCGTAGACGTCCGCGCCGACGGCGGCCGCGAGGATCGCGCCGGTGATGTCCGACCCCCCGCGGGGGAACGTGGCCACCTTGCCGTCGCGGGTGTAGCCGAAGAAGCCCGGGAAGACGCCGACGCCGTCAATCGACCCGAGCGGCTTGAGGTTGTCGTACGACTCGTCCAACACCGCCGCATTGCCGAAGTCGTCGCTAAGGAGCAACCCGGCCTGCCTGGGGTCGATGTAGCTCGCCTCGACGCCCATGCCCCGCAGCACGCCCGCTGCGAGCTTGGCGCAATTGTCCTCGCCGGCCGCCTTGAGCGCATCCATGAACAGCAGACGGTGCGACGTGTCCAGCTTCAACCGCCCGCGGAGGTCCTGCTCGATCTGACCGGCCACGTCCTCCTTCAGCCCAAGCTCTCGCTGGATCTCGGCGTAGCGGTCCACGACGGCCTTCAGTTCCGCCTCGGCCGATCCCCGTTCGAGAAACGCCTCGGCCAGCGCGATCAGCAGATCGGTGACCTTGATGTCTTTCGAATGGCGCTTCCCCGGCGCCGAGACGACGACGAGCTTCCGCTCCGGATCCGCCGCGACGATCTCGCAGACCTTGCGGACCTGGGCGGCGCCGGCGAGCGACGTTCCCCCGAACTTGGCGACCTTCATCGGATACTCCCTGTGGGGTCAATCCCGGATTCACTTCACACAGAGCTAAGGGGCCCGCAAGAATGAATGAACAGTGTGCTCCTCGAAGACGTTCGATGCACGGTTCATGGCTTTGGCCATCGGAGACACGATCCCCAACCCGAATTCGTGTCCCCCACCGCTGAAGCGATGGGCCACCCATTCTTGGCGATCTGTTCAAACAACCCTGCAGGCAGCTTAGCAATGTTATGCTCTCCGGCCCGGTCGCGGCAAGGTCGGCTCAGCGGCGGCATAGGGCCCGGACGCTGTCGATCAGGTAATCGAGCGCCTCGTTCGTCTGCCGGGGGTTGATCGGGAGGGTCACGAGCCGATCGGCCAGGCGCTCCGCCACGGGGAACTGTCCCCGGCTAAAGCCCCGCTTCTGGAACGCCGTCGAGAAGTGCAGCGGGATGTAGTGCGTGCCGACCTTGACGCCCCGCTCGCCGAGCATGGCGTATACGAAGTCCTCCTTGGTCATGCCATACTCGTCCGGGTCGATCTGGATCGGGTACAAGTGGAAGACGTGCTTACAGCCGGGCGAGACGACGGGCAGCGTCACGCCGGGGACCTCTCGGAGCCCGGCCGAGAGGTAGTCGGCGTTGGCGATCCGGCGGCGGTTGAACTCGTCGAGCTTGCGGAGCTGGACGACGCCGACGGCCGCCTGGATGTCGGTCATCCGGAAGTTGTAGCCGGTGTCGTCGAAGTCTTGCCACCAGAACCGCTTGCCCATCGGGACCTTCGCTTCGTCGAGCCGACAGTACTTCGTGCTGTTGCCGTAGACGCGCGTGCAGTGCGACCGGTAGAGGGCGACGCGCTCGAAGACGTCGGCGTCGTTCGTGACGATGATGCCCCCTTCGCCGAGCGTCGAGATGTTCTTCTGCTCGTGGAAGCTGAAACAGCCCGTAACGCCCATGCTCCCCGACTTGCGGTGCTTGTATTCGGCGCCGAGGGCGTGACAGGCGTCCTCGACCACGTGAAACCCGCGCTTGCCGGCCAGGGCCAGGATAGGGTCCATGTCGCAGCACTGGCCGTAGAGGTGAACTGGGATGACGGCCCTGGTGTTGGGCGTCAGCTTCTCGGCGAGCTGGTCGGGATCCATGTTGTAGGTGTTCGGGTCGACGTCGACGAAGTCGATCTCGGCCCCGAGCGTCGCCGGGGCCGCGGCCGTTGCGATCCACGTCAGCGGGGTCGTCAAGACGCGATCGCCCTGCCCGACGTCGAGGGCAACCATCGACAGGAAGAGGGCGGCCGTGCCGTTGCTAACGACCCGAGCATGCCCGCAACCGCAGTAGGCGGCGAAGTCCTTCTCGAACTGGATGCACGCCTCGCCGCTGGTCGGCGCGCCCTTTCGGAGCACGTCGAGGACGGCCTGCTCCTCCTCCGGGCCGTACTCCGTACCGTACTTGATCCGCAGATCGAACTTGATTTTGGGTTCGCTCATGAATCCGCCAGCCCCTTCGTCTCGAGGATGAGATCGATCCCCTCGTCCAGCGTTCGCATCGGCGTGGCGAGCATCGCCCTGGCCTTTGCGTTGTTCAGCGAGGCGTCTCGCGGCCTCGGCGCGCGCCCCGGGATGCCGCTTGCGTTCGAGGGGACGACGAGGTCCTTATCATACCCGAGTCTCTCGGCGATGCGGCGGGACATATCCAACCGGCTCAGCACGTCGCTGCCGGCCAGGTGGAAGCAGCCCGTCAGATCGTTTCCGGCGAGATCGAGCAGCGCCCGGCCCAAGGTGATGACGTCGATGGGGCTGCGGATCTCCTCGGCGGGGACTTTCTGAACGCGTCCCTCGGCCAGACCGGCGGCCATCTTGGCCAGGAACGAGTTGCCCGTGCCGAGGACCGGCAGGCCCATGACAAGCGAGAGGCGAGCGATTACGTGGTCGGCGGCGCCTTCCCTGACGGCGGCCTCGGCGGCGACCTTGGTCTCGGCGTAGAAGTTGATCGGTCCGGGCGGGTCGTCCTCGACGTAGTTGCCTCGCCGGCCGTCGAAGACCGTGTCCGTGGAGAGGAAGACCATCTTGGCGCCGCCCTGCCGGCAGAGCCCGGTCAGCTCGCGCGTCACGTCGACGTTCAGACGTTGTGCCACGTCTTGATGCGTCTGGCAGTCGTCGATGTCGGCGGCGGCGGCGGCGTGGATGACGGCGTGGGGAGCGACCTGGCGGAACGCGTCGGCGAGGGCGTCGCTGTCGAGGATGTCCGTCTGGTGCCAGACGAGGCCCGAGCGCGACAGCGGCGCATCGCGGCGGGAGAGCGCATGTACCTCCCACTCACCCCGGCCCTGTGCGATAACGCTGCCGGCGACGAAACCCGTTCCGCCCGTCACGAGGAGGCGTTTGCTCATGAAGCACCTTCGGACAGCATGTCGTTGCGCTTGTGGGCCTGGCGCAGGCGAAACATAACCACGAGCATCAGCACCGCAAGCAGGATGGCCATGCCCAGGGCCAGGAGGTTCGTGTTTCGGATGCCCTCGTGGATGTCACCCCGGATCAGGTAGCCGATGATCTCCTCCTGCACGATGGGACCGATGCTGCCGAGGCCGTTGACGATGCCGGCCACGGCCACGCCGTTCCTCGCGCCGGCGACCTGGACCGAGGCCGCCCCGCACAGGAGCGTGTCCGGCCCGTAGATCATGAAGCCGACCAGCCCGAAACAGAAGGCCACGGCAATGGGTCTGGCGCCGACGTGGATGACGGCGGCGTACCCGACGATCGACCCGAGGGCCATCAGGAAGCAAAGCAAGGCCCAGTTGCCCTTGAAGAGCCGATCGAGCGCCCATCCGGCGAGGATCGCCCCGGCAAGGCCCGCGATGTCGAAGATCTGCGAGTAGTAGCTCGCCGGCGCGGCGTCGAGGCCCTGGACGTCGAGGAAGGCCGGCAGCCAGGAATCGAGGGCGTAGCGGAGGAACTTGATGCAGAAGTAGCTCGCCCCCATCGCCAGGATCACGGGGTTCAGCGCAAGCTGGAGGTACTGACGGAACGTGACGAGGTCTTCCTGAGAGGCCCGCACCGCGCGCGTGTCCTCGGCGGTTTGATCAACGATCGGCTCGAGACCGACATCCTCCGGTCGGTTACGCTGCCAGAAGTAGACGAGCCACCAGATGGCGAATGAGACCAGCGTGCATCCCCAGAACGACCATCGCCAGCCGCAAGCGCCGAGCAGGTATCCGCCCAGGGACTTCACGACGATGTTGCCCATGAGGTAGCTCGTGGACCAGACGCCCATGATCGTGCCGCGCTCGCGGCGGCGGAGCCACTCCGAGACGGCGCCGACGGAGCCGGGCCAGCCGCTGGCCTGGACGAGCCCGTTGAAGAACATGAACACGAGGAACGTCTTGTAGGAGTTGGCGAAGCCGAAGACGACGTTGCAGGCGATGGAGATGCCCAGGCCGCCGAGCAGCAGCACGCGAGGCCCCCACTTGCGTCCGATGAAGCTGTTGATGAACTGGCCGAGCATGTAGGCCACCAGGAACGACGTCCAGATGTGGGCGGTATCGCCCAGCTCCCAGTGGAACTCGTCGGCCAGCGTCTTCTTGCAGATCGTGAAGACCTTGCGGGTGAGGTAGTAGCCCCCGTACGCGAAGTACGTGGCGATCAGGATCCGCCATCGCCAGGAGCGTTGTGCGCTCGACAGGGGCGAGAAGGCCGGGCTTGGGTGATCGGATTCAGTGGGCAATCGGAAAGCCCCCCTTCATGGGTTCCTCACGCGCGAGAGTTACGCCTGGATTCCCGCCATGGTGTCGTCATGGGCGAGCGAGTTTCGCTTCGCGTCCGGGGTGGCATGGGTCAACGCCGGATGCGGCCGTGCCCAGGGAACGAAGCACGGGTCCGCGGAACGCCGGGCCGATTCAGAATGAGGCATCCCGTTGACCCGTGGGTCTTCCGGCCGGGACAATTCCCTGTTGCGGACCCATGCCACCCGCGATGAGACTGCCCGACCGAACGTGGCGCTAGCGGAAAGGACGGCGAGCCCACATCACTCGACCGCCAGCGAATACAGCGACACGCTCAGCGGCGGGACGGTGAGTTTGTCCTTCACGCCGTCGCACGCCTTCTCTTCGATTTTCACGTTCTGCGGCTTGCCCGGATCATTGTAGGCCATCGGGTCGGTTCCGGCGATCAGCCACAGGCGCCCCTGGCCGGTTAACTTCGCGCCTCGGATCGATAGCGACAGCGTCATCGCCTCGCTCATGGGGTTGACGACGGCGATGGTCAGGGCCTTTCGGTCCTTGGTCCAGGCGGCCGCGACGTCGAGCGGCATCGCCTCGCCCGTCACGGTCACCGGCAGTACGCCGTAATGGCGACGGTAGAGCTTCAGGGGCAGGCCGGTCGTGGCCCAGCCGGCCGCGGTCTTGGTCGTCTTGATGCAGCCGATGACGTTGACGGTCTGGGCGTAGTTGGCCATCGAGATGATGTCGGTGCATCGCGAGAACTCGTTCAACCCCATGGCCACGCCGAGGGCGTCCTTCAGGAAGTACCGCGGGCCGATCTGGCCGTAGAGCTCCGGGCCGTACCAGTAGTTCCACTCGTCCATGGCGATGCGGATGTCCTTGCCCTTGAGCGCGTCGATCTTCTTGCGGTATCGGCGGTGGGCGCGGGCCTTGTTCCGGACGCAGTCCCGCAACTGCGCCACGTGCGAAAGGACGCCGGGCTTCTGGCCGCAATAGAAATGCTCGCTGACCAGGTCCATGTGTCCGGCGCACTTGGCCATCATCATCTCGGACCACTTGCCCACCGCGCCGACGGCGACGACCTTGATCCGCGGGTCTTCCTTGCGCATGGCGTCGACGAAGGCGTTGTGCTTCTCGACGTACTTCTCGAGCGGCATGTGCCCGAGCTGCCAGTTGCCGTACATCTCGTTGCCGATGCCCCACCAGATGACGTTGTAGGGCTCCGCATGTCCGTTGTCGGCTCGGAGCTTTCCCATGGGCGTGTCCGCAGCACCGTTGGCGTATTGGAGCTCCTCGACGGCGGTCGTCACGTCGCCCAGGCCCGTATTGACCACGACGAGCGGCTCGGTCTTGATCTCGCGGCAGAAAACCATGAAATCGTCGATGCCGAAATCGTTGTGCTCGACGCCCTTCCACGCCGGGTTCTTGCGGGGCGGACGCTTGTCGCGCGGGCCGATGCCGTCTTTCCAGTTGTAGCCGCTGACGAAGTTTCCGCCGGGCCAACGATAGATCGGCGCATCCAGTTCCTTGAGCAGCTTCAGCGTGTCGGCCCGCATGCCGTGGACGTTGTCGGCCGGCATGAGCGAGGCGGTGCCGATGCGGAGAGTGCCCTTGCCCTTGCCGACGATGAGGAGTTGCCCATCGTCGGCGCCCTCGCCGGCCTTGAACTTCAGCGGAAACGTCTGGTACGCCTGCGTCACCTTGTCGATCGTCACCGTCTGGCATTCGGCCAGGCCGGTACCCCAAACCAGCTTGACCTCGACGGGGCCGGCCTGCGGGTCGCCCGCCAGCACAACCCGTCCGACGTACTCGCGTCCCTTGACCAGCCCGAGGCCCTTCTGCGAGATGCCATATGCCAGGCCGCCGCCCGGCAACGTGACGCGGGGCGTCTGGTCGCCGACGTAGGAACCTTCCTTGACCATCGTCACGGCCTCGGGCTCGCCGACCGCCTGCCACGGCGATTCCTTGCCGCCGACGGGGTAGAAGAACTTGCGATCCTCCAGCATCTCGGCCCAGATGCCGCCGTAAATGCATCGACCGAGGTGTTCGATGAACTGGCCGTAGATGTAGGGGTTGATCGGCTCGCCCGTCTTGGTCGCGTCGATCGTGACGGACGGTTTGAACTCCTTCGCGGAGATCAGCTCCAGCTTGACGTCGTCGTACCACGCCTGACCCGTGGCCAGGCCCCAGCCGCCGAACAGGCAGTTGAGATCCAGCGTGTCCCTCTCGCCGGTGTCGAAGACGACCTCGACCCGCTTCCAGTCGTTCGTGCCCGTCAGGGCGGGGGTCTCGGCCGTGCGGAGCTGATGGACGTTGATGAGCGCCCCCCTGCCCGTGGTCGGCTTGAGGTCCTTGGTCTTGATCCAACCGGAGAGACGGTAGGTTGCGTTGGGCCGGACGGAGACGAACGACTCCCAACTCAGATCGCCGCCGGCGTCCGAGCTGATCTTGAGGCTGCGTTTACCGGTGTGACCGTTCTCGGCGTGCTCGAATGTGCCCTTGCCATTCCAGGTATGCGGCTTCCAGCCTGTGGGCGTCTTTCCGTCGCTCTGCTCGAACGACGCGTTGGGCACCTCGCTCGCCCGCGCCACGGGGCCCATGCCCAGAACCAAGACCACCGCGAAGCCCGCTACGAATCGGCTCGACATGATGTGATCATCCTCCAACGGATCGACAGCCCCCTGGCCCATTCGATCGGACTGGCCACGCGATTCTCGGGAAGCGTTTCCCGGCGGCAGAAGCGCCCTCGGCGTCCCACGTCCAGGCTGGCTATGGTCCTGCCCATCGCGGGCCAATGCAAGTCCGAATGACGGTTCGCAGCCCGGACGGACGCGGCGATCGGGGGGAATCGATCCGGGGGACTTGCGCGTATTCGCCCGTTCGGGACTGGACAGACGGGCCCGAGCACACGATGATGAGGGCCACTTGGGCAGGTTTCGACGTTTGACTTCTAGCAGGAGGATCAGCTCGTGAGCGAACCGTTCCTGGTCTTAGAGCATGAGCACGGGATGGACAAGGAAGCCAGCAAGAAGCACCTGACGGACAAGGTGGCGACGAACACGTACAGCATTGCCGGCAACCAGGTCAAGATCACCTGGGAAGGCGAGAAGGCGAACGTCTCGGTCGCCGGCGCCAGCGGGCACATCGACTTCCTGGACAACAAGGCCGTTCTGACGGTCACGGAGGTCCCCTTCGCCTTTCGTCCGATGAAGGGCATGATCGAGGGGCAGATCCGCGGCCTGATGAAACAGATCTACGGCTAGGCCCCATCCGATACCATACACGTGCATGTATGGCGAGCCGCCGCGCACGCGATCAGCGAGTGCGCGGCGTGTTTTGCCATCTAGGCCTCTGGTCACGCCTGTGGAGCCGCTTCGATGAAGCTCCGCGAGCAGGGCCCAGACCGACTTGTAGGCCGTAGAGACCTCGGCGGCCACCACCCGGTATGGGCGGTTTTGGGCTCTCTCTCGACGAGTGCACTCGTCTATCTCATATTCGAGAATGGGGGTATCGTCGCCGCAGTCTTCTGCGTCACGTTGCTTGCGCTCTTCCACTGGGCCCGTGAGGGATTCACCATCGATCGATGGAGACGGCTGGTCACCACCTGGTGGGGCTTTGGGGTCCCCCTCCGCTCGAAAGAGCGCTCGCTTGACGGGTGCAACGAAGTCAGCCTCAGCTCAGAGGAAGCTGACGATCATGGCGGAGGCACCGTTGTCGTCTACCCGGTGCGGATCCAAGGAACCACCGACCCAATCCCGATCTCCGAACCGCGCAAGTACGAAGAGGCACGCTGTCTCGCACGTCGGATCGCCTGCTTCCTCGGCCTGCCCATGGTCGAGACGTGCGGAGGAAACGTCGTTCGAATCGAGGCTAACCAGCTCGACCTGCCGCTTCGTGAGCAAATTGCAGCCACGGATCAGGATGTAACCTGGGCCGAACCGCCCTCCCGCATGCGATGTGCTTACCAGATCCGAGGCGACTCGATCACGATCGAAATCCCACGAAAGAGGATGACGCTCCGCAGCGCCGTCGGGACCGGGTTGGTCGCCATGGCTCTCCTGGCGTTTGCACCAGCATTCTGGTTCGCAACCAAGAATGCGCCGAAGGAGAGAATCGCCGCGATGGGTCGCGTGTGCGCTACCCTTGGATGTGCTTCAATGTCCCTGGTTGCGCTGGCGTCGGGAATCCACGCGTGCCTCAAGCGGACGACCGTCGACGCCTCGCCGAAGGAACTCCGCATCCGAAGCCGCGGTCTCTGGACGAAAACCGACGTGATTCCCACGGGCGAACTGCTGGAACTCGTCGTCAAGCTCCCCGACGGGCAGAAGGGGAATCACCACGAGCGATCACTTATCGCTCGGAGTGGCGACAAGTCAATCGAGGTTGACCTGAGCGAGCATCCGCGACAAGAATTGGAGTGGATCCGATCCGCCGTCCTTTACGTCGTCACAGGTGGAGCTTGAGGTGTAGGTCCTTCTTGGGGAGTCCGGCCCATGAGACTTCGAGAGATCGGTCCGGACCGGCTTGCAGGTCGCTCAGGAGGGGGCTGCTTGGCCGTCTTCGGGCTGCCGTTCCTCATTGCCGGCGTGGCGTTCACGATTGCCGCGCTGTCCGGCGAGGTCAAGCAGACCGGTACGAACGAACCCGCCCCGCTCTACTTCGCGGTCCCCTTTGGGCTCCTCTTCGCCACGGTCGGAGCCGTTCTGGTCTTCGGGCGCCGGGGCGTCGTTCTCGATCGACGGAACCGTGAGCTGACGACCTGGTACGGGCTGATGGTGCCCATCAAGTCCAAGCGCCGATCGCTCGATGGCTTCAACGAGGTCGGCCTGACCAAGGAAGTCCGCCAGAGTCAGAAGTCCTCGTACACCTGCTTCCCTGTCCGCCTGACGGGCTCGCCGGAACCGTTTCTCATCGAGGAGCCCCGGGAGTATCAGCAGTCGCGCCGCCAGGCCGAACGGGTGGCCAAGTTCCTCGACCTGCCGATGGTCGACAAGAGCAGCGGCCAGGCGGTTCGGCGCGAGGCCGATCAGCTCGACGAGTCGCTGCGGGATCAGATCGCCCGAACCAGACATGACATCCAGTGGCCGGAGTTGCCGGCCGACAGCAAGATCACCTATGAGACCGAGGGCAGCGCCGTGCGGATTCACATCCCGCCGCCAGGCCTCGGGCTGCTGCACAAGCTGGCGCTGGGCGGGAGCCTGCTCCTGGGACTCATCCTCGTGTTTTGGATTCGCTCCACGGGGGCCGTACAGTTCCTGCTGCCCGAGAGCGCGCGCCTTCCCGCGTTTGTCGCGATCTTCCTGCTGCCCATCGTCCTGATCGGGCTGCGCGTCGCCCTGCGCGGACTCAGCCGGGTGGAGATCCACGCCTCGCCGAGCGAGCTTCGCGTGACGTCTCGCGGCGTGATCCGCCGCACGCAACGGATCCCGACCGACGAGCTGGAGGAACTGACCGTCGCCAGACCGAAGGCCTCGCGCGCGGACCTGCCGGCGATCCTGGCCATGTTCTTCGGAACGGGGACGCTGACGGCCCGAAGCGATCGGCGATCGATCACGCTCCCGCTCAACGTGACGCCCGAGGAGATGGACTGGCTTGGCGACGCGGTTCTTTACGTCGTCACGGGCGCGGCCTGAACCACCTCGGCAAGGCGTCCCGCGTCCCGACTACGCCCCTTGCATCCGTCCATCCCAGAACATACAAGGACGTCGGGAGAAGTAGACCACATGATCCAGGCCGAGCGCCTTTCCAAGCTGTTCCCCCATCCCGAGGGCGGCGAGATTCGCGCCGTCGACGGGCTGACGTTCCACGTGGCGCCGGGGGAGATCTACGGCCTGCTCGGCCCGAACGGGGCGGGCAAGACGACCACGCTGCGGATCCTCTCCGGCCTGATCCGACCGACGGGCGGGCGGGCGATCCTGAACGGACATGACGTCGTGACCGATCTGGACGGCGTCAAGCGATCCATCGGCTTCATGACGGCCAACACCGGGCTCTATCAGCGGCTGAGCCCGCGCGAGCTCCTGGCCTACTTCGCGGAACTGCACGGCATGGATCGCGCGCGGGGACGCCGCCGCATCGACGAGCTGATCGACCTCGTCGGCATGGCCGACTTCGCGGACCTGCGGTGCGGAGGGTTGTCCACGGGCCAGCGGCAGCGGACGAATATCGCGCGGGCGCTCGTGGCCGATCCGCCGATCCTGATCCTCGACGAGCCGACGCTCGGCCTGGACGTCTTGACGAACCGCGTGATCGTCGAGTTCATTCGCCGGGAGGGAAGCCAGGGCAAGGCGGTTCTGCTCTCCACGCACCGCATGGGTGAGGCCGAGTCGCTGTGCGATCGGATCGGCCTGATCCATCACGGCCGGCTGATCGCCGAGGGCACGTTCGCGGACCTCCAACGGCAATCGGGCGAGGAGCGTCTCGGCGACATCTTCCTGCGGATGGTCGAGCTGGCCGACGCGAATACGAATGGAGTGCTGGAGGAACGGGCGTGAATCGTCCCGTAACCGACACCGGGAACCGATGCGACTAAGCAGAGTCAGCGCGATCTTTCGGAAAGAGCTCACCGACATCGTCCGCGATCGGCGGACGCTGATCGGCATGGTCGTCGTGCCGATCATCCTTTACCCCGCGCTCATCCTGACGTTCGGGCCGGCCCACATCGGGCAGACCGAGGCGATGCGTCACGAGCCGTACGTCATCGTCGTGCAGGACGCCAAGCAGGGGCGGTGGCTCGAGGAAATCATCCGAGAGACGCTGACGGCGCCGGACCCGAACCATCCCGCCACGACATCGAGTGCCCCGGCCAGCTCGCAGGCGGCGCCCCACGAGGCCGAGCTGCCTCGCGTGGTGCTGCTGGACAAGAAGGCGTTCAGCGACCCGAATCAGGCTGTCCGCGCCTCGCGCGACATCCACGTCGGGGTGACGCTCTCGGGCGACCCGAACGCCTGCCGCGAGGGACTCACGCGACTCGACGTGAGGCTCGCCTTCGACTCTCGCGATCCGCGGAGCATCGAGGCGATGCGCCGCGCCGAGGCCATGTTGTACAAGTACGGATCCCTGCAGCAGCAGCGTCTCCGCCGGCAGATGGTCAAGGAAATCCCCGCCAAGCAGCTCGACGAACGACTCGCGACGCTGCTGGACCCGGTCTCCATCGAGGCCGAGCCCGTCACCGCCGGCAGCGTCTTCCTCCAGATCATGCCCGTGATCCTCGTGCTCATGACCGTGACGGGGGCGATCTACCCGGCGATCGACCTGACGGCGGGCGAGCGCGAGCGGGGTACGCTCGAGACGCTCATGGTGGCGCCCGTCCCGACGCTGGAGATCGTGACGGGCAAGTTCCTCGTCGTCATCGTCGTCTCGCTCATCACGGCCCTGCTGAACGTCATCAGCATCGGCGCGAGCGTCCGGCTGATCCACGTGGAGCAGTCGGTCAACCTGCCCATCGGGCACCTCGTGATCACGCTCCTGGCGATCATCCCACTGAGCATGCTGGCCGCGGCCGCGCTGATCGCGGTCTGCAGCTTCGCGCGGTCGTTCAAGGAATCGCAGAACTACGTGATGCCGGTGGTCATCGCGGCCGTCATCCCCGCGATCATGGGCACGCTGCCGGGCACGACGCTGACCGGGGCCACGCGCGTCGTGCCGATCGAGAACATCGTCGTGCTGGTTCGGGATCTGGCGACCCGTGACACGGTTCCGTGGACGGACGTGGCGATCGTCCTGCTGTCGACGTGCCTGTACGCGGGCGGCGCGATCGCGGTGGCCTCCCGTCTCTTCGGCCACGAGGCCGTCACGTTCGCCGACGCCGGGAGCTACCGGACGCTCTTCCGCCGACAGTTCTTCCGCCCGTCCGCGACGCCGACCGCCGCTCAGGCCCTGCTGACGGTGGCAGTGCTCTTCCCGATCTGGTTCCACGTGCAGGGCCTCATCGGCTCGACCACCGAGACGGGACAGGCGGCGTCGTTCGTCTGGCTGACGCTGCTGATGGTCCCCACACTGGCGTTGCCGGTGGTCCTGCTGTCGATCTACCTCAAGGTGGACCTCCGGAACACGTTCTCGCTCCGAGCGGGGAATGGGCGCGGGTGGCTCGCGGCGCTGCTGATCGGACTGGGCTCGTGGGCCGTGGCGATCAAGCTCCAGACGCTGCAGGAGAGCGTCCTGCCGATCCCCGAGACGATCCGCGACGCCATGGTCCAGACGGACCGGGCCATCACGGATCTGCCGCTCCTGGTCGCCCTGCTGTGCGTCGGCGTTCTGCCGGCGGTGTGCGAGGAGACGCTCTTCCGCGGATTCCTGCTGGCCGGGCTTCGGAGCCGGCTCCGCAAGGGGTGGGCGCTGGTCGGCGTGGCCGTCGTCTTCGCGCTGTATCACGCGCTGATCTACCGGTTCGCGATCACCGCCCTGCTGGGCCTGGCGCTGGCGTACCTCTGCTGGCAGTCCCGTTCGATCCTGCCGTGCATGCTCGTCCACGCGATGCACAACGGCGTCGTCGTGCTCATCAGCCGGTTGGAATCGCTGCGGCGTCTGCTACGGATGGAGGACGTCGCCGAGTCGGGGCTGCCGGCGCACGTCTGGATACCGGCTTGCGTGCTCGTTCTGCTGGGGGCTGCGCTTCTGGTCAGCGTCGGTACGAAGGAAGCCGAGGCGGCGCCGCCGCCATCACCATGACGGTTTGAGCCAACGACGGGATCGAAATCGGGCGGCGGGCTCGTCGCATGGGCATCTTGCCCATGAACCGTGCCATGGGCATCTTGTCGACCAAGCGGCTCGCACAAATGAATGAACAGTGTGCTCCTCGAAGACCTTCGATGCACGGTTCATGGCTCTGGCCGTCGGAGACACGATCCCTAACCCGAATTCGTGTCCCCCACCGCTAAAGCGATGGGCCACCCATTCTCGGCTATCTGTTCAAACATTCCTGCAGGCAGCTTAGCCGTCACGGGCGAGACGCCCGTGCTACGGTGGCGCACGTTCACCCACGATCGCTCATGTCCTTTACAAGGAAACAGGCAGGCACCCCGATGGATGCCTGCCTGTCTGATTGCGTTGGGTTGAGGCGTCCGGCGCTTACGGCTGCGTCCCGAAGATCAGGTACACCTCGCCGGCGTACGTGTGGCCGAGCGGGCTCGCACGGACCGAGCTGATCAGGATGTCGCCGAGCCCGTCTCCGTCGACGTCACCCGCGGTAGCGAAGCCGAGGGCTCGCGTCCCGGCCGTGACGCCGTCGGGCGTGGTCATGCCGCCGCCGAGCTGATCGCCCGTCGTCTTGCCGACGAACACCGCACCGGGGATGTCGCCCGTGACCACCTTGCTGAGATTGATGTAACCGGTGAACGGCTTGACGCGCCCCGAGTCCACGTTGCGCTGGCCGTAGACCAGGTAGACCACGCCGGCGTTCGTCAGGGCGTCCGGGTTGCCGTCACCGTCGACGTCGTCGGCCACGCCGTCGCCGTCACGATCGACTCCGTCCGTATCGAGGATGCCGTCCCCGTCCGAGTCGAACCTCGGCGTGGCATCGGGGGCGGCGATGATCATGTCCTCCAAGCCGTCACCGTCGAAGTCACCGACGGACGCGGCGGCCGAGCCGGCCATGTCCCCGACGCTAACGCCCTCGAAGATAGCCCCCAAGGCCTTGTTCGGATCGCCGGGCGCGACGATCCCCGGGCCGTATGCGACGTCGTTGAGGCTCCAGCCCGCGCCGGTGCTGGCGAGCTGTATCCCACCGTAGATCAGGACCACCTGGCCCTGTCCGCCGCCTGCGTCCGGATTGCCGAACACCGCGTCGGCGAACCCGTCGCCGTTGACGTCGAGCCCGTCGGGCGTAACGCTCCCGAGCCCGTCGCCGGCGTTGCCGTTGATCTGGATACCGGCACGTCGGGCGGGATCATTGTTCACCTCGTTCAGGGCCGCCAGGTCAAAGACGAACGGTTCAGGCAGCCGGACATAGAAGATATAGGCCGCGCCGGCGCCGGCGTTGAAGCCGGGGGCGCCCATGGCCAGGTCGTCCAAACCGTCCCCGTTGAAATCACCCCCCCGCCCCGTGGCCGCCTCGCCGAGCGAAGCGACCGGACCGAGTAGCGCGCCGGCGGCCGGGCCTACGATGAGGGCCGAGTACCCCACGGCCGGGTGACCGAACGCACCGGGGTTAGCGATCACGAAGTTGCTCGGCTTGACCGCGGCATTGAAGACGGCGTGGCTGTAGTAGACGACGCCCGCACTCGCGCGAGACGGGACCACGCCCGTCAGATCCGCGGGATCGACGTCGGGCGAGGAAGTGACGATGCCCTGCCGCCACCAGTCGATCCAGGACCCAAACTTACTGTCCTGGAAATCGCCCACGACGCGAGTGCCGTAGCTGCTCGACTGCTCGCCCGTTAGGAAACCAGTGAACAGGCAGCGGTCATTCGGCAGACCGTCCTGGAAGCTGTTGTTCCCGTTGCCGTCGACCAGAAGACCGCCGATGACATCGTCGTTGAGCACGGTGTGCCAGTAGAACTCGTTGGCCGCGTCGTCGGCGTAGTCCGACAGGACGCCCACGCCGAGATCCGGAACCGGTCGAGGACCGGCCATGTCGTTATCCGCCTGATCCTCCGACGACGGATGCGACCATCCCGTGGTCGGCGAGGTCAATCGAACCCGATGGACCTCCGGATCGGCGGCCGAATCGCCCCCCTCCCGATTCACCTCCTCCGCCGCCGGCTGCGGAATGACATGAGGCGAGTAGACCTGGCCGATCTTGTCGAGACTGACGATCGGCGTCTGGTTGGCGCTGGTGGAGATGATCACGCCGCCGCGCCGGAGCTGCCCCGCGCGGACGATCGTCGTCGGGTAGCGGTTGTCGTCGGTTCGCACCGTCAGCGACTGGCTGTTGTGGATGTAGGGCATGCCGAACGCGATTTCGCCGAAACCGTCTCCCGTCAGATCCGGGAGGAACGTGGCGGACTGGATACCCTGCGAGGGATTGTCCGGCACGTCCACCTGGTCGGGCCCGAGGTACAACTGCCCGGGGATCGTCGAGGCGACGCTGTTGAGGTTCAGGATGGCCACGTTCGGGTCGAGCGACTCGTTCGCGGCCGCGATTGAAGCGGCGAATCGCGTGCCGTTGCCGAGGATCACGTAGGCGTCGCCGACCGGAGCGGTCCGGAACGGCTTGGCAAACTGGGCCACGACGAGGAAGTCGCCGAAGCCGTCGTTGTTGAAGTCGCCGAGCGGCGCGACGAGGCTCCCCGCGCTGTCATAGAAGTCGAAACCGATGAGGACAAGACTGTCGCGCTTGCCGTCGCCGTTGAGATCCCTGCCCGCGTCGCCCATCCAGAACGTGCCGGTCACGCGAGGCTTGACGCTGATGATGACCTTGGTCGCCGGCTCGGCCAACGGCTGGATCACGCCAGCGCCGACCCCGCCGTAGGCGCCATACTCCGTCCCGCCGTCATTTACGCCGAGGAACAGGAAGTAGTCGCCGACGGGAACGGCGATCGCCTGCAGATCCAGCGTCGTCGAGAAGCGGTAGGTGCCCGCCGTGCCCGTTAGCGCGATGGCCACGGGCGTGACGTTGACCTCATTGCCGCTCCTGGGAACGATGTCCGGGTCGAGCAGGACCTGCGCGCTGATCTGCGCGAGCGGCCCCTCGAGGTTGCTCACCTCCCATTCGATGTAGAGTCGATCCCCGGTGCCCACGGTCTGGTTCGTGTCCGGCTCGACGAGCGTGAAACCGGGCTCGCTCTTGATCAGGAACTCGGGACCTTCCTGGAGCACCTCGGCCCCGAAGTTGGGCGTAGCGCGGATGCGCAGCCGATAGGTCTTTCCCTCTTCGACATCCTGGACGTTCGTGTCGAACGTCGTGGCATTCGGCGCCAAAGAGACGTTGTTCAGGATCGTCTTCTCGGCGCCCACCGGGGTCCCCGTGCCGTCGAGCTCCACGTACACGAGATCCAGCGTCCCCCCGTCGGCGGGGGCGTTGACCTGCCAACTGATGCTAAACGTGTCGCCGATGCCCACGCTGATGTCGCTGGCGGGCTGAATGAACTGGATATTCAAGGCGGTGTCGAAGACGACGACGCGCCCGGAGGCATAGTCATAAACGTCGTCGCTGATGCCGTCCGTTGCCGAGACGCCCACGTAGTAAGGTCCGGGGGTGATCGTCGTCGTGTCGAGCGAGTAAGTCGCGGTCCCCTCAACTTCGTTGATCCCCGTGGCGATGGTGGTCTCGTTGCCGTTGCCGAAGACCCGATCCACATCGATGAAGATCGTCACTCGCGCGTCGCTGTCCGGATCGGAGACAATGTACTTAACCTCCACGCTCTCCCCGGCATAGACCTCGGTGTCCGTGCTCGGGGACGAGGCCTGAACGGACGGCGGCTCGTCCAGAATGATCCTGCCCGAGGCGTAGACGGTGTCGGTGAATCCAAGCCCGTCTCGGATGCGAACGCCGATGTAGTAGGTATCCGGAGCGATGTTGGCCAGTGACCAGCTCTGCGTGACGTTCTGTCCCGAACCGGTGGCGATGGTCTTCTCGTTTCCGTTTTCGGTGCCGTTCTCGTCATAAAACAGAACGTAGTTGACGGTCTCATTGCTCGTGAAGCGAATGCTCACGGTCGCGCCCGACCCCACGCGGATGTCCGTCAGAGGCGACTGGAACGCCACGATGAGCGCGTTGCTGAGGTTGATCGCCCCTTGCGCGTACCGAACCGTCCGACCGCCCCGATTGTCCAGGGCCTCCAGCAGAATCCTATACCGCCCCGAGGGAATCGACGCGGTGTTGAGCGTGTAGTAGGTTCTCCCGGTCGTGAGCCCCGTGGCGACGAGGACCTCATCGTTCGTGTCGGCCACGCCGTCAAGATCGTAGTAAAGGCTCAGCGTGATCGCATCGCCATCGCGGTCGGTAACATCGTACGAGACGATGACTTCCTGACCGCGGCGAACGTCAACGTCCAGCGTCGGCGCCTCGATGACGACCGACGGGGCCTGGTTCCCCCCAGGCGAGACTTGCCCCCCACCGGGCAGACATCCGATCAGGGCCGCGACGACAAACCCCCCCACCAGCAGGAGAGAGACACTCCGCGACCGAAGCCTCAGGCGCGCGAGCTTCATAGACCGTCCTCCCGACAATATGCCCATTTTCTCAATGCTCGAAAGACCACTCTGGCAGACCGAAGGAACTGCTGCAGTGAAGGTTGCCTCCCCGTCAGTCCCTCTGGTATTTCTGGCCCCGCCGCTCCGAAATCATTGTAGGCACGCCACTTGAGCAAGTCAACGCAGCGGCCTATCCGCGCCAAGCGACGGATTCCGCGCCATCGAAATCATCGGTCAAGGGGCCCCATAACCTTTAACCTCATACGAACTTACGGCATCCAATCTCGCCGGCGTCTCGCCCGTCTCCGCGACGGGAACCCGCCTGGAAACCCGCGATGGTCATTAACAGAATATGCAAGTCCTAATTCTACAGTTCAAAACAGGCTGGAGAACCCGAGCACGGCGGGCCTTGAACTGCCCAAAGACGACCCTCTTCGGGGCTCATGACGATGGCCGCGCACGTCCGCGCCACGTCACTCGGGTCCGTTCGGCAGAGCCAGCCCGGGCTCGGTCCGGTCTGGTCCGACATGGCCTGGAACATCGAGCCCCAGGTGATCTCGCCGGCGGCGGCGTGGAGGAGGTGTCCCATCCGTTCGAGACGCTGCAGCGTGGAGGCACCGGGAGCTTCGGCCTCCAAGGAGGCGAGATCCGGCGTAAGATAATGATTGGCATGGGCATAGATGGACCCGCCCGGCAATATCACTTCCGCCAGGGCCGCAGTCGTCTCCACGTCCACGATCTCACCCTCAGCGCCGGCGAGATAGTAGTTGTGGCCGCTCATGCGATCCGCCGCCGTGATCTCATTAACGGCCGCCGCAATGGACGTTTGGGCCAGCGCTTGATGGATCATCGCGAGGTACATCACCCCCGGCTTGGCGTCGGTGGGCGTCAGGTTGTTGTTTCCGACGGCGATGCCCGCCTCGTTGATACCGATCAGCGAGAGGCAGCCGGTGGTCGTCAGTGTCAGGCTGGCGGGCGCGCCGACGGGCTTCCGCCGCAGAATCACGACGTACTCCTCGGCCCAGGCGTGCATGTCCCACGTCTGACCGGCAAGAACGTGTCCGTCGAGGGTGGCCTCCGGCGCCGCAAGCCAGGAGGTGCAGCCCAGCCCCTCCACCGGCGCCGAGCGGAAGGCGTCGATGACGTCCGTCAGGCCGTTGCAGACCAAGAGCCGATCCGGGCTCAGATCAGCCCCTTCCGCGATTCCGAGGAACTCCTCATGGACGTCCGGCGCGAAGGCTTCATGCGCCCCGAGGGCCACCTGACAGAACGCCAGCACGTCCTCCCGAGGGTCCGGCCAGCCCGAGGTCTCGGCCTGCTTCACGCAGACCTCCAGCCGCCGGGCCGCGAACTCCCGGATCGCCTCGCGACACTGCTCGCCGTGGGCTTGACCCATGTGACGCGGCGAACCGGAAAGCTCGATCTCTCGAATCGACATACCTGATCACCGAAAGCGTTGGACGTGTCTTGCCAACGGGACTACGTCCCTATCTGAAGAACACGCTTGCCGAGGAGAGGCCCTCGACGAGGCGTCCTGACCGCGCTGCGGTCCCTGGCTCGATGCCTGCAGAAGCAATGGTAGAGCGAGATTCGGACAAATCGCAAGACCGCCTACTCCGGAACTCGCACTCACATGTCCCCGCGCCTCGGCGTGTGATAAGATTCACGACATACAAACGGAGGACCCACGATGACCGTCACCCGACGTGACTTCCTCAGGGCCACCGCGGCCGGGACCGTAACCGGTGGGCTGACGTCCGCCCTCCAGGCGTCCCAAGGCAAGCGACTCAACATCCTCTGGATCATGACCGACCAGCAGCCGATCAGCACGATCGGCGCCTATGGCAACAAGATCGTCAAGACGCCGAATCTCGATCGCATCGCCGCCGATGGCATGCGGCTCAACCGGTTCCACATCTCGGCCTTCCCGTGCTCGCCTTCTCGCGCGTGCTTCTTCACCGGTCGCGAGGCGCACCATCACGGCGTGGTCACGAATGACGTGCCGCTCGCGGCGGACGTCCCCGCCCTGGGCGACGTCCTCAAGGCCGCCGGCTACGACACCGGCTACGTCGGCAAGTGGCACCTGAGCGGGTCCATGTATCGGGACCTGGCCGGACGAAAGCCGCTGGACGGGAACTGGCAGTTTGAGCGCGTCGAGGACGCCAGCGAGTTCAAGTTCAAGCACGCCCCCGGCGGGACCGGCGAGGACGCCGCCCAGCACGGCTTCGACTTCTGGGTCGGCGGCTGGAAGCACTATCACGAGTACCTGCGCAGCGTCGGGCTGACCGACATCGCCAATCGCAAACAGGCCGGCAATCACAACGACATGCCCAGCGGCCCCGAAGGCACGCACATCTATTCGAAGCTTCCGCAAGAGCACCACATGGCCTCCTTCTTCGCCGACAAGTCGGTCGAGTTCCTGCGAAAGCAGAAGGGCTCCGACCGGCCATTCGGTCTGGTGCTCTCGTTCTACGGGCCGCATCTGCCCGTCGCCCCGCCCAAACCCTGGGACGAGATGTATTCGATGGAACAGGTCGACCTGCCGACCAACCACCGCGACGAGCTGAAGGACAAGCCGCTGGCCCAGCGCAACAATCGCCGGTGCTACAAGCTGCCGGACTGGGAAGACGACCAGTTCAAGGACTACATCCGCCGGTACTGGGGATACTGCGGCTACATCGACCGGCAGATCGGACGGGTACTGAAGGCGCTGGACGAGACCGGTCGGGCGGACGAGACGATCGTCCTGTTCACCGCCGACCACGGAGACATGGTCGCCGCCCACGGATTCGTCTTCAAGCTCGGCCACTGCGGTTATGACGAGCTGCTCCGCGTGCCCTTCCTGATCCGGTGTCCGGGACGCATCAAGCCAGGCGGCACGTCCGACGCGCTCGTCAGCTCGATCGACGTCCTGCCCACGCTGCTCGAGATGACCGGGGTCAAGCCCCCCGCCGGCATCGACGGTGCGAGCTTCTCGTCCGTTCTCAAGGAGCCGGGCCGTTCGCACCGCGACGCGATCCTGTGCAACTCGATGGAGCGCAACCTGACCGTCGCGACCGATCGGTGGAAGTACGTGCTGAACTGGTCGCCGCGCGACCTGGACGAACTGTACGACCTGAAGGCCGACCCCGGAGAGATGAAGAACCTCGCCGGCGACAAGGCCCACGCCGAAACCGTCCATCAAATGCGGCGGCGGATCCGCAAGTGGCTCCACGAGACGCGGCACCCCTACGCCCGCACGATTCTCGAGCGGATGCTCGTGGCGCCGCAGGTGACGGCGCGAGACCTCTGGCCGGAGATCACGGAGTTCAAGTACCTCGGCGGAGACGAGTTCGAGTACACGGTCGTCTGGCACGCCGTGGACGAGCCGCCCAAGACGCCGAAGTTCTGGTCGTTCACCCACTTCATCAACAAGAAGTACGGCAAGGACGGCGGCATCGTCTTTCGCGACACGACCTGGCCCGAGCCCCCGACGATCGACTGGAAGAAGGGAGGCGCCTACCAGGTCGGCCCGATCAAGGTCAAGATCCCCAAGCACGCCGGCCCCGGCGAGTACCTCGTCCGCATCGGCCTGTACAACCCGCCGACCAGGGCAACCCCGGGCATGCTCGCTAGAGGCAAGGGCAACGCCGTCGAAATGGGCACGCTCGTGATCGAGAAGAAGGAGGATGCGGTCAGCAGCGTGTCCTTCCGCCCGATTAAGCGCCGACGATGAGCCGATCCGCGGGATCGCCGCTCGACAAGACCTTACGAGAATACACTCCTGGTCGGTCCGCTCTGCCGGTACTAATATGTCCGATCTCCGGACTCGACCGGCGTCGTCCAGTCCCCTTGAAGGAGATCTTGCATGAACAGACGATCCCAGATCATCGCGGTTGGCGCGCTGCTGCTGGCCGGCTCGGCGTGTCTCGCCGTTGAGAGCAAATCCAAGAAGAAGCCCCCGCGCAGGCCGCCCAACCCCTCGCTTCAACCCGTCAAGGACGTGCCCGGACTGCCGAGGGTGCTGCTCATCGGCGATTCGATCTCGATGGGCTATACGATTCCGACGCGGAAGCTGCTCGAGGGCAAGGCCAATCTCCATCGCATCCCGAGAAACGGCGGGCCGACCATCCAGGCACTGCAATATCTGCCTCAGACGCTGGCCAAGGACAAGTGGGACGTCATCCATTTCAACTGGGGGCTGCACGACTTGAAGAGGATGCCCGGCGGCAAGCATCAGGTGCCCCTCGACGAGTACGCCAAGAACCTCGAGAAGCTCGTCAAGATGCTCGAGGCCAGCGGCGCAAAGCTCATCTGGGCCAGCACGACGCCCGTTCCGGCGGGCAAGCTCAGCCCGCCCCGCGGCAACGACGACGTCATCGCCTACAACGCCGCCGCCAAGAAGATCATGGACGCACACGGCATCCCCATCGACGACCTGTACGCCTTCGCCCTGCCCCGGCTCGAACGGATCCAACGCCCCGTCAACGTCCACTTCACGGACGAGGGATCGGCGGCGCTGGCCAAGCCGGTCGCCGAGAGCATCCTCAAGGCCTTGGGCAAGTCGGCCGCGACGCGGCCCCAATCGAAGGTCTCCGCCGCGACGGACTATCTGAAGGTCGTTCGCGCTTACGCCGACGCGATGCTCGACCGCGGCCGCGATTCCTACGGGACGACGCACTCGCCCCTGTTCGCCTCGACGATGGACCGCCCGTCGCTCACACTACCGACCGGCGACCGCCTCAAGCAGCTCCAGGGCATCGAGCGCGGCGACTGGGGCATCCGCTCGCACGACCGCATGCTCACCGGCGCGAACCCCATGCACGACCAGAACCTCTACCAGGTCCTCTACGGGCTGACCAAGGTCACCGGCCAGGACCGCTACGCGGCCGAGGCAGATAAGACGCTCAAGTGGTTCTTCGAGCACTGCCAGAGCCCGACCACCGGCCTGCTGGCCTGGGGCGAGCACATCGGCTGGGACTTCAATACGGAGAAGATCATCGACAAGCCCGCCGGCACGACGCATGAGTTCTTTCGCCCCTGGGTGCTGTGGCAGCGGTGCTGGACGCTGGCGCCCGAGGCGTGCAGGCGATTCGCCATGGGCCTGTGGCAACACCAGATCGGCGATCCCAAGACGGGCAACTTCTCGCGCCACGCGCGGTACGACACGCACGGGCCGGGAACGAAATCGGAATACCCGCGCCACGGCGGCTTCTACATCGCTACTTGGGCGCACGCCTACAAGCACACCCAGGATCCGACGTTCGCCAAGGCGATCGAGACGCTGCTGACGTACTTCGACACGCGCCGTAGCCCGAAGACCGACGCCATCCCCGCCGAGAGCAACGAGCGAAGCAAGGGGGAGATGATGTGGACGAACAGCAATCTGTCTCTGGCCGTCGATCTGTGGGACGGCGCGGCGATGGCGCCGCCTGACCTGGCCAAGAAGATGCGCCAGAGCGCCTCGCGTACCGATAAGGTCTTCCTCAAGCTCCCGCACGACCTGGCGCCCGACGGCAAGGGTTTCGTCAAGATCGCCAGCACGCACTCGCTGGACATCCGAAAGTGGGGCGAGCGCGGCGCCTACACGCGCCAATGGGCCACGGGCTACGGCGACGCCACCGACGCGGCCCTCGCGAACCTCTGCATGCTCCGGTACCGCCAGACCAAGCTCGACGGCTACAAGAAGCTGGTCCTCGGCGCGGCGACCCGCTATCTGACGAGCGAGCCCGAGATCGACTTTCCCGTCTACCCGGGCACGCTGGGCGACGTGATCGAATTGATGCTGGCCGCTCACGAGATCAGCGGCGAATCGCGGTTCCTCGACCGGGCCGACCACTTCGCCGACCGGGCGATCCAGATGTTCCTCGGCGACGGCGCCCCAGTGCCCAAGGCCTCCACGAAACACGATCACTACGAGGCCATCACTCGGGGCGACACGCTGATGATGGCCCTTCTCGAACTCTGGACGGTTCGCAACAAGCCAGACCTGACGCTGGCCCTGGAGTATCCGGAGCGATAGATGACCGTGCGTAATCCGAAGCGCCGTGGCACGGGCGTCTCGCCCGTGACGACTCATGGGCAAGATGCCCATGCTACGTGCCCGCCACATGCCCGGCGTCTGATCTCGCACGACTACTCAGGACAAGTACTGCCCAAGGCGAGCGGAATCCAAAGGGGGAGCCAACCATGATCCATACACTATGCCTCATCGCCGTCGTCGGCCTCGGCGCCGAGAAGCTGGAAGGCGATCTGTCGTTCGATCGGTTTGGCGGTTGGAAGGACGTTCGCTTCGGACCGGGCCGGTTCTTCCGAACGCACTTCGACGGCCGGCGGTGGTGGCTCGTCACGCCGGAGGGCCACGCCTTCATTTCCATCGGTGCGTGTGTGGTCGGCCCCCAGGGCAGCTTCATCCGAGGCACCGACCGCTTCCCGTATCGCGAGCACGTGCTGGCCAAGCACGGCAACATCGAGACCTGGGCCAAGGTCACGCGCGAGCGATTGGGCAAGTGGGGATTCAACACGCTCGCCTGCTGGTCCGGCGGCGAGGTCCGCGACGTACCCAGGACGGATACGCTTGGCTTCGCCGGCGGCGGGGAGAACTGGCTCAAGGGCGGAATGCCGGACTTCTTCGATCCGGGGTTCGTCGAGAACGCCAAGAAGGTCGCCAAGACCTGCCGTCATCGCCGGGACGACCCCTGGCTCATCGGATGGTTCCTCGACAACGAGCTGGCGTGGGACCGCGACTGGCGATTCGCCCCGCCGCTGTTCGATCGATACGCCGAGCTGCCCGCCGACGCCCCGGGAAAGAAGGCGTGGTGCAAGGTCCTCCAAGAACATCATAAGACCGTCGAGGGGTTCAACCGCGTTTGGCGTCCGTCGATCGAGTCCTGGAGCGACTTGGAAGGCCTCAAGCGGGTCGCCCCCCTACCGGGACAGGACGACGCCGCCAAGGCCGATCGCGACGCCTTCACGCTGACCGCAGCGCGTCAGTACTTCCGCGTCGCGACCGAGGCGATCCGCGCCGAAGACCCCCACCACCTCATCCTCGGTTGCCGGTTGGTGAGCTGGGTCGCCCCCAAAATGGTCGTCAAGGCATGCGGCGAGTTCTGCGACGTCATCTCGGTCAATCACTATGAGCTCGGCCCGGTCGGTGAGCTGGCCTACAACCGCTGGGCGAAAGACTCCACGTTCGTCCAGGGCATCCCCGAGATGACCGACTTCCACAAGCTCACCGGAAAGCCGGTGCTCATCACGGAGTTCGGCTTCCGCTCGCGAGACAGCGGCCTGCCGAACACGTACCCTCCGCCGCTGGCCGTGCAGCCGACCGTCGCCACCCAGCAGGCCCGCGCCGAGCGATACGCCAAGTACGTGAACCTCTGGATGGATCAGCCCTACTTCGTCGGCTACCACTGGTTCCGGTACATGGACGAGCCCAAGGAAGGCCGGTTCGACGGCGAAAACGGCAACTACGGCCTGGTCGACATCCGCGACGATCCGTACACGGAGTTCGTCGAGGCCGCCGCCGTCGTCAACCGGGGGGTGTGGTCGCGCCATCGGTCGAGCGGCAAGCCCGCGAAGTAGACAGCAGAGACGGACGAAGGGCCTCGCGCGTCATCAACGCTTCGGGCGGGTCGCGAGGACGTGGACGCCGCTCAGCCAGTCGTCCTGGTCGACCATCGGGATGACGTAGACCGGCGCGGAGTTCAGTGTAACGCTGACCGGGGCGGTTCCCTCGCTCAGTGATCGTCCGAAGACGTCCTCGACGCGCAGTCCGGCGTCGACCGATACGGACACCGATGCGTCCTTGGCCGGAGAGCCGGTTGTCACCAGCGCCGCGAACGCCCCGCCCCGGGCGATGAACAACATCGCCTCCACACCTGGGCCAAGCTGTCTCTGTCGATCGAATCTCGCGGGACCGATCCGCATGGCCGCCGTGGCCAATGCCAGCAGCTCCACCGAACAGTTGGCGCGCACATCGAGCGGCATCGGGTAACTGCCCGGAACCAACCAGTGCTCGACCGCGTGTTTCTTGAGTATCAGGGCCGTGCGGTGCAGTGCCGCCGCTCGATCGCCGAGACGCGCCACCGCGACCTGGCTGAACCGTGGTGAGTATGCCCACCAAGGGATGTCCTCCGGCCCCGCCGTAGCGCACTGCCGTGAAGCACCCGCCAAGGCGTCATCGAGTTGCGCCAGGCTTGCGGTCTCCTCCTTGTCATGGCACGGGGCGCCGTGAATCAAGACGTCCACATCCGCCAAGCCTCCCGCCGCGATGAAAGCGCCGAGACGATCTGGCGATGCGGCTGCCGCTGCGTCGAACCCCGGTCCGATCACCTTGGCCGGTGGATCTGCCAGTCTGATCGCATCGTGGAAGACGCGCGTCCACGCCACTTCTTCATCGACCGGCGTCGACGGCAGCAACCAGTACCGGACCCGCTGACGAAACCGCCCCGCCACGCGGAAGACGAACTGTCGATACTGTCTTACGTCGACGCGTTTGGCCCCCTGACCATCGACACGAACCGCCCAGGCCGGCGCGGCCTCAACCGTCGGTCTCCCCGGACAGACGACGGGCTCCAAGCCAAGGGCCAACAGACCATCCACACTCCGCTCCGCATCGGCGTAGTCGTCGCGTCCCGGTGTCGTCTCCAAATCCCGCCAGTTCCACGAGAGACAACATGGCGAACCCGCCCCCAGCGCCGACGGTGAGAGACGTGAGATCTCTCCAGCGCCGGACGTTCCTTCCGTCCGTTCGCCGCAGCCGACAAACGACGACTGCCTCGCCCGCGCCAGCGCCGAACGGGATCCCACGGCCAGGCCCAATCGGTCGACGCACTGCCGGCCGTGCGCGTAGCGGGCCTGCGTCTCCAGAATGTAGTATCCGGGTCGGGCCGCGCCGAAATCCAGCTTGAGGGTCTGAGCGTGGCCTGCCCCGAGTTGAACGGTCGCCGCGCGATACTGCGGCTGAGCCCCGAGCACGTCCCAGAACCGCCAGACCACCTGCACCGCCAGCCGTTGGGCCGTGTTGTTGCGGATCGCCGACTCGCACGATAGCGGCAGCCCAGGCGGGATGAGTCCCGCGTCCGGAACCGAGGTGATCCTGCTGACGCACTCGACGGATCGCTGGGGTAGATACGCGGTGACAGTCTCGCCGGCCTCCAACTGGACCGCGTCGAGTTCGACCCAACCCTCCTTCGCCGGCGTAGTCGCGCCGCCGGCCGCCTCCGCGGAAACCACCACCGCCGGCCTATACGAAGGTCCGGCGTCGCCCGCGGGAGTCTTGAACGTCACGTGAAATCGCTGCCAACCTCCCGTCGGACGGAATGCCGCAAGCCCGCCCCCCTCGATCGGACCTCCGCAAAGAAGCTCGCCCCGCATGCGGCCCCCGCCCCCGCGAGCGTAAACGCTGAAGGTGTACCTACGATCCGGCTCGAGCCGGACGGCCGGCCAGTGGACGACGCACTTCCGGCCGGGCAGGAGGGGCGAGAGCCGCAACGCGTGCTGTCCGTGTACGGCCAGCGTCCGCACCAAGCGACCGCGAGCCGCGGACGGTCGGGTCGTCGACGCCGCGCCGGAGGCGGCGCCGTCCCCAATGACATAGTCACCCACGGGAAGCTCGAACGACGTGTCGCCCCCGACCAGATTGGAGGATCGATGATCGACCTGCTGCCCGGCGATCCGCTCGGGCACTGACGGATCCGTTCGCACACCGGCCGGCCCACCGACCTCGGCTGCCACCGAGGAGGGCGGCCCGCCCGGGGCTCGGGTTCCCGCCCCGCAACCCGCCGCGACCGTCGCGAGGCAAAACAGCAAGCCCACCGCGCAGCCTCGTCGTACGTGAGGACCGCCGCTGATCACTCGCACAGGTCTCCGAGAAGTCGAAACGACGACCGAGGCACCGGCCGCCTGGCACTGTCCCCAAACCCGCGATACGAGGAACGAGGATTGACGAAGGGCTACTCCAGGTAACCCAGGTCGCTGAGACGCTCGGTGAGCGTCTCCATCTCCTCGGCGGAGTAGACCTGCTTGTCCGGCTCGACGCGCTCGCGCTTCTGCGGAGGCTCGAATTCCACCGTCATCGGCACGTCGAACAGGTCCGTCAGCGCCCGCCCCTCCATGTCGATCGGCACGGGCAGGCCGAGCGAGGCGAGAACGGAGGGAGCGATATCGGCGATGTGAGCGTCCAGCCGGTGTCCCTCGCGAACGTGCGGGCCCCACGCGGCCAAGACGCCCTCGACCCGGTGCGTCCCTTCCATCCGGCGATCGCTCGTCCAACGCACCGGCTTGAAGCCACGGATCTTGCGGACCACCGCAAGCCCCTCCGCCGGGATGAGCAGCAGATCGGGCATCCACTCGTTCTCTTGGCGGCTGCAGTTGTAGAGCTCCTCCGGTCGATGCACCTCCGGAAAAACCTTGCATCGACCCCGCTTCGGATGGTTGCACTCCACCTCGCTGAACCGCTTGATCAGATCGTCGCGAATCCCCTCGTAGTCGGCGGGGTCGACCGCGCCGCCGCTCCACCGGTCCTTTCGCGTGACATAGAGGAAGCCGTACATCCCAGCGTGCATCACGCACGCGCGGGTGCCGGACCAATCCACCGCCAGGTCGCGCTCGATCGGGATGTTCGGCACGGCGAATCGGCTGCTCTTGCGCTTGACGGCACGATACCAGAGATACCCGGCCCGGGTCGCGGCGCGTTCGACCGGACTCTTGAGCGACAGATAGCCCCACTGCTTCAGCAGCAGATTCGGTTGGGCCTTGCCGTCGAGACTCCCGTGCCCGTGGTCCGACATGATCAGCAGCGTCGCGCCTCTCCGCCGCGCCAGATCGTGCAGCCGGCCGATCGTCTCATCCAACCGCTCGAAACAGCGAACGACCATCTTCGTCCGCACGGGATCGCGGGCCGGACCGTGCGCCGGCAGATGCCGCCACGCCTTGTGCTGCAGGTTGTCGACCAGCTTGAACAGGACCATCATCACGTCCCATCCGTACCGATCGGTGCAGAACTCGGCGAGCTCGCATCCCTGATCAAAGCTCCGCTCGATATGAGCCATGTTCTCGGCGAAGACCTTCCGCTGGCCGATGACCCGGCGCCGCCAGTTGGTGCGATACGTATAGTCCGGCCACCGTTTGAGGATCTCGTCCTTGAGGTCCGGGGGGTAGGTGAAGTCGCTGTCGATCGTCGGCGTCTCGAACCCCGAGATCATGAAGCCGTTGACCGCCCTGGGCGGATACGTCATCGGAAGGTTGATCGACCCGACCCGGATGCCCTTCTCCGAGAGAATCTCCCAGATCGTCTTCTCGAGAATGGCCTGGGTGTGGTTGAACTCGAGCGTGTTCGTCCGGACGTCGTACTTCTCGAAGTCGATGATTCCGTGGCGTCCGGGCCCCTTGCCGGTCATGAACGTCGTCCAGGCCGCCGGCGTGATCGGCGGCTTGGTGGACTCCAGAACTCCGGCCGTCCCGCTATCCACGATCGACTTGAGATTCGGCATCCTCCCATCGGCCATCAGCGGATCGAGAACGTCGAAAGTAGCCCCGTCCAGCCCGATAATCAGGACGCTGTCGGCAACCCGGGTCGCCCCGGTCGCCGACGCGCCGGGCGTCGCCAGCGTCGAATTCTTCGTGTCCGCCTCGTTCATCGCTCCGTGATCTTGCGGGTCGGCCCGTCACCTAGGTACCGCATGCCCGGGCCCCTCGACTAGGACGCGTAGATGCAGGACCTCGCTTTACGCAACAAACGGCAATGATAGCGCGCCTGCTTGATTGATGCAACCGAACCGCCAGTCACCGAGACACGTTTCGGAACACCCACCACTCGTGATCGTCCTCCGATGCTCGGCTTGACTTGACCCGAGAACCTGCGTCGGTAAGCTGCTTCGTTGACGATGGACAGACTGGGAACGTCAACCCGCTCTTGGCCGAGGACGGTATGACCTTGGCCGCGCAAGGGGTGTGCCAACGATGAACATGGACCAGGCGAGGGACACGCTGGGCCAGCACTTCGGCTTCATCGCGGACGATGGCAATGAGGTGATTCGCGACCTGGGATTGCCCGCGGATGCGCGCGTCTTGGACGTTGGGACCGGGGCGGGCTACTTCGCGATACTGCTGGCACTGAACGGATATCGGGTGCTGACCGGAGAACCCCAATCAGATAACTCTCTTCACGCAAAGCAGGATTGGCAGGGCAACGCTAGGAGAGTAGGCGTTGGTCATCTGATCAACTTTCGCGCGTTCAGCGCGGATGCCATGCCGTTCGACAGCAGCACGTTTGACGCCGTCTTCTTCTTGGGCGTGCTGCACCATATCGACGAAGCGGCCAGGACGAGAACGCTAACCGAAGCCGTCCGCACGACCAGGCCGAACGGCGCCATCTGCTTCTTCGAGCCGAATCAGACCGGAATCGTAATGGCAAGAGAGCACGACCCGTCCCACCCCGACGCCGCGGATCCAAGCCAATACGCACGGGACCTCGATCTATCGCTGCGGAAGCGGACGTTGGGGTTCTTTGACGCCTTCATCTTCCACAAGAGCGGTTCGGACGCGTCACGCTGATTCCCGCGGGCGACCGCCCCCCAACCGAACGGAAGGATCTGGCACGGTAAGCCATTCTTGCCCCATGATCGAATCAGGCCCCGTCGAGCGACCGACCCGTAAGACCTGCAACGCGCGGAGCATCCTCTTCGAGCCAATCCAGCACCGTATCGTCCAAGTTGGCTTTCGGGGCCAAACGAAAGACGTGCCTGCATCGTCTGCACCTGGCCCTTCGCCCCATGATTCGATGGTCAATCGCGTATCGCGCGCCGCAATGGCCACACTGAACCAGGAGCCGGTCGTCCACGGGACACCTCCCTCTCAAAAATCCTCCATAAAGTCGGTACGCAGACCCGGCGCGGCTGCCCAGCGCAGGTCATCCTGACGGCCCGTGAGGCGGTGGGTGATGATCCGGTATGAACCGATGAGGCCCCACGTCATACTCGCTCGGTCCGCCGACCTGCCCCCAGATACGACGCGGTTGAGTGCGATACAGCCTCTATTGAGATCGTATGCACGTCGGCGCCGGAAGGCAAGAGCGGCGGGACAAGACCGTGTGCGCGGGACGCCCCCCATCGGTCGGACCATGGGCTCCCCATGAACGTGCCGACGGCGGGCATCGCTTTGATTGCAGAGGTCCTGGCCCGTCGGCCGATAGGGTATTGTGACCAGGGAATGATCGCGCCGTCTCCGCGTCGCCGCGGCGAGCCGCGGAACGGGGGCGCGAGTTCCATCGAGGAGGATCGCAGGTGAGAGCATTGAGACCGATCATCACCAAGTCCGCCCTGATCCTCCTGGGATTGGGCTCGATCGCGCGGGCGGACGACCTCCAGACCATCATCTCGCAAGGCAAGGCCTGCCCCCTGCTGTTCGACTGGGTCAACGGCGGAAACTGGCGTGGGCTGTCGCCCACGATCAGCGACGCGGCCCTCTGCCCGGACTTCACATTCATCTTCACGGGTATTGCATAGAACCCCTCCCTCGGCTAGCCTAGCGACCTCGTCGGGACCACCGAGGACCGAAGGCCGGTCTGCGGAACGCGTCTCGAGCCAAGCTATGCTGGAGAAGTCTGATGAAGTCCCTCAGATCGCTACTGGTCAAGACCGCCCTCATGCTCACCACGGGCACCGCGCTGGCGGTGGATTTGTGCCCGAACATCTGGAGCCAACTGACCGGCAAGACGACGTAGGCCCGGACAGCACGACCCCCGCTGCACGCGCTCGTCCTCGCGCGACGATTCGGTAGTAGAGGGTGTTTTTGCGCCCGATCGAGGCGCGGGAACACGGTGTTGTTTGCGCCGCGGTTCTCGGTTTCGTCCGGCAAGCCGTAGCCCTCGGATTCCTAGCCCGCGATCCCTGAGGAAGGATTGTGCGCACCTTGCACGAACCCCTCCGTGCCGATCGAATCCGCAGCGAACTTCCCACGCGCCGTATCGGTCGAACAGTGGTCGTCTTGAACGAGACGACGAGCACCAATGACGCGGCCTTCGATGCCGCCGCGCGGGGCGACGCGGACGGCTTGGCCGTCTTCGCCGAGCACCAATCCACCGGACGAGGCCGGCTGGGCAGGACCTGGCAGTCGCCGCGATCGGCCTCCGTCCTGACGAGCGTCTTGCTCATCGAGCCCCCCGAGGGCCCAAAATCGGCGGAGCTGCCCGGTAAGCTGACGCTAGCCGCGGGCGTAGCCGTCTGCGAGGCGATCACGTCCGCGATCGGCGACGTCGACCCCGTCATCCGATGGCCAAACGACGTCCTGGTCGGCGACAAGAAGCTTGCGGGGATCCTGATCGAATCCCGTCCGATCGACGTCGACCGGATCGCGCGACGGGCCTACGTCATCGGCGTCGGCATCAACTGCCTGCAGCACAGGGCCCATTTCGGAGCGCCGCTCATCGAGATCGCCACCAGTCTCGAGGCCGAGTCGAGGGACCCCGTCTCCCGGCTCGAAGTCGCCCGCGGACTGCTGATCGAGCTGGATCGCTGGCTCGCCGTACCGATCGACCCGAGCCTTCTCCGACAGGCATGGCTTGACCGGGCAGAGCCGCTCGGTCAGCATATCCGTTTGAGGCAGGCCGGAAACGAGTTCCTTGGGAGAACGGTCGACTTGGATCCTGCCGCGGGACTGGTCGTCGAGCTGGACGGTGGGGGTCGACGGGTATTCGATCCGGCCAAGACCAGTCTGGTCACGTAGCGGGGGGCGCGGCTCCCGCTGCATCGCTGATTGACGTTCTCGGTCTCGGGGCTATGACAGATTCGCAGGGCCCAACCGCCCCGCCGCACCGTTTGGCCGGCGTCTGGGTGCAGGTCGTCGCGCTGTGCTTCGGCATGGCGGCCAGCATGCACCTGGCGGGCATGGCGGGCGTCTACCGCGCCATGCTCGATCCCCTACCCAGAACCACTGTCCTCGTCGTGGCCGTCGCCCTGCTCGCCGCATCCGTCGGTCTCTGGCTGCCTCAAGGGCTGATCGCATCCAGACTCCGCCTGGCCAGGCGAGGCTCGGCCCAATCATCAGCCGAATCCCCGCTGGAGTTCATCCGCTCGAGCGGCGATCCGTCCCGGCAAGGGCTGCTTTGGATCGTCTTCGCGATCGCGTGCGTCGCCGCCGGGGCCCTCGCGCTCGCGCTCCTGTGGACGACCGGGCCGGTCGGATCCCTCCACGACGGGGTCGTGGATTCCTTTTTCCAGAGCCAGGCCGAGTTGCTGATCCTCGATCTCGCGGCCGTCTCGGCGGGAATGCTCGTGCCGTGGCTCATCATGGGATTCGCCACCGCCTGTCTGTACTCGCTGGCGACGGCTCACGGTCCCAACGGCCCGACCGCCGGCGGCCTGGCCGGCTCGCTGGTCCTCGGTGTCGCCCTCGGTCTTGCGGCAACCGCCTGGGGCGCCCTGCAGACCTCTCCCGCCCGGACCGTCCTGGTGGGCAGTCTCCCGCTCTTCCTCGCCGCCATCGTCGCGATCGTGCGGGCCGGTAAGCGGTATCCCGTCGACAACGACACGACCCCCGCGCCTCCGCGTCTCCCAGAACACGCTCCGGAGGCGGGATATGCCCTTCTGGCAACACTGGCGATCTGGGGGGGCCTCGTGGGGACCTCAGTTGCCGTGTGGCCCAGAGTCATCATAACAAGCGGTCACCTCCCCCAATCGATCGGTCCTCTGCTGCCGGCGTGGCTGATGGCATGGGTCGCGCTGGGGATCTGGCTTGGCGGTCTCCTCGCACAGCGAAGCCGCCGACCGGTGGGGGGATGCGGCTTGGCCATGGTGGCCTCGGGGGCGGCGGTGGGCCTAGCCGCTGCGTGCTTCGCTCTGGTAGGCCCCGGCGATCCTGGGACGGCCAATCACCCGGACAAGCTGACAGCCCTCCTATCCCTTCTCGCCTTGACCATCACGGGGGCCGTGGCCGGAGCAACCTTCCCCTACCTGAAACGATCTGTGCTCATCCAGTCCGGCAGTATGGGCATAGGGTGGGCACAGGTCCTAACGGCCGCCTTCGCCGGTGCCGTACTCGGCGTCCTGACCGCGACGTGCTTCAACGTGCCTTCGGCGGGCTCGCTCGTCGCCCTGGCGGGCGCGGGCATCCTGACCCTGGCCATGGGGGGGCTACTCGTGATCTTCGACGTCGGCGGCCCATCGCCACATCGCGCATTGAGGCTGCTCTTCGTCTTCGCCGTCCTCCTGACAATGATGGTCGGACTGCCGTCCGTCAGTCGTCAATGGCTACGTGACCGGGACGACATCCTGGCGGTTCGAGAGGGCGGCTGGCTGACGTTCACGCTCACGCGTGACGACGGCCGATCGGCTGTCATCGTCGGACCTCAAGTCACCGGGACGTCTCATGCGTCCGCCAAGCAGACCGGCATGCGCCGGGCCCTCGAAGCGGTCGCGAGGCTTCGCGGACCGATCAGCCGCTGTTGGCTCATCTCAGCGGGAGACCTGCAGCCCGCATGGCTCGAGACCTCCTTCCATCAAACGGTCGTGGCGACGCTCTATGACCCGGCCGGGGAGCAACTATACGATGCCCTCCTGAGACAGCGGGACGTCACCTCGACGGCTCACGACTCGTCGCTCCCGGCCCTGCGGGCACTCAGATCGACGCGGGGGCAATTCGAGCTGGTCGTGATTGCCGCAATCCCCGGCGGTCATGCGGCCAACCAGGCCGTTTGGTCGGTCGAAACGCTTCGCCGCGCCGCAGCGAGGCTGGCTCCCAAGGGAGTGCTCGTGGGCCTGCTCAATCCGTCCGACTACAGTCGAATCAGTCTGGCGACCCTCGTAGCGACCTTCGCCGCATCCGTAGGCAAGAGCGCCAAGGCCGCGATCGTGGAGGGAGACGGAGAGACGGTGCTGGCCCTGATCGCCGCCCGTCCGGACCGCGACGCCTCGCCCCGCTGGCACTGGGAGGCCGCCGCCGCGGGCGCCCCACTCAAGGCCGGTCCGCTGCTTACCTTCTTGGAGGTCGCTCGGGGCATCCGGCCGAATAGCCTCCGAAATCTGGCGCTTCTGGACCTTGGCCGCCCCGAAAGCGCCGGCGGGCTTCAATTGGCCACATACGTCAGCGGCACGGCCGAGTGGAGCCCAATCGTCCCCAGCACCGCCCCCCCGCCACTCCGAGCACCGGAGAGGCCCTGACGACTGGGATGCCACCGGAAACGAGCCCCCCCTGCCTAACTGTAACCCTCTCTCTCAAAAGGCGATGACGCCATGAATCGCGTGCTCAAGTCGGGTTTCAGTCGGTCCGATACCACACTAGGGGCCCCGCGTGCGCGGCGGCGCGCCGGCCGCGCGCCGGACGTCACGTGCTGGCAATCGGGCGTCCCCGCCAAGTCAGACCGCGTGGGCAAGGCTTCTCAGGAGCCGTTTGGGCTCGCTGGATCGACCCCGCCGGGTTGGAGAGGCAAGCATGACACATGGCAATCCGCTTCCGGATGGGGACAGCGCCGCTGACGAGCGCAAGCCGCCAAAGGTCACCTTCATGGAGTTCCTTATCTCCGCGCTCGTGTTCGCGATCGTCGGGTGGATCTGCGTGCCTCGGTTCACGCAGGCGGCCGACGCCGCGGGCGCCGCCCGACCGACGCAAGAGCTGCAGGCGCTGAGAGCGCAGATCGAGCGATACCGCCTTGATCACGACGGACGCTATCCCTCCGCCGACGACTTCATTGCGCAAATGACCGGACTCACTCGCGGAGACGGCACCCCATGCCAGGCGACGACGGCCGGGCCGCGGTTCGGTCCGTATCTGAGAACCATCCCCGTCAACCCGGAGACCGGTGGGAATCGCGTCGCGGGACTGGACCCCGCGGGCGGACATCCGGGCGAGGCGGACTGGCTGTACGACGAGGCCGCCGGAACGATCATCTCCTCGACCGCGGCGCCGCCCGAAACGATCTCGGATCGCTCCGCTGACACGAGACGCGCTCGGCGATAGCGCCCCGCCGCCGGCGTCATTCCGCCGGATCAGGAGACAAAGGGCTTGGCCCGCTTGGACCCCAACGATATCACGGTCGAACTCCCGACGCTTCGCCCCGACTGGCACAGGAAGGGACGCTGGCTTCGCGTTCACGGCTTCTTGCCGCTAACGCTCCCGCCGCTCCTGGTGGCCGTGGCTCTGGCCAGCGGCGCCGAGGTCCTCGCCTACCGGAACGAATCCATCGGGCTTCACAGCATCCTGTGGTCCCTGACCATCATGGCCATCGCCCTGGCGACCGCCTCCCTGGTCCTCGGCTGGTACAGCAGCCGATGGCGCATGGCCGCCCTCCAGCAACAGCTCGAGCAACTCACCACGACGGGCCGCACGGAGCTGATCGACATCGCCGAGGCCGGCGAGCTCGCCGGCCTCGTGGCGGCGCTGAACGTCTACGTCTCACAGATCCGGAATCGCGGGGCGCGGATGCGACTCCAGAAGAAGGAGCTCGACATCCAGACCCGGATCGCCGAGGCCGAGAAACGATGCGTCGAGACCGTCGTCGAGAAGATCAGCGAGCCCGTCATCATCACCGACGCCTTTGACGAGGTCGTCCTGGCCAATCGCGGCGCCCAGGAGGTCTTCGGCTTCTCGCTCGGCGCCGCCGTTCGACAGCCCCTCCACCAGGCGATACGCAACCCCGCCATGGTCCAGTTGATCAAGGCCATGCGAGCCCCGGACGAGCCGGCCCAGCGCAGCGTCACGATCCGGCTCAACAGCGACACCGCTCAACCCCAGACGTTTCGGGCCAGCCTCACCCGCGTCGTCGATCCCCGCGGACACGTCCACGGCGTGGTCACCGTCCTCCGCCCCGTCGAGCAGCGCCAGCCGTCCAAAGACTCCTAAGCAGCGGGCGCGCGGCAAGCGCCAGCGATTGACGGACTCATCCGGCGTGTCTCGGTACGATTCAGCAACCAAAGGAAGGACAACGGAGGGAAGGACTACGCCGTCACGGCGTCTTCAGGTTGAGCCTCTTTCTTGGCGCCGTTGCGTTTGGCGGCCGCCTTCTTGCCCGCTCCCCGTCGGCCGTTGGTCGCCTTCTCGAAGAACGTCCCGACCTTTCGGAGACGCTCCCAGCGTCGCTTGAGCAGGCGGTCGGTGGGCATCTTGACCAGGCTGCTCAGAGCGCTGGTCAGGAACTTCTCCAGGTTGGCCGAGGCCAGTTGCGGATCCCGATGGGCCCCGCCCAAAGGCTCGCGGATGATCTCGTCGATGATGCCAAGCTTCTTCAGCTCCCGGGCGGTGGGCTTCAGGGCCATGGCCGCCTCCGGAGCACACTGTCCGGATCGCCACAGGATCGCAGCGCACCCCTCGGGGGAGATCACCGAGTAGTACGAGTACTCCAGCATCCCCACGCTGTCGCCGATGCCGATCGCCAATGCCCCGCCGCTACCCCCCTCACCCAGGACCGCTACCACGATGGGTACCGAGACCCTAGACATCTCGAACATGCTGCGGGCGATCGTGTAGGCCTGCCCCCGCTCCTCGGCCCCCACCCCCGGCTACGCGCCAGAGGTGTCGATCAGCGAG
>JAFGLZ010000227.1 GCA_016927755.1 Phycisphaerae bacterium
CCACACCGGACAAGCCGACGGTTCAGCCGCGCCCGAAGACTCGCACGACGCCGAGCAAGCCGCCGGTTGAGCCGCGTCCGAAGGCTCGTACAACGCCGGGCACACCGGCGGCGACTCCGTCTGCGACTCCTCCGCGCGTGGCTCCGGCGACGCCTTCGAGACGATCGGGCGCGACGACCAAGAAGTCCGTCTCGCCTTCGTCACGGCCTTCGTCACCGCCTTCGTCACCGGCGCGTTCGAGCGTCCGACAAGGCAGCAAGACGCCGCCGCGCCAGACCCCGATCACGACGAAGAAGCCGAAGCCCACGACCGCACCGACGAGCAAGCCTTCGGCTGGGGCGAGCGGGTCGGGCAAGGCGCCTGTGACGACGTCGCCTTCGACGAAGCGCGGGCGGGCCGAGGAGAGCCCGAGGAAGACTCGGAAGAAGACGGGGAGGTAGGACCGCACTTGGGCTGTTCGGCGGGATGGAGGAGGGGTCGGGTGGGCGCTTGGTGAGGCAATGCGCTCTGAGGCTACCCGCTCGTAGGGGTCATTGCCGCGCTGCGTGGCGTGGTTCGGAGGCCCCGAAACGTGAACCGTCGCGGCCCTTGCGTGGGCTCATGCCTACTGCGGATGAAATCTGTGTCAAGAAAATGGGGTGCGTCCCTATTATATCCATGCTCGGTCTTGTAGGGCGTTGACTAGCTCGTCGCAGGCGACGATTTCGGCGGCGAGGCGGAGCGGGATGGACTTTTCGCGGGAGAGGTCCATGACGTGGCGGAAGGCGAGCTCCTGGCGGTCGGCGATGGTGGCGTAGGTGTCGCGTTTGCTGGTGATGCTGCCGGATTTGGCGTTTCGCCATTCGACGTAGCTGGCGACGACGCCTCCGCTGTTGGCCAGGATGTCGGGGACGACGGGGATTCCGCGGTCGGCAAGGACGGCGTCGGCTTGGGGGGTTGTTGGGCCGTTGGCGGCCTCGACGATGAAGGAGGCGCGGACGTCGGAGGCGTTGGCCTCGGTCAGGACGTTTTCGACGGCGGCGGGGATGAGGAGATCGACATCCATGGCCAGGAGGGAGGCGCTGTCGATCTGGTCGCCGTTGAAGCCTGTCACGGTACGGGTCTGGCCAGCGTAGGCGACGATGTCGGCGATCGGCAGGCGATCGTCATTGCGGATGCCGCCGCACGAGTCGGTAATGGCGACGATTCTTGCGCCGGCCTCGTCGAGGAATCGGCAGGCCCAGCTTCCGACGTTGCCGAAGCCCTGGACGGCGACGGTGAGGTCCTGGACGTCCCTTCCGAGGAGCTCGCGGGCGGCGAGTCTGGCGGTGAGGGCCACGCCGTGGCCGGTGGCTTCTGCCCGGCCGGGGAGCCCGCCGACGCTGGGGGGCTTTCCGGTGACGGACTCGAGCCGGTGCGTCTCGCCGTAGATGATGGCCATGTCCCTTGCGGTGGTGCCGAGGTCGGGGGCGGGGACGTAGCTTCCCGAGAGGAGCTCGGCGCCGTGGAGGTGGACGTATTCCTTGATGACGGCGGTCTTCTGGAATGGCTCGAGCGTGGCGGGGTCGAGCCCGATCGAGCTCTTTCCGCCTCCGAAGGGGATACCGACGAGGGCGGTCTTCCAGGTCATGAGCTCGGCGAGGATGGCGGTTTCCTCGAGGGTGACGTTTGAGGCCATTCGGATTCCGCCCTTGGCGGGGCCTCGGACGGTGCAGTGACAGACGAGATGGCAGCTCGTTTCGAGCATCTCGTTGCCGTTGGTCAGGAGGGTCAGCACCTGGGACAGGACCTTCTCGGGACGACTGAGAATGCGTCTGGCCGCATCCGGCAGGTTCGTGTGGCGTGCGAGACGCTCTAGATTCACCGCGCCCATGCCCTGTTGCCTCCGGTCATGAAGTCAGGTTGGCTTGTCAGGTTGTGGCCTCTGGTCGGCGTGATTATAACCTACGGCGTGACGTTTGGCGTCAATGCGGAAGGGCGCGTGGGATGCTCCGGTGCCTTTCTGACGCCGCTTTCGGGGAGCGAGTTTGGCTTCACGTTCGGGGACGGCATGAGTCGAGGTCAGACGAGCCCTTTGACATGGGGCGAAGCACGGGTCCGCGGAGCGCCGCGGCGATTCAGAACGATGCCTCCGGTTGACCCGCGGCTCGTTCAGCGGGAACGGTCTGGCCCAGCGGACCCATGCCACCCGCCGATCCCAGGCCCGAATTCGAGTCCCCCACCGCTGAAGCGATGGGCCAACCATTCTCGGCATTTCGAGTATTCCTCCAGGCGGCTTAGGAAACATGAAAGGTAGCTGTGAATGACCAGTCGCGAGATCTTTTCGGGCACGCTCGAGTTCAAGAATCCGCCGAGGATCGGGATGACGTTGCCTGAGCCTTACCCGAACGACGTGATCTCGGCGGGGCCGTCGGAGGACCCGCAGTTCAAGCCGCCGACGTTCGAGTGCGAGGTCGGCCGGCAGTGGATGGACGAATGGGGGGTGGTGTGGCGATCGCTGACCGATTACGACAAGGGGGAGGTGCACCGGGGGGCGATCGAGGACTGGTCGCGGCTCGATGACTACCGGGTGCCGGATCTGGCGCGGGCGGACCGATACGAGCAGGCGAGGAAGGTCTTCGCCGAGGAGACGGAGCGGTATCGTATCGGCGGATTGCCCGGGTTCGTTTTCAACATCGCCCGGAAGATCCGGCGGCTCGACGTGTATCTGTGCGACTTGCTGGCCGAGCCCGAGCGGGTCGCGCGACTGCACGCGATGATTCGGGAGACGATCGGGGAGATGATCGACCGGTACGCGGAGATCGGCGCCGACGGGGTGATGTTCTGCGAGGACTGGGGGACGCAGGATCGGTTGATGGTGTCGCCGGCGATGTGGCGCGAGCTGTTCAAGCCTGACTTCCGGCTGCTGTGCGATCGGGCTCATCGGCAGGGGCTGCACGTGCTGATGCACTCGTGCGGGTACATTTACGACATCATCCCGGACCTGATCGAGGTGGGCATCAACTGCCTTCAGGTGGACCAGCCGACGCTGCTGGGCATCGACCGGCTGGGGGAGCACTTCGGGGGGAAGGTCAGTTTCTGGTGTCCGGTGGACATCCAGAAGACGCTGCAGACGCGCGACCCGGTGAAGATCGAGGCGGAGGCGAAGCACTTGATCGAGCGGCTGGGCTCATTCGGGGGCGGGTTCATCGCGACGCGTTACGGGGGGGATGAGGCGTTGGGGCTGGACCCTTCGGTGCAGGATGTGGCGGATCGGGCGTTCGATAGGTATGGGCGTTTTGGGGGGTGACGCTTAGACTTGGGGCTTCAGACCTCAGGCTTCAGACTTCAGACTTCAGGTTTCAGACTCCAGGCTTCAGACCTCAGGCTTCAGGGGTGCATTCAGGGCTGGGGCCTTTTTGCGCGGGGGGGGAGGCTCACGGGCAAGATGCCCGTGCTACGGGGGCGAATCCCGCGCTGTGGTTCATGTGCCCTGCCAGTGAGATCATGGACGGCGCGTCTGGGGCGCGCTCGCCGGGTCAGGCCGAGCCGACGAGCTCGGGCTCGGGTTCGGGCTCGGATTCCGTATCGTCCTCGAGGGCCAGGATGCCCTGGGCCAGGAGGAGGTCGTCGAGGGTCTCGACGAGCCGGGTCATCTGGGGCTTGGTCAGGGCGGCGGTCGCTCCGACGGCGAGGCACTTCTTGAGGTTGTCGTCGCTGATCAACGAGCTGAAGACGACGATAGGCAGTTGCTTCAGGTCGGGGTGGTCCTTGATGCGTTTGCAGAGGTGGAGCCCGTCCATCTGGGGCATCTCGATGTCGGTGACGACGACGGTGTAGGGTTTGGCGCCCGATGTGGAAAGCGTCTGCTGAAGGCGATCCCAGGCCTCCTGGCCGTTTCCGACGGCGGTGACGCTGCCGTAGCCACCGGTGACGAGATGATCGAAGATGGCCTTTCGAATCGTGGGTGAGTCTTCCGCCAGGAGGATGTTCTGCGTGGCGCGGTTCGCGCTGGCGGCGGGGGTGCCTTTGCCGGCGCTTCGGAAGGCGTCGCCTCCGGAGGTGATGTCGAAGGTGATCTTCTCGAAGTCGACCATGAGGACCAACCCCTCGTTGATCTCACAGACCGAGGTGATGATGGAGGTGGTCTTGGCCTGTCCGAGGGGGAGCGGCTTGACGTTCTCCCAACTGACGCGGTAGATGCGTTCGACGGCGTCGACGAGGAAGCCGATCTTCAGGTTGTTGAATTCCATGAAGATGACGCTTCTGTGCGCGGACGCGGACGGCACGCCCGGCTCGAAGTAGAGCTGCAGGTCGACCAGCGGGGCGACGGTCTCTCGAAGCTTGAAGACGCCGGAGACGGCCTGGTTTGCCATGGGCACGGGAACGGGGTCCACCTTTCCGATGACTTCTCGGACCTTGGCGACGTTCACGCCGTAGCGTGTGGGGCCTACGGAGAAGACCAGGACCTCCAGCTCGTTGGTCCCCGACTCCAGTAGGATCTTCTGCTTCTCGACAGGCTGGCCCTTCATGAGATGGACTCCCTTATCCTGTGGCGTTGGTTCTTCGTTCTCGGACACTCGATCTATCGTCCAGTTGGGGAGGGCGAGTTAGCGAGGCGGGTCAAGGAAGTGAGGGGTTATCGGAAAACGCGAGGCTCGGTGCGGAAAACCGTCCGAACAGGCCCGGTAAATCGGGGACGGGCGAGACGTGAGAGCGTTTTGTCGGTGCTTCCTGCCAACGGCTTACGGCCACGAGGATTTGGAGCCGTTGACAGAACGTCGGTTGCGGGCTACGTGAGTTCTTGGCTGGGGAGGGGGCGAGGGGCAGGTCGTTTCCGGGGTGAAAGTCCGGGAATATTGGGTTCGTCGCGCGGGGAGGACGGCGCGAGCGGAGGCGGGGGCATCGTTGCAGGGCGCGCCATGGATGGGAAGGTGATCGAACTCGAGGCCGCGAGTAAGCGTTACGGCCACGTCCGGGCGCTGGACGGGGTGACGTGGTCGGTTCGCGCGGGCGAGCTGTTGGGTTTTCTCGGACCCAACGGTGCGGGCAAGACGACGGCAATCCGGATCTTGCTGGGTTTTCTCCGTCCGTCGAGCGGAACGGCGCGGGTCCACGGGCTGGACGCATGGCGCAGCTCGACGGAGATCCGGCGTCGGGTCGGCTATCTGCCGGGGGACGTTCGGCTGTACACGGGTCTGACTGGGGCCGAGACGATCCGATTCGTCGCCGGGGCGCGGGGGCGCGGCGGGGGCGCGGACGCCGATCGGCTGGCGAAGGCGTTCGAGTTGGATCTCCGGCCGCGGGTTCGGACTTACTCGACGGGGATGCGTCAGAAGCTGGGGTTGATCCTGGCGATGATGCACCGGCCTGAACTGCTGATTCTGGACGAGCCGTCGAGCGGGCTGGACCCGCTGATGCAGCAGGTGCTTCGGCGGGAGTTGCGGGACGTGGTGGCCGACGGGCGGACGGTGCTTTTCAGCAGCCACAGCCTGCCGGAGGCGGAGCAGCTCTGCGAGCGGGTGTCGATTCTTCGGCAGGGTCGTTTGGTGGCGTCGGAGAGCATCGCGGCGTTGCGTCGGGCGGCGGGGCATCGGGTCACGGCCAAGTTCGAGCGCCCGGTCGCGGAGCTTCCGCCGGTTCCCGAGGGCTTGCGGGTGGACGGTCACACCGAGGGGGGACTGCACGGGCGGTGGCTCGGCGACGTGCGGGAGTTGATGCGGTGGTTGACGGCGTTGCCGCTGAAGGACGTGACGATCCAGCCGCCGGATCTGGAAGACCTGTTCATCGACTACTACGCGCTGCCGGGGAGGACGGACCGATGAATCGCGCGCTGATATTCAAGACGGTTCGCGATCACCGGCTGCTGTTCGGTCTAGCGTTTCTGTGCACGGTGATCATTCCGATTCTGGTGATCCTGGCGTTCTCGTCGGCGCCGACGGACCTGCTGACCCAGTGGCTGAACCTGCCGTTCGTTCGGAATCCACTGCGCATGCTGCTGGGGGAGGACATCCGGGACATGTTGAACCGGACGAGCTTCGCGGCGTTCGGCTTCGTTCATCCGCTGATGCTGTCGATCGTGTGGGCGTTCCTGATCGTGATCTGCACGCAGGTACCATCGGCGGAGATCGATCGGGGCACGGCCGACCTGCTGCTGTCGCTGCCGATCTCGCGGCTGGGGATTTACGTTTCGGTGTCGGTGGTGGTGTTCGGTTTCGGGGTGCTGCTGGCGGTGGGGCCGTGGTTGGGGGCGTACCTGACCGATGCGTTTTGGGTGTGGAAGGAGCCGCTTCAGCTCGACCGGCTTCGTCTGGTGATCGTGAACCATCTGGCGGCGATCTGGGCGGTGGCGGGGGTGGGGATGGCGGTCAGCGCGGCGACGTCTCGGCGGGGGGTGGCGGTGGCGATTCTGTTCGGCTGGCTGCTGATCTCGTTCGCGTTGAACTTCTTGGGGGCGATGTGGAAGCCGGCGGAGCGGCTGGTGTTCCTGAGCCTGCTGGACTACTTCCGCCCGCTGCTGATCGTGCGCGACGCGAGTTTGAATCTTGGCGACATCGCGGTTCTGGTCGGCGTGGCGGCGACGGGTTGGATCGTGGGGGCGGTCATTTTCGCACGTCGTGACGTTCGGACGACTTAGTCTGGGCGCGACAGATGATCTACTTCATGGCATCGGCCTGACGCTCCAACTCAGCGAGGAGCGAATGCACGTTCAGGTTGCGCGCCGCCGATCGCAAGTACTCCACGTCCAGCGGACTGGGGTTCATGAGCATCCCGACCACGTCGTGTCGGCTCTTTTGGCTTCCCTGCCGTATCCACAGCAGCTTGGACAGAATGGCGTCTTCCCTGGAGACGACGGGTACATTCAGGCCTGGGAAGAGCGGCTGCGTCACGCTTCTGTTGAGCTCGCCCGGAATGCGAGGCGCCGTGTGAAAGTCTACCTTGACGAGGGTCTGCTGATCGATGGCCTGAAACAGCTCTCCGGTGCGGACGGCGTCTCGGAGGGCCTCCTCGCTAAGCACGAACTCCTCGGAGAGCACTTCCAGCAACATGGCGGCCGTTGAAGCCCGACCTCGGCAGTCAATAACGACATCGATGTCCTGAGTGAATCGGGGCTCCCCGTAGAGGGACGATGCCCATCCGCCCGTCAGATGAAATCGGATGCCGGCCTTGGCGAGGGCGGCGACAACTCGCTGCAAGGTGACGTCAAACTCGGTCATGCCGGGATCGATCCCACGCCTGTCTGAGGAGTTTCTGGGCGCCGGCGTCCGTGAGGTACATCCGACTGGCCACATGCCACCTGACCTCCTCAGCGGACATGCCGGGATGCGCTTCGGCGATCTGCAGGGAGAGTGCCCGGTGCATCGAGGCGTAGAGAGAGCAGCACCGCTGGTAGCGCTCGGCGGGCGTCATGCGGTAGACGGCATCAAGGTAGCGTCTTTGGATGTCATCCGGTCGTGTTGTCAATCTCGCGATCCCGCAGACTGCGCCACTTGCGACGAGGTTGTGTGATCGAAGACCCCGCTAGCGTGGCGTTCGTTTC
>JAFGLZ010000228.1 GCA_016927755.1 Phycisphaerae bacterium
CCAGCTCAACGACCCGATGGATGATCTCGGCGGAATTCGTCATGGACAAACGACCCTGGAGCCCCTGGATCTCCCTATTTTACGCGGCCGGGCCATCATCGGCAAACAACGCGCGCCTGAACGCCAAACCCCGTCTCGACCCGTTTCAGAACCGTCTCGGCGACAGCGGCTCAGCTCTGTCGACCAATCCCCGGCTGCATCGTCGCGCAGGGCACGTGCACCCGGTCCGGCCAGACCTGGATGTCCACCCAAGGCCGGCCCATGTCCACCCGGTCATGATCCCGCCAAATCCCCTGGAGATGGGCCAGCTTCTCCTCCGCCGTCGGCTCGTCGACCTCCTCGCCCGGAGCCCGACCCCAGCGAATGCGTGCGTCTCGATCGGTCGCAAGCTCGATGTGAGAGGCCCGCCGATCGAGCCTCCCGCCATAGTTCGCCACGATGACCCCGGTGATCTGATCGAAGTAGGGCTTGTCCCGGAGCAGTCGCACCATCTTGACCCCTGCTTTCAGGTCCGCGCCCTCCCAACGGGCGCCTTCATCCGGAGGCGGGGCAACCACGCCCATGACCAGCAGCAGCCCGGAGTCTCGGTCCACCTCCTCGTGTGAATACCGACCCGGCAGCCTCACGTGCTCCTCGTCAACCAGGTAGTAGAACCCGCCGTGCGAGACCCACGCCAACGGCTCCCGGTAGTCGCAACAGATGCGAATCACGTTGTCGGCGCCGATGCTCACCTCGTGAACCTGCCGGATCCAACCCACGTGCGACAGGCTGTCCACCGCACGCTTGGCCAGCCCGGGCGTCAGCCGGCGATCCCGCTCGACCACCCCGCACCGCTCCACGATGTCCTGCGCCACGTGAGCGTTGGCCTCCAGCCACTCGGGCGGATCGACCAACTCGATCGCCAAGGGCGCCTGATACTGAGGAAGCCCCGCCACGTACGTCTCCACCACCGGCAGCCCGTAAGCGGCCCCCACGGCCAATATCGCCAGCGCCGTCAGACTGAGCGCCCCACGCATCACCCGCATCCACGAGATCGCCGCTAAGCGCGCTCCCAATCGCGTGGTCAGGCTCGGCCCCGTTTTGCTTCGTGATTTCTTCCGTTTCGCCATGACAAGCCCTCCGGTGGCTGTCCGAACGTCTCCATCGCCCGAAGGCGAGGTCGGCCCCCGGCGTCCGTGCCCGAGCTGGCGCCCGCCGTAGGTGAAGACCTCACTGAATGCTGGGCACGCTACCGCCCCATCGCCATCAACGCCAGTCGCTCACACAGTGCAGCGAAGCCGATGCCCGCTTGCGCCGCCGACTTCGGAAGCAGCGAGTGACTGGTGAACCCGGGAATCGTATTGACCTCCAGGCAGAACGGCTCACCGCTGGTCGCCTCCACGATCCAATCGATCCGCGCCATGTCGCGACACCCTAGCGCCTCGAACGCCTTGACGCTGAGTTGCTGAACGCGTCGTAGCAGATCGGCGGGCAGGTCGATCTCGAACAAGTACTCCGTGTCCTCCGCTTCGTATTTCGCGTGATAGTCGTAGAACTCGGCCTTCGGCCGGATCTGGCACACGGGCAACGCCTCGCCCTCCAAGATGCCCACCGTCAGCTCGGGACCGCTCAGATACCGCTCGGAAAGCGCTTGCCCGTACTGCGCCGTCAGCCGCCGAACCCCCTCCGCGAACGCCTCGCGATCCATCGCGATCACGCAACCCACGCTGCTCCCCTCCGCGACCGGCTTGACGACCGCGGGAACCTCGAACCCCGCCGCGACCGCCTCCACGTTGGCGGGCGTAACGTGCTCGAACGGCGCGGTCGGGATGCCGGCCTCGATGAACCGCCGCTTGGTCCGAACCTTGTCGATCGCCAGCGCGCTGGCCCCCGCGTCGCACCCCGTGTACCGGACGCCCCGCTCCTCCAGAATCGCCTGGAGCTGACCGTCCTCCCCCCACGTCCCGTGCAGGGCCACGAAGTAAACGTCCGCCGGATCATCCAGCGACGAGAGATCCTCCGGACGAATGTCCGCGCGCCGAACCCGATGCCCCAGCGATTCGAGCGCCCGCGCGATGGCCTCGCCCGTGTTCAGGCTGACGTCCCGCTCGGCGCTCGGCCCGCCCATCAGTACGGTGATTCGAAGCGGCTGGACCGCGCGCCGCCCCGCGCTCGTTCGTGAATTCTGCGCCGTCACCACACCTGGACCTCCAGCTCGAGATGAACCGAGAACTTCTTCGCCACCTTCTCTCTCACGATCGAGATCAGCTTCAGCATGTCCGACGCCTTCGTCCCCGACTCGGCGATCATGAAGTTCGCGTGCCGCTCCGAGACGACCGCACCCCCGCACCGCGCCCCCTTCAGCCCCGCCTGGTCGATCAGTGCCCCGGCCGACATCTGCCGTGGATTCTTGAAGATGCAACCGGCGTTGCGGGCCCGGAACGGCTGCGTGTTCTTCTTGTACGTCCAGATCTCCCTGACCTGCTGGAAGACCCGCTTCGGGTCGCTGGGCGACAGCGAAAACTCCACCCCGAGGATCAGAGGCTCCGACAGACTCGTGTGCCGGTACTCGAAGACAAGCTCGTCCCGGTCACGCCACAGCGCCTTCCCGTCGGCGTTCATCACCTGGACCCGATGCACGACGCTCCCAATGTCGCCCCACGCCCCGCCGGCGTTCATCCGAATGGCCCCGCCCACCGTGCCCGGAATCCCCGCCAGACAGTGCAAACCCGCCAAACCCTTGCGGACGGTTCGAACCACGACACGTCTCAGATCCGTCCCCGCCCCCACCGTAAGGCGATCCTTCCTGAACGCGATCCGCGTGAAGCGACTGCTGTCCAGCTTGATCACCGCTCCGTTCACGCCCGACTCGCCAACGAGCAAATTCGCGCCCATCCCCAGGACGTAAAAGGGCACGCCGTTGTCCCGGCACCGCAGAACGACGTCCTGAAGCTGCGCCTCGTCCTTCGGTCGAAGGAAGTACCGCGCCGGACCGCCCAGCCGCAGCCAGGTGTAATCCTTCAGCGACACGTTCTCCTGGCAAATGTCATCCAGCCCGCTGAACAAGCTCATCGGCTACCTTCCAAACGTCTCCCGCGCCCATCGTCACGACCACGTCTCCCGGACGAATCCGCTGTCGTACGTATTCGGCGGCGTCCGCCAGCTCCGGAACGTACGCCGCCTCACCCCCGTTGGCCTGAATCCTCTCCACCAGGTCCCTCGATCCGACGAGGCTCCGTTCCAGCTCGCTGTCTCGGACGAAGTAGATGTCCGGTACGACCACCACGTCCGCCCGACCGAAGCTCCGCGCGAAGTCCTCCAAGAGCAACCGCGTCCGCGAGTGCTGATGCGGCTGGAATACCACCCACAGCCGGCGCGGCTCGAACTCTTGCGCCACGGCCCGCAGCGTCACCTGGATCGCCGTCGGATGGTGAGCGTAGTCGTCGATCAACGTCGCCCCGTTGATCTGACCGCGCACCGTCATCCGCCGGTCCGTCCCCTCGAAGCGAGAAAGAGCCTCGACGAGTGCCTCAGGCTTGACCCCGCAATGCCACGCCAGCGCCCCGGCCGCTAGCGCGTTCGCCACGTTGTGCCGACCCGCCAGCGTCAGCGTCACCCGGCCCAACCGCTCAGACCCGCGGCATAGCTCGAACGAGAACCGCCCCTGCTCCCTGATTAGCTCGTCAGGCCACCACTCCGCCCGCGAATCGAAGCCGAACCGCTCGATCGGAGCCCGGACCGCCTCCGTGGCGGCCGCGACGTAGCGGTCCTCGTTGTTCGCCACGATCAGCCCGTCCGCCGGAAGCAGCGACGCGAACGCCGCGAAAGACTCGATCGTCGACTTCATGTCCGGGTAGCAGTCCGGGTGGTCGTGCTCGATGTTGAGCAGCGCCGCCATCTTCGGCACGAGCTTCAGGAACGACTGCCGGTACTCGCAGGCCTCGGCCACGAAGTGCTCCCCCGCCCCCGCCGCCGAACCTCCCCCGAGCTGCCTGGACGTCGCCCCCACCACGAAGCTCGGCTCCAGCCCGGCATGCGTCAGGATGTACGCCGTCAAGGCCGTCGTCGTGCTCTTGCCGTGAGTGCCCGAGACCGCGATGCCCGTGTGCTGGGCCATCAGTCGTCCCAGCAGATCCGCGTATCCGATGACCTCGCAACTTCGCTGTCTCGCGGCGGTCAGCTCCGGGTTCGACTCGTTGACCGCCGCCGAAGCAACGACAAGGTCGAGCTCCGTCGGCAGGTTGTCCGGACGCTGCCCGATATGGATCGCCGCGCCGACCTCGCTTAAGTGCCGCGTCGCGTCGGACTCGATCCGATCGCTCCCGCTGACGATCGCCCCGCTGCGAATGAGCATCGCCGCCAGACCGCTCATGCCCGTTCCCCCGACGCCGATGAGGTGGATCCGCCGCCCGGTCATCGTCCCAGCCTTGCGCGGACAGGGCGCGGATTCCGAACACCCTCCGACGAGGCGGGCTGCCCCTGGCTCAGACTGTGGTTCTGGAGACACGTTAACGGTCCACTCGCTCGTCGGGGCCGGTGCGGACACCGCGGGCCCTGCACCGTCGACGGCGCATACATTCACCGTCCGTACTTGCCCCTACATGATACATTATCGGGCCTTGCCGCATCGACGCTGTAGAAAAGCTCCCCCCGCCGAGGGCCTTGACGGTCACGCCAGACCCGCCATCTCGATTAGCCGTCGTGCGACGGTCTCTGCGGCATCCGGGCGACCTAATCCCTTGGCCGCTTCAGCCATCCGGCCCAGACGCTCCGGATACCCCATCGCCTCGATGAGCGGCCCGCGCATCTGCGACGCGTTCACCTTCGGCTCGATCCGGTCCTCCAGCGCGATCGCCGCACCAGCCTCCGCCAGGACCGCCGCGTTGGCCGCCTGGTGCATGTCCCGGTGGTATGGATACGGTAGCAGAACCGACGGACGTCCGACCGCCGTCAATTCGGCAAGCGTGGATGCCCCGGCCCGCGAGACAACCAAGTCCGACGCGACCACCGCCTCGGCCATGTGCTCGGTGAACGGTAGGACCACCGCGCCAGGCAGCCGAGCCGCATAGGCGCTACGGACCTGTTCATGGTCCAACGACCCGCTCAGATGAAGCACCTGCCAACGGTCCTGCAACCCCGCCAGGTCCCCCGCCAGCTCCATCATCGCCTCGTTGATCGTTCGCGCGCCCTGCGACGCCCCCGTGACCAGGAGCGTACGCTTGCCCGGATCCAGTCCCAACCGATCGCACGCCGACGCCCGGTCAACCCCCAGGAAACTCCCACGGACCGGACAACCCGTGGCCACCACGAACGGCACGTGCGGAAACGACCTCGCCGACCCCTCCCACTGGCAGAAAACCGCCTCGACCTTGGACGCAAGGTGGCGATTCGCTCGCCCTGGTTTCAGGTCCGGGTTGAGCAGCGCCGTCGGTATGCCCAATTCGTGCGCCGCGTGGATCGGAGGCCCCGCCGCGTATCCCCCCGTCCCAACCACGACCCCGGGACGCTCCCTCATCAACCTCTGCCTCGCCTCGCGAACCGCCCGACGCCAACAAAGCCAGAACGACGGCCAATGCCATGGACGCGTGCTGAACGGACGCACCGCCTGCGCGATCCACCGCCACCCGTATGGAGCCAGGATCTGACCGTCGATCGGACGGTCCGTGACGAAGAACTCGATCTGGAGATCCGGTCGCAACCGGATCAGCGCTTCGGCGGTCGCCACGGCCGGAAAGAGGTGTCCGCCCGTACCCCCGCCGGCAAAGGCGATCCGCGCAGGCTCAGGCATGTCCGGGCACCATCATGTCCGACGTCGGCGAGAACTCCGAAAGCGGCACCGGCTCGACCAGGCCTGTTAGCAATCCCTGCCGAACCTGCATCCAGTCCCGCCACGCGCTGCCCGCGCGCCCTACCGACGCCAGCAAGCCGATGCTTACACCCAGGAACAGCGCCCCGGACCCGCCCGCCGAGATTAGTGGCAGTGCGATCCCCTTCGTCGGGACGCTGACGGTAACCACCGCGATATTCATCGCCGCCTGCAGACCGATCATCAGCGTCACCCCGAGTGCCAGCAACCTGCCGAACATGTCCGGCGCCGCCTCGGCCGCCTTCCGGCCCTGCCACACGAACAGCATGAACAGACCGATCACCACCAGCCCCCCCGCAATGCCCAACTCCTCGCAAATGATGCTGAAGATGAAGTCCGTGCGAGCCTCCGGCAGATACCCGTACTTCTGGAGCCCCGCCCCCAGCCCTGCGCCCCACCACCCGCCGCTCCCGATCGAGCACAGCGACTGCACGGCCTGATAGCCCTTACCCCCCGGGTCATCCCAAATGTGCTGGAAGTCGATCAGCCGGTTCATGCGGTAGGGCTTCGCGTAGATCATTGCCCCCATGGCCACGACCGCCGGAAAGCCCAACAGCAGCAAATGCCATAACCGGCTGCCCGCCACCAGAAGCATGAGACCGCCGACCACCAACAACAGCGCGGCGGTCCCGAAGTCCTCCAAACCCACCAGACCGACAAAGCCCGCGATCACGATCACCGGCGGCATCAGCCCGGTAAAGAACTTGCCCGGATCCACCCGTCGGCGACCATACCAGCCCGCGATGAACAGCACGATCGTCAGCTTCGCCAACTCCGACGGCTGAACCGTCTGCCCCCCGATCGCCAGCCAGCGCTGGGAGCCGTTTCGCTCGACGCCGATCCCTTTGACCAGTACCAGTCCCAGCAGGGCCAGCGTCACGAGGGCCAGCAGCAGGTTCGGCTGCAGCCATCGGTACCCGTCGATCCGGTCTCGGATCCGATACCAGCGATAGGGTAGCGTCGACGCCACGACCGCGGCCAGGAAACCGGCCACGACGAAAACGAGCTGGCGGACCGACCGGCACTCCCACAGGGGAAACGTGATCGCCTGCCCATCCAGCGTCGCCCCCGCCGAAAAGACCATGACCACGCCAAGGCCCATCAGCGTGGCCGTCACCGCCAGGATGAACGTCGGCGTGAACGCGTAGGGGTTTCGCCGCCAAAATCGTTCAGGTCGTTGTTCCGGAGTGCGTTTGCTGAACATGCTTGGCATCCTTGCCGATGTCGGGACTTCGGTCTCAACCCGCCTCTCGCGACGTCATGCGTCGAGGCCCGCGCCTGCTCGACCGGTTCCTTCCGATCGCGGCCCCGCCTCCTTCGCCCAGACCCTCCGCTATCGCAGTTTCACCGTGGCCAACGCGAAGGCCGCGAAAATCGCCGCCAGCAACCAGAACCGCGTGACCACCTGCGTCTCGGTCCACCCCCCCAGGTGGAAATGATGGTGAATCGGCGCCACCCGGAAGATCCGCTTCCCGCCGCTCAGCTTGAAGTACCCCACCTGCAGGATCACCGAGGCCGCTTCGATCACGAAGATGCCGCCCACGATGAACAGCATCAGCTCCTGACGCGTCACCACGGCCACGTACCCGATCAGCCCGCCCAACGGCAGCGATCCCGTGTCGCCCATGAACACCTGGGCCGGGTGGCAGTTGTACCAGAGAAAACCAAGACACGCCCCAACCATCGCCCCGCACACCACAGCCAGCTCCTCGGCCAGCGGAATCCGAGGCAAACGCAGGTAGCCCGGAAGCCATTCGTGCCCCGCCAGGTACGCCAGCACCATGAACACGAACCCCACCTGGGCCACGCACCCCCCCGCCAAACCGTCCATGCCGTCCGTCAGGTTCACCGCGTTGCTCGTGAACGCGATCACCAGCACCGTGATGATCATGAACAGCGGCATCGCCAGCTTGAATCCCCAGTTCAGGTTCGGATCGCCCTTGATGAACGGGATGCTCAGCACGTTGAAGTAGCTGACCTCCGTCGGCGACACGTTGTGCCGCCCGTACCGGTAGATGAAGACCGCCAACACCACCCCCAGCGCAAGCTGGAAGATCAGCTTCTCCCAGGTCCGAAGACCCGCCCGTGTGCCCGAACGCCGAGCGACCGTCAGCTTCAGCCAGTCGTCGATCCCCCCGAGCGCCGCCAGCCACAGAAGGCACATGAAAGCCATGTGAATGTAGAAGTTCCTCAGGTCCGCCAGAAGGAGCATCGGAACCAGCATGCCCAGCATGATGATGATGCCGCCCATCGTCGGAGTGTGCGCCTTGCCGATCGCCATGCGGTTCAGCTCGGCATGGTCGAACTCCGGGTTGTCGCCGATCTTCTTCTTGATCAGCCACCGAATGATCCTCGGCCCCGACTGCAAGACCACGAAGAACGCGATTAACATCGCGACCGTCGCTCGAAACAGAACGCTACCGTAAGCGTAGCGAGGGTCCGCGATAAGGTAGTCCATCAAGTGAAACAGCATACGACGTCTCTTTCCTCGCGACGGCTCAGTCTGACTCGGCCGCGGACATGCCGCCGGCCAACACCTCGATCGGTTCCACCAACGCCTCCAACCCCACCGCCCGCGACCCCTTCAAGAGTACGACGTCGTCGGGTGCCAGAATCCCCGGCAGTTGCTCGGCCATCTCCTGCGTCGTCGCCGCCACGTGGACACGGATGTTCCGGCTCCTCCGCTCCGCCGCGTCGGCCAGACTCGCGGCGAACTCGCCCACGGCCAGCAACGCGCCGACACCCGCCTCGGCGATCCGCTCGCCCAGCTCCCGGTGCTTGGCCAGGCTGACCTCGCCCAGCTCACGCATGTCCCCGGCGATGAAGACCCGGCGACCGCCCCCCGACCACGACGTCAGAACGCCCAGCGCCGCGGCCATGCTCGCCGGATTCGCGTTGTATGCGTCGTTGATCAGCGTCAGTCGCTCCCACCGCCGAACCCCCATGCGCATCGGCGGAGGCGTGAGCTCCGCCAGGCGGCCCGCCGCCTCCGGAGGCTCGACCCCCAACTCCCGTCCCACTGCTATGCTCGCCAGCGCGTTCAGGACGTTGTGCTCGCCGTGCATGGGGATCGTCACGACCCCATCGCCGTCCAATTGAAACGAGACGCCGATATCGCGGGCCCGAACGTGCGTCGCGCGCAGATCCACGCCCTCACCGCGCCCGAAGGATATCTGCCGAGGCCCCCGACGCCGACGCCGGGGCAGCTTCTTGGCCAGAATCTCCGAATCGCCGTTCACGATGGCGCACCCTCCGTCGCGAATGTGCTCCACCAGGCGCGCCTTTTCCCCCGCAACGCCCTCCAGGTCGCCCAGCTTCTCCAGGTGCGTCTCCGCCACGCTCGTGATCACGCCGATGTCCGGCGAAGCGATACTCGCCAGTTGCGCCACCTCGCCCGGGGCGTTCGTCCCGATCTCAACGACAACGTAATCGTCGCTCGAATCCACGGACAACAGCGTCAGCGGAACCCCGATCGCGTTGTTGAAGCTCTTCGGCGCTCGTCCACCGCGATAGCGCCCCCCCAAGACCTGATGGATCATCTCCTTCGTCGTCGTCTTCCCGTTCGAGCCCGTCACCGCGATCACCGTCGCCCTCACCTGGCGCCGGTGATACGCCGCCAATCGACCCAACGCCGCCGTCGTGTCGTCCACGAGCAGCAACAGACCCAACTGGTGAAGATCGTCGGGCACCAGATCGGGATCCGAAACCACCGCGGCCATCACGCCCTGGTCGATCGCCGACGCCACGAACCCGTGACCGTCGAAACGCTCTCCTCGGATGGCAAAGAACAGGTCGCCGCGGGTCACCTGGCGGGAATCGGTCGTAACGCGGTTGATCACGTACCGCCCCGGCTGGCCGAGGGGTCTTGCCTGCATGGCGGCCGCGATCTCATCCAATCCTAACGGCTTCATATCCCCGCGAACCCACCCGCATGCTTACGGTGACGTTCATCTCGATGCTCATTCGCGTCGGCCCCGACGCTCGAGGCACGCTCGCGCGATCTCCCGGTCGTCGAACGGTACCCGCTCTCGACCGAGAATCTGGTACGTCTCATGTCCCTTCCCCGCGATCAAAACGACGTCGTCCTCCCCCGCTCCCGCGATGGCCTCCTCGATCGCCCTCGATCGATCAGGCTCGATCGTCACGCGCTGCATGTCGCCCGAATCGAACCCCGCCAGGATGTCCTGGATGATCCTCTCGGGGGATTCGCTGCGCGGGTTGTCGCTCGTGACGAAGATGTCATCCGCCCCTTCCGCCGCCGTTCGCGCCATGCGGGGGCGCTTGGTTCGATCCCGATCCCCGCCGCACCCGAACACCACGATCAGCCGCCCCTTCTGCTTCACCGGCTGAAGCGCCCCCAGCACGTTCCGCAGGGCGTCGTCCGTGTGGGCGTAATCCACCAGCACCGTCGGAGCCTCGTCCGCGCCGTTGTGCACCACCCGCTCCAACCGCCCCGCGACGCGCTCCACCGTCTCCAGGCCCAGGCGAATCGTCTCCGGATCCGCGCCAACCGCCACCCATGCCGACGCCGCCGCCAGGCAGTTCACCACGTTGTGACGCCCGACCAACGCCGTGTACACCTCCGTCGCGCCGACCGGCGTGATCAGGTCGAAACGACTCCCTTCGGCAGTGATCTCGCTGATCCGCGCGCGAACGTCCGCCAGCGGATTCAGCCCGTACGTCAGACGCCGGGCCTTGCAGTCCGCCGCGACCACCTCGCTCGCCTCGTCGTCGATGTTCAAAACCGCCGTCGCCTGGGCGTCGAGTTCGTCAAACAGTCGCTTCTTCGCCGCCAGATACTCCTCCGCGGTCTTGTGGTAATCCAGATGATCCCCCGACAGATTCGTGAAGACGCCCACCTGGATCGGCAGCCCGTCCGTCCGGTGCTGATGCAACGCGTGACTCGAGGCTTCCAGAACCACCATCCGCGCGCCGGCGTCAACCGCCTCGGAGATGTAACCCGCCAACTCCACCGGGCCCGGAGTCGTCACACGGGCAGGGACCGTCCGATGGATCAGATCGTATTCGATCGTGCCCAGCAGCGCGCAAGCCACCCCGCTGTTCGAGGCCACCGCGCGCACCAAGTAGCAGAACGTGCTCTTGCCGTTGGTCCCCGTCACCGCCACGAAGCGAAGACCGCCCTCGGCACACAGCCGATCCAGCCCGTGAAACGTCGATGCCAACCGCGCCGCGGCAATCCGTGTGTCGGACACCTGGATGACCGGGATGCCGCTGGTCGTCTCGACCGATCGCTCGACCACCACCGCCGCGGCGCCCCGAGCGATGGCGTCCGAAACGTACGCGTGGCCGTCGGCCTCATGCCCCGCCACCGCAACGAACAGCCACCCCGACCGGACCTGCCGCGAATCGTCCGCCAACCCCAGAACCGGTACGTCGCCCAAGCCCTCCGGGCTCAGCCCGAGGGCTTGGCGCAGCAATTGACGCAGTGACGTCGCCGATTCGCGCCGATTGGCTGTGCTCTCGTCCATGCTAACGGTCCGGTCGCCCGCGCCTAAACATGCCGCAACACGTCATTTTATCATGTGCACTGCCGACCCTCTACGCCGTGCAACGGGCGGGCCGACAGGGAGATAACCGTCGCCCGGGGTCGTCCACGCACCGCACGCGAACGAGCCCCGGGCCACGCTGGGAACACCGATTCGCTCGCCCTACCGTCCACGGGCAAGCAGAGTCATCCGGCCCACGATGATGCGCCACACGCCTCACCGCTGCGCCATCTGGACCGAATTATCAGGCCGCTGTGTCGGAGGTACGTCGAGATACGCCAACGTCTTGGCCAGGATCTCGCGGACCGCCGGCGCCGCCACCGTCCCTCCGTAGTATCCGAGCTTCTTCTTCGGACGAATCACCGACAGGTACACCAGAACGCGAGGGGCTTCGGCCGGGGCCGCGCCCACGAACGACGATACGTACGCGTCAGGCTCGTATCCCGGTCCGTCCTTTCGCGCAATCTGAGCGGTGCCCGTCTTGCCCAGCACCTTGTAGCCCGCCAGCGCTGCCCGTTTGCCCGTCCCCTCGCTCACCACCCGCGCGAGAATGTCCTGGGCGATCCTCCGCGCGACCGGGGCCTCCACCACCTGCCCCACGACAACCGGTTCTGATCGGTCCTCGACCACCGTCCCATCCGACCTGACGATCGCGCGAACCACACGCGGCTTCAGCATGACGCCGTCGTTCACCACCGCCGAAAACGCCGTCGCCAATTGCATCGGCGTGACCGACACTTCCTGCCCCATCGGAAGCGACGTCGTGGAGTAGCTCGTCCATCGGCGTAGTGGCAAGACGATCCCGCTGTCCTCGCCCGGAAGTTCCAGACCGGTAGGCCGCCCGAAACCGAACCGCCGGATGTACTCGTGTAGCCGGTCGTTGCCCAGCCGCTGACCCAGAATGGCCATCCCGATGTTGCTGCTCTTGATGAGAACGTTCTCGAACGTCAGCGTCCCGTACGGGTGATGATCGTGCAGCCGTCGCCGACCCGCGACGTAAAGCCCGTGGTGGCAGAAGATCTCCTCCCCGGGCCACGTCACCTTCTCCTGCAGCGCCGCGGCCGCGATGAATGGCTTGAACGTGCTGCCCGGTTCGACCGGAGCCTGGATCGCCAGATTGCACCGCGCCGACTCCGGATAGTTCGCGTAGTCGTTCAGGTCGAACGTCGGACTGTTCGCCAGCGCCAGCACCTCGCCCGTGCCCGGATCAATGACGATCGCCGTGCCCGCCTTACCCTCGAACTGCTTGATCGCGCCGGACAGCTCCTCCTCCGTCATCGCCTGGAGAACGCTGTCGATGGTCAGAACGACGTGGTCGCCGTCCTTGGGGGCGCGGTATTCCTGGCCCTTGGAATAGATCGGACGTCGCCGCCCGTCCGTAACCACCGTGCGATAGCCTGGCCGACCCCGAAGGGCCTCGTCGAGCTGTAACTCCAGCCCCGCCAGCGCTGTCCCCTCGCGGTTCACGAAGCCCAGACCGTGCGCGAATCGCTCGTTCATGGGGTAACGGCGCTCGGGCTCATGGACAATCCCAATCCCGCGAAGCCCGAGCTTGCTGATGGCTTCTGCTTGCTCGTCGCTCACGCGCCGCTTGACCCAGAAGAACCGCTTACCCGCGCGACACATCAGCTCATCGGCCAGGATCTCCGGATTCAGACCCAGAACGTCACCCAGGACCTCTGCGACCTTCTGATACTGCCCCGCGACGTTAGGATCCGCCAGCGCCTTCCGCCCGGACACCCGGTTCGGATCAGGCAGCACGCTGGGATGAGGAATCGAGTTCGGATCGGCGAAAACGCTCGGACGTTCCAGGCTCACGGCCATCGGTCGTCCGCGCGCGTCGACGATCATCCCCCGCCGGCACGGAATGCGAATGATCGACCGCCGTTGCCGTTCGGTCCACCCGACCAGTCGATCGCCTTCCGACAACTGGATCTGCACCAGTCGCCCCGCCAACGCGACAAAGACCACCATCACCGCCGCAAGGGTGTTCCTAAGGAGAACGGGTCGCCGTAGCACGCGCATCGGTTCACCAATTCGGTCTGTGGGGCAATCGGTTGTTGCCGGCCAAACGGTCGGGCGCATCCGCGCCCAGCCGCGACTCCGGCGGCAATACGCTCAACTTCATGTTCGAGACGCGCTGCCGAACGCGATCCGGCGCGCGAAGCCTCGCGATCGTCGCCTTGATCTGGTCGATCTCGCGAACCAGCTCGGTCTCCTGACGCACGAGCTGGTGAATCTCATGCGCCGTCCGCACCCGCTGCATCCGAACCCACACCACCGCGACGCACACCGTCGTCACGATGAGAACGAGGCCAACCGCCCGAGGGAGCGTCATGGAACCTCCAAGATCGTAGACTTCCCGACGTCGAGCCCCGCTACGCCCGCCCTCATGCGGGAACCGCCAGCGGCACCTTGATCAGCATGCCGACCCGTAGCTGATTCGGCTTGCGAACGCTCGACCGGTTGAGCTGCCAGATCTCACGCCACCGTCTCCCGTTGCCCAGCCGTTCCTTGGCGATGACGCTGAGACTCTCGTTACGACGAACGCGATGCCAACGATACCGTTGGCTGCTCTCCCCCCCCGAAACTCGGCGATCCGATCCCGACGTCGAGACCCTCCCCTGGCCCTCATCGGAACCGGCCTTCGACCCGCTCGCAGCGGGCAACCGGATCGTCCGCGCGTCCGCCGATTGCCCGGAGGCCGCCCCGCGATCCGACGAACTCGAGCCCGCTTTCACGCCCCCATCCGCCGTCAACGGCGGGAGACGAAGCTGCTGCCCGACGTACAAGATGTTCCTGCTCTTGAGCCGCTTGCGGTTCGCGTCGTACACGCGCTGGATCACGCTGCGAGAAGCCGTGCCGTAGACGGTCTTACAGATCGTGCTTAGGTTATCTCTCGGCTTCACGACGTAAGTGGCGGGAATGGTCTCCACCGTCGCGAACTCGACAGGCACGGACGGTGTGTTGCTCGGCGGGGTCGCCCGCGCGGTCCGCAAACCCGCATCCGGCCGCTGACCGGGCAGAATAAGGTGCTCAGGACCGGTGTCTGGCTTCGAACCGTCCTTCTTCTTGTCGGGCTCTGGGGGTTTCGGACTCGGCGCGGGAGACACGCTCTCTCGGCCAGGACCTTTCTTATCCGCTCCCCGCGGACTCACCGGCTTGCTGCTCGTGCGATCCGATCCCCCGCCTGCCTCGGGGCTCCGCTTGTCCCGTGACGATTCCCGCGAGCTCGGCTCATCCGCCCGATGCGTCCGGGGCGCCCCCTCATCAGAGCGTGCCTCCCGCGACGGAGCCTGACGCGCGGGGTTCGTGCCGCGAATCTCGTTCAAAGGCTCATTCACGGCGCCGGCGGTCGCTCTCGCCTCCCCGGGGGCCTCCACCGTCTGGGGCCACCGCCTGGGAGTCGGAGCCTTCTCTCGCCAATCACGCGACGTAACCTCGCCCAGCGAGGCCGTGCTCGTCGGCGGAACCCAACGCTGCGGCGCAGCGGCATCCTCCGACGCCGTCGGCGGCGAGACGTCGTAGGGCTGGGTCGAATGCCTCGTCAGGATGAAGCCGAAGACGATTGCAAACACCAGCACAACCGGCAACCCAATGCGGGTGCTGGTCTCGTCTCTCATGGTTGCCTCCGTGCCCCATGGGACCGGCGCGCTCCATCGCGTCGGTTGGGCCGCTTTACGGCCGAGGCGTGTCCTGGGTGATGCCTTTCAGCACGTCTCCAGACGAGCCTCCCAGGGCTGATCCGTCCGCTCAGCCACGCGAAGCTTGGCGCTCCGAGATCGCGGATTCCTCTGACGTTCTTCCGAACCCGCGACCACCGGACGCTTGTTCATGATCGAGTACAGGCCCTCTTGGGCCCGCTTCCGGAAATCCACCTTGACTTCCCTGTCCTCCACGCTGTGAAAGCTGATCACGCCGATTCGACCCCCCGCCGCCAGCACCCTCGGCGCCTGCGCCAGCAAGCCACGCAAACTCTCCATCTCCTGGTTCACCGCCATCCGCAACGCCAAGAACGTCCTCGTCGCCGGATGGATCTTGCTCCGTCGCGACTCCGGATCCACATGCAACGCCGATGCCACGACCTCGGCCAACTTCCCCGTCGACCGGATCCTGGCGTGACGTCGTGCCCGGCAAATCTCCTTCGCGATCCGCCGACTGAACCGCTCCTGCGCGTTGAAGTACAGCAAGTCGCCCAGCTCCCTCTCGCCGAGGCGATTCACTAATTCGACGGCGCACAGTTCCTGTCCGCGGTCCATCCGCATGTCCAACGGTCCGTCGCCCTGGAAGCTAAACCCTCGCTCGGGGTCGTCCAGTTGATTCGAGCTTAGTCCTAGATCGGCAAGAATGCGGTCAATTCTTTCAACTCCGCATCCTTTCAGGAGTTCTTCGAGGTCGGAGAAGTTGCCCTGGATCAGCTTGACTCGGCAGGACGCGTCGGAAAGCTGCTCCCCGGCGCGCAGCAGATTCGCCTCGTCGGCGTCGATGCCGATCACGTGTCCCTCAGGACCTAGACGCTCGGCGAGAATCCGGGCGTGACCACCCAAACCCACCGTGCAATCCACCAGACACTGACCCCGCTGGGGGGCGAGCAACTCGAGCACCGGCTCCACCAGGACCGGCTGATGACCTTGGCCTTGTTCCGTCACTGATCCGTTGCCCAGGACTCCTCTCGAGCCGGGTCGCCACCAGACCCCCTGTCCGATGGAACCATACTGGCAGGGATGGGGCTAGCCGTCACCTTCCGTGGTTCCGGCAAGCCCCAGACAGGACTCGGTACGCAATGCCGCCCGCAAGCGTTGGACGCCTGGTCCAAACCGCACACCTGCGAACTCGCCGCCAAAACGCCTCAGACGACGAACCCGCTTCGCCAGGAGCGCCAAGTGGCCTGCCCGATCCAACGCCTCGGCACGAGGATCGGAGCCTGCTTCCACTCGTTCAAGAGCCTCCTTGACCGCGCGAATGCTGCCGCTGGTCCTGGACGTCCCCGACATCGCGTTTGGCCGTGCCACTGTCAGCATCGCGACTCCTTTCGCTACGCTCGAGTCCCTGCGCTGCTGCACTTGACCCTGCTTAAGTCTGAAATCGCCCCGGGAAATACACCGTCGACGGCCATCGACGGTGTACGATCCCGGGATCCCTCGCTCGACTCCTCGTCTTGGACCGCAAGGAAGACGACGCTCGAAACGCCCGACAATCTCGACGGACCCACGAGGCCTGCTTCGTAGTCTCTAGCCATTGCCCTCCCCCCCACCTTCATACTGATCCAAATACTGCCGCACCCGCTCCTGAAGCTCGCCGTACTGCGACCAGTTGTCCGACATGAAGGCCTCGTAGTCGGCCTTGTTGCAGATGTCCAGATGGTCGCCCGAGCCCGTGATGTAGACCTCTCGACCCAGATTGGCGAGATTGAGGAGCGACTGAGGAAGAAGTATCCGCCCCTGCTTGTCCATCTCAACGAGAGTTGCCAGGTTGTAGAACACCCGCCTATAATTCGCGAAGTCCCGGCTCGGAATCTTCGGCTTAGGCCAGCTCTGGTCGAGTTGGCGGAACACCCTTTCGGGATAGAGGGATAGAGTCCCCTTCTCGAGCCCAGGGACCATGTAGAACCGGCGTCCATCGTTCTCGAAATCCATCTGGTTGCGGAATTGAGACGGGATGGACATGCGGTTCTTCGCATCGACAGTGTACTCGTAGGCCCCAGTAAATAGGGGTGTTTCCAAGGGTCAGGCTCCCACTTTCTGGCCTTCTATGGGATAATCTACCACCACCCCCCACCCTTGGCAAGCCCAAAATCTGGCGATTCCTGGAAATCTAGTCCGATAACGTGCGCAAACCACTACCCCTAGCGTCTCCAACCACGCCGGTACGGAACATCAAGGGCCGAACGGCAAGTGCAGTTTTTTTGCCTCGCCTGTCGAGCGACGCCAGACGCGGAACTCCCTGTCAAACCGCGGGAGTAGCCGACCCGCGCGGACGCGACGCGGAGATAGCAAATGAGAGAGATGCCGCCAGGTGCCTAAGGCGGACTCGAGCCGCCGTGTCAATCGGCAGACGCGTGAGAATCCGAAAAGCTGGTGAGAATCAGCCCGTCATCCGGCGAAGGAAGCCGTGGCCGTCCGTCCGGCCATCGTCTTGAGACGAGCCGACCGACGACGCGGCGCTCGCCTGCAACCCGACCTGATCGAGATAGCTGTTTGACTGGGCGCACAAACCGAACAGTTCGGTGAGCTCTCGCATCAGCTCGTCGATGCGATGGCCGCTGGCTGCGGCCGATAGGTGTGCGAGCTTCCCCCGCCGAAAGTGCGCGGTCAGCAACCCGATGTGCAGCTTCAGATGCGTGCCCCCAAGCCCGCTGTTTCGTTCGTAGCTGAAGACCAACCCGCGATCGATCGCCCACTTGACGATCTGGTTGTCGGCCGGATCAATGTGCATGGGGCTCCGTCCCCTGTATGGCAAGAGCAAAGTCACCAGAGAGAGGTTACAGCTTACCCCAGCAAGGCGCCCCTCGATCCCCTCACTTCTCTCTTCTCTCTTCTGACCTCTAACTTCAAAAAATGGGTGGGCCCTTCAGACGAGTCATGAGGAAAGGATTCGAGCGAGGGAACCATCAAGCACGGTCTGCGGTCCAAAACGCCTTACGCTTGGTGGTTGTGACTGCATCGTCCGGACCCACCCGAGTTTCTAAAACAAAGCCTCCAATAATGAGGCAACGATGGAGAATCCGTTCTCCATCGATGCCATTCAAGTTCGAGGCGACTGGGGCCTGGTTTCCCGTCGCGCCGCCTCCTCACCCGCCCTAACCGTTTCAAGGCAGATCGAACAATCCCTCGGGAACTGAACGGTCTGATGGGTTGGGATGCTCACCCAACGCCTCGCGTCCGCGTAGCCTCCTTGCCACGCCGACGAGCCCCAATCGAAACCGGTCGGGAGTGAAGCCCTTGGCCCGTCCGCAAACGAGCAACATCCCCGCCCCACTGTCTGATGCGTAGTTCGCATGGATTCTTGACCCACTCGATGTCGCCAGCGTTTCGATCGGTAGGTCGCCTCCTCCGGCGACCGCCGCGCCAAGGACAACCAATAGCACCTTCCGAACGCCTAACGTCTCAGTTTTTTGCCTGCATATGGTTCGCCCGACGGGTCGATTGGCTTTCGGTTCCGAATGTCCCGTCCAGTGCGATATAGATGGGGCTAACTGAGCCCGCAACCAGTGTCGTGTTCACAACCCTCCCTGGTTGCCGCAGCCGTGAGCGAGAACGATGCTCACTTGATATGGTCTCTCTGCTCGTCGATCCCTCATCTGAAATATATCACAGGGTTATCGGACGGCAACCGCTAACACCGCCGAACCACAAGAAAAGGACGCCCTCCACCGAAAGGAACCGATGGGCGTCCCGGCAGACATCCACATGAAGCGTGGCCCGCTCCGGATGCACCCAATATGTTGTACGTCGAACAGATGAAAGCACCGCTTTGCCGACCAGCGGAAATCTGCTCACCGCCGGACCGAGGCAGCGATCCGCAGGTCGCTGCCTCCCTCCAGCCTGTCCCGCCCTTGCCAGGGGTAAGCAAGGATAGCTACCATGCCATCCCACGCGACACCCGAGGATGCTATGGGAGTGGAACCATGCCAAAACGCTGTTTCGTCGGCATCGACCTGGGCGGCACGAACATCAAGGGAGGCGTCGTTGACGAAGACGGAAAGGTCCTCTGCAAACGCTCGATACGAACCGAGGCCGAAAACGGCCCCGACCACGTCATCGACCTCATGGCACAACTGGTCGAACGCGTCATCGCCGAAGCCGGCTTGACCAAATCCCAGGTCGAGGCCGTCGGAATCGGATCGCCCGGTTCCATGAGCCATACCCAGGGTATCGTCATCAAGCCGCCGAACCTGCCCGGTTGGCAGGACGTCCCCCTCCGCGATCGGATCAAGAACATGACCGGTCTGCCCACGACACTCGAGAACGACGCCAACGCCGCCGCCTGGGGCGAATTCTGGGCCGGCGCGGGAAAGGGCACGCGACACATGGTCATGCTCACACTCGGCACCGGCGTCGGCGGCGGCGTCATCACCAACGGCAAGCTGATGCGCGGCCACTTCGACAACGCCGCCGAGCTCGGCCACTGGATCTTGCAGCCAGGCGGACGCCAATGCGGTTGCGGGCAGAGGGGATGCCTCGAGGCATACGCCTCCGCCTCATACACCGCCCAACGCGCCACCGAGGCCGTCAAGGCCGGCGAGGCCTCATCCCTCGCCGATGTCGTGAAGTCGCAGGGCGAGATCACGTCGAAGGAAGTAGTGATCGCCGCCACCGCCGGCGATCCCCTCGCCAAACGCATACTCGACGAAACGTGCTACTACCTCGCGATCGCCTGCGTGAACATCCAGCACGCCACCAACCCCGAACGCATCGTCCTGGCCGGAGGCATGATCGCCGCCGGCGAAGACGCCCTGCTGGTCCCGATCCGTACCAAGGCCGCCGGCATGACCTGGAACGCCGCAAAGGACCTGCCCCAAATCATGTTCGCCACCCTCGGCAACGACGCCGGCCTCATCGGCGCCGCGGGATGCGCCTGGCTCGGCCGCGAGGAGGGCGAGATCTGACCCGTGATGCCCCGCACTTGGCCCCGTCGCGGCGGGTGGCATGGGTCCGCGCGGAAAGGTCGTTCTGACTGAACAAACCGCTGCCTGGCGAGATGAACCGTCCTGAATCAGCGCCGCGCTCCGCGGACCCGTGCTGCGTCCCATCTCAGAAGATCCATCAGACGTTGCCCAGTTCCCGCGAATGCTACGCGAAACTCCCTCGCCGAAACCACACTACCTATCCAATGCCCCGCCCTGATCCGATGACCCGCCCCCACTCGCCGCCCGCCGACGACGCCGACGTCTCCAAAGCAGCCACAAAACCCCCGCCCCCCCAACCCCCCGCCCCCCCAACCCCCCCCCCCCCCCCCCCCCCCCCGCC
>JAFGLZ010000229.1 GCA_016927755.1 Phycisphaerae bacterium
CGTCACGGACGACAAGAAAATCAACTTCCCTCTGCTGTTTGTCCCGCACGTATCTGAGTTCAAAGGCGCCCAAGCCCAGATCCGTCCACCCCTCGACAGCTTTCAGGAGATGACAGGCAAGAAAAGTCTCGGCCCGCGTGCCGATGTCTTCGATGCTTGACCAGTCTCTCAAGAACCATTTGGGCTCCTTGCGCAAAGCCCTGGCCACATTCCTGTGCCAAGGACGGACCAGGAACCCGTAGTACAGCGACGACAGCGTGCTGATCCACTGCCGCACAGTGTTCTCGCTTACGCGGATGGCCTTCGCGAGACTGCTGTAGACGATCTGTTCACCCGAGCGTTCGGCCAGCAACCGTCCGAGCATTTCCAGTTGATCCAGTTCCTGGATGCGCGTCAAATCTCTCACTTCGTCTCTGAGGATCTGCGCTCTGCGCAAATCGCGCCACTGTCTTGAGAATCGCGTATCGCGCCGGAGAAAAGGCTCGGGATAACCTCCGTGCTCCCACAGGGCTTTCCACTGAGCCTGCGCGAGCGGCAAAGGCTTCCGGACGATTGTGCCCGGGACGTCCGTCCGCACCAGTTCGCCCACGCTCAGCGGATGCATCCGGAACAGGAAGTACCTGCCCATGAGGCTGTCGCCACCCCGCCGGTAAACGTCCAACCGCGAGGAACCGGTAACTATGATACGAGCACGGCTCTCGTATGTGTCAAAGAAACCCTTGAGAAACAACTTCCAGCGCCTGTACTTGTGCAGTTCGTCCATAACGATCACAACCGGCCTGGCCCTCGCCCGGTCGAGGCCGGCATACGTTGCGACGGCGGCTGGTCCACGCAGGATGATCTCCCGGTGGTCCTGGTTGTCCCAGTCTAGATAGACGTCGCCCTGCTGCCGACAGGATGTGGTCTTGCCGACCTGCCGCGGGCCGGCGACAAACGCCATCTGGCGGTTGGCTGTCACATGCGCATGGAGCAGGCAGGCGTAGAGCCGATCGATAGTCTTCATGTCGCCCATTTTGCATACCACTGCGGAATGGTCAAGACTATTCCGCATTATTATGCGGAATGGTCGAGCTCTTCGCACGACCTCCTTTCCTTCACAGGACGATTGGAAGACAGGACGATTCTTGCGAGGCGTGCACTCCTATCGTCCTGTCTCATAATGTGTCGCCCTGACTTCCGCTTGACACCCCTATCGGCCCCGGCATCCGGGCATGAATCTGTCACACTTAGTCGCTCTCCACTTAGTCGCCTGCACTTAGTCTTCGACTTAGTCGACCAGGCGCTTCCGGGTTTGGTGTGGGATTATCCTTGGTCGATGTGTGGGGGTGGGTTTCTTCCGCCGACCCCAAAGGGGTCGAACTCGACAGCCAGGGGCGAAGCCCCTGGTCCGAGCATCTCTTCTTGGCGGGCCGCCCAGGGCGTTGCCCTTCAGGGTGAACCTTCAGGCTGAACCCTGGGCTACCGAAGGGCAGCCCGTTGGGCTGCTCATCCTGAGCATCCCGATCCGGGAACAACCCACACCAAACCCGGAAGCGCCGTCGACCAAGTGTACCGACTAAGTGTGTTGAGGCAACGGCATAGGGCTCCCTGCGGATTCTCGCATGAAGTAGTGTCAACCTATATCAGGATGGGACAGCCATCTTCCTCTCCCCTCTTCCTGACACCTGACCCCGCACCAGAGCCTCGCGGACTCGGCACGGTGCGGGGCAGGCACCCGACGCCTGACATCTGAACACTCTCCTGCTATCCTCCCGGCATGAGCATCCGGTCCCTGCGCGTCGAGAAGCGCGAGAATAGCCTCAGCCTGGTCGAGTTCCTCGCCCTGCGCCTGGAAACCTCCCGGAAGAAGGCCAAGGCCCTGCTCGATGCGCGGGTGGTATTCGTTAACCAGAAGCGCACCTGGATGGCGAAACACAATCTGCGGCCCGGGGACGTGGTCGAAGTGCAGGAACTACCGGCTCCCCCGCAGACACGCAGGCCTGCAGTTCTCTACCAGGACAACGACTATCTGGTCGCCGATAAGCCGGCGGGCATTCTCTCCAACGGCCCCGACAGCCTGGAAATCAGCCTGCGCGTGGCCCTCGGAATCCCCTCGCTGGCCGCCCTGCACCGGCTCGACCGGGACACGTCGGGCTGTCTGCTCTTCGCGAAGAATATGCGGGCCCGCGACGCAATGCTGACCCTGTTCCGGGACCACCGCGTGACCAAGGTGTACCGCGCGATCGTGGCGGGGCGGATCGAACAACGCGAGGGCGAGATCGGACGGTCACTCGAAGGCCAACCGGCGCTGACACGCTACAAGGTCCTCGAAGCCAGGGACGAAGCCAGCTACTTAAGCCTGGTCATACCGACCGGCCGGACACACCAGATCCGGAAGCACATGGCCGGGCTGGGGCACCCGGTGCTGGGCGACAAGGTGTACGGGGTTTCGGCGCGCCCGCCTGCCCGCAATGCTACGCGAAGCGTTGCAGGCGGGGCGGTCGCGCCCTACCTGCGCTCGATTCCGCGCCAGATGCTGCATGCGCGGGTGCTGGCGTTTCATGCGCCGGGCGACGGGCGGGCGATCCGTGCGGAGGCGGACCTGCCGGCAGACTTCGCGACTTGTTTGCGTCAACTGGGATTCCGGGGGGTGGAGGAACGCTGAGCACGCCCGCAGGAGCCCGAGGGTCGACGGTCGGGGGTCGAGGGGGAGCTTTGCTCGGTCCTGTGTCCTTCTCTCTTCCTTGGGGGGAACCGCCTCCCTTCGACTTCGCTCCGTTCGACGAAGCTCACGGCAGGCAGGGCAGGCTGGCGGTGCGGACGGGCGCCACGTGAGCCGCATAGGCCGCGGCCGCGTGAGGTCGCGTTCCGCGCCCAACGCGGTCACGCGACAACGTGGCCTCACGCGGGAGTCCGTCCCTCCCTATCTCACTCCTTTTCCCCCTTTTTCATTCTCCCACTCAACCGTGCCTTTTTCGCGCTGGACTCTGTCGCCGCTCTTCTCCGTGCCCTCAGTGTCTCCGTGGTTCAATCTTCTTTCGTGTCATTTCGTGTGTTTCGTGGGCACCCTCTTCTCTTCCTCATCCCCCTCCAGCTTCCCTCCCCATCCGTGGTATTGCCCCGCCACGTTTCCCGCCGAAGTAGCGCTTCGCCACGAAGGGGGATCCGCGGGTCACCCCCTATTCATCCGCGGAATCGTATTGACATGGTTTATCAATACGGGTATCTGTACGGCGGCTTCGAGAAAGGGTAAGAAGATCACATGAAACTGACGCGATATGACAAGAATCCGATCGTAAAACCCGAGGACGGGCCGGCGTGGGAGAGCGCCTGCACCACCAACCCGGCGGCCTGGTACGACGGCCGGACCGTCCACCTGCTCTACCGGGCCGGGCCCGACACGGACGACCACCCGATCTACCTCGGCCACGCCGAGAGCACCAACGGCTTCGATTTCCGCCGCTCCTCCGACAAGCCCGTCTTCGGCCCAAGTGAGGACGGCTTCGATGCGGGCTGTATCGAGGACCCGCGCATCATCAAGTTCGACGGCGCGTACTTCGTCACCTACGCCGCGCGCATGTTTCGTCCGGGCGCCTACTGGCGCAAGACATTCGCGCTCAACGGCCACAACCCGCCCCTCCCCGAAGAGGCCCCCTCCGTGGCGCGCTGGAACTACACCCGCTCGGGCCTCGCCCTCACCCCCGACTTCCGCACCTGGTACCGCATGGGCCCCTTCACCCCCGCCTCCGTGGACGACCGCGACGCCATCATCTTCCCCGAGAAGGTCGGCGGGCGCTTCGTCATGATCCACCGCCCCGCGACGTGGACCGGCCCCGAGTACGGCTGTGAGAACCCGTCCATCTGGATTTCGTACTGCGACGATGTCCTCTCATGGAAAGACAGCGCTGTGCTCGCCCAGCCCGCCTTCGACTGGGAGTGCGTCAAGATCGGGGGCAGTACACCGCCCATCAAGACGCCGAAGGGCTGGCTGACGCTCTACCACGGCGTGGACAAGAACCACGTCTACCGCGTCGGCGCGTTCATGCTCGACCTGGAGAACCCGTCACGGATCATTGCCCGCACCCGCGAGCCGATCCTGGAGCCGGAAGCGGACTACGAGCTGAACGGACTGGTGCCCAACGTGGTGTTCCCCTGCGGCAACGTGGTGATCGGAGACCGGCTGTTTGTCTACTACGGCGGGGCGGACCGGGTGTGCTGTGTGGCGACGGCGCCGCTGGAGGAGCTGGTGGAGCACGTGCTGAGC
>JAFGLZ010000027.1 GCA_016927755.1 Phycisphaerae bacterium
ACCGAGGCCATGCTCGGGTACTTCATCCGAAAAGTCCACGGCCGACGAAACTTCTTCAAGCCCCGAGTCGTCATCGCCATCCCCTCCGGCATCACCGCCGTCGAGAAACGAGCCGTCTACGGCTCCGCCGAACGCGCCGGCGCCCGACGCGTCTACCTCGTCGAGGAACCCATGGCCGCTGGTATCGGAGCCAACCTGCCCATCGCCGAACCGACCGCAAGCATGATCGTCGACATCGGCGGAGGCACCACCGAGGTCGCTATCATGACCCTCGCCGACATCGCCGTCTGCGCCTCCATCCGACAGGCCGGCGACGATATGGACGAGGCCATCATCAACCACATGAAGAAAACCTACAACCTCATGATCGGCCCGCAAATGTCCGAACAGGTCAAAATCGAGATCGGATCGGCCGCCCCCCTCTCCGAGGAACTCACCAAGGAAGTCCGCGGCCGAGACATGATCTCGGGCCTGCCCCGAAAGACAATGGTCACCAGCGAGGAAATCCGAGAGTCCATGAAAGAGCCCATCGGCTCCATCCTCGACTGCGTCACCAACACCCTCGAACGAGCCGAACCCGAACTGGCCGCCGACCTCGTCGAAAACGGAATTCACCTGGCCGGGGGAGGCGCCCTCCTTCGCGGACTCGATGAAGTCCTCAGTAAAGCCACCGGCCTGATGTGCAAACTCGTCGAGGATCCCCTGTCGTGCGTGGCTCGGGGCACGAGCGTCTATCTGGAAAACTTGGCCGAGTGGAAGGATACGATGGAATCCGATGAGGACGAACTCTAGCCCTGTCGGACGAGATCTCCCGTGAGCGCCCGCCTGCGTCTGCCGAGTCGCAACAGCGTGTTCGCATTCCTCATGGCCGTCTCGGTCATCCTGATACTATTGCCCAATCGATGGACCGGCGGCATCAAGCACCTGCGCCAAATCCTCGTGCCGTTTCAAGACTCCGTCTATCGTGCCTCGTCCGGATCGCTGCACAGTAGTGAATCGCCCGCGCCCGTCACCGTCCAGGAATACGAATCCCTCCTCAAGCAGCTCGAAGGGAAACGCAACGAGATCGTCTCCCTCCACATGATGATCCGGGAAATGGACGCCGAACGCCCCGAAATCAGGCTCATCCTCGACAAGCTCCTCGACCGATCCGCCACCCGACAAGCCCGGATCGTGCCGGCCCGCGTCATCGCCGCGGACCCGTCCACCTGGCGCGATACCTTCCTCCTCAACGCGGGCAAGCGAAAAGGCGCCCGCTCCGATGCGTGGATCGCCTCCCGACGACTGGTCGATTCAGGAACCGAGGACGGCGTCGAGCTCGGAATGCTCGTGCTGGCCCGAGAATACCTCCTCGGCCGCGTCGAGGAGGTCACCCCCTACACCTCCCGCCTCTACCTGCTCAGCGACACGGACTCGAAGGTCCGAGTATGGATCGGACGCGTCCAGGGCGACCGGTTCGGCGTCCTGCCGTCCGCGGAAGCCGTCCGCGCCGGCCAGCGATGGGCCGAGCCCGGCCAGGAGAACAGCTTCCTCCTCATGGGATACGGCGGGGGAAAGATGATCGTCGACGGCGTCCACGAGGACTACGTCAACGCCGGTGCGATCGCAAAGGGAGACCTGATCGTCTCCGCCGGAACGAGCGCCACCCTCCCACTCGTCATGGTCATCGGACACATCGACGCCATCCAGGACGACCCCGCCCAACGGCAGTTGCGGCGCTTGATCGTTCAATGCCCCATCAATACCGCCCATCTCCGGTGGGTCTACATCGTCGACGCGCCCCCAATGGCCCCCGCCGACGCGAGTAGGTGACCCCAGCCGCCGCCCGCGCTCCACCGCGATGCCGTCAATCCCCACGACCCGAGGCGAACGGGCTATAATTGCCGTAGGGAGCCCCGCTCATGCCGCGTCGTTGTCTCGCCGTGATCGCCGTCCTCTGCGCCGTGGAGCGCGCCTCCGCGGATCAAACCTCCTCCGCGCCCACAACCACCTCCGCCCCGTCGCTCGCCGATCTAGACCGCCTTGCCCTGACAGGCCGGTACGACCAGGCGCTGTCGGCATACGACCGAATCGCCGAAAACCACCCCGACCAACGGATCGCCGCCTCCCTCGGCGCCGCGTCCGTGCTCGAGCGGATCGGTAGGTACGCCGAAGCGCTCAATCGGCTCGACGCCCTTCGGCGGGAAGGAGATGCCCTTGCTGATTGGCACCTCGGGCGGGCGCGGGTCCTCGAGGCGGTCGGACGCTATCAAGAGGCTATTCAAGCGTGCCACCGGGCCCTGGCCCTTCAGCCCGATTCCTATGAGGCGCGCTTCCGTTGCGGCGCGCTGTACGAAACGATCGGGCTGCCCGAAAACGCCATTCAACTCTACCGATTCTTCGACGAGCTCGCCCGAAAACGCGTCCCCGATCGTCCCGACCAGCTCCTCTACCACGGCAAGGGGTTCTACCGCTACAGCGTCCTGACGAGAAACGCCAACCTCCCCTCGCGAACCAGGTACGTGCTGCACGAGCTCTTTCAGCCGGTGTATGAAATCAAGGACCCCGAGTACTGGCCCGCGCGCCTGGCCTCCGCGGAACTCCTGCTGGCCAAGTACAACCTGAAGGAAGCCGGCGAGGACTTCAAGGCCGCTCTCGAGCTCAACCCCAACCTGCCGCCCGCCCTGGTCGGTCTGGCCGCCGTGGACTTGGAGGAGTGGAAGTTCGAGCCCTGCGAGAAACGCCTCGCCGAATCGCTCAAGATCAACCCCAACCATGTCCCCTCCATCAACCTCCAAGCCAAGCTTCGCCTCACGGAACGCAGATACGATAAGGCTTTGGAGGCGGCCCAGCGCGCCCTCGAGGTCAATCCCAACGATCTCGAATCCCTATCGCTGGCCGCCGCCGCGCAAATCCGCCTGGGCCGCGACGCCGAGGCCAAGACCTATGAGCAACGCGCGACCAAGACCAATCCCCGGTGCGCCCTCCTTCAGCACACCATCGCCGAGTGGCTCAGCGCCGCCCGGCAGTTCCCACGAGCCGAAAAACGTTATCTCGCCGCCGCCGAGCTCGATCCCACCTGGGCCGACCCGCGGACCTCCCTCGGCCTGATGTACATGCAGTGGGGTCGCGAAGAGCAGGCCAGGAAAACCCTCGAGGCGGCCTGGGAACTCGACCGCTTCGATCGAAAAACCTACAACGTCCTCCAGCTCCTCGGACAAGTCGAGAAGTTCGATCAGTTCAAGTCCGACCACTTCGTCCTCAAGCTCGACGCCGCCAAGGACGCCGTGCTCGCCCCGTATTTCACGGAAACGCTCGAATCGCTCTGGCCCGGGCTCTGCCGCGATTACGGCTTCACGCCGAAAGAGAAGATCATCGTCGAGGTCTTCCCCTCCCACCGAGCCTTCAGCGTACGCATCACGTCTCGCCCGTGGATTCACACCATCGGCGCCTGCACCGGCCCCGTGATCGCCATGGACGCCCCGCGAATAGGCGCAAGCCTCACCGGCGCCTTCGACTGGGCGCGCGTCCTCGAGCACGAGCTAACGCACACCGTCACGCTCGCCGCCACCGAAAACCGAATCCCCCACTGGTTCACCGAGGCCCTCGCCGTCCGGCAAGAGACCCGAGGACGTCGAAATTTCCGATGGATGCTCCTCCTGTCCCAAGCCGTCCGGCGGGACCGTCTCTTTCCCGTCGGGCAGATCGACTGGTCCTTCATTCGCCCCACACGCCCCGGCGATCGCGAACAGGCCTACGCCCAAAGCGAGTGGATGGCCGACTTCATCGTGGCCGAGCTCGGCTACAAGACGATCCTCGAGATGCTCGCGCTGTTCCGCCAGGATCAGCGCCAGCCCGACGTAATCCTCGACGCCTGCGGCATGAGCGAAGAGGCGTTTGATAGACGTTTTCATAAGTGGGCCCAACAGGAAGTCCAGAAATGGGGCCTTCCCACAACGCCCATCCCGCCCACTAGGCAGCTCCAGAAACGCGCCGACCGGCAACCCAAAGACTCCCGAGCCCAAGCGGAGTTGGCCGAGGCCCTCCTCTACGACGGGCAGGTCCAGAAAGCCCTTGAGACCGCCACCCGGGCCCTCGAACTCGACGCCGACAACCCCCTCGCCCTGACGGTCAAATCCATGCTGCTCATGGAAACATGGCAACAGACCCACGGCCGTCAAGCACGCGACAAGCTCTCCGCCGAGGCCGCCCCGCTGCTGAGCCGACTGGCCGAGCTCGACCCGCAAAGCCTCGTCGCCCCACGCTACCTGTCACAGTTGGCCATGGAACGCGAGGACCTGGAAGGAGCCCGCCCCTGGCTGGAACGCCTCCGACGCGTCTCGCCCCATGATCCCATCGCGCGTCACGGCTTCGCCGCGCTCTACCTCCGCCAAGGCCAAAAAGCAAAAGCCCTCGATGAGCTCGCGCAGTTGACCGCCGACAACGACAACGACCCCGAGCTGCCCGTCAAGATCGCGGACCTCTGCGCACAACTTGGCCGGGATGCCGAGGCCGCCGACTGGCTCTATCGCGGCATCCGGATCGACCCGTACGATCCCGACGTGCACGAGCAGCTCGCGGGGCTCTGCGTCAAGCTCGGCCGGACCGACGAGGCCATCCGGGAGTTTCGTGCCCTGGGCGAGCTCCAGCCCAAGGAAGCCAGACACTTCGCACGCCTGGCAATCCACTGCAAAAAACGAGGCCGCCTCGACGAGGCCCGCCAGGCCGCCAAACGGGCTGTCTCGCTCGACCCGGATTCCCCGGTCAAGCAACTGCTAGAGCCCTGACCCCCCAGACCGATCCCGCCCGGAAAAGAAGCCGGAACATGCCCCTCCCACCGACCGCCTAAACGCCACCCCCTACAGAACGCCGAGCCCCTTTTCCGTGAAGCCGAAACAAAGCGCTCCCATCACCCACAGCCGGAGGACGCCATATGGAAAACACCCAGACCAACGAGCGCCAACCACAACGCCAAGACCATCGAAACCCAGGGGAATCCCCTCGCCCATCGCGCCAGAGGAGCTCACCCCGCGCCAGAAGCGCCCGAGAACCCATGAGCCGACAGCGGCGAAATGCGGCATTCCCGCGCATTGCGGCGCATTCCGAGACATTTCGAGACATTTCGAGACATCGCCCAACCCCGTCCCCCCGCCCTCACCCAACCCCCCGAACCCGCGAAAGACCGCGCATTGCGGCGCATTCCGGGACATTCCGAGACATTCCGAGACATTCCGAGACATCGCCCAACCCCCCCCCCCCCCCCCCCCCCTCCCCCCCCCCCCCCCCCCACCCCCCCCCCCCC
>JAFGLZ010000230.1 GCA_016927755.1 Phycisphaerae bacterium
ATTCGTGTTCCCCACCGCTGAAGCGATGGGGCACCCGGGTGTGGGTCACGGGCAGGATGCCCGTGCGGGGGGAGGCGGTTTCGCGTTCGAATTCGTGTTCCCCACCGCTGAAGCGATGGGGCACCCGGGTGTGGGTCACGGGCAGGATGCCCGTGCTACGGGGGGAGGCGGTTTCGCGTTCGAATTCGTGTTCCCCACCGCTGAAGCGATGGGGCACCCAGCCGTGGCACGGGGGGGCGGTGGCGATGGGGGGGCGTTGCTTGGCGATTGTCTGGTCGTATCGCTTTTTGAACTTCGGGTCGTTTCGGAGGTTTCGCTGGATGGCGTCGTTGACGTCCTTTGCGGCGATTTGCATCGCCTGCTCGGCGGTGAAGTCGGGGTCGGCTTCGAGTCTTTGGACCTGTGCCCGGATGAGGCGGAACATCTCCATGGCGTCGACGAAGGGGCTGACCTCACGGACCTTTCCCCAGGCGACGGCCTGATTGGTGAGGACGTGGAGGTCTCGCTCGTCGGGCCAGTCGGGGCTGAGCTGTTGGTCGATGTCGGCGTACTTACGGTTGCCTGGGAGGGCGTCGGCGCCACTATTGATGAGGCGGGAGTATTCGGGGCCGGCGAGGAACTGGAGGAATTGCACGGCCTTGTCGGCATGGGGGTGCATGGCGCTCACGGCGGCGCTGCGTTGCGTGAGCAGGACGAGGGGCGGACAGCCGGGCATTCGGGGCACGTGCATGGCTCCGAGGCGGAGGGGGGGCCAGTCGGCGGGGGCTGGGTGGTCGATCATCCACTGCTTGGTCCAGGGGCGGATGTGGTTGGGGTCGGTGGGGATCGAGGTTTGGGGGAATCGCTTGGCGAAGCGTCTGCGCTGCTCCTCGATGTATCGGCGGAGGACGATGAGGGCCCACTTTCCGATGCGGATGCTGGCCATCTTCTGCGCGCCGAACCAGTTCATCCAGCCGGCGCCCCAGCCTCCCTGGCTGCTCATGCCGACCTTCTGGACGGGGTCAGGGGTGACGTTGTACTTGTGCATGAGGTCTCGGTACATGCGTATGCCGGCGATGGCCCGTGGTGAGTCGACGACGCATCGAGTTCCGTCGTCGGCGAAGACGGTTCCGCCGGCCTGATAGAGGGTGTCCTGCCACTCCTCCTTTTCCAGGGCGATACCGAAGCAGTCGGGGACGGCTCGGCCTGGGGGGCGGACGGTCAGGGGCTTGGCGTACTTCTCGACGAACTCGAGCCAGTCGATGACGTGGTCGGTGGGGGGGTAGGGGACGTCGTACCGGTCGAAGAGGTTCTTATTGTAGATGAGGATTCGGGCATTGACGTTGCAGGGGAAGCAGTATTGCTTGCCGTCGATGAACATTCCGGGTCTGGCCTTGGGGTATGTGACGTCGGGGCCGAATCCCATTTTCTTGGCGACGTCGGTGAGGTCCATGAGGATTCCTGCGCTGGCGTACATCTGGAGCTCATGGATTCCGTAGACGTCGATGATAGCGGGTCCGACGCCGCTGCAGGCCTGGACGATGTTTCGTTGGACGTTGACGCCGCTGGCGTCGGCGGGGATGAGGCCGAGGAAGCATTCGGGGTACCAGCGGTTGAAGGCTTCGATTTGGGGGCGGCGCTGGGGGTTCAGGTCGGTCACCCAGGTTAGCTGTGTGCGCCAGTCGACGGGTCGGTCGAGGCCGGCGTAGAGGGCTTGTTGGAGGGGTCGGACGCCTTCCTCGTCATAGACGTGGCTGAGGTAGAGGAGGAGCTTCGTTGCGTCGGGGGCGAGGTGGCGGAGGTTCATTCGCCAGTCGAGGGCGCGCGTGCCGGATTCGGCTTTTAGCTCGATGTTGAAGGGGTCGGTCCACTGCCAGGGGGAGACGGGGGTTTCGGCGAGCTTGTTGGCGTAGTCGGGGCCTATGCAGAGGGCGACTCGGTTGTAGGCGGGGGCGTTGGCTTCCTTGGGTTCGGCCGCTCCGAAGACGAGCAGATGGAGGCCGTCGGGGTTGGCGGGTTGCATGTTGCAGAGGGCGTCGAGCTTGATTGACAGGGGCGGGGGCGTGGAGGGGGGGAGGTTGCGCCAGCCGTGGGCGGGAGTGGGCGTGGCGGGTGTTACGTATTGGCGCGCCCGGGTCTCCGGCGTGATTCGCCAGGCAACCGCGGACCAGACGACGAGCACGGCCATGATGGTGACGAAGATGTATTTCATGCTTTCGATTGGAAGGATAATCGAGGTTTGGCGCGTCTGGCAAGGCGGTGGGGTGTGTGTTTGGTTGGGGGAGCGGGTGTTGGTGGGGGATGACCTGACCGCGGGTGGGCGTCGCACGCGACGAGGATGAACAGCAAGTGGCCTTCAGCAACGTAATGAACAATGTACTCCTCGAAGATCCTCGATAGGTAGTTCGTGGTTTCGGCCATCGGAACGACGCACTCCGGCCCGAATTCGCGACCCCCACCGCTGAAGCGATGGGCCACCCATTCTTGGTGATCTGTACAACCCTTCTTGCAGGCAGTTCAAGGAGTGGTTTGTACGAGGGGTTTTGTGATTGCGTCGTAGCGTTGTTTGAGTTTTGGGTTGTCTCTTAGGTTTCGTTGGATGGCGTCGTTGAGGTCCTTTGCGGCGGTTTGCATGGCTTGGGCGGCGGTGAACTGGGCGTCGGTTTCGAGTCGCTGGACTTGGATGTTGATGATCCTCTCGGTGACGAGGGCGTCGATGAAGGGGCTGACCTGTCTGACGTATCCCCACTTGGTGGCCTCGTTGGTGAGGCGGTGGATGTCTCGTTCGTCGGGCCAGTCGGGGTTGATCTGTCTGTCGATGGTGGCGTACTTGCGGTTTCCGGGGAGGGCGTCGGCACCGTCGTTGATGATCTGGCAGTATTCCTCACCGGCGATGAACTGGAGGAACTTCAGGGCGTGCCGGACGTTGGGGTTGAGTCGTCCGACGGGGACGGTGGCGCTTTTCTGATCCATGAGGGCGAGGGGCTTCCGGCCGGGCATTCGGGGCTCGTAGGTGGCTCCGAGTCTGAGGGGGGGCCAGTCGTCGGGATCGGGGTGGTCGATCATCCACTGCTTTGTCCAGGCGCGGAGGGCGTCGGGATCGTCGGGGGGGTGGACGCCGGGGAATCGCCGTGCGAAGAGGCGGCGCTGGTCGGTGATATAGCGTCGGAAGGTGTTGAGGGCCCACTTGCCGATGCGGATGGATCCGATTTTCTGGGCGGCGAACCAGTTGACCCAGCCTTGCCCCCATCCGCCCTGTCCGCTCATACCGGCCTGTTGGATGGGGTTGGGCATGACGTTGAATCTGTGCATGAGGTCTTGATACATCTGGAGGCCCGCGATGGCCTCGGGGGAGTCGAGGACGGATCGAGTTCCGTCGGGGCTGTAGATGTCACCGCCGGCCTGGTAGAGCATCTGCTCCCATCCGTAGAGGGTCAGGCCGAAGCAGTCTGGGACGGACCGTCCGGGACTGCGTACGGTGAGGGGTTTGCCGTACTTCTGGACGAACTCGAGCCAGTCGATGACGCGGTCGGTGGGGGGGTAGGGGACATCGTATCGGTCGAAGAGGTTCTTGTTGTAGATGAGGACTCGGACGTTGACGTTGCATGGGAAGCAATACTGGCGACCGTCGATGAACATGGCCTTTGCGGCCTTGGGATAGGTGAGTTCGGGTCCGAAGCCGAGTCGTTTGGCGTCGTCGGTGACGTCGCGGAGGATGCCGGCGCTGACGTACATTTGGAGCTGGTGGACGCCGTAGACGTCGATGATGCTGGGGCCGACGCCGCTGCAGGTTTGGACGATGAGCTTCTGGACGCCGCCGGTGGCGGTGTCGACGGTATCGAGTCGGATGTAGCACTCTGGGAACCATCGGTTGAAGGCCTCGAGCTCGAAGCGTCGCTGGGGGTGGGGGTCGGTGACGCGGTAGAGGGAGACGCGCCAGTCGTCGGGTTTGTCGAGGCCGAGGTACATGGCCTGTTGGAGGGGGCGTTGGTCCTGGTCGTCGAAGACGTGGCTGAGGTAGAGGAGGATTCTTGCGCCGTCGGGGGAGAGCTCACGGAGGTTCATGCGCCAGCTCATGGTGACGGGGCCGTGGGGGGGCTTTGTCGTCAGTTCGAAGGGGTCGGTCCAGCGGGTCTTGGAGACTCGGGCTTCGGTGATTATGGCGTTGGCGTCGCGTCCGCGGCAGAGGATTGCGCGATCGTAGGCGCGTCGGGTCGGCAGGAGGAGGAGGTGGAGTCTGTCCGAGGCCGAGGCACCGGTTAGGGGCATGTTACAGAGGGTGGTGATCTCGGCGGCGAGGGCGGGGGGATCCGTTTGTGGCAGGTTTTGCCAGCCTTCGGCCTTGGCGAGGTCGAGGGAGACGACATGCTGTCTGGCTCGGGTCTCGGGGGTGATTTGCCAGGCGAGTAGGGACCAGACGACCAGCAGCGTCAAGATGATGGCGAAGAGGTATTTCATCCCTGGCGTCAAGGATATGCCAGGCGACGGTGGGGGGGCAAGGGGAAGGGGGGGCGTCGGTCGGCGGCGTTATGTCCTGCGTGATTTGCATGGACGAGCGCGCGGTTCGCTCATCGGACAGCTTCGATGGACGATTCAGGGTTCCAACCGTGAGGGCACGATTCGCGTCGGAATTCGGGTTCCCCACCGCTGAAGCGGTGGGCCACCCATTTTCAAACGATTCGCTGAAGCGTTTCCGCTGGGCGCGTGTCAGGCGGTTCCGACGGGGGGCGTGGTGGCGACCTGGCTTCGTATTGGGGAGGGGACGGGGTGGCGGCTGGCGGTTCGTTCGGCGTCGGTCATGAGATTGAGCATGGCGTCGACGAGCCTGGGGTCGAACTGTGTACCGCTGCAGCGTTTGAGCTCGTCGAGGGCTTGTCTTGTGGAGTTCCTGGGACGGTAGGGTCGTTCTTCGATCATGGACTGGAAGGCGTCGGCCACGGCGAGGATTCGGCCGTAGACGGGTCGTGTCCGATCAGGGCAGCCGCTGAGGACCCTGGTGCCGTCGAACCAGTCGTGGTGGCAGCGGATGGCTCGTTCGATGAGGGGGTTCATTTCGTATCGGGCGACGAGGTCTGCGCCGATCATGACGTGTCGGTCGACGACGTTGCGTTCGGCCTGCGTGAGGGGCCCTGGCTTCTGGAGGATGTAGCCGGGGATACTGAGCTTTCCGAGGTCGTGGAGGACACCGGCGGTTCGGAGCTGCTCGATTTGGGTGTTGCCGGCTCCGATGGTGCGTCCGATCTCGGCGGCCAACCATCCGACCCACATGCAGTGCGTTCCGGTGGCGGCATCCTTCTCGAAGATGGCTCTTAGCATGGCCATGGCGGTTCTGGAGGTGATCTGTCCTCTTTGCCGTGGTGGGCGGCTTTGTTCCGGCGGGAGGCTTTCTGGGTTGGGCGGGGTGGTGTCTTGGGGTTGTTGGGAGCGAGTCTGGTCGATGACCTGGAGGATTCGTCCGACGAGGGACTTTCCGGAGAGCCAGCCGGCATCGGTTGATCCCAATCTGGAGATGAGGGCGGTTGTCGAACGGGCGAATCTTGGGGCCTCGATGACGGGGATGCGGACCTTCCCGCAGCGCTTCCTGATTGACGTTCGGAACGGGGCTTGGGTTGCGACGTCGGAGGCGTCATCGGGGAGGATGACGCAGGCGTAGCGCGAACCGGCCCAGGCGCCGATGCGACAGAGGGCGGCGGCTTCGGAGGCAACGATTTCTATCGAGACATCCGTGAGCGATCTTCGGATGGCGGTTGCCGTCGAGGTGGCCCGGTTGAGATCGGGGTCGACGAGCAGGATCGTCCGTTGGTTGTTGTGTCCCATAAGTAGGCTCTACATCGCCCTGATACGGCACCTTATTGATCGACCGTTGCCCGGGTGGATTTCGGAGCGAAATGGAGAGCGGGGAACCGGTCCGCTAAGGACGGCCAAGAGGGCGAGATTAGGAAGGGCGTGAGGGTAAGTGCCTGCATTTTGGCGGGCGGCTAAGCCCGATAGGCTATGGCGGTGGGGGGGAGGACGTGGGCCTGGTGGGCGATGATACGTGCTGCGAGGCGGGTTGTCTGGACGCTACGGATTGGGACGGCTATATTGACCCCATGACGGATGAACTCACCCAAGACGTACCTTCCGAGCACCAGGACTCGAGACCCGCGGGGGGCGAGGTATCGGAGGTTTCGGATGCGGCGGAGCCGGGGGCCGAGGGTTTCTCAGTGGCGGCCGATTCTCGGATTCCAGGCGAGGGGGACGGCGACGGGGAGTCGTCGGAATCGCCGGTGGAATCGGAGGCGGCGATGACTGAGGCCGCGGAGGAGGAGGAGGAGGGGGGGGATGAGGCAGATGCCGAGGTCGAAGCGGATCGCGTGTCTCTCGAGTCGGGTCAGACGATCGAGGCGGAGACGGTGGTGGAGGCGATTCTATTCGCGACGGACACGCCGCTTGCGCCCAAGCGGATCGCGCAGGTCATGGGGGTGGGTGACGGGCGGAGCGTTCGGAAGCACATCAAGGGGCTGAACAAGCGATACGAGGAGCAGGGGGCGGCGTTTCGGATCGAGGAGGTGGCGGGGGGTTTCCAGATGCTGACGCTATCGGATTTCAATCCGTGGTTGCGTCAGCTTCTTCGCGCGCGGCAGGACTCGCGTCTATCTCCGGCGGCGTTGGAGACGTTGGCGATCGTTGCGTACAAGCAGCCGGTGCTTCGAGCGGAGGTGGAGGCGATTCGAGGGGTGGCGGTGGGCGAGGTGATGAATCGGCTTCGCGAGATGAACCTGATCAAGATCGTGGGGCGTGACGAGCAGATCGGGCGTCCGATGCTTTACGGGACGACGAAGCGGTTCCTGGAGGTTTTCGGTTTGGCGAGCCTGAAGGATCTGCCGAAGGTCGAGGAGCTGAAGCTTCCGGAGTGAGGGTCAACTCTCGGCGCCCCGTTTTCATCGCCGGCGATTTCTCATTGTGTTGCCGTGGGATAGAATCAACGGGTGCTCGATCGTATCCGGGAGCGGCCTCATGGACGACGGCAACCAACCACGGGAACCCCGGCCGCCGTTTCGGACGGCGGGTCCGGCGGGACCTTTTCCCCAAGGCTATCCCCCTGTCATGCAGCCGGTAGCGGTGACGCCGGTTTCGGTGCGTCTGGCTCGTCTGGTGCTGATCGGGGCGGCCATGGTGATGGCGGCGTATCTGTGGCAGCGGTATCGGGAGGGGGGATTTTTTCGGGATGCGGGCGCGCGGTCGAGGGTGGTGACGCCGCGAGGGGATTTGTCGGAGGAGGAGAAGACGAACATCGAGCTGTTTCGCCGGGCTTCGGGGTCGGTGGTGTACGTGCACCGGATCGAGCGGCGGCGGGATCGCTTCAGCCTGAACGTTTTCGAGATCGAGGGGGCGGGCTCGGGGTTCATCTGGGACGAGAAGGGTCACATCGTCACGAACTTTCACGTGATCGAGGGGGCCAACGCGGTCAAGGCGACGTTGGCGAACGGACAGACTTACGACGCGAAGTACGTGGGGGGCTCTCCGGACAATGACCTGGCGGTGCTGTTCATCAGCGCGCCGAGCGAGCTGCTCAAGCCGATTCCGATCGGGACGTCGGCGGATCTGCAGGTCGGACAGTGCGTGTACGCGATTGGGAATCCGTTCGGGTTCGATCAGACTCTGACGACGGGGATCGTCAGCGCGTTGGGCCGGCAGATCCAGTCGGTTTCGGGGCGGGTGATCGAGGACGTGATTCAGACGGACGCGGCGATCAACCCAGGCAACAGCGGGGGGCCTCTGCTGGACAGCGCGGGGCGGCTGATCGGGGTGAACGCGGCGATTTTCAGTCCGTCGAAGGTTAGCGCCGGGATCGGATTCGCCGTTCCGGTGGACACGGTGAACCGGGTGGTTCCGGTGATCATCCGGGACGGCAAGCCGACACGAGCGGGTCTCGGGGTTCGGCTGGTGAGCGATCACGTGACTCGGCGGCTGGGACTCAAGGGGGTGCTTCTGGGGCATGTGACGCCGGAGGGTCCGGCGGCGAAGGCGGGTCTCCGGCCGACGGTGATGGACGAGTGGAACCGGATCGTGCTGGGGGATCTGATCGTGGCGGTCGACGGGGAGTCGGTCGAGAGCGTCACGGACCTGCAGGTCATCCTCGGGAGGCACAAGGTGGGCGATACGCTGACGCTGACGGTCGTTCGGGAGGGTCAGCGATTGCAGGTTCCGGTGGGGCTCGTTCGGATCCAGGAGGACTGAGGGGGCGGTGCATTGGGGGCGTCTACTCGACGGTGACGCTCTTGGCGAGGTTTCGCGGCTTGTCGACGTTGCATCCTCTCAGGACGGCGGCGTGGTAGGCGAGCAGTTGGAGGGGGACGACGGTGAGGAGGGGCTGGAGGGGCTCGGGGCAGTCCGGGACGTAGAAGACGTGCTCGGCGAGTCTCCTGATCTCGTCGTCACCTTGGGTCGCCACGACCAGAACGCGTCCGCCGCGGCTTCTGACCTCCTCGATATTGCTGAGGATTTTCTGGTACTGCGAGCCTCGGGTCGCGATGAAGACGACGGGCATGTTCTCGTTGATGAGTGCGATGGGGCCGTGCTTCATTTCGGCGGCGGGCAGGCCCTCGGCGTGGATGTAGCTGATTTCCTTGAGCTTGAGGGCGCCTTCGAGGGCGATGGGGTAGTTGAATCCGCGTCCGAGGTAGAGCCAGTTTTCGTGATCGACGAACCTCTCGGTGACGTCTCGGATCATTTGTGACTGCTCGAGGATCTCTCGGATCTTGTCGGGCACGCGTGCGAGGGCTTCGAGGAATTCGTAGGAGCGTTCCTGGCTGAGGTGTCGGCGTCTTCCGAGGTGTGCTGCCAAGAGGCTGAGGACGGTGACCTGTCCGGTGAAGGCCTTGGTGCTGGCGACGCCGATTTCGGGACCGACGTGGAGGTAGACGCCTGCGTCGGTTTCGCGCGCGATGGTTGAGCCGACGGCGTTGACGATTCCGACAGCCGTGGCGCCCTTGTCCTTGGCTTCTCGGATGGCGGCGAGCGTATCGGCGGTTTCTCCGGATTGGCTGATGGCGATGACGACGGTGCCGAAATCGATGACGGGGTTTCGGTATCGGAATTCGCTGGCGTACTCGACCTCGACGGGGAGTCTGGCGAGGTCCTCGAAGAGGTACTCACCGACGAGTCCGGCGTGCCAGGCGGTTCCGCAGCCGGTGATGATGACTCGGCGGGCACGGACCATATCGCGGGCCTGGAGCTTGATTCCGCCGAGGTGGACCTGTCCCTCCCTCAGGTCGAGTCGTCCGCGGAGAGCGGTGGCGAGGGATTCGGGCTGCTCCATGATCTCCTTGAGCATGAAGTGCTCGTAGCCGCCGAGCTCGATCTGCTCGAGGGTGAGCTCGAGGTCCTGGACGGTCTTGCTGACTGGGACGGCGTCGAGGGTGGTGGTTCTGAACCCGTCGCGTGTGATGACGGCCATCTCGCCGTCGCCCATGTAGATAACCTGTGTGGTGTGCTCGACGACGGCGGAGGCGTCGCTGGCGACGAGGTACTCGCCGTCGCCGACACCGACGATGAGGGGGCTGCCTCTTCTGGCGATGACGAGGCGGTCGGGCTCATCGGCGGCGAGGACGGCGATGCCGTAGGTTCCGCTGACCTCGATGAGGGCGCTTCTGACGGCCTGTTCGATGTCACCGTCGTAGAGGTGTCCGATGAGCTGTGCCAGGACTTCGGTGTCGGTTTCGCTTCGGAACTCGATTCCGCGTTGCTGGAGATAGGTCTTTAGGGCCTGGTGGTTTTCGATGATGCCGTTGTGGACGACGATGATTCGTTC
>JAFGLZ010000231.1 GCA_016927755.1 Phycisphaerae bacterium
ACCAGGTCGACCTGATTCGGAACAACGAGATCACTGGCCGGCAGCTCATCGAACGGCTCGCCTCGAACCCGGACCTGGGACGGATGTTCCGCATGCCCGGGGCCTCGACGCGGGCGACGAGTCGCGAGGGCCAAGACCCGTGAGGCACGCCGAGGAATCGCCATCCTGGGAGGGCTGGGCCGACCGGCACGCCGGGTGGGTGTTCGCAGCGCCGTGGCTCGTCGGCGTTGCGGTGTTCATGCTGCTGGCCATGGCGGGGTCGCTACTGCTGTCGATGGTGGAGTGGGACGGGGTGGCGATGTCGGGGATGCGTTGGGTGGGGCTGGACAACTACCGGGCGATCCTGACGCTCGAGCCGGGCAAGCAGGATCGCGACTTCTGGATCGCGTTGTACAACTCGCTGACTTACGCGGTCTTCGCCGTGCCGCTCGGGCTGGCTGGCTCGCTGGTTCTGGCGCTGATGCTGAATCAGGCGATTCGGGGGATCAGCTTCTTCCGGACACTCTACTACCTGCCACACGTGCTGGGCGGCGTCGCGACGATCATGATCTGGCGGTGGATCTTCCATCCGGAGTTCGGGCTCCTCAACGCGATGATCCGTGACGTCTACGGGCTACTGGCGGCGGCGGGGCTGGAGCAGGCCAAGGCCTGGCCCGTGCCCGGGTGGCTCTACTCGGCCACATGGTCCAAGCCGTCGATGCTGGTGATGAGCCTGTGGGGGGCGGGAGGGGCGATGTTGATCTTCCTGGCGGCGCTGCAGAACGTACCGGAGCACCTGTATGAGGCCGCCCGGATCGACGGGGCGGGTCGCACGCGTTGCTTCTGGCACGTGACGCTGCCGCAGATCAGCCCGGCCATGTTCTTCAACCTGATCATGGGCATCATCGCGACGCTTCAGATCTTCCATCAGGCGTATCTGCTGCAGGCCCCGGGCCAGAAAAGGAGCCTGCTGTTCTACGTGCTGTATCTGTACCGCCGGGCGTTCGAGCACTATGAGATGGGATACGCCTCGGCGCTGGCGTGGATCCTGTTCGCGATCATCATGGCGCTGACGGCGGTCGTGCTGATCACGGGCAGATACTGGGTCTACTACGAGGGCGAGCGATGAGCGAGACGAACGCGGCACTCGGCCCCGAGCGGACGCACTCGCGACGGCTAGGCGGGTCGGAGATTTGGCGGCGTCGGGCGTGGCGGGCGCTGATGCTGACGCTGCTGGTCGTCGTCGGCGCGACATTCATGCTGCCGCTGTTCTGGGCGTTGTGCGCGTCGCTCAAGCCGCTGGAGGAAGTGTACGTTTTCCCGCCGAAGTTCTGGCCCAGCGAGCCGCTCTGGGATAACTATCGGCAAGTGCTCGATCCGCGGACGGCCCGGCTGCCGTTCCCGCGCTTCATCCTGAACACGGTCATCATCACGGTCTCGGCGGTGGTCGGGACGGTGCTGACGAGCTCGATGGCCGGCTACGCCCTGGCCCGGCTCAAGTGGCGAACGCGCGAGTTCTGGTTCCTCGTCCTGCTGGCCACGATGATGTTGCCGGGACAGGTGCTGTTGATCCCACACTTCCTGATCTACAAGAACCTGGGCTGGGTCAACACGTACAAGCCGCTGATCGTGCCGGGCTGGCTGGGCGGCGCGGCGTTCTTCGTCTTCCTGTTCCGGCAGTTCTTCAAGGGCGTTCCGGTCGAGCTGGAGGAGGCGGCGCTGATCGACGGGGCGAGCCGGTGGCAGATCTACTGGCGGCTCATGCTGCCGCTGGCCAAGCCGGCGGTCGCGACGGTGGCCGTGCTAAGCTTCATCCACCACTGGCAGGAGTTCATGCAGCCGCTGATCTACCTGTCGGACTTCGAGAAGTACCCGATCTCCCTCGGCCTGCGGATGTTCCAGAACCTCGGCGGGAGCTGGATGAATCTGCTGATGGCGGCGAGTCTGATATCGCTGCTGCCGCTGGCGATCCTATTCCTGGCCGCCCAGCGCTACTTCGTCCAAGGCCTGCTCCTAACCGGCTCGAAAGGCTAGCGTGGCGTGCGGCGGTTCGCCTGCGAACCGCTGAGCCGTTCCGCAGGAATGGCCGGCGGCTTGACGCCGCATTGGATGCTCGCGGAGCGAGCGGGCATACGAATGTCATTGGGCTTCCGAGGAAGAAAGCGGCGCTGAGCCGCTGCACCGGTCTGGACAGAGGGCCAACCGGTTGGGCCTCCTTCTGTTCGCGTGTTCGTTGACGATACTGTGTGAGATCCTGGATAGATGACGGAAAGGATGGACCCCATGCCAGATCGCCCGAACGGTCTGAGTCCACACACGCATTGGTGCGGGGCGCGTGCCGGAAGGGTTGGCGGGCTGACGTGCGCCGTGTTCGTCGCGTCGGCGTCGGCTCCTTTGGTCGCCGCGCCACCCGAGGGCCAGGATGAGGCTCCGCCTTTCGTGGAGAAGATGCGGCTTCGGGATACTCGGACGGCGAGGGTGTCGAGCTGGAATCGGACGGGGGGCAACGGCGATCGGATCACGATCAAGCCCGGGCAGACGATGGCGCTAGCCGACATCGCGGGCCCCGGGTGCATCCGGCATATCTACTGCACGTACATCCTGGAGAAGCAGGAGGAGCGCCTGCATTTCTTCCGCGACGTCATAGTCCGCATGTACTGGGACGACGAGGAGACACCGAGCGTCGAGTCGCCCATCGGCGACTTCTTCGGCGTCTCGAACGCGACGCCGCGGCCCATCAAGGCCATGGACCTGGCGGTGTATCCGGGCGGTCTCGGTGCCAGCACGTCGGTCGGGCTCAACTGCTACTTCCCGATGGCGTTCTCCAGACGAGCCCGGATCGAGGTCACCTACGACACCGAGGCGTCGATGCCGGGGGTGGGCATCTGGTACCACATCGATTACGAGAGCTACCCCACGCCCCCGTCGTGGATGCGGGAAGTCGGGCGGTTCCACGCCCAGTTCAGGCGACAGCGGCTGGAAAAGGACACGCAGTCCGGCGGCATCAACAAGACCGGCGCGAGGAACTACGTGATTCTGGAGGCGCGGGGGCGGGGTCATCTCGCCGGGTACATGCTGGGCGTGGACAATATCGTCGGCGATTGGTGGGGCGAGGGCGACGACATGATCTTCATCGACGGCGAGACCTGGCCGCCGTCTTACCACGGCACGGGGACCGAGGAGATCTTCGGCGGCGGCGCCGCCCCGAGCGACGAGTACTCCGGACCCTATGTGGGATTCCATCTCGTCGAGAATCGCGACAACGAGCAGTGGTACGGCAAGAACGCGATGTATCGCCTGTTCGCGCGAGACCCAGTCCGCTTCCGGAAATCGATCCGCGTGACCATCGAGCACGGCCACGCCAACGACATGGCCAACGACTACTCGAGCGTGGCGTACTGGTATCAGGAAGAGCCGCATGCCCCTTTCCCGGCCTTGCCGACCAGCGCGGAGCGGCGTCCGATCACCGAATACGCCACGATCCCCAGCCACTACCCCGGAGCGATCGAAGCCGAACGGCTCTCGGCGGAGGCCAAGTCGTCGGGCAAGCCGCTCTACGGACTGCGATTCGGGCCCAAGTGGAGCGCGGGGCGAATGCTGTGGTACCGCTCCGATGAGCTGGGTGACTTCTTCACGCTTGACGTCCCGGTGGCCGAGTCCGGGAAGTACGAGGTCGTGATCGACTTGGCCAAGTCCAATGAGTTCGGCAGGTTCCAGCTCTTCGTGGACGGCAAGCCCCTCGGGCGGCCCTATGACGCCTACCACGGCGGGAAGGGCCAGGGCGTGACAAACCTGGTCAAGGCGGCGAACGTGAGCTTCGGCGTCATCGAGTTGGCGGCGGGGACACACCGCTTCGAGTTCCGGCTCGTCGGCAAGAACGAGAAATCTACGTCCTACATGATCGGCGTCGACTGCATCCGCCTGCGTCCTGTCCGATAGCCAAGGAAGGGGCAGCCCCTGGACTGCGGTTCGCAAGCGAATCGCCGCACTCCGATAGGGTATACTGATCGGCATGACTGGTGCCGACGAGCCCCGCTTCGCCTGCGACGCAATGTGCGGGGGCCTTGCGCGGTGGCTTCGGATGATCGGCTACGATGCGACGTATCAGGCCGACATCGAGGATGCCGTGCTGGTCGAGCATGCACAGGCGGAGGGTCGCGTGCTGATCTCGGCCGACGGGCGGTTGTTCGAGCGCCGGGCGATCACGTCGGGCGAGGTCCGGGCGCTTCGGCTGCCGCGCGGGCTCAAGCGGATCGGGCAGATCGAGTGGGTGGTGCACGCGATGCGGCTAACAGTGAAGACACCGCGATGCACGGCCTGCAACGGGACGTTGTCGCCGGCCCGTCGTGACGAGGTCCAGCACGTCGTCCCGGCTCGCAGCCTCGTCTGGGCGAGCGAGTTCTATCAGTGTCAGTCCTGCGGGAAGGCGTTCTGGAACGGGACGCACTGGGGGCGAATGCAGAAGGTTCGTGATCGACTGGCGGAGCTGGTCCGGTCGGAGCATCCTGAGCGACCTGCCGACTACTGAGACTGCAGCACGTCGAGCATCGCGGCAATGTTCTCGGCCGGGACGTCGCCGGGCGTGTCGTGCGCGGGCGCGGCGATGTACCCCCCTTCTCGTCCAACCTTCTCCAGGATGCGCTCGACCTCGGCACGCACCTCCCCAGGCGTCCCATAGGGCAGCAGTTGCTGCGTGCTGATGCCGCCCCAGAAGGCCAGCCGGCCGCGATACTTCTCCTTCGTCTCGTAGATGTCGATCACCTCGGGCTGGAATGGGTTGAAGCAGCTCACGCCGATATTGACGAGGTCGTCGAACAGCTCGCCGACCTTGCCGCAGGAGTGGATGAAGACGAACTTGCCGTGATCGCGAACGCGGGCGTACTGCCGGGCCAGACGCGGCATGAGCAGCTCCCGCCATCGCCCCGCCCCCATCATCACGCCGAGCTGCGAGCCGAAGTCGTCGCCGAAGTAGACGGCGTCGACATCGGGACATCGCCTCAGCCCCGCATCGAGGACGTCGAGATTGAACGCCAGGATGCGGTCCAGTAGGGCCTCGACGAAGGGCAGGTCCTCGATCATCGCCAGGAGAAAACGCTCCAACCCCACGAGACCCCAGGCGCGCTCGAAGAGGCTGAAGTCCAAGGCCATGACCACGAACTGGTCGGATTGCCGCTCGACCGTCTCGGCGAGCCGATCGAACCGGTTGGGGGCGTCCGGGTCGGGCCAGTGGAAGTCGTTGAGCTTCTCGCGCGTCAGGTTGCCCTCGGGCATGCCGATGTCCGCGTCGACCTGCCGGTTCCATCGCAGGCCGAACTCGTCGGTGTAGTAGCCGTCAGGGCCTCGAACGCCCCACTCCACCCGAATGACGGGCACGACGGCCAAGTGGTTTCCGATCTTCGAGGCAAAGTCGGCATCGCCGTAGAACTCGGCCATCTTCTGTCGAGCGGGAACGGTGAAGCCGACGTGGTACGGCACTTTGTCGGGCCGCTCGTGTCGTAGGACGGTGGTTACGCGCTGCTTGTGCGTCATCGCGATGCTCCCTCGCGCTGGGGAAAGATCACTCGACGAGTTCCTCGTCCTCGCCATCGAACGGCGGAATCACGACGTTGACGATCATGACGTCGCCGCGAACGGCATGCGCCACGCCGGGCGGGATCACGACGACCGTGCCCGGGGTGAAGTCGTGGGTCTCGTCGTCGAGCTCGATCTGGCCGAAGCCCTCCATGCAGTAGTAGGTCTCGGTCAGCCTGGCGTGTCGATGCTTGGTCGCTCGGCCGGAGATTCGGGTAATATGGAAGCTGGCCGGGGCGCCGTCGTCGCCGGTGACGATGCGGTAGGCCTCGCCGCAGGGACATGCGACGGGCTCGGTCTCGCTGAGTCGCCGGATGATCGGTCGATTGGGCATGGAATCTCTCCTCAAACACGGCCCTCGGTTGGCCTGGCGCGGCCCATTGGACACAATGATGAGACAAATCGGCTGATGCCACAATGCACGGGGCCCCATCCAAACGGCTGCGCGAACCGCAGGTACCCGCCAGCTCGTGCGTTGAAGAAGTAGGCGAGACGTTCATCCGAGGACCAAGAGCCATGAAACGCAACACGCTGAATTTTATCATCGACCTGCTCGCATTACTGCTGATGTGGGGGCTGCTGACCACGGGCTTGCTGATCAAGTACGTGCTTCCGCCGGGGTCGGGGCACTGGTTGGCGGTCGGCGGGATGAACCGACACGACTGGGGTGACATCCACTTCTGGCTGGCGGTGGGGATCTGCGCGTTGATGATCCTTCACGTCCTGCTGCACTGGCAGTGGGTGTGCGGCACCGTCCGGCGATTCTTCACGGGTACGGAGACGAACGGTCAGACCCGCGTTCGACGGGCCGTCTGGGGCATGGCGCTCGTGGTCGTGCTATCGGCCGTGACGGGCGGCCTTCTTTGGGCCGGCAACGCCGCCGTGGCCGAGATCGGGCCCGAGAGAGCCGGTGAACACGCCCGAGGAGGACAGGGCCGTGGGGCTGGTCGGGGGCTCGCCGAGAGAACAACCACGCAACCCGCGCCGCCAAGAGGCCTGGGAGCCGGGCGCGAGACGAGCGCCCGTCACGGCGACGACAGCGCGGGCCAAGGTCATCACCACCGGGACGGATCGGAGGATTGCGGGGGGGGAGCCGATCATCAGTCAATCCGCGGTTCATCGACGCTCGCGGAGGCGGCCCGGGCCATGGGCATGTCCGTTGACGAGCTGCGTCGGCGGCTGGGTGTGCCGGCAAGCGTTTCGGCCGAGGAGCGAATCGGGCGCCTCGGTCGGCAGTACGGATTCTCGGTTCCCGACGTACGGGCGTTGTCGCCGGAGGCACCGGCGAAGAAGTAATCTCACCGCAAGTCGAAGGCAGGTCGCTTGGTAAGCTCAATCCTGGGATCAACCCGAACTGTTGAGACGGATGCCATGACCTTGGAGGGTTGCCTCGGGGTCGTCCGGGTCGAAGGTGACGGCGGCGAGCGTCTGCGTGCCCTGGCCTGGATTGATCGCCAGCGTCTTGCCGATCCGCTGGCACGTTCGGCCGGACACGTACGGCGAGTCGTGCAGGTGGCCGTGGAGGGAGAGGTACGGTTGACGCCGCTCAATGAACTCGCGAATCGCGTGCGATCCCACGGGCTGGCCGGTGATGAGTAGGTCCAGCTTGGAGTCGTAGGGAGGCGAGTGTGAAACGAAGACCCACTCGCCGTCGACGGGCGGAATGCCGGCCAGGTCTTCCTGAATGCTCGGCAGCGAGGTGAAGTAGCCGGGCGTCTGGGCCTCCACGACCCGCTGACGGGCAGGGTCCCACCGACCGCCGCCGGCCAGGGGCGGATCGTCGTCGGGTCGGTCGAGCCGCTCGAGATCCTTGCTGAAGAACGGCGACGGGGGCGAGTAGGAGTATCCGAGGAACTTGCGCCCGCCGAACTTGGCGGGACGATCGGGTCGCAGCACGGTCAGCAGCCCCTCGGCCTCGAGTTCCTCGGTGGCCTCGACCGAGCAGAGCCAATCATGATTGCCTAAAACGGTCGCGAGCCGGCAGTCGGGTCGCTCATCTCGAAGCCGGCGGATCCAGTCGGCCAGCCACCCCCGGACGAACTGGACCTGCATGGGCGACGGGTCTTTCATGTCGCCGTCCGGATACATGTCGCCGCCGAAGATGAGCAGGTCGGCGTCCGTCGCGGCGACCAGTTGAGCCGCCTCCTTGTAGAGATTGGCGCGGCCGTGAAGATCCGTTGTGAAGCAGATGATCATCCCGCCTCCGAATGACTTGGCCCGTCGACCGAATCGAGGCCGGCGCGTCGCGCCGGCACAGGCAAAGTCGGATCCTCGTCGTCCGCACCGGCATCAGTATAGCTTGTTCTCGATGCGGCTGTCGATCTGATTGATGCGTTCCATCATACGATTGGGAACCCCCTCCACACGCTTGCCGATGGTCGGCCTGCCTCTATTCTCGACGAAAGGGTTGTAGGTGACGTCGTTGTCGGGGTTGCGGCATCCGAGCGGCCCCAGACAGAGAATCAGGGTTGCCAGCGCCAACAAGATCATTCGGCGATTACCGGACATGTAACGTCACTCCGTCGCGTTTCAGCAGCGCACCATGGATATTATCGGTCGATTGATGGGAGGAGATTCGCTTGAATCGCCCGGGAGACCGGCCGGCGCGGGGCCTTCCGCCCGACCAGCGCAAGAAGATGCCCGCGCGATGGCGGGCATCGGGTGGCTGCAATTACTGGGCCGCGGACGAGCGGGTCCCTACCGCTTCCGCTTGGACCGCTGGGCCTTGACGCCTCGGGCCCTGCGGCCCTGGACCATGCCGCGGACCTTCATCGGCAGCCCGAAGAGCCGGATGAACCCGATGGCGTCCGTCGGATCGTAGCCGGCCCCCATCGTAAAGCTGGCCAGGTCCTCGACGTACATCGAATATGGGCTCTTGGCGCCGACGGCGACGCAGTTGCCTTTGTAGAGCTTGACCCGGGCAGTGCCGGTGACGAACTGCTGGGTCGAGGTGACAAAGGCGTCGATGGCCTCGCGCAGGGGCGTGTACCACCGGCCGTCGTAGATCAGCTCGGCGTAGCGAACCGCCACCTGCTCCTTGTAGTGAACTGTCTCGCGGTCGAGGCAGATGGCTTCCATCGCGTTGTGGGCCTCGGCCAGGATCGTGCCGCCCGGCGTCTCGTAGACGCCCCGCGACTTCATGCCGACCAGGCGGTTCTCGACGAGATCAACCGTGCCGACGCCGTTCTTGCCGCCTAGGACATTGAGCCGCTCGATCAGCGAAACGGCGTCCATCTTCTTACCGTTGACGGACACGGGCGTGCCCCGCTCGAAGCCGATCTCAACGTAGGTCGATTTGTTCGGCGCCTTATGCGGCGGCACGGACATGACCAGCATGCGGTCGAGGGGCTCGTTCCAGGTGCTCTCGAGCTCGCCGCCCTCGTGCGAGATGTGCCACAGGTTCCGATCGCGCGAGTAGATGCTCTTCTTCGTCGAGGTGATCGGGATGTTCCGGGCCTTGGCGTACTCGATGGCCGCCTCGCGGCTGGTCAGCTCGAAACTCGGGTCCTTCCATGGGGCGATGATCTGGAGCTTCGGGTTGAGCGTCATGACGGTCGTCTCGAAACGGACCTGATCGTTGCCCTTGCCGGTAGCGCCGTGGGCGACGGCGTCGGCGCCCTCCTGCTCAGCGACGCGGACCATCTCCTTGGCGATCAGCGGACGAGCCACGCTCGTGCCGAGCATGTACTTCTTCTCGTAGACCGCCCCGCTGCGGAGCATGGGCCAGAGGAAGTCCTCGGCGAACTCCTTCCGTAGGTCGCTGACGACGCACTTGCTGGCGCCGCTTCGGCCGGCCTTGGCCTTGATGCCCTTGAGTTCGCCGATGCCCTGGCCGACGTCGGCCACCATCGCGATCACCTCGCACTGATGGTGCTCGCGAATCCAGGGCAGGATCACGCTTGTGTCCAAGCCTCCGCTGTACGCCAGCACGACCTTCTTGACCTTCACTTGCTTGCTCATCAAACCGCTCACCTTCTCTGACACCTTGTCCGGCCCCGCCCGACGTTCCGGCGGGGCACATCCTTCGCGACAGACCAACACCCCCGCCGACGGGCGACGGCCAACCCCATATGATAAGGGCTGACGGCGGGCTTTTCGAACCTTATTCCTTGTCCTTGGAATCCTTGGCAATGGGCAGGCTGACCGATCGGGCCGGCATGGGGGAGGCCTTCTCGATCTCGGTGATCATCTCGCCCAGGCGCCAGACGCGGACCGTGCCGGTCGATTCGCTGAGAGAGATGGCGATGCTCTTGGTGCTGGCGGTAATGGCGGCGGCGGCGGCGTGCCGAGCGCCGAGTCCCTGGGGCAGCTCCTCCCCCGAAACGGCGGTCCGCAGCGTGGTACCGGCCGATATGATCACGCCCTTGCCCGAGATAATGAAGGCCCCGTCGATGCTGCAGAACTCCTTGACGGTCTCGCGCATGGTGTCGTCGAGGATGTTGCGTTCCTCCTCGGCGTAGCCCCTGAAGGGGTTGATGATGGTCTGGTGGCAGTACTTGGCCACCTCGTCTTGATCGCCGACGACGAAGAGGGCCCCGACCGGCTTGCCCTCGCGCCCCTCTCCGGCGATCTCGATGGCCAGGCTCAGGCACCGCTGAAAGACGGCCCGTCGGATGTGCTCGGTGATCTTCGGTTGGTCGACGGTGCGGAACATCTCGTGCTCCTCGCCGACGCTCATGACCACCATCGTGTCCACGCCCCGGTCCATCACGCCGACGAGGCAGACGAACGTCTCGCCCGGGGCGAGCATCCGCTGCGAGAACGCCATCAGCGTCGCCATCTTGATCTGACCCATGCGGGTCAGGTTCACCGGCGGAACGGACAGGACGTGCGGCGTGATCTCCCTGGCGCGATCCAGCCCCTTGTCCCCCCGCGCGACGAGGATCAGCGTGCCGATTTCGTCGAGGATCTTTCTGAGATCCTGGGTCTCCGTGATCGCGTCGACGTAGAGGAGAACGGCCCTGGCGTCGACGTCCTTGGCGACGCGAACGGCCGAGGCGATCATCGAGCGGGTCAACTCGGCCTCGCTCTTGGGAGACCGTATGCCCTCGATGGCGTCCGCGGTCGTCCTCGTCGACGACCGCTTGGCGCTCGACGCCTTGGGCTCCCGCTTCTTCTTGGTCTTGCCGGCCCCGGTGCGTAACGGCGTGGAAGAGGCCTTGGGGACCGCGTCCGGGCTGCGAGCGGCGCCCACCTGCGCTGCCTGCTGGTCCGGAGCGGCGGCGGCCTTTCCGGTGTCTTTCTGTCGGGTCGGTTGTGATCGAGCCATGACCTCAATATACTCCGCGCCCATGCGAGGCTACAAGGAAATCCACCGTCTGCTGATGCCGCCGACGATCGCTGTCTTGATCGGACTCGCGGGGTGCCCTGCCTTGGCGTCCACCGAGGGCGATCGTGGCGCCGAGCCGGAAACGTCCCCGCCTCAACTCTCATCGGCGGATCAGACTCGGCTCATTCGGTCGATTCGGAGAACCGTCACCGCACTCGTGTCCGGCAGCCGGCCGTCGGGCGTTGAGCCCCCCGCGCCAGCGCTGGCAGGGCTCAAATGCCCCGTCCACGTCACGCTTCGACGAGGCGGCTACGTGCTCGCCGCCGGCCAGGCGGACGGTCGGGCCGGGCTGGTCGAAGCCTGTCGTGACGCGGCAATTGACGCGGTCAAGAACGGCCTGGACGAGGCTCGGCTGGACGAGTCGGCGCTGAAGCGACTTGCGGTCGAGGTCGAACTGCTCGGACCGGCCCAGCAGCTTCCCGTGGGGCTGCTCAGGCCTCGCGCCCTGGAGCGCCAATACGAGCCCGGCCTGGACGGAATCGCCGTCCGTCTGGGAGACCGCAGTGCCCTGCTTCGACCAAGCCAGATCATCGCGTTCGGCCTGTCGACGAGTCAGGCGATCGAGTTCGTCGTCCGGCAGCTCGGGTTGGCCCCGGAAGATCTCCGGCGGCAGAAAGAGCGGGTCCTGTGCCTGCGGTTCCGAACGCGCCACTTCTGGCAGGCCCGAGCGGAGGACCCCGTGGTCGAACTCCATCGAGGATGCGCGATCGTCCCTCAGGAGTCCGTGACACGCGGGCGGATTGATCAGGCGATCGATCAGATCGCCTGTCATCTTGTCGAACGCCAACGCCCCGACGGCTCGTTCTCGGGAGGGTATCTCCCCTGGTCCAATGAGGAGGCCGGCGCCGGCTCAGCCATCGTCGATGCCGGCGCCGCGTGGGCACTGGCGATGGTCGGAGCGGCCCGAAAGGACAGATCCGCGATGGATGCGTCCGCTCGAACCCTTGCCGCCCTGACCAAGCAACTAGCGCCGATAGAGGGCAAGGAGGGCGCGGGCGGCGAGGCGGCATATCTCAAATCGCCCGTCCAAGCGGATCGGCTGGGCGCCAGCGCGATGCTGCTTCTGACCGCCTGCGAACCGTCTCCGGTCGAGCCGAACCGGCAACTCTGCGACCGGCTCGCCAGAGGGATCATGACTCGTCAGCTCCCGACCGGGATGATGCAAACCAACTTCGTGACGACGCAGCCGGCCGCGCCACAGGACGTCAACCCGGGCCAGGCGCTGCTGGCGCTGGCCGCCTACCAGAAAATCGCCGCCAGTCCGAAAATCCTTGCCGCGATCGAGAGGGGCTTCGAGCACTACAGCAAGGAGTTCTCGCTCAAGCCGAGCGACGCTCTGATGCCCTGGCTCGCCGGCGCCTGCGCAAGAATGGCCGGGGACCGACGCGACAGCCGCTACGCCAAGCACCTGTTCGAAATGATGGACTGGCTGGAGCCCCACCAGCTCACGAGCCGGAACTGCCGCTGGCCGGAGATGCTCGGTGGCATCGACCCCCAGGGAACCGAACAAGCGGACATCGGCACGGCCCTGCAGATGATGGCGGTCGCCGACGCCCTGGCACTGGCGCGAAGATTCGGAGACAAGCAGAGATCCGCCCGGTATGAGCGGATGCTCCGACACGGGATGCGGTTCGTCCTCCAGCTCGAGTTCCGCCCGGAGGAATGCCTCTATGTGCGCTGGCGGCTCGAGACGATCCATGGGGTTCGCACGGCCCCATGGGACCACGCCCTGACCACGGAGAACGCCCAATTCGCCCTGGTGGCGCTGGTCAAGGCCCGAGAGCTTCTGGCCCCCTGACCAACCTATCGGGAAGCGCGTACTTCTCGCCCGAGTGAATTGATCGCCGCCTCGGCGGTCGATACACTCGTATCGCGCGGGTTGGGTGGACCCGGCACGGCACGAGGTGGGCAGGCCGCGGGCGGTTGGAAACGTGAGCACCCCTGACGAATACAATGGGCCCGAAGACTCGCTGTATCACTTGCTCGCCGAGGCCGCGCGCAGGCGGCCCGATCACATCGCGATCGACTTCATGGGCGAGCAGATGACCTATGGGCGGCTCGCCGAGGCCAGCAGCCGCCTTGCGGGGTCCCTGATGGCTCGAGGCATCGGTCCGGGATGCCGCGTGGGATTCCACTTCCACAAGTGCTTCGAGGCCCTGGTCGCCCTGTTCGGGCTGATCCGAACCGGCGCGACCTATGTCCCGTTCGACCTGTTGGCCCCGACGGGCCGGATCCAGAAGATCTGCCGCCAGTGCGGCATCCGCGGCATCCTCGCCGGAGCCCTTCCGGAAGGGCTGACGGACATCGACTGGGCGGTGGTTTCCGAACCCTCAGACGCGGCATTGCCCGACGGCGAGGTCATCCCCCTTGCCGAAGCGATCCAGGACGGCCCGGCGGCACAGGGCCCCACCCCACCACCGGAAGACGGGATCGCGAATATCATCTACACATCGGGATCAACGGGCAAGCCCAAAGGCGTCATGATCACGACGCGAAGTCTCATGCACTTCTCGAAATGGGGCGTCGAGACCTTCGGTCTCACGTCGGCCGATCGCATGGGAAACCACGCCCCCTACAGCTTCGACCTCTCGACGTTTGACGTCTTCGCGGCGGTTCGCGCGGGCGCGACGATGTGCCCGTTCCCGGACGCGGCGAGAGGACACCCCTACCGAACAGCCCGTTTCATCGCTGGCGAACGGCTGACGATCTGGTACTGTGTGCCGTGGTCTCTTGTGCTCATGGTCCTTCGCGGCAGCCTGCACAGCCACGATCTGTCGCGACTGCGCCACGTCCTGTTCGCGGGCGAGGTCATGCCCCCGGAGCATCTGCGCAGCCTCATGGACACGGTGCCGAACGCCGCCTACTGGAACCTCTACGGACCGACGGAGACCAACGTCTGCACCTGCCACCGCGTTCTACCGGAAGACCTGGAAGACCCCGAAGGCATTCCCATCGGGCGCCCGATCGCCGAAACGCGAGTATGGATCGTGGACGAGAAGAACCACCCCGTCCCCGCCGGCACGCCCGGTGAGCTCCTAGTGGCGGGGCCGACGGTCTTCCCCGGATACTTCGGGGACAAGCGGGCCTCCGGCAAGCGGCTCGTCGACTCGCCCGAAGAGGGAATGAAGGCGTGCAGGACCGGCGACCACGTCGTCGACCATGGCAACGGGGTCTTGAGATTCCTGGGCAGGAACGACCGCCTGGTCAAGAGTCGGGGCTATCGTATCGAGCTGGCCGAGATCGAGGCCGTCGTGACCGAGCATCCGGAGGTGGTCGAGGCCGCCGTGGTCCCCGTGCGACACTTCATGCGAGGCACGTCCTTCACGTGTTACGTCTCACTACAGGACGGGGTAGAGCTTGCCGGCAAGGACTTGGGAGTCTACTGCCGCCAGCACCTGCCTAATTACATGGTGCCGAACCACTGGGAACTCCTGGAGCGGCTTCCTCGGACGCCTCACGGGAAGATCGATCTGGAAGGGTTGGCCAAGCAGGCCAAGTAGGCTCCCGGCCGCCCGCGACGAACACCGGTGGAAAGGCGGGTCACATCCGATGGCGATCCTCTGCCCCAATTGCGGCGCTCAGTATGACGTGACGCTGTTCCAGTTCGAACGAACGGTTCGATGCGATTGCGGCTGGGTCGTTCGGCTGGAGCAGGGGCACGTCATTCGGGAAGAGCGCGCCGCCCTCGAGTCAGGCCGAGCCCCGCGTTTCCCCGACGCGCAGCCACCGCTCGGCGAGATTGGGCCCCAGGAGACCGAGTAGCTCCAGGACGTCGCCCATGGTGAAGCGTCGGCGAACGCGATGGCCATGCAGGATCGCCGACCGCGCCAGATCCCGGTCGCCCGTGCCCGACGTCGCGGCGAGGTCCACGTCCGCCTCGGCCCGCCGAAGCGCGTTCTCGACGACGGCCCTCGGACGGACGTATCGCCGCAACCCGTTGGGCAAGTCGCCGCTCCGCCAGCGGTCGGACACGTCCGGCCAATCCCTCAGGCCCGCTTCGATCCGCTCGGCCTTGACGGCGTAGTCGCGCCAGAGCTCGGCCACCATTCCCCCGGTCGGATCGAAGGGCGCAAAGTGCGTTTCGATCTCCCGTCGCGCCCGGCCCGTATCGAACGTCGGCGGGGCGCTCCAGGTCTCAGGACCCGTGTTCAGCAACTCCTCGAACGCCAGCGCCGAGATCAGCGTGGAGGCGCCGACCTGGGCGCCGTGCAGGCCCGTCGGACGGTCATCGGCCATCGCCCGCAAGTCGAGATAGTGGCTCAAGACGTGCTCCCAGCCGCTGATGGGGGTGGTCTGGTCGACGATGGACATCCCGATCCCGGCGAGCATGAGGGCGTCGGCGAGCGTCCGCAGCCCATTCAGCTCGCGCCGGCCGATGACGGTCGCCTGGTCGAGCAGGCCCTGCTCGGCCCTGGCCAGCAGATCGAAGGGGACGGTGTTGAAGGTCTCGTCGACGCCGAAGACGTCACCCAGATACCAGTCGCCGTAGGCGGTGCAGCGGGCCATCAGGTCGCCGAAGCCCGCGCGAGTCAACTCGATCGGCGCGTCGCGAATCATGGCCAGATCCACCAGTACGACGTCGGGCGCCCTGGACCGGATGGTACGTTTCACGCCGTCAACGGCCAGCACCGCCATGGACGAGGTAAAGGCCGTTACCGTGCACGCCGTGGGACAGCAGATGTGCTCGAACGTCGCGCCGCCCCCCTGCTCGATTAGGTACATGGCGTGCTTGGCCAGATCCGTGACGGTTCCCGAGCCGAAGGTGACGACCAGCGACCCGGGCTCGATGCGCCTGGCCAGATCTTCCGCGAGCGTCAAGTCCGCGTGCGGGGGCTTGTCGGGCCCGCCGAGCTCGATGACCTGGAGATCGCTCAACCGATCGCGGCAGGCCGCGGCGATCTCCGGCTTGATGGACGCGTCATTCCGCCGCATGGGCGTGCAGTCCATGATCAGATAGCTGGCCGGCCGATTGGCACGCGACGTGACCGCGCGTTCCGGAAGCTCGTCCAGGACGGCCGGATCGATCACGATCTGGCGAATGGTCAGGGGCACCAACGGCTCGGGCCGGGCAGCGAGCCACCGGCGAAGCGCGTCGAGTTCACAGACGTCACGGTCAAAGGCGTTCGCGCACATGTGGGCAGTGTCCCTTGCCCCGGAGATCCAATCAAGTCCTCCGGACGTGACATGTCCGAGCTTGATCGGATCGCGCCGGGCCTGTACAACGACTCGCCAAGACAAACGGACGGAGGACGGACAATCGAACCCCGCAATGCCCGACGCAAGACCGTTATCGCCGCGATGGCGGCGGTATTCGCCCTCGGGCTGGCGGTACGCATCCACCTGATCCACACAACGGAACTCGTCTCTCGCGATGGAATTACGTTCGTCAAGTACGCCCGGGGCCTGCAGGCCGACCCGCTGACCACGATGCGCGACCAGGACCAGCACCCCCTCTACCCGGCGTCGATTCTGATCGTCTATTCGGCCGTCGGGCAGTGGCTGGCGCCGGATCCGGTCGATGCCTGGCCTCTGGCCGGTCAGATCGCCTCGCTCCTAGGGAGCATGTTGGCCATCTGGGCCGCCTTCGCGCTCGGTTGGATCATGTGGGATCAGCGGGTCGGCGTGATCACGGCCCTGTTCATGGCCATGCTGCCGGAGCTCTGTCAGGTCGGTGCCGACGCGCTAAGCGACGGCCTTCACCTCGGGCTGTACTTGTGGGGCCTGGTCGCGGTGCTCCGCGGCCTCCACCGCAACGATATGAGATGGCTGGCCGCGGCGGCGGTGCTCTCAGGACTCGCCTTCCTCATCCGCCCCGAAGGTGGGAGCATCCTCGTCGTCGGGCTCTTCACGATGGTCATCGCGCGGCAGGCCCAAGGGTGGACGCGACGTCGCCGGATCATCGGGACGGCAGTCCTGCTGATCTGTTTCTTCGCGGTGGCGGGGCCCTACATGGCCGCGGTCGGTCGCCTGGTGCAGAAGAAGAGCCTCATCGAGCTGTTCGGGCTGGGCGCGGCGGACCAGTCGGCCATGTTGCGGAAGCCGGCGGATCCGGCGCCAGTCGACGCGATGATCGCCCGCGCGGAGACGAAGCTGCCGATCGCCATTGATCTGATCTATCACTGGGCGCGATCCTGTCGGTTGATCTACCTGCTGCTGGCGCTGCCGGCACTAACGGCGCGAATCGTCCCACGACCGCGCGGCATCGGGCCGGTCTTCTTTGCCGCCGGGCTCCACTTGTGTCTGTTGTACGCGCTGAGCGCATCATTCGGATACGTGAGCCTCCGGCACCTCCTTGTGTTGGTCGCCCTGACGATGCCGTTCGCGGCGGCCACGTTCGTCTGGATCGTGGACCAGGCCTCTATCAGGATCGCATCCCGGCACAACCGGCGAGCCAAGGCGGTGCGGCGGCTGGTCTACCTGGTCGGCGTCATTCTCGTCGTCGGCCCCACCACACCCTACATGTTCCGCGTCATCGGCGAGGACGGCGCGTATCTCATCAAGGCCGGACGATGGCTTCGAGATCACAGCGAGCCCGAACAAAGCGTGCTAACGACCCGAAATCGGGTGGCCTACTATGCCGAGCGGAAAATGCTGGCCGGACCGGATACCGGCCAGATGAAGCATTGGGAAAGCTACGTCCGCGTGCTCAAGCCCGACTACCTTGTCGTTGACGAGGCCCACGAGACATCCGAGGACCGCAATCCGGACTTCTTTGCGAACCTGCATGCTTCAACGCTCGGCAGACGACTCATCCTGATCCACAAGGAGCCCGGCCCGAAGGGCAGTCTGTGGATCTACCGCGTGGGCCCGGCGAGCGCCGCGACGAAGCCTTCTTCCCGATCCAAGCCGTCGAATAGGTGAATCGGACCATGACCGAAGAGCGATCCAGAGTGGTTCTCATCGACGCGAACGCCACGATCGGGCGTTCGATGATTCGACCACCCTTGGTCACCGTCGACGATCTGCTGAGAGAGATGACGCACCTTGGGATCGACTCGGCCGTCGTCACGCACGTGCTGCAGCGAGCCCACCATCCGGCCGTGGGCAACCCGGCCGTCGTCAAGGAGCTTGAAGGTGGATCCAGGCTGCTCGGCGCGTGGACGTTCCTGCCTGACTACGCTCGTGAACACCCCCCGGCCCGCGGCTACGTCGCGGAGATGCTGTCGGCCGGAGTCCGCGTGGCCAAGATATTCCCGCAGGGCTACTTCACTCCCCTGGCCGACTGGATGCCGGATCCGCTTTGGACGGTCCTCGAGGAGCGCCGTGTTCCCACGTTCATCTGCCCGGACCTGCCGATGCAGGGAGCCCGGGATGCCCTCGAACGACAGGCGTTGCGCCGGCTCTGCACGGATCATCCCGAGCTGCCCGTGATCGCTGGGGAGTATCGTATCCGAACGGAGCTTCGAGCCCTCTACCGTCTCTTGGACCAGTGTCCGAACTTCCATCTCGAGCTGTCGGGGCTGTGGGGGTATCGAGCAATCGAGTTCATCTGCCGCACGTGGGGAGCGGAACGTCTGATCTTCGGAACGAATCTGCCGGATCGGGACGGCGCCTCGACGATCGCCCAGTTGATGTATGCGGAGATTGACGACGCGGCCAAGGCCGCCATCGGCGGCGGGAACCTTCGGAGGCTGATCGATGGCGTACGGATGTGAGTCCAGCCCGCTTTCCCAGGCCGGACGGCTCGGCCGGCGCCTTCAGGGCGAGACCGTGCTCGACGCGCACGCGCACATGGGCTCGCACTTCAACTACTACCCGCTGCCCGACGCCTCATTGGAGCAGTTGGTGGGCGAGATGGATCGCCACGGGGTCCGGCGCCAGATCACGTTCTCCTTGGCCGGGGTCAACAACGATTTCGTCTACGGCAACTCGCTGGTGCACGAGATGACGTCCCGCCGCCCGGAGCGTTTCTGGCCGCTCGCGCTGATCAGCCCCAGGTATCCGGAACTCATCCTTCCGGAACTTCGACGCTGTGCCGAGCTTGGGTTCCGCGGCGTCAAGCTCATCACGGCCTATCAGGGCCTACCGGAAGACACGCCCCTGCTGAACCCGGCCTATGAGTTCGCTGCCGAGCGCGGCTGGATCGTGCTGAGCCACTCCTGGGGCACGCCCGGCTTCCTCTACGGCCTGGCTCGCCGCCACCCTCAGGCGCTTTTCATCGACGGCCACGGCAGTTGTGCCCTGCGCGGCCTTCAACGAGACGTCCCCGAGAACGTGCTGTTTTGCACACTGACCGAGTTTGCCTACGGTGTCATCGAGCGGTTCGTCAACAATGCCCCGCTCAACCAGATCGTCTTCGGGTCGGACATGCCCGACTTGCCTCTGGCCTGGGGATTGGGGGCAGTGCTGATGGCCAAGATCAGCGACGATGCAAAACGCAGAATCTTGGGCGTCAACCTGTTGGAAGCTTTGTATCGGCATGGGATCCAAGCGTAGCCCTCGCCTCAAACGGTGCCACCCGATCCCCTGGATGACGCCGTGAGGAGCCGGGCCAGCCCTCAGCACTGGTCAGCCTGCACAGATTTCTGAGCAATCTGCACAACTCCCACACCCGCTATGCTATAATCCGACTCAGAATAGGCTTTGTTGTATCCTTTCAGCAACGACTCGGGGTAGCAGCGATGAGTACGCTAGAGCGATCATCATCCGCCCACGGATCCTCTGGATCGTCGAGACCAGGGACTGCTTACGAGAACGACCCTGCGGGACGCGGAGGGCAAGATCGGTGCCGCATGGCGCTCGACGCGCTGCCTGACCCGGTGGTTCTCGTGGCCCTGGACGGATCGATCCTCGACTGCAACGTGGCGACATCTGAACGAGTCGGCATCCCCAAGGAAGATCTGGCCGGACAGCCCCTCGCTCGGCTCTGGACACCCGAAGGATCGGACGGTGCGGGATGGGCCACGCTCATCGGCACGATCGCTGGCGGCAAGGCCGTGGGGCCAGTTGAGGTCAAGGCCAACGGCTCGGACGAATCATCGCGCCGGCTCGAGTGTCGCCTCCAGCCCCTGGTCGACAGCGACGGCGTGGTGGCCGTCCAAGCCATCCTCAGAGACGTCACCGATCATCGACGTACGGAGACCTCGCTCGAGGAGACCGAGCGGCACTTCCACGAAGCCTTGGAGAACTCGGGACACCTCCTCTACCGGCTCAACGTCCGCCAGGGCCGCTACGACTACATCAGCTCATGCGCCGAGGAGCTCAGCGGCTACACAATGGACGAGCTCATGGCGATGGGTCTGGAGAAGGTCCAGGCCGAGACGCATCCCGACGACTGGCGGCGAATCCAAGAACAGATCGCCGAGGCGCGAAGGGCCCAACCGGGCCGGAAGCTCTCGTTGATCCTGGAATACCGCCGGAAGAGGAAGAACGGCGAGTGGCGATGGCTCAGCGATTGGGCGACGATCTTCTTCGACCAAGAGGGTCGGATCGATCACACGATCGGCTCGGCCTACGACATCACCGACCGGAAGGTGGCCGAGGAAGTCCTACGCGAGTCACACGACGAGCTCGAGCGGCGCGTCGCCGAGCGAACGGCGGAGCTTTACGCCACCAACGAGAAGCTTCGCCGTGACATCGAGAAGCGTAGGCAACTCGAGGAGGCCTACCGCACCGTGGTGGACCACTCGTTGCAGGGCGTTCTCCTCATCCAGGACGGTCAGATCGTCTTCGCGAACCGGGCCATGGCCGAGGGGGCCGGCTACACCCTCGACGAAATCAAGAGCATGGCGGCCGAGCAGGTCCGAGCGACCGTCCACCCCGACGACCTGCCCATGCTCGTCCAGCGACACCTGGCCCGCTTGCGAGGCGAACCCGTGCCGCCGAGATGCGTTTGCCGAGGGATCCGCAAGGACGGCTCGATCTACTGGGCGGAGGTCCTGGCCAGCCGGGTCCTATACCGTGGGAGGCCGGCGATCCAGTGCGTCATCATCGACGTCACCGAGCAGAGACACGCGGAAGAGAAGCTTAGAGAGAGCGAGCAGAAGCTCGCGGGAATCATCGGCTCGGTCACGGATCACGTCAGCATGATTGACGAGACCCACACGATCGTTTGGGCCAACGAGGTCGCCAAGGATCTGTGCGGCCGGGACATCGAGGGCAAGAAGTGCTACGCCGTTTACCATGGGTACACCGAGCGCTGCGACCCGTGCGTCGTGCGGCGGACTTTCGAGGACGGGAAGGCCCATGAACACGAGACGGAGATCGTCGACAGGCAGGGCCGACGGAAGGTCCTCTGGTGCACGGCCAACGTAGCAGCGCGGCATCCGGACGGGCGAGCCAAGCTGGTCGTCGAGGTCTCTCGCGACATCACCGAACGGAAACTGGCGGAGGAGACCCTGCGAGCAGCCCATGACGAGCTCGAGAAGCGCGTCGAGCAACGGACTGCGGAACTACGGTTGATCAACGAGTCTCTTGAACGGGAAATCGCCGAACGCAGGCGGGCCGAGCAGGCACTACGCGAGAGCGAACAGCACTTTCGATCCCTGATCGAGAACTCGACGGACTTGATCGTCCGGCTGGACCGGGACGGGATCGCGCAATACGTGAGCCCGTCGTTCGAGCGCGTGCTGGGATACCGCCCTGAAGAGCTGATCGGAAAGGACGTGTTCGATCTCATCCATCCGGAGGATGTCGCGGCGGCCAAGGGGATCTTCCACGAAGGGAACCAGATACCGGGATACCTGGGAAAGGCCGAGTTTCGCTGCCGGCACAAGGACGGCGGTTGGCGATTCGTGGACGCAACAGGGATGAACCTGTTCGACGATCCGTCGGTCAGAGGGTCCGTTATCAATGCGCGTGACGTCACGGAAAGGAAGCGAGCCGAGGAAGCCAGCCTGGTTTTCGGGCGAGCCATCGAGCAAAGCCGGGACCCCGCGGTCATCACGGACGCCGAAGGACGGATCATGTTCGCCAACAAGGCCGCTGAGCGGCTCTTCGGCTATGACCTGGCGACCATGCAGGGCAAGGATCCCCGCGACCTTCTGCGCATCGGACCGGCGTCGGCTCGAACCATCGGGGAGACGCTGGCCCGTCAGTCGCTTTGGACCGGTCAGGCCGTATGCCAGTCTCGCGACGGGACGCCCCTGACGCTCGAGGCGACGCTCATGCTGATTCTCGACGAGCGAGGGCGCACCGTTGGCGCGGTCGGATTCATGCGGGACGAACGGGAGACGCGGCGTCTGGAGTCCATCCGACAGATGGCCGAGGTCGCGGCGGGGATGGTAACCTCGGACGAAGAGGCGGTTCAACGGATCATGTCCCACCTGCCCGAACTGGTCAATCTGGATCAGTGGGGCATCTACCTCCACAATCCCGAGAAGAACGTGCTCGAGATGAAGTTCTGCAGCCCCGCTGGGCGGGAACTCGGCGAGGCAATCCGCGAGATTCCCCTATCGGCGCCGCTGAGCGCGCAGGTCTTTGGAAGCGGGGAGATCGTATTCTCCCCGGACGTGGGAAGCGATGATCGCTTCACGAAGAACCCCGACTTTCGCAAGGCGCTGTCGACGCCGAGCGGATTGGGGATGCGCGCGACGTGCATCCTTCCGCTCCGAGGTCGAGGTCGAATCATCGGGACTCTCTATCTCTCCGATCGGCGGGTGCGCACCTTCACGCCGGAGGAGCTCACGACGCTCAAAACGCTGGCGAGTCAGATCGGACTGCTCCTGAGCCGAAGCGCCGCGGAGCCCTCGCCCCAGCCGCATCGCTCGACCACCCGGCAACCCGCCGAGTCGGTCTGGGTCGTGGCCGAGAGCGAACCGATGAAGCTCGTGCTGCGTTCGGCGCAGCGGATCGCCCGCACGGACATGCCCGTGGTCATTCTCGGTCCAACCGGCGCGGGTAAGGGGCACGTCGCCAACCACATCCACTCCATCAGCCCACGGGCCACCGGCCCGTTCCTGGCCGTCAACTGTGCGTGTCTGGACGGCGAGCTGATCCTGAGCGAGCTGTTCGGGCACGAGCGGGGCGCGTTCACCGGCGCCGTCCGCCGACAGAAGGGCTGTTTCGAATTGGCCAATGGCGGAACCCTGCTTCTGGATGAGGTGGTCGAGCTTCCGCTGTCCGCCCAAGCCAAGCTGCTCCAGTTGATCGAGACGCAGCAGTTCCGTCGTCTCGGAGGCCAGCAGACCATCACCACCGACGTTCGCATCCTCTGCACGACAAACGCGGACATCCGCGAGTGTGTCCGCTCAGGCAAGATGCGCCAGGATCTGTACTACCGCCTGAACGCCGCGGAGCTCGTGATTCCGCCGCTGAGAGAGCGTCCCGAGGACGTCAGACCGCTCGCGCTGTCGTATCTGAGAACGCAGTCGATGACGACCGGCGAGGCGCCGCGCTCGATCACCGAAGGCGCCCTGGCCAGGCTCACGGAGTATCATTGGCCCGGCAACGTGAGGGAGCTGCAGAACGTCCTCTCGCTGGCGATGTCCCACGGCGGACACGTCATTGGCGCTCGGGAACTTCGATTCGCGCCGGCGGAAATCGAACACACGAGCCCGTCCGATCTCATGGAGGCCCGAACCGAACGAGAGATCATCCTCGAGGCGCTTCGGCGGAACCGCTGGAATCGGAGCATGGCCGCGGCCGAGCTCGGCATCCACCGGAATACGCTCCGCAATCACATGCGCAAGCACAACATCACGCAGTAGCTCATGCCTCATATGGACCTTGCCTCGAAAGCCGCGCGGGCAGCGCTCGCGCCGACGACCTTTGCGTTACCGGGCGAGAAGAGCTTGAACCCGGCCCCCCTGGCCCTATCATCATGGCGGACCGGAGGCGCAGATGTCCGTTCGTTTCATTCTTGGTCGAGCCGGCGCGGGCAAGACGGCCTACTGCATCGAGCAGATCGTCTCGCGTCTTAAGGACTCCGCGGACCAGGGACAGCACCTGCTCTTGCTTGTGCCCGAACAGGCGGGCCTGCAGATGGAGCGGTCGCTGCTCGAGTCGCGGGACGTGGCGGGGTTCGCGCGCTGTGAGGTCCTCAGCTTCCGCCGGCTGGCCCACCGGGTCCTGTCGACCGGCGGGGGCGCAATCGTAACCCTCAGCGCCACCGGACGGTTGATGGCCCTTCGGCGCGTCGTTCATGACGTTGCCGATCGACTGACCGTATTCGGGGGGCGTCGCGGTCGCCGCGGGCTCGTCGAGCGTCTGGGACGCACCTTGGACGAGCTGATCCGCCAGGAGGTCACGCCCGAGGCATTGGACGCCGCGCTGGAGCAGCTCGACCCCGACGACGAGCAGTTGACGGGTCGGGCACGTGATATCCGGCTGATCTATCAGACCTACCTGAGCCGGCTCGGCTCCGATCGCGTCGATCCCGGACATCACCTGGCGATCGCACGCGACCGGCTGGAGGCGTACGATGCGGTTCGGGAATCGCTCATCTGGGTCGACGGCTTCGCCGGACTGACCGGGCAGGAACTCCGTATGCTGGTCTCACTGGCCGGCCTGGCGGCGCGGATGGAGATTAGCCTCTTACTCGACCCCGACGGCGCGCAAGCACGCGGCGATCGTCCGCCGAGCCCCTTCCATCTCTTCGCGCGAACCGAGCGGACCTACTTCGCGCTGAACCAGGCCCTGCGCGAGGGCGGCATCGAAGTGGAGCCCCCTCTCCTCCTGTCCGGGCCCCCTCCTCGATTCCGTAGGGCCCACGCCCTGGCTCGGCTCGAACGACGGTTGTTCGCCGCCAACAAGCCCGCGGAACACGATGCCGAGCAGGAAGTGGAAGAGCCGGGCGCCTGTTGCCGGCTGATTCGAGCCGCGACGCGCCGCGTGGAGGTCGCCGCCGCCGTCACCGAGATCCAGCGCCTCGTCCAACGACAGACCGACCCGCTAAGGTATCGGGACATCGCGATTGTCGTTCGCGACCTCGATCCGTATCACGACCTGCTGACGGCGGCGCTAACGGCCGCCGACATCCCCCACTTCATCGACCGGCGCCGACCGATCGCCCACCACGCGCTCGTGGAGCTGATCCGCTCGGAAATTGAGCTGGCCCGCCACGTCGACATCGAATCCGTGGCCGTCTTCGTCAAGTCGGGGCTTGCCGGGCTGGACGAAGACGAGATCGATCTTCTCGAAAACTACTTGCGATCCGAAGCCGTCGTCGGACGTTCGCGATGGACCGGCGAGCAGTGGACGTACCACCGCCGCCCAAGCCGAGCGGTTCCCGACGCGGCGTCTGACGGCCTCGCGGACGCCGAGGGACCGTGCGACGATCTGTCCCTTCTGAACGAGATCCGAGACCGACTGGTCGCGAGCCTTCAACCGTGGTGGGAGCTTGCGGACTCCCCGACGCCGCTGCCAGGGCATCAGTGGGCGCGCGGCCTATTCGAACTGCTGCAGCGGCTGGACGTGCCCCGACAGATCGCGGACTGGGCCGATGCGGCCGATCGGGCTCAACGACTGGACGAGGCCGAGGAGCATCGGCAGGTCTGGAATCACGTGGTTGAGCTCCTGGACGACCTCTCGGACGCTTTCGCCGACGACGCGATGTCCTTGGACGATCTGGCGGAGGTCGTCGACACGGCGCTGGCCGGCGCGTCGCTCGGATTGGCGCCGCCCACGCTCGATCAGGTGCTCGTTGGATCGATCGAGCGAAGCCGGCACCCGCCAATCCGGGCTGTGATGATCCTCGGCTTTGCCGAAGGCGAGTTCCCTCAGCGCCCCACGCAGGACCCGATCCTGTCGGACCAGAACCGAGCCGCACTGGCCAAGGTGGGCATCGAGCTGGCGCCGACCAGTCGGCAGGATCTCCTGGATGAGCGGCTGCTGGCGTACATCGCGACGACACGGCCGAGCGAAACGCTGTGGATCAGTTGGCCCGCCGCCGAGGCGGACGGACGAGTATGCCATCCCTCGCCGTTCGTCCAAGCAATCCGCGCCGTCTTCCCGTCGTTAGACGTAACGGACCTGGCCGAACCCGCGTCGCAGCGGCGGACGTGGGCGATCACGACGCGTCATGATCTGGCCGGCGGCATCGTTGCCGACCTCCGCGAGCGAACTCGTCTGGTGGCATCCGCGCCGGACGACGATCGGCGGTGGAACGCCCTGTACAACTGGGCGATCCGCCACGAGCAAACGCGGGCATGGCTCGACCGCGTCATGCCCGCCCTCACGTACTCGAACGACTCGGCCCTCACCGACGATGTCGCGAGGAGACTCTACGGCAACGCACTCAGAACCAGCGTCTCGCGGATCGAGGTCTTCGCCCAGTGTCCGTTCAGGCACTTTGCGGAGTACTCGTTGTCGCTCGAGCCTCGAACGGAATGGGAGCTAAGCGCCATCGACCTGGGGCTGCTGCACCACCGCATCCTGGAGGAGTTCGTCGAACGCCTGATCGAGTCGCGACGCCGGATCGGCGACGTCTCCCCGGACGAGTTGGCCGTCAGCCTCGGCGAATTGTCGGATCGCGCCCTGAGCGAGCTCGTCGATCAACTGATCTTCGATGACCCGCGCAACGCCTACCTCATCGAGCACGGAAACGTCGATCTCCTCCGCGCCCTCGAGGTCCAGCGGTTCGTCTCGCAGGCGGGGGCCTACCGCCCCACGGGCGCGGAGATCTGGTTCGGCCCCGATCGTCCGTCCGAAGTCGAGACCGGCCGGCTCTGCCTGCCGGCCCTCGAAATCCATACCCCCGCCGGGCGCACGGTAAGCCTCCGCGGCAAGATCGACCGCGTCGATCTCGCCGAGATCGGCGACAGGGCCCTCGCCAGCGTCGTGGACTACAAGCGATCGCTCAGCACGCGACGTCTGAGCCTGGACCGCGTTTATCACGGTCTGGACCTGCAGCTCCTGACCTACCTGATCGTCCTGGCCGAGCACGGCGAGGGGCTCGCCGTGCGCCGACCCGTCACGCCCTCCGGTGCCTTCTACGTTTCGCTGCTCGACGAATTGCGGCGGCTTGACGCGCCCCCGGAAGCCCCTCCCACGGAGTCCGAGCGATGCCAACCGCTTCGCCCTCGGGGGCTGTTCGATTTCGACAATCTGGGCACGTTCGACTCCCGCGTCGCGCCGGGGTCACGATCCGAGGTCCTCGCTGTGCAGGTGACCAAGGACGGCTCACCGGGCTATCTCGACCAGGTGGACACCGCCCCGCACGCCGACTTCGAGAACGTCCTCAACCACGTCCGCGGACGGATTGGCGCGCTGTGCGACCGCCTTCTGGACGGGGGGGTCAAGGTGGATCCGTATCGACTCGGGCAGGAGATGGCCTGCACCTACTGCCCCTACCAGAGCGTCTGTCGATTCGAGTTCGACGCGCATCGCCCCAGAAGGCTACGAGCGATATCGCGAACCGGCGTGTTCGCGCTACTGCGCGGCAAGCAGGAGGGCGACGATGAGTGACGATCGACGCCTGACGCCGTCGCAGAGACAGGCCGTCGAGACGATCGACCGCAGCGTGTTGGTCTCCGCCGCCGCCGGCACGGGAAAGACGCACGTCCTGGCAGAGCGATGCGCCCACCTCGTCTGCGACGCCTCACCGGCCTGCGACGTCGACCGCCTGCTGGTCGTCACGTTCACCGAGGCCGCGGCCGCAGAGATGCGAACGCGAATCGGCCAGGTCATCCGCAAGCGCCTCGACGCCAGCCCCGGCGACGAGCGTCTTCGCCGACAGCTCCCGCTGCTCGACGCGTCCACGATCACCACGATCCACGCGTTCTGCCTACAGCTCCTGCGCCGCTGGTTCGCCCGGATCGACCTGGACCCAGACGTCGAGGTCATCGATGCGGACGAGGCCGAGATCATCAGGCACGAGACACTGGAAGCCCTGTTCGCCGAGCTTTACGAGGCCCGGGGCCGAGATGAGCTGGCCGACGGGTTCCGCTCGCTGGTCGACGCCTATGGCATGGGCCGCGACCAGAACATCGGTCGCATGGTCCTTGCCCTGTACGAGTTCGTGCGATCGCTGCCGAATCCAGCACGGTGGTTCGATCGAGCCATCGAGCGATTCCGCTTCGAGGAGGAGGGCGACCAGCTTCCTGAGGCGATGGACGCCCTCCGGGGGACGATCCTGCTGGACCGCATCGCGATCCTGGGCGACGCCGTGGTGGCCGAGGCCAAGACCGTCCGATCGCTTTATCCGCCCGGCGCGGATTACGCCGACCTGATGGACGACCTGGCCGATCAACTTCGCGACTGGTATCGCTGGGTCAAATCCGCCGAGGAACCGGACGCCATCGAAGCCGTCGTCGAGGCGATCGTAGAGTACAAGCCCGCCCGGGCGGCGGCCCGACGCGGTCTCGACGACGACGCCAAGCGTCAGCGACAATCCGCCAGGGACTGCTGGACTCGCATCTCCAACCGGTTCAAGGCGGACCTGCAGAAACCCGCCGGTGTGCTCAGGACCCCCGCCGTGCTGGACGGACTGGCCAGGATCGCCCCGCACGTCAAGACGTTGGTCGGCCTGACTCAGGCGTTCGATCGTCGGTATCAGTCCGTCAAGCAAGACGAGGGGCGCGTCGACTTCTCGGATCTGGAGCGACTGGCCAAGGACCTGCTCAGCGCCGACGAGCAGGGCGAGAACCCGTCCGATGCGGCGCTGCAGGTGCAGGCCGAGTTCGATCACGTGCTGGTCGACGAGTTTCAGGACGTCAACCCGCTCCAGGAAGCGATCATCCGGCTGGTGAGCCGGGAGACCGACCCCGGCCGCAACGACAACCTCTTCGCCGTGGGCGACGTCAAGCAGAGCATCTACCGATTCCGGCTGGCCGAGCCGGAGATCTTCCTGCGACGGATGCAATCCTTCGAGCCCGGCTCCGACGACGCCTCGCCCGGGCGGAAACGAGTGAGCGGCCGACTGGTCTGGCTGCAGGAGAACTTTCGCAGTCGCGCCGAGGTGCTGGACGTCGTCAACGTCCTCTTCGAGAGGATCATGAAGCGGCGCCTCAGCGGACTGGACTACGACGAGCACGCCCGCTTCGTGCCCGGCACGGAGTACCCCAAGGACGCACCGGGCAGCTTTGGCAAACCGGCGGCCGAGATCCACCTGATCGAGAAGAACCTGGAGGACGCCCTGCCGACGGCCGGCGAGGAGGAGGAATCCGAGGCCCCGGAATCAGCGGCGGAATGGGAAGTCACCGAACGAGAGGCGTTCTTGGCGGGCCGGCGGATTCGAGAGCTGACCGGCATGGCCGAGGGCCATGAGCGGACCGTCGTTTTCGAGAAGAACCCGGACCCAACCGGACCGACCCTGCGGCCCCGCCCGATCGAGCTGCGAGACATCGTCGTCTTGCTTCGAGCGACCAAGGGCAAGGCCAATCACTTCGAGCGGGTGCTTCGGAACATGGGCATCCCCGTGTATGCGGACCTGACGACGGGCTACTTTACGAGTCTCGAGGTCCAGGACGTGCTGTCGCTGCTGCGGATCATCGACAACGCCCGGCAAGACATCCCGCTGGCTGCGGTGCTCCGCGCCCCGATCGTGCCACCGAAGCTGACGGAATCGCAGCTCGTCGAGATACGCCTGTACGCCCGAGACATGCCCTTCCACGCGGCCGTCCGTCGGTATGCCGAGACCGGCGAGGACGGAGACGTCCGCAACGCGCTGGGAGACCTCCTGGGGCAACTGCGGCGATGGCGGAACCGGCTCCGTCGCCAGCCCCTGTCCGACGTGCTCTGGCGGATCCTCACCGAGACGAGCTACTTCGCGTACGTGGGCGGGCTGCACAACGGGCAGCAGCGTCGGGCGAACCTGATCCGCCTGCACGAGCGGTCCCGCCAGTTCAACCGGTTCGCTCGGCAAGGCCTGCACCGGTTCCTGCGATTCATCGAGGACCTCGACAAGCGAGGCCGGGACCTCGGCGCGGCGCCCGCCGTGAGCGAGGCCGAGGACGTCGTTCGCGTCATGAGCATCCACCGCAGCAAGGGCCTGGAGTTCCCCGTCGTGATCCTGCCCGACCTGGGCAAACGGTTCAACTTGGAAGACGCCCGCCGCGCGATGCTCTTCGACCGAAAGCGTTTCATCGGCCTGCCGGTGGTCGACCTCGAGCAAGGCGTCCGATACCCGACGCTCAGTAGTCTGGCGGTCGCCGACGAGATCAAGCGACAAATCCGCGCGGAGGAAATGCGTATCCTGTACGTGGCCGCCACCCGGGCCCGAGAACGTCTGATCCTCATCGGCACGACGCCGCTCGACGACCTCGCGCGACAGCGCCAGCGGGGACGGATCGAAGGCGCCGTTCCCCTCATCGATCTGGTCGGGGCGAACACGCCGCTCGACTGGCTGATCCCGGCGGTCGCGAGCATGCCCGACGACCTCGTCGATTGGCTAACGTCCGATCGGCCGCCAGAGCGCTGCAAACAGCTCTTCAGCGTCCACCGGCACGATGCCGTTGCCGTCTCGAAGTGGTCGGCGGGGATCGCACTCAAGCCGTCCGTCTCGCTCGAGCGATTCACCAAGCTGGAAGCCGTCGACGACGGCGATGCTGACTCCAAACAGGTCGCCGCGGTCATTCGCCGAGTGACCGAGCCTTACGCACATCCAGCGGCCACGGGCATGCCGGCTGTCGTGGCCGCTAGCGAGATGAAGCGTCGATTCGGCGCCGATCACGAGGCGGACGAGCAGCGTCCGTCCCTGCGGTTCGGCTCGCCGAGACCCCGGATGCCTCGCCTGGCCTGCGCTCCGGATGAGAGCCCCGCCCCCCTGACGCCGGCCGAGAGGGGTACGCTGACCCATCTGGTCTTCGAACATCTCGACCTGACCCGCCCGTGCGACGTATCGGACGTCGCCCGGCAAGTCGACGATATGGTCGCGCGCGGACTGATGACGCCCCGCGAACGCCAGGCCCTCTCGTTCGAGACCGTCGCATGGTTCTTCGGCACGGATCTCGGACGGCGGGTGCTGGCCGCGCCGGACAGAGTCCGGCGCGAGGTGCCCTTCGTCCTGGGCGTCAGCCCGGACCGCATCGTGACCGGCGTCGAGTGCGAGCGGCGAGATGACGACGTCGTCCTCGTTCGCGGGATGATCGACTGCCTCTTGTGCGGTGATGCGGGTGACGAGGTGATTGACTTCAAGACCGATGCGATCACGCGCGATGAGCTGCACGATCGGGTCGCGTCCTACGGAACTCAGATCGAGCTATACGCCGACGCGGTCGAGCGGATCTGGCGCAGACCCGTCGCGGGTCGGTGGTTGGTCTTCCTCAACATACCGGAAACCGTGATGGTGCCGACAACGGGCTCGTGACGGCGCTGTTCCGTCGTATCGAGGGAGGCCCACGGCAACGGACGCGGGCAACGCTACATCCGTCGCACGATCAGCGTGTCGTTCTGACCGCCGAAGCCGAACGAGTTGCTGAGGGCGGTGTTGACCTCGACCTTTCGCGCCTTGTTCGGCACGTAGTCGAGGTCGCAGTTGGGGTCGGGCGTGCTGTAATTCATGGTGGGCGGAACGACGTCGTCGCGGATAGCCAACAGACACGTGATCAACTCGACGGCGCCCGCCGCGGCGATCAGGTGTCCCATCATACTCTTGATGCTGCTGATGGGGATCTTGCGGGCCAGGTCGCCGAAGAGCGTCCGGATGGCCAGGGTCTCGATCTTGTCGTTCTCCTGCGTCCCGGTGCCGTGGGCGCTGATGTAGTCAATGTCGGTGGTGGTCACGCCGGCGTCCTTGAGAGCCCTGCTCATCGCGGCGATGCCGCCGCGTCCGTCCTCATGGATGTCGGTAATGCGGAAGGCGTCGGCGGTCGAGCCGTAACCGGCGATCTCGCCGTAGATCTTCGCGCCGCGCGCCTTGGCCCGCTCGAGGTCCTCAAGGATGACCATGCCGGCGCCCTCGCCGAGGACGAAACCGTCGCGCGTTCGATCGAACGGACGGCTCGAACTCTCGGGCGTGTCGTTGCGGGTCGACAACGCGGTCAACCGGTTGAAACCGGTCACGCCGAACGGATGGATCATGCTGTGCGTGCCGCCGGATATCATGGCGTCGGCGTCGCCGCGGCGGATAATGCTCGTGGCCTCTCCGATCGCCTGTGTGCTGGCCGCGCAGGCCGTCAGGGTATTGAAGTTCGGCCCCTCGACCTGGAAGAGCTTGGCGATGTGCGCCGCGCCCATGTTGGGGTCCTGCTCCAACTCCTTGACCGAGGTGAGCCGTTCGTAAGCGACCTCGGCCCATTTGACGGCGTTGAGGTCACGCCCGTCGCCGGCGTGCATGCCCTTGACCGCGGCCGCGACGAAGTTGTCGAAGTCCATCGGGCCCTCGCCCCCGCCGAGGTACACGCCCACGCGGGTCCGATCCAGCTCGCCATCACTGCTCAGGCCGGAGTCATCCCACGCAATCCGAGCCGCCGCCAACGCAAAGCCCGCGTTGCGGCTAGCGTCGGCGTGTTCCGCGGCGTCGTCACCCAAGAACCGGGCCAGATCGAAATCGCGGACCTCCGCCGAGAAGGTCGACGGGAACGTGCCGGCGTCGAAGACCGTCGTTCGCGCGATCCCGCTGTCGCCGGCCAACAGACGCTTCCACACCGGCTCGATCTCATGACCGAGCGGCGTGATCCAACCCACCCCCGTGACCACGACTCGTCGCGACATCATCACCTCTCCGGCTTGCTCGTACGTCTCGAGCGGAGCGGCCGGACTCGCCGGCTCCGCTGGCGGTTTTCCAGAACTCAACCCGCGGTCGGCTTGAAGATGAGCGCCGCGGTCTGCCGGCCGCTCAGGGCGTATGCCGTGCTGAGCACGACCTTCGGGCTCAGCTTCGTCGGGCCGTCCTTGAGAACGTTCAGGTCGCACTCGGGGTCGACCTGCTCGACGTTCTGGCTTCGCGGGATCGTCCCCTTGTGGGCGGCCATCACCGCAGCGGCGAGATCGATCGCGCCGCTCCCTGCGCCGTTATTGCCGATCGCGCCCTTCCAGGCCGCCACCGGCACCTCGGACGCCCGGGCGCCCAGCGTCGCGTGGAGCCCCTTGGCCTCGCTCACGTCACAGCTCGGGATGCCCGTCCCGCAGGGGATCACCAACTCGATCTCGTCCGGCGTGATCTCGGCGTCGTCGAGGGCCTTCTTCACCGCCACCGCGATCGCTCGCCCCTCCGGGTCCGGCTGGGACCAGCTCTTGACGTTCGCGCTGGCGCCGAACCCGATGAGCTCACCGTAGATTCGGGCCCCCCGCTTCTCGGCGTGATCGAGGGCCTCCAGGATGATCAACCCGGCGCCCTCGCTGATCACGGTGCCGCTGTGCTTGACGTCGAAGGGACGGCAGGCCGAGGCGGGATCGTCGTTGTGATCGACCGCCAGCCGCCTTAGCAGGCTCTGCCGCATCAGACCCATCGCGTTGAGCTTGCTCTCGGCCCCGCCGCAGATGCAAATGTCGGCCGAGCCGTGCGAAATCGTGCGAAAGGCCTCGCCGATAGCCAAGTGGCTGCTGGCCTCGCCGCACGTGATCGTGTTGCTCGAGCCTTGGGCGTCGTGAACGATGGTCACGTGGCAGGCCAGCATGTTCGGCAGGAACTTCAGCAGCCACAGGGGTGTCAGGTTGGACATGCCCTCGCTGCCCCACTTGCGGATGTCGAACTCGCCGTCCTCGCCCGCGGCCGTGGCCAGAGCCGCGGCCAACTCGTTCAGGTCGGCACAGATCAGACCGGCGCCGATGTTCGCGCCGAACCGCGTCGAGTCGATGCGGTCGGTGTCGGCGTCCTCGCCCCGCTCGACGAGGCACTTGGTCCGGAGCCTGGCGTCCTTGGCGGCCTCGTAGGCGGCCGCGACGGCCAGTTCGATGTCGCGGGCCATTACCTTCGTCGCCTTGCGGTAGCTCTTGGGCACGTAGTCGCCCATCTTGAGCTTGCCTACCTCGCCGCCCACCTGGGAATCGAACCCCGCGGGGTCGAAGGCCTCGATGCGCCGAACGCCGCTACGACCTTCGAGCAAGGCCTCGTAGACCGCATCGATCCCGGTTCCCACCGGGCTGATAACGCCCAAGCCCGTTATGACGACACGTCGATCATTCATGTGCTATCCGGTATGTTGGCTCGGCCCGGCCGTCGACGCACTGCTCAGATTGTAGCTGTGCAACAGGGCCTTGAAGTCCTCGGTGAACACGAAGTTCTCTTCGGGGAAGTCCAGCCCCGACATGTTCTGATCGATATGCGAGAACATGATATCGATCTCGGCCATCGGCTCGGCCTGACCGTTTTTGAATACCTTGCCGGTCGTGGCGCAGCCGGCCTTGGGGACGGGCTCGGCCTCATCGACGATCTCGATCGTCGCCTCGTATCGAAGCTGGTCCCCCGGCACGGCGTATCCGTGGAAGACCGCGCGACGGATCTTGGCCAGAATCACCTTCTCCTGGAACTGATGCGCCTCGCCCACCAGGATGCCCGCGGTCTGGGCCATGCCCTCGGTAATCAGACTGGCCGGCATGATCGGGTAGCCCGGGAAGTGATCGTGGAGGTGCTCCTCGGCGAGCGTGAGATTCTTGACCGCCACCGCCCGCCGGCACGACTCGAATTCAACGAACTTGTCGATCCAGATCCAACGCATCCCAGGCGCCGCACCTCTCGGGACACTGAAGAGGCGATCGCGGTCGACCGCCCCTCATCGGGTCAAACGGAACCCCGGTCGCCCCGGATGGGCCCGGACGCAAGGCCGACTAGGCGGCCGCGCCGAGCTTGGACTCTATGTAGTTGACGAGCGTCTTGACGGTGAACGACTCGGTCATCTTGTTGACGTCGGGGTCGGCCTCGAACTCCGTGAAATCCACGTGAGGCATGGACTCCTTGAGTTTGGCCAGACCCGCCTCGGTCATCTTCCCGCTGTCAACGTAGTCCGGGTTGTTGAAGATCTCCTCGTTGAAGAGCTCACCTCGCGGGATCTTGATGTCGAAGATCTTCTCGAGTCGGAAGACCATATCGAGGTAGTCGATACTTTCCGCGCCCAGATCGCTGGACAGCTTTGCATCCTCGGTCACCTCGTCTTCGTCGACACCGAGGGCCTCGACCAGAACCTCCTTGACGTTCTCGAAAATCTCCTGGCGGCTCATCGCCATCTCGATCATCCTCCTGTCACTTGCTCACCCCCCTGCGATCGTCCGTCGCAGAAGGACATCCTGTCAACCGGTTGCGGCGGATTGCACGAGCGCCGCGCCGCCAAGCAACTCGAACTGTCTCCGGGCGTGCTCGGTCAGGCGGGCGTCCACGTCCGCCATCATGGGGTTCTCATCGGACAGATTGAAGTGCCGCAAGCGCAGCCGGGCCTTAACCATCTCCCGGCCGTCACACGCACCCCGGCAATCGAACTCGCTGGCTGCCTCGTCGATCTTGCGGGCGCTGATCTCCAGCCGCAAGACCTTTCCGGGCGAAACAAAACTCTTATAGGTAACGTTCCTGACCTCGCTTAGCAGTATCACGCTCTTGGCGAAGTCGGTACTGGCCCGCACCAACCAAGCTGCCGACTGAACCGCCGCCTCCACCATGAGTACACCCGGCATCACCGGGAAAGTGGGAAAGTGGTCGGCCAAATACTCCTCGGCGAGCGTCAGGCCCTTGCAGGTCACGATCCGACCGGGCGGATCCAACTCTAGAATACGATCAATCAGGATAAACTTCATCTCTGGGCTTACCCTGCCCGGGCGCTCCGCCCACTATCGACACAAGCCGTTACTTGTAGCCGCTCGCTCTGGTGATGGCAAGCCCAAAAACCAGGCTCACCGGCAAAGCGGGATGATACCGATTCGACCCCGTCCCGGCAACCCCCGCCGGCACCCCGAGTCTGACGCCCCAGTGATCCACGGCCACGTCGAACACACGAGACTGACTAGGTCCAAACCACCTAACCTCTTGCTCCGGGCAGTTCTGCGGAGCCAACGGCAGCCTTGCGGGTCTCGGTCGCCGCCGCCCGGACGGGCGCCATCTGGCCCTCAACCCGCTCAGCGATTACCATGATCGACGGTGATCGGCCACCGAGGGAACCCGAGCGGCAGCGACCTTCCGAGGAGATGACACAGTGACGCATGAGAGCCAGCAGGGATCGAAGGTGGCGGCGCCCATCTTCGTGCAGAGCGGCAAGAGCGAGTTCCCTGAACTCGATCAATGGCAACAGGTCGGGCACGACGAGGCCCAGATGGCCTATGACATGACCCTCCGAAACGAGCTGTCCGGCGGGACCGAGACGGTCCGCGAGTTCGAGGCCCAGTGGCGGGAAATGACGGGCTGCAAGTACGCCGTGACCACCATCAACGGCACGAGCGCCCTCTACAGCGCGTTCTTCGGAGTCAACGTCGGACCGGGCGACGAGGTCATCTGCCCCGTATACACCTGGATCTGCACGATCAGCCCCGTGCCCTTCCTTCACGCCACCCCGGTCTTCGCCGAAAGCGACCCCGAGACCCTGATGCTCGACCCCCAGGACGTTCGTCGCCGCATCACGCCGAAGACGCGAGCGATCGTAGCCGTCCATCTGTGGGGGTGCGTCTGCGACATGGACGCACTGATGGACATCGGCCGCGAGACGGGCGTGGCCGTCGTCGAGGACTGCAGCCACGCTCACGGGGCGATGTACAAAGGCCGTCCGGTCGGCTCGATCGGGCACGCCGCCGCATGGAGTCTCCAAGGATCAAAGCCCGTCAGCGCGGGCGAGGGCGGAGTCGTCGCCACGAACGACGCGGAGGTCTTCGACCGCATGGCGATGATCGGCCAGGTCAATCGGATCGCCGGTCTCGACCTGCAGACACCCAAATACCAGAAGCACCAGCCGCTCGGTACGGGAATCAAGTTCCGGGCGCACCCGCTGGGGATCGGGATCGCCAAGGTTCAACTCGCCAAGCTCGCCGAGTTGAACAAGCGACGAGGAGGGTACATCGAGGAGGTCGAGGCCGGTCTGGCCGACATCCCGGGCCTCCGTCCCGTCAAGACGCACGAGGGCGTGCAGCGCGGCGGCTACTACGGCTTCCCGACGCACTACATGCCGGAAGAGCTCGGCCGACTGCCCTGCAAGAAGCTGATTGCCGCCCTCAACGCGGCCGGCGTCAGGACGGGCAGCGGATACGATCTCCTGCATCGCCTGCCCTACTTCGCCGAGGGATTCGACCTGTTCGGACACGACCGCGGCCCGCTGTGCGGCGAGTATAAGGGCTACAAGGAGGGCGACTTCCCCGTCACCGAGAAGATGCACGCGAACCTGCTCTTCCTGCCCGTCCTGAGCGATCCCGTCCCGGACGCGGCCAGGCAGATCCTGGAGCGCGTGAGGCGCGTCGTCGAGAACGCCGACCAGATTCGCTAACGCCCTTTCCGGTCAGATAGTTTCGTCTCGGGGAACATGGATCCGCGCGGGATAGTTTGGTTTCCGTTTGGACCACCTGCGCCTATAATGCGCGGCCTTGGAGTGAGGCACGCATGATCGTAACGATCGACGGTCCCGCCGGGGCCGGAAAAAGCACCGTTGCCCGTCGCCTTGCCGGCAAGCTCGGCATCGCCTACCTGGATACGGGAGCGATGTACCGCGCGATCGCGCTGCGGGCCCTTCGCCGGGGCGTGGACCCAGAGGACCAGGAACGGCTGGCCCGCATGGCCGGCGAGGCCGAGCTGAGCCTGGACTGCCGCGGTGACGGCGTGCGCGTCCTGCTTGACGGCGAGGACGTCACCGAGGCCATCCGAGGCATGGAGGTCAACCAGGTCACGAGCCTCGTGGCTAAGGTCCAGGGCGTGCGCGACGTCCTGGTCCGTCAGCAACAGGAGATCGGCCGGCGCCTCGGCTCGCTCGTGACCGAGGGTCGGGATCAGGGCAGCGTCGTCTTCCCCAAAGCCGACGTGAAGTTCGTTCTAGACGCCAGTGTAGAGACGCGAGCCCGCAGGCGGTGCGAGGAGCTGGGTGACAGCGGGCAGGACGTCTCGTTCGACGAGGTACGGACGAACCTGACGGAGCGGGACGATCGCGATTCGCCGAGGTGGGCCCCCCTGCTCGAGCCGGGGCGGGCGATCCGAATCGACACGAGTGACATGACGATCGACCAGGTGGTCGATCGTCTGGCCGGCGAGGTCCGCGACCGCTCAGGGACGACCCCGTAACGAAGACATGTCAGACACGAACGCCAACATCGCAGAAGAGGACACTCGGCCGCGGCCACCGATGCCCGAGCTGACCAAGGACGACCGGATGCGGCCTTGGTGGTTCTTCTGGCGGGTGATCGCGCGAACCCTCTACCTGTTCGTCTTCCGGGGACGCGTCCTCGGCGTCAAGAACGTGCCCCGACAGGGAGGCCTCCTGCTGGTCTCGTCGCACCAGAGCTACTTCGATCCGGTGCTGGCGTCCCTTGCCTTCGATCGCGAATGCCACTTCATGGCGCGGGAGGATCTGTTTCACAGCCGAAAATTCGCCCGCTTCATCGCATCCCTCAACGCCTTTCCCGTCCGGCGAAACAGCGCCGACATGCGGGCTATCAAAGAGACGCTTCGACGACTCAAGAAGGGCCGGATGATCCTGGTCTTCCCCGAGGGAACACGGACGCCCGACGGGCGGATCGGCGGGCTTCAGCCCGGCGTGGCCTCCATCGCCAAACAGGCAAAGGTCACTGTCGTGCCCACGCTCATCGAGGGGGCGTACAACGTCTGGCCCCGACACGCCCGAGTGCCCAGACCGGCGAGGATCATCGTCAAGTATGGCAAGCCGATCTTCCCCGACGAGATCCGGTCAATGACCAAGACCCAACTGATGGAGCGGCTCGACCAGACGCTCCGCCAGATGCAGGCGGACGTGCGGAGGACCTACCATTTGCCCCCGCTGCCCGGAACGGAGGAGCACCGACGTCGCACCGAACGAAGCGTGGCCCCCGATTTCGGCCGCGGCTGGCACTTCGGCTTCGTGGCCGAGCGGCTCTTCCTGCGGACGAAACCCGGACGGGACGCGTGTTTGCCGACCGAGGCAGACTCGACACGTGACGCCGCGGAGGCATCACCCGCGCCGGCGATCGAGGAGAGGCAAGCGACCTGAGACGCCGTCCGCACAGAACGCGGACTTCACTTAAGGAGACAACCAGATGTCGCACGAGCTGTCACGACGTGAGTTCGCCCTATCGGCCGTGGCCGCCGGAACCGCCATGGCTGCCCAAACCTCGGCGGGAGTCCTAGGCGCCAACGAACGCCTGCAAGTCGGCGTCATCGGCGTGGGAAACCGCGGCCGTGAGCTTCAGGATGCCCTGAAGGCAATCCCCGAGGCGAAGATCACGGCCCTCTGCGACGTGTACGACCCCTTCCTCCAGGCAGCCAAGGACGACCTGGGCGGCAACGTCGCCACGTACAAGGACTACCGCAAGCTGATCGAGAGCAAGGACGTCGACGCCGTCGTCATCGGCACGCCCGATCACTGGCACGCGCTACAGTTCGTCGACGCCTGCAACGCCGGAAAAGACGTGTACGTCGAGAAGCCCCTCTCGCTGACCGTCAAGGAGGGGCGGATCATGTGCGACGTCGCCAAGAAGACCGGGCGCGTCACGCAGGTGGGCACGCACCGCCGCTCGTCGAAGATGTACGCCAAGGCGGCCGAGCTCGTTCGTTCGGGACACATCGGGCACGTCAGCGTCGCCAACTGCTATCACCTCCAGAACGAGACGCCCATGGGCATGGGCAAGCCCGCCGACAGCGCCCCGCCGCCAGGGCTGGACTGGGACCTGTGGCTCGGACCGGCCCCGAAAGTGCCCTATAATCGAAACCGTTGCCTGTATCGCTTCCGGTGGTTCTACGAGTACTCGGGCGGCCAGCTCACCAACTTTGGCACCCACTACCTGGACATCATCCAGTGGGCGCTGGGCCAGAACGCCCCGAAGGCCGTCATGGCCATGGGCGGCAAGTACGCCGTGCAGGACAACCGCGAGATCCCCGACACGATGCAGGTCGTCTGGCAATACGACGGCTGCATCGTGACCTTCTCCCAATACAACGCCAATAGTGCCGCCGGCAACCCGCCCCACGCCGAGACCGAGTTCCGCGGTACGCTGGCCACGCTCTACACGGGCTACCGCGGCTGCACGATCGAGCCCCAACGGGTCCGCTACCGCGAGATCCCCTTCAAGGACCCACGCGACCGCAAGGGCTCCAACGGGCAGTACGGCGCGCTCAAGCCCTCCGGCGTCGAAAAGAGCGAGATCAAGGGCGGCGCCACCAACGTCGATCACGTCCGCAACTGGGTCGAGTGCGTCAAAGCCCGCAAGGAATGCAGCGCCCCGGTCGAGGTCGGCCATCGCAGCACGAGCGCCACGCTGATCGGCAACATCGCCCTGAAACGCGGCAAGGTGCTCGAGTGGGACGCCCAGGCCGAGCGGTTCACCAATGACGACAAGGCCAACGAGATGCTCTTCTACCAGTATCGCAAGCCTTGGAAGCTCGCCTGACGGCGAGCTCCCACGAACGCCGGCACCTCGACGTATTGGCTTCTCCCCCCGTCGCGCGCGGCCTCGACGCGGCGGTCGAAGTCGGGTACCCTATCCCCGCTGAGCCGGACTCTGGCCCCCTCCTTCCGACACGGGCCCTCCGGTAGCCAGCCTCTACCGCACTACGAGCAGAACGCTACAGCTTGGGGAAGGCTCCGAACCCGTCCCACCGCTCCTCCCTTCGGGACGAACGCGGGGCCCAGGAGGACGCCGACTTGAACCTGCATTGGATCGACTGGGTCATCGTGTTCGGGATGCTGACATTCGTCGTTGGCGTGGCGATCTCGACCAAGAAGCACACTCAGAGCGTCGCCGACTTCCTTGCCGCCAACCGCTGCGCGGGGCGGTATCTCCTGTGCATCGCCGAGGGGATGTCGGGCCTGGGAGCGATCAGCGTCGTGGCCTTCTTCGAGCGCTTCTATGCCGCGGGCTTCACCGCCGCGTGGTGGGACATGCTCCTGTGGCCCGTTGGATTGGTCGTGGCGCTGTCGGGATGGGTCAGCTACCGCTATCGCGAAACGCGCGCGATGACCCTCGCTCAGTTCTTCGAGATCCGCTACAGCAAGCGCTTTCGGGTCTACGCCGGCATCGTCGCCTGGGTCTCCGGGGTCATCAACATGGGGATCTTCCCGGCGGTGGGAGCACGGTTTTTCATCTACTTCTGCGGGCTGCCCGAAACGGTGCCCGGACTGGGCATCTCGACCTTCGCGACGCTGATGGTTCTCCTGCTGGCCGTCTCGATCCTGTTCGTCTTCCTCGGCGGACAAATCGCGGTCATGATCACCGACTTCATCCAGGGCATGTTCACCAACGTGGCCTTCCTGATCATCTTGATCGTGATCTTCTGGATGTTCGACTGGTCCGAGATGATCGCCACGCTCAAAACGGCGCCCGAGAATGCCTCGCGAATCCACCCCTTCAACGCCAGCGCGGTCAAGGGATTCAACTTCTGGTTCTTCTTGATCCAGGCGGTCGCAACGGTATACGGCTGGCGAGCGTGGCAGGGATCACAAGGGTACTTCTGCTCGGCCAAGTCGGCCCATGAGGCCAAGATGGCCGGGATCCTGGGCGCATGGCGGCTGATGGTCCAAATGCTGGTGTTGATGCTGCTGCCGATCGGTGCCTGGGTGATGATGCACCACCCGGACAAGGCATATCTGGCCGATCAGGTTCGTCATACGCTATCCACTATCGGCAACGAGCAGATCCAGGAGCAGATGACCGTGCCCGTCGCGCTGGTCAAGATGTTGCCGATGGGCGTGGCGGGGATGCTCTGCGCGGTGATGCTGGCGGCCTTCATCTCGACGCATGACACGTACCTGCACTCATGGGGCAGCATCTTCGTCCAGGACGTGATCCTACCGTTCCGCAAGAAGCCATTCACGCCCAAGCAGCACTTCTGGCTGCTTCGAGCGTCGGTCGTTCTCGTGGCCGTCATCATCTTCTTCTTCAGTCTGCTCTTCAGACAGAATGACTTCATCATGATGTTCTTCGCGTTGAGCGGAACGATCTACCTCGGCGGCGCCGGATCGGTCATCATCGGCGGGCTCTACTGGAAACGCGGCACCACGATGGGGGCGTGGCTGGCCCTGTCCGTGGGAGTGGTGCTCGGCCTCGGCGGTTTGTTCCTGAACCAAGGCTGGCGCGGCACGGTCTATCCCTGGCTGGTCAACCGCGTTCCCTGGCTCCACGACGCACTCAAGACCGTCGTGGAGGGGATCTCCAACAACGTACCGGGGATTCACTGGAAGATCGGTCCCGAGGGCTTTCCCTTCGACGGCCAGTGGATCTACGCCTTCGCCATCGTCATGGCCGTCGGCATCTACGTTACGACCTCACTGCTCGGATCGTATGTCTTCAAGAAGCCGGACTTCGACATGGATCGCCTTCTCCATCGCGGGCGCTACGCCAGGAAAGGCGAACATGCGGACAACGTCGAGATCCCAAGCGGCTGGCGGGCCGTGTTACCCAGCAAGGAATTCACCTTCTGGGACAAGATCATCTACCACGCTAACCTCATCTGGACGCTGCTGTGGATCCTCGTCTTCCTGACAGGTACGGTTTACGGCTTGTTCTTCAAGACGACCGACGACGGATGGGCGAAGTTCTGGCGGGTCTACGTGATCATCACGGTCTCCGTCGGCGCGGGCACGACGATTTGGTATTTCTTCGGAGGAATCCATGACATCAAGGACTTGTATAGCAGGCTCCGAACCCTGAAACGCGACTACCGCGACGTCGGCATGGTCGTCCACGGACATGATCTCTCCGAGGAACCGGAAGCAGGCGCGATTCCTCTCGTTGTGGACGTCCCAACGGCGCCCCCGCCGGATGAGTCGCCCGGCGCGCCCGTCTAGACTGCAATGAGGGCAGGGAATGGACGGTTCGCCGGCAAGCCGATCCGGCTGCGATTCGTCATCAAGGACGCGGATCTCGATGCGATCCGCTTTAGGAACTAGCCTTTGGGGTGCGCCAGAACGCACAAGACCATGCTGGAGGACCACCATGTCGAGCCGAATCTTCCGCTTCGCGCCTCTCGGACTCATCCTCGCTGCTGCCACCGGCTGCCAACAACAAGCCACAGTCAAGGTCGGCGCGCCGTACACGTGCCACCAAGCAACCGGCCCCATCACCATCGATGGCAAGCTGGACGAGCCGGCCTGGAAGGACGCCGAGACCATCACCACGTTCTACCCCCTCGACCCCGCCAAGACGACCCAAACCACCCCCACCGTCTTCCGCATGCTCTGGGACAAGCAGAACCTCTACGTCGCCTTCGAGTGCACCGATGACGACGTCTGGTCGTACTCGAACAAGGCCGACGACGAGCTATGGAACGGCGACGTCGGCGAGTTCTTCATCAAGCCGAGCACCCAGAAGCGCCCCTACTACGAATTCGTCACCGCGCCCAACGGCGCCCAATACGACGGCCGATACTCCAGCCGAGGCGCCGGCGGCTTCAACCGGTTCAAGGGCTGGAACGCCCACGCCAAGATCGCCACGAAAATCGACGGCACCGACGGCAACGGCGACGACGACGACCGCGGCTACGTCATCGAGATGGCCGTCCCCATGAAGGCCTTCGCCCAGGACGGCCTGCCCGCCGACGGAACGGTCTGGACGTTCGGCGCGTTTCGCTACGACTACTCCAAGTCCTTCGAGCAGCCCCTGCTGATGATGTCCATCCCCGAATCCAAGTCGGGCTTCCACTACTACGAGGGTTACGGAAAGCTGATCTTCAAGGGTAAGAAATAGCCCGCCCCAGACCCGACCGTAAGGGAGCAACGCGAACGTCCGCCGCCAAGAACCCCCGCTCTCCTTCGATCCCGATGGCGGACATGAAATGACGAGGACCACATGCCCGACGACCGACTCGCGCGACAGATCCAATTCGTGCTCGAAATCGACAAGCTCAAGAGCATCTACCGACGGTCGTACCTGCTGAACGAGCAGCGGAACGAGAACTCCGCCGAGCACAGTTGGCACGTGGCGATGCTCGCGATGATCCTGGTCGAGCACGTCGACGAGCCCGTCGACCTGACCCGCGTGGTCAAGATGCTGCTGATCCACGACATCGTCGAGATCGACGCCGACGACACCTTCATCTACGACGAAGCGGCGATGGCCGGCAAGGCCGACGCCGAGCGCAAGGCCGCCGACCGGATCTTCGGCCTGCTGCCCGAGGACCAGCGCGACGAGCTCATCGCGCTCTGGCACGAGTACGAAGCCCGCCAAACGCCGGAGGCAAGGTTCGCTCTCGCCGTCGACCGCCTCATGCCGCTAATGCACAACGTCAGCACCAAGGGAAAGGCGTGGCGCGAGCATGGCGTCACCAGCCGGCAGGTCATCAAGGTGAACTCTCGGATCGGCGACGCGTCAGCCGAGCTATGGGACTTCGCCCGGTCGCGCATCGAGGAAGCCGTGGCCAAAGGCCATCTCGCCGAGTAGATACCGGACCAGTCGCGTCAGACGCGACGCACCTCAGTCATATCAGCCAGATCAGGCTCAGTCGTCTTGGTTTGTCTGAAGCACCGCCAGCGTCACAACCGCCTTGGCCACGAGCTTGGCCGCGTCGCCCTCGTGCGAGAACACTTCCGATTCGACGACGATGAGCGTCCGCCCCGCCTTGAGCACCTCGGCTCGGCATGAGAGCCTCTCGCCGCGAGCCGGTCGCAGGAAGTTGATCTTGAACTCGGCCGTCAGGACATACTTGTCCGCGCCGACCAGGCTGTTGCCGGCCGCGCCGGCCGTGTGATCCGCGATCGTGGCCTCGACGCCCGCGTGAACGACGTTGTCCTGCTGGAAGTGCTTCGGCCGCAGCGCCAGCGTCGTCTCGCACCACCCGGGGCCGACGTCAGCCAGCTCGATACCGACGTCTCGGACGAACGCCGCCCGATGAAAGAGCTCTCCGATCTTGGTCTGATAGTCCGGATCCTTCGGTGTCATTGGGCATCCTCGATCGGGCGCGGAGTGATACGGGCGCGTCATGAGGCGCCCTACGAGTTCCCCCACCGCATGCGACACAAGAGGCGTTCATGGCAGGCGAACTGGGGCGCTCCCTCCCAGCTAGCGGCATGCCATCCTGGCACCGAGACCCTAGCCCTTGTCGATCACGTCATTCATGCTGCCGCTGCGGAATCCCTGCAGGTCGAGCGTGACGTACTTGTAGCCCAGCTCCCGCAGGGCCCGAACGACCTCCTCCCGCCGAACGGGCTCGGCGAACTCGAGAACCCGGTCTGCGGGCACCTCGATCCTCGCCAGGTCGCCGTGATGGCGCAGGCGGAACTCGCGCAGACCGAACTGGCGTAGATACGCCTCGGCCTGCTCGATCTGGCTCAGCGTCTCCCGAGTGATCGGGATGCCGTAGGCGATCCGCGTCGACAGGCACGGGTTGGCGGGCTTGTCGTGCGTGGGCAGACCGAAGTCCTCGCTCAGCCGACGAATGTCGGCCTTGGTCATCCCGACGTCGGCGCACGGGTTCCCGATCCCATAGGCCACCGCCGCCTTCATCCCCGGCCGAAAGTCGCCCAGGTCGTCGGCGTTCGCGCCGGTCAAGACGGCCCCGTAACCCCGCTCCTCGGCAAGCTGCGTCAGCTTGCTGTACAGATCAATGCGGCAGAAGTAGCACCGGTCGGGCGGGTTCTTGATGTAGCGTGGGTCGTCCAGCTCGTGCGTCTCGATCACTAGGTGATCGGCGCCGATTTGGGCGGCCAGCTCCCGGGCCTCCTTCAACTCGTGCCGCGGGACGCTGGGGCTGTCGGCCGTCACGGCCAGGACGCGGTCCCTCCCCAGCACGTCAAGGGCCACCTTGAGAACGAACGTCGAGTCCACCCCGCCGCTGAAGGCGACCAGGACACGGTCATACCGAGCGATCACCTCGCGGAAGTGCTCGAGCTTCTTGTCAATCGCAACCGTCGTGGTCATCGTGACACACCTCTCACGGCTCAATTCCATGGTAGGCACCGACCAGCGTCCTCGTAAAGCCCCTCCGCGGATTCCGCCGGAAGAAAGCCCCTTTTGCCCCGCGGCCAAAGATGGTAACCTATTGGCATGCAACAGATGCTACCCTTTGTGGTCCTGATCTGTCTTGCCATGGCGTCACTCGTCGCGTTGTACACGCGACGACCTCGCCGGGAGCGGGTCAGACCGCTTGCCATGCTGATCGCGGTGAAAAGGCCTACCGTCAGACCTCGTGGCCACCGATCCGGTCGGTGGCGGTTCGAGCAATGGCGGTGTTGACCCGGGCCTCTTCGCGGTCATTCTGTTGCCAATTGAGAGAGTGCGTCCGGTGTCGCGGGGTTTCCGTGACGTCGCCGTCATCCGTGTCGGTCCAAGTGACCGTGCGAGCTTGAGTCCCGACCGCACGTAGCATGGGCATCTTGCCCATGAACCATCACGGACGAGACACCCGTGCGACCGTGGCGAAAATCTGCCCGCGGTCACCGGGGCCGCATCGGCAGTGGTAATCCGTAGGACTGCTTGCTTACCAGCGCGAGGCACGAAGTGGACATAGAGCTGCGCGACAAGCTACGGGGCAAGTTCATCGTCTTCGACGGCCCGGACGGCTGTGGCAAGACGACCCAGTTGGCTCGCCTGGCCGAGGCCCTGTCCACATCGGGGGCGACCGTCGTCCGCGCGAGAGACCCGGGCGGCACGAAGGTCGGCGATCGCATCCGCGCGATCCTCCTCGGCGACGACCTCGACCACATGGACCCCCGGTGCGAAACGCTCCTGTTCATGGCCTCCCGGGCCCAGCTCGTGACCGAGGTGATCGCCCCGGCGCTTCGCGCCGGCCAAACGGTGTTGTGCGATCGGTTCATCTCGTCGACGTGCGCCTACCAGGGCGCCCTCGGCCTCGACGTCGACCGAGTCATCCGCCTGGGCACGGAGGCCGTCGGCGAGACCTGGCCCGATCTGACGTGCGTGCTCGACCTCTCCGCCGAAGCCGGCCTGCGGCGGGCACGACACAGAGCCGAACGAGCAAACGACGGTTCGACCGCCGACGCCATGGAGGCTCGCCCCCTGGACTTCCATCGGCGCGTCCAGGAGCTGTTCTGCGGGTTGCCCGGGGTTTACCCGAAGCCGGTGGTCGTCGTGGAGGCCGACGGGAGCATCGACGAGGTCTTCATGCGTGTCATTGAGGCGTTGCGTCATGCCGATCTTTGACGTCAGACATCAAGCGCGAGCGCACCGCATCCTTCAGCGGGCGATGAGCAGCCACCGTCTGCCGCACGCCTATATCTTCCATGGGCCGGACGGCGTCGGCAAACGAACGCTGGCGATGGCCTTCGCCCGACTGCTCCTGTGCCCGGGGCCGGTCACCCCGGAACCGCCGGATGAGCTCATCGGTGACGACGACATCGCCTGGCGGGACGCCTGCGGCCACTGCGAGGACTGCAGGCTGAGCGCCGCCGAGACCCATCCGGACCTGCAAGTCGTCTACAAGGCCCTGAACCGCTATCACCCCGCGCCCGAGGTCCGCGCCCGCAAGGCGATCGATCTCGGCGTCGACGTCGTGCGACACTTCGTCATCGAGCGGGCAAATGACCGTCCCGCCCGAGGAAGCGCAAGGGTCTTCGTCGTGCTCGACAGCGAGGAGATGAGCGTCGCCGCCCAGAACGCCCTGCTCAAGACGCTCGAGGAACCGCCGGGTGCTGCCTTCATCATCCTGCTGACGCGGTCCATCGACCGGCTGCTGCCGACGACGCGATCGCGCTGCCAGCCCGTGCCGTTCGTCGCCCTGCCGACCGACTTCGTGGTCCAGCGACTCCGGCAGGCCCGCCCGGACCTGCCCGACGAGCAGGTCCGCTTCCTCAGTCGCTACAGCAATGGCCGACTGGGCACCGCCCTCCGTCAGGCCGACGCGGGTATCTTCGAGGCCAAGATCCGCCTGAACGAGGCCCTGGCTGATCTCCGACGGGTCGGGCCGTCCGACCTGGCCAAGCTCGTCCAGGACAGCGCCGCCAAGCTGGCCGAGGGATACATCGAGGAGATGGTGGAATCGGGCATGATCGAAAAGGCGAACGAGGCCTCCACGACCGAGCCCGTCAGACGCGGGCTCATCGTGCTGCTGTCCCTGGCATCGTGCCTGTACCGGGACGTCATCCAGATGGGCTGCGGTCGCCCCGAAGAGATCGTCAACGTCGACCAGCAGGACCAGGTCCGCACCGTAGCGGCACGCATCGCCCCGGAGGCGGCCGCCGAGGCCGTCCGCGAGATCTACAAGACCGAGACGGACGTCGCCGCCAACGCCAACGCCGCGCTGGCGTTCGAGGCGCTCGCCGTTCGCCTGCTGCGGCTTGAGCCGCGGCGGGCGGAGAAGGCGCCTTCCAGACAAGCATAAGAGGATTTCCATGAACGACCCGAACGAATCGATGGACGAGCCGCAACCCGAGGCGCCGCCCGGCGACGAGCACGCGTCCGAGGCTGCCGATGCGTCCACCGAGACGTCTGGCCAGGACCCAGCGCCGGACCAGACCGCCGACTCGCCGCATGACGGCGCCCAACAGGAACAGGCCGTCCAAGACGCTCGAGACAGCCAGCCCCCGGCCAGAAGGGACGATCGTCCTCGGATCATCGCCCGATACGGACTGCTCGGACTGATCGGCGAGTTCACCGTAACCAAGAAGATCGCGTTCTCTCGCGGCGGTAAGCTGGTCCTCCAGACCGACCGAGGCATCGAGATCGGACAGCACGTGCCGGTTCAGTGCAACGGCGGCCCGGGCGATCAGGTCGACAGCGAGGCGATCCGACAGTACCTCACCGCGAGCGGACCGGAGTATCTGCAGCGGCGCGTCGGGAGGGTCCTTCGCGCCGCCAGCGAACAGGACCTCAGCGAGGAACGGCACATCAACCTGGGGGCCCAGGAGGAGCTGGCCTACTGCCGCGAGCTGATTCTGCAGCACGAGCTGCCGATGGACCTCATCACTTGCGAACACCTGTTCGGCGGTGAACGGATCATCTTCTACTTCATGGCCGACGGGCGCGTCGATTTCCGCCAGCTCGTGCGCGACCTGGCCCGGCAGTATCAGACGCGGATCGAGATGCGCCAGGTGGGCGCTCGGGACGAGGCCCGCCTCGTCGCCGACTACGAGATCTGCGGGCGGGAGTGCTGCTGCAAGAACTTCCTCAAGACGCTCCGCCCCGTCAGCATGAAGATGGCCAAGATGCAAAAGGCCACGCTCGATCCCTCCAAGGTCTCGGGACGGTGCGGCCGGCTGCGGTGCTGCCTCCGCTATGAGCACGAGGTCTACGATGAACTGAACAAGCGATTGCCCCGAAACAACACCTGGGTGCGAACGCCGGACGGCGAAGGAAAGGTCGTGGACCGCCAGGTCATCACGCAGTTGCTCACCATCGAGCTGGAGTCCCAGCGCCGCGTGTCCTACCCGTTTGAGGAGGTCGAGGTGCTGGGCCAGAGGCCACCGCAGCCGACGCCCCCGCCCGCCGGAGGACGCGGCGAGCCTGCCGACAGGAACGACAAGTCGACGGATCTGGACGATCGCTCCCGCCGCAGAGGCCCCAGACGTCGCCTGCGGGATGCCTCGGACCGCCCCGGCGAATCGGGACCGCCCGCGGAGTCGAAGGAAGCGGCCCCGGCCCCGCAAGACACCTCGCCCGCCCCGTCGACGGAACCGCGCCAAGCCGGTCCCCAGGATCGATCGTCGAACGGAAACGCGGACAAGGCCTCGGACGGATCGAAGGAATCCGGCAAGAAGCGACGCAGACGACGCAGACGACGCCCGCCTCGCAGGGACGGCAACGGCGGCGGCACGGCAGACGGATCGTCGCAACAGAACGGCGGTAACGATTAGGACAAAGATAACCGGCCGACCAGCATCCGTCGGTCTAGAGGATCGTAGCGGCAATGGCTCGACAACCGAACAAGGAGATCGAACAGGTCGTTGCGGAGGTGGGCAAGTATCCCATCGAGGCCTACCAGTTCATCAGGGAAGGGCTCGGCTTCACCGTGGACCGCATCCACGGCAAGGAGACGCCCATCGTGCATGACATCCACAAGTTCATGTTCGAGCAGGACCTCGACTTGGCGGACCTCGATACGAGATATCGAGCCGGCGAACTGCCCGAGGACATCGCGACGTACCTCCGGGACAACGGCGGCGCCCAGGCCGTCAACCGTCACGTCGGCAGCCGAGAGCTGTGCTGGGGCCTGCGAGATTTCTCCCTGCTAAAATGGGGACTCTTGGCCAGCGTCGTCCTGAAAAGCTGGAACGTCACCGCCACGGCCGATTTCGGTCGGATCGTCTTCGCGCTTGTCGACAACGGATACCTGCAAACAGAGCCCCAAGACCGCGTCGAGGACTTCAAGGACGTCTACGATTTCGCAACGGCCTTCGATCAGGTCTACATGATCGGTTCTCAGGACGAGGAACGCGAAACGCCCTAGCAGCGTCTCTTCGGCAGGTAGACTTCGTGCTGCCGTAACGCAGGCTTCCAGCCTGCTCAGAAACCCAGGACGTATGATTCCGGGGTATGCCACGATGAATCTCACGACCCGCCGCTCCACGCTTCGAGGCCGGGTGTTCATGCCCGGCAGCAAATCCCACACCATCCGCGCCGTGGCGATCGCCTCGCTGGCCGAAGGAGAATCGACCATCACCGCGCCGATGGTCTCACAGGACACGCGATCGGCCGCCGCGTGCTACCGCGCCATGGGCGCCGAGATCGACACGTGCCGATCCGACGTCTGGCGCGTCAAAGGTCTCGCGGGACGCCCCCTGCCCCCCGAGAACGTCATCGACGTGGAAAACAGCGGAACGACGCTTCGGGTGGCCGTCGGGTCGGCGGCCCTCGTCGAGAAGGGGCTCATCGTATTCACCGGCGACGAGCAGATTCGACGTCGTCCCATCGCGCCGCTCCTGGAGGCCCTCGTCCGACTTGGTGCCCGGGCCGAGACGGCGCGCGGCAACGGGTGCGCCCCCCTCGTCGTCGGCCCGCGTCTGACCGGCGGACGCACGACGCTAGAGGCCGTCACCAGCCAGTACCTCTCCAGTCTCCTCATCAACTGCCCGCTGGCACGCGACGACACCGAGATCACGGTCACGGTCCTGAACGAAGCGCCCTACGTCCAGATCACGCTCGACTGGCTCGATGCACAAGGAATCGCCTACGAACGGAAAGGCCTGACGTGGTTTCGCATCAAGGGCGGACAGTCCTATCGCGCGTTCGAGCGTCGGATCCCCGCGGACTTCTCCTCCGCCACCTTCTTCCTCTGTGCCGGGGCGATGGCCGACGCGGACATCGTCGTCTCGGGCCTCGACATGAACGATACGCAGGGCGACAAGGCCGTCGCCGACTACCTCCGGTCGATGGGCGCCAACATCGAGGTGACCGACGAGGGCATTCACGTGTCTCGCGGCGATCTCCGTGGAACCGAGATCGATCTAAACGCCACGCCCGACGCCCTCCCCGCAATGGCCGTCGTCGGATGCCTGGCTCGAGGCACGACCCGACTCGTCAACGTGCCGCAGGCCCGTCTGAAAGAGACCGATCGAATCCAAGTCATGGCGGCCGAGCTCGGCAAACTCGGGGCTCGATGCGAGGAACTGCCGGACGGGCTGGTCATCCACGAGTCCAAGCTCCACGGCGGGCATGTCCACGGCCACGGCGACCACCGCGTCGTCATGGCCCTCTCCCTGGCGGGCCTCGTGGGCGACGAACCCGTCACGATCGACACGGCCGAGGCCGTCGACGTCACCTTCCCCGAGTACGCCGATCTCATGCGATCCGTCGGAGCGGACCTCACGACAGCCTAGCGCCCTTCTCGGTCAGACAGTTTCGTCGCGGGTGGCATGGGTCCGCTCTGTAAGAGCGTCCCGCACGAAGCCACCGCCGCTCAGCAAAAGGGACCATCGCCTGAACAAAACGCTCCGCGGACCCGTGTTTCGTTCCATGTCATAGGGCCCATCTGACGCTGAGCCGTTCCTCCCCGAATACAGCGCGAGACTCACTCGCTGAGAACGGCAACTAGGCAGCCCATCACCCCCGTGATCGTAGCAGAGCGCCTCAGCCCACCCTCTTCACAGCTCGACCAGCGTCGCCCCGCGCCCCGCCAGCGCGTCGCGGATGTCCTCGTGGCAAGTCAAGAACAGCAACTGCCGCCGCTCACTCAGCCCGACCAGCAGATCGACTGTCGCGCGGAATCGCGGATCGTCGAAGTTCACCAGCACGTCGTCCAGGATCAGCGGGACAGGCTCATTCGGACTCAACTCGTCTGCCAGCGCGATTCGCAGCGCGAGGTAGACCTGCTCGCGGGCGCCCCGACTGAAGAACTTGGCGTCCCTCGGCCTACCGGATGGCGGAACGAGGTAGATCTCGCCCAGCTTCTGCGACCGATCAAGCAGGTCGGTCTGCATCGTGTCGTATCGCCCGGCGGTCAGCTCCTTCAGGTACGCCTGCGCCCCACGGACGATACTCGGCTGCCGTTGCTGCTGATATCGCTGCATCGTCCGCTCGAGCAGACGGTGCGCCACCAGCAGCGCATCGAACTGCTCGTACGCCGCCGCCAACTCGTCGAGCGCCGCCTCGTAGGCCCCCTCGGCCACGGCCACCGGAGTAGCCCCCTCCTGCTCGACCAAGGCCTGCTTGAGTTGATGGCTCTCCTCGCCGAGTTGATCGATCTCGTCCTCCAGCGTCGCGAGCCGCGCGCGAAGCTGTTCGGGCCCCTCGTCCGACGGCGCTTCGTCGGCACCCTCGGAACCTTCCTGCGGCGGCGTCCAGTCCTCCGGAAGGCTCGCCGCCATGCGAAGCCTATCATACTCCTCGATCAGCAACCGAACCCTCGTCGCAAGATCCCTCCGCTGGCTAACACGCTGCTTGAACGCCGGCAGTGCCTCGGCCGTCTCCAAGCCAAGCTTCCGAAGGGCCTCGCCTACCTCTCTGTCTACCTCCGCAACGCGGTCTTGGCTCTTGGTCAGCCGCTTGGCAGCGGTGTCGGCTTCGTCTTCGAGAATCGTCAGACGCTGCCGGAGCGACTTGACGTGATCGAGCCGCTCGGCCAGCGCTCGAACCTGTCCGATCGCCCCCGCCACCGAATCCGCCGCCGCGGGCCCCTCCTCCACCAACCCGGGCACCTTCTCCCCAAGCGAGCGAACGTCCGCCAGAAACCGCTCCCTTCGTCCCTCGAGGCGAGCGAGCCCCTCGCGATCTTGGCGACAATCGATCAGCCGATCCCCCGCCCTGACCGTCAGATCGAGTCGGTCGCGAAGTTGACGCGGCGTCCAATCCTCAGGCACACGAAGACCCATTTCACTGAAGACCTGCTCGATGCCGCGACGCGACGCCGCCAGACGCTCCTCCGTGTCGCCCACGCCGACCCCCAACGACTCCAGCTCCGTCGATAGCGCCTCGCGATCCTGCCGGAGATCCGTCAAACGCTGATGATCCGCCAGCGCGTCCTGATACGACTGGAGCCTGCGGACCTCGTCGGCGAGCCGTCGCGCATCCGGCTCCGGTCCGAGCCCGGCGGCCGCGAATCGCTCGACAACCCGACGCCGCAGCTCGTCCAACGACGGGCCCTCGCGTTCGAGGTAGTCCTCGCCCGATTTGATCTGATCGACGAGTGACTGAACGACAGGGCTCGGGCCCGGCACATCGTCCGCCGGTGTCTCGAGACCGCGCATCAGCCCGACGAGCTGCCACGCGCCCACAAGGACGATTGCCCCCCCAAACAGAGCACCTGCCAGTGCTCCGCTGTATCCGAAGTAGGCCACGGCACCGAGCCCGACGATGACGGCGGCGATCCACGCAACCCATTGGCTCATCGCCGGCGCCGCGCGACCCCTGATCGGCTCCCTCCGCACCGCCTCCAGGTTCTGGCGGTCTAGCTTCAGTTGTTCGCGACGCGCCTCCAGCGCCCGCCGATCGACCTCAATGCGCTGACAATCCTGCTGAAGCCCCTGCAGCGATCGCAGCGCGTCCGGACGAAAGTCCTCGGGGAAATCCTCGGGCAACCTTCGCAAAGCCTGCTCGATCTGGGCGTCCAGCCTTCCCGCTCGATCGCGGAACTCCGCCAGACGCTGCTTCAGTGACGCGACCTCCTCGGCAAGTTCCGCGCATGCCTCGATGCGGCCCGTCACGTCGTTGCGCCGGGTCGATGTGGACTCGAGCGCCGCACAGCTCAGCGGGTCGTCGCCCGTGGCGATCTCCGCGATCTCGGCCGCCAAGCAACCTTCGCGGAACGCCAGGTCGTCGCGCTTCCCAGCCAACTCCTTCGACAGCCGCTCCGCCTCGTCGCACAGCCCCGAAAGCCGCCGGATCTCCCCCGCCTCCGCCTCGACGACGGCCAACTCCTCCAACTGATCCCGCAACGTCGAGACCTGACGATTGGCCGCCTCCCGCTCCTCGCGACGCTGCTCGAGGTCGATCCTGATCGCTTGTCGCTCCAGCAGACGGCGATCGAGCGCCCCGAGGACCTCGTCATCCACACCGGCCGCGTCGCCCAGTTGTTCCAGCGCGGCCCGCGCCTCGGCGAGCCTGCGGTAGCTCTGCGCCGCCGGACCCACGTCCTGCAAACGACTCAGATCCGCCTGAAGCTTCGCTCTGGCCTCGATGCGTTGCGACCGCTGGCCTTGAAGATCCTCCAGCCTGTCACGTAGCCGACGGGCCTCCTCGGCCGCGGCCTTGGCGCCCCGCAGTTCGCTTCGCGCATCGCTGATCGCCTTCTTGAGCGTGGTCTCCACGAGCTTTCGCTTGCGCGAGCCCCCGAAGTTGCAGATCCGTTCGGCCCGCTCCCGAATTCCCGCCGAGACCTCGGTCGGATTGGCCAACGCCCCCAGCGTCGCCAACTCGCGGAAGAAGACCCGGGCGACCGCCTCCTGCTCGTCGTCGGCCAGGTCTCGCAGCGCGATCAGCGCGTTGAGATCGATCGAGAACACCGTCCGAAAGATAGTCCGCCGCTGCTGCACGTGGCTCGACGCCAGCTTGTCCGGCGCGACGTCGGCCTCCCCGCCCGCCCCGTCCAGCCCCGACATGACCGAAGCGGACTCGCGATCTCGCTTCCGGTTGGCGGACGCATCGCAGTGTCGGCGAACCAGGAACGACCGCCCGTCGGCGAGCTCATACGCCAACTGCCCGCCGAAGTCGTGCCCGTCCGAACGCCACGGATCGAAACGCTCGATGTCATCGTCCTCGAAACCGAAGAGCATCGTCTCGATGAAGCGCTTCAGCGTCGTCTTGCCGGCCTCGTTCCGACCGAAGGCAACCGTCAACCCCTCGCCCAGGTCGAATCGTCGCCCCACCAGCGCGCCGTAGGCCGAGATGTCTAACGAGCGAATACGCATTCAGCTCGACTCCCGAACGAACGCATCCACGAGCACGTCCATCGCACGGTCCAGCACCCGCCGCCGGTAACGCCCGACTTCCTCGGCATCCATCTTGCGGGGATCGGCCTCCGGGAAACGCAGCGATTCCTCCCCCAGCACGTCCGCCAGCGCCGAGGCCTCCACGCCCTCGCCCGCCGCTGTCATCTCGCGATACGTGCGGATCAGCTCGCCGAGGATGTGCGGCTGATCGGCATAATCGTCCATCGAGACGACCGGACGGAGCTGCCGATCGAACTCGAGATCCAACAGCCCCAGTTCGTCCCGAAGGACCTCGGCGTGCTCACGCCACTCCTCGTCATCGTGACGCCCGAATAGACGCGTTCGCCCGGTCAATCGAACGCGGAGACAACACAGACGATCGCCCAGCCCGAGGGACTCGACATGCCGCCGAACCGCCGTCTGGACGGCATCGACGTCGTCCTCCGGCCCCAGTTCCCGCTCGAGAAGCTCCCACCGAATCCGCCCGATCGGCGCGAACTCGCGATGGATCGTGAGGTCCTCGTCGACGGTCACGAGCGTGCAGCCCCGCGGGCCGAGGTCGCCGTACCCCAGGCCGCACAGGCAGCCGCAGTACGCCGCCACCATCGGCGGATGCTCGCTCTCGATGACCACCCCCGGCGCATGGATATGGCCCAGGGCCCAGTAGTGGATACCCCGCCCGACCAGATCCGATCGCTGACAGGGGGCATAGTTCTCGTCCTGGCTCGATCCGGCATAGTCCTGCACGTTGCAGTGGACCAGACCGATGTGGAATCGCCCGTCGTCGTCGCCGCGAATCCGCTCGACGAGGTTCGTGGTCGTCGCAGCGCTGGTGTGAGCCACACTGTGAATCGTCGCCTTCGGCGAAGTCGTCTCGATCGCGACGCTTCGCGGCCCAGCGGAATCGAAGATCGTCACGCCCTCCGGCCAGGTCATTTCCCGGTAGACCCCTGCCGGCGTCATCGGATCGTGGTTGCCCGGAGCCACGAACGTGGGAATACCGGCCTCGTCGAGCCGCTTGAAGACACCCGCCACGGCAGCTCGAACGGTCAGCGAGAGGTTCTCCGCTCGCGAAGCCTCGAACAGGTCGCCCGCGATGAGAACGAAGTCAACCTGCCGCTCCACGGCGACCGTCGCAAGGTCCTCGAAGCTCAGGCGAAGTGCGTCCTGAAGCCGGCGCCCGACCTCGGGCCGTGAGCGAAACGTCGTGCCGAGATGGATGTCCGCGGCGTGGAGGAATCTCATGGCACCCCCTTATAGCCGGACCGCCCTAGCGGAGGCAACGGACCGTATGAGAACTGGCACGTCCGAAACACGCGTCCGCACCACGAATCCTAGGAGCCAACCTGTTGCATCATCCTGCCACGAGGCGATAATCACGGCTTCCGTTCCAGACGACCCGCCGGCGCTCGCCAGGTTGCGACGTCGGGGTCATCACGACGATCGAGCTTGAAAGGACGACCTATGACGAGCCCATCACCTCTCAGCGGCGCCGCGTTGCTGGTGTGTCTGCTCCTCCTTGCGGCGATCCCCCTCCGCGCGATCGGCGGGGAGCTCCCCTCGGGACCCACCCCGGCTGCGCTGAAGATGTCGCACTTCCCCGGCCCCATGTACACCTTCGTCTGGCGAAACTGGGAATGGGTCCCCGTCGAGCGGATGGCCGCTGTCCTCGGATGCAAGCCCGGCGACGTGCTCGCCATCGGCCGGTCCATGGGCCTCGTCGATCCGCCACCCGTCAGCGAGGACCAGTGGCAGCGGAGCTACATCACCATCATCAGGCGCAACTGGCACCTCCTGCCGTACGAGCAGATGCTCGCGCTGCTCGACTGGGACGAGCCCAAGCTCGCCTACATGCTCAAGGAAGACGACTTCCTTTACGTCAAGCTCGGTAACCTCAAGCCGAAGTGCGAGCCGCTGAAGTACGCCCCCCCCACCAACGCCCAGAAGGCCCGCGCCAAGGCCATCGCCGACGTCGTATCCGAAGCGTTCGGCAAGGACATCGCCGCCACCGGCGAGCCTCGTTTCGCCTTCGTCAAAGAGCTCAGCACGGTCGATCCCACGGCCCATCCCGTGGCCCAAAGCGGCAACGACGAAAAGCTCAAGCTGCGGTACCTCTACTCCTACTTCGCGCTCTACGGCGATCCCCTGTCCGATCCGGCACTCGACCCCTACCCCGAGGGCTATCTCCAGAAGCTCGCCGCCCTGGGCGTCAACGGCGTCTGGATGCAGGCCGTGCTCAACACCCTCGCCCCCTCCAAGGACTTCCCAGAGTTCGGCAAGGGCTGGGAGAAACGCCTGGAGAATCTCAGGACGCTCGTGCAGCGCGCCAAACGCTACGGCATCGGCGTCTATCTCTACTTCAACGAGCCGCGAACGCAGGACAAGGCATTCTTCGAGAAGCACCCGGACGTCCGTGGCGTGCCGGCGGGCGACCAGATCGCCATGTGCGTCTCCACCGACAAGGTCAAACGCCTCCTGACCGAGTCGACCGAACACATCTTCAAGCACGTGCCCGACCTGGGCGGAGCGTTCACGATCACCGCGTCGGAGAACCTGACGAACTGCTGGTCGCACCATCACGGCGAGGGGTGCCCCCGATGCTCGAAACGCCCCCCCGCCGAGGTCGTGGCCGACACCAACCGGGCAATGGCCGAGGGTATCTGGCGAGCCAACCCCAATGCCAAGTTCATCGTCTGGGACTGGGGCTGGCGCGACGACTGGGTCGACCCGATCCTCAGCCTGCTGCCCAAGAAAACGTGGTTCATGAGCGTCAGCGAGTGGAGCCTGCCCATCACGCGCGGTGGCATCAAGAGCGTCGTCGGCGAGTACAGCCTCTCCAGCGTCGGCCCCGGCCCGAGGGCCACCCGCCACTGGGCCATCGCCAAGAAGTACGGCCTCAAGACCGTCGCCAAGACGCAGATCAATAACACGTGGGAGATGGCGGCCACACCCTACGTACCAGTGCTCGAGCTGGTCGGCGAGCACGGCCGGAACCTCGCCAAGCTCGAGCTGGACGGGATCATGCTGAGCTGGACCCTCGGCGGATATCCCTCTCCGAACCTCGAGTTGATCAGCCAGTTCTACGGCCCCAAGACGCCCTCGATCGACGAAGCGATGCAGCGTGTGGCCGTGCGCCGCTTCGGCCAAAAGGCCGCCCCCTCGGCCGTGTCCGCATGGAAGGCATGCAGCGCCGCGATGCGCGAATACCCCTACCACTGCGGCCTCATCTACAGCGGACCGCATCACTGGGGCCCGGCCAACCTCCTCTACCCCGAGCCGACCGGTTACAGGGCCACCATGGTCGGAATCCCCTACGACGACCTCAACGGCTGGCGGGCCTGCTACCCCCCCGAGATCATGGCCGGTCAGTTCGAGAAGCTCGCCGCCGGCTTCCAGCAAGGCCTGGCCGAGCTGACCAAGGCACGCGGCGCCTGTGATACGGCCCAACTCGCCCTGCTCGACAGTGAATGCCGCGTGACCGAGGCCATCGCCCTCCACACCAAGAGCGTCGCCAACCAGGTCCGATTCGTCATGGCCCGCGACGCCCTGGCCAAGAAGGACGCCGCCAACAAGCCCGACAAGCTCAAGGCCGCCATCGCCAAGATCATCCAGGAGGAGATCGGCCTGGCCAAGCGCCACTACCACCTATGCCGCCAGGACTCGCGGATCGGCTACGAGGCAACCAATCACTACTGGTACGTCCCGCTCGACCTGGCCGAGAAGGTCGTCAACTGCCGGTACCTGTTGGACGAGTGGCTGCCGAAGCGGTAAATGATCCGAGGTGGAGTGGTGAGCGGCGGCAAGCTTGCCGGAGAAGTGGGTAGACGGTGAACTCGTTGATAGTCACAAGAGGGTGGCCCATGGCTTCAGCCGTGGGGGACACGAATTCCAGCTCGAACTCGCGCCCCCATCTCTGAAGAACTGCTCCCCTATGCCGTCCGGTCAGGAATCTCTGATAGCAGTCCGAGCGGATCTGCGAGATAAGGGGCCGGGCAGACAGCAAGCACGATAGGGGTAGGAAGGACCGGTTGAGTTCCCGGTCCCTCCCCCCTCCGAACCGTACGTGCGGTTTTCCCGCATACGGCTCTCCAGT
>JAFGLZ010000232.1 GCA_016927755.1 Phycisphaerae bacterium
ACAAAGGAGTTATGAACGACGCCTCGAACGTAAGTCCTTATTCTACGTTCCGAACAGCATCGGTTTTCGATTAAGTCGACACCCCCTTCAGCATTGGGGAACTCGAATTCAAACCGAGACTCGCCCCCCACGGCCAAAGCCACCCGTCAAGGGAGGGCGAGGCTCCCGCCGAGCCGAAACCCGCGAAATCAACGCAGAAAACCCGCCCAATCAACCCCGCCAACGCCTCCGTCCACGACCCCATCTAGGCCCGGAGGGCCGAAGGACCGTAGCCACGGGTTGCGCCCGCCGCTTCGGCGGGCGCAACCCGTGGTATCCGTCCCACCATCTCCCTCAGCCCCGGCAGGGGCGACGGAAAGTTGCAGCGACGAGTTCATCCCTACCACAATCCGAAACCCTTGGCGCCGAGACACCCATCCGTAAACGGGCGACCCGCCGCTAGTCACTCGTCTCGACCAGCCGGCTCCCAATGAACCCGCTCCCCCCAGTGGATCACCCGATGCTCCGGCGGATCGCGAACCATGTCCAGGTAAGCGAACGTCGTTCCGTAAGCGACCCGCTGGGGCACGGCGTGCGCCAGCTCGTTCTCGTGACCGGTGATCGCCAGCTTCGGATGCGTCGCCGAAATGAACGCCCCCAACCCCGACCAACAGTTGACCAGAAGCACGTCGACCGCGCACCGCCCCGGAATCTCCCTGTAGATCTCCGTCCGCAGGTTGTCGCCGTTGTGCGCTACCCAGTGCCCGTCGAGCTCGACGGCGTATACGTTCATCGGCGTGTCCTTCCCCTGCCAGCCCGGAAAGACGTAGACCTTCAACCCCGCAACCTCCGTCGGCCTCGCGTAGTCGTCGTGCAGGCGAACGACGCCCTCATGCGTCAGGTCCTTCCGAACCGGCGCCGGTAGCACGACCTTCTTCCCCGCGGCCAGCATTCGCTGCACGAACCGATCGTTCAGATGATCCAGATGCGCATGCGAAATGAACAACACCTCCAGCCGGCCGATCAAGGCGTCAATCTGAGCGTCGGTCAATGCGTACGGAAGTCGGAAGAACCCCGGATGAACGTCGAACCCGACGCAGTGACTCTTCGAGCGCGCCACGAACCCCATGTCATAGATCTTCCAAACGTCCAGCCCGCGCGTCGTTCGCGAGTCGGTAACGTCCTTGATCGCCGGCTCGACCGCCCTCTGGAAGTGCTTGCCGACCGCCTCCGCCCACTGCGGCACGTACCGTCGCGTCGATCGCATCGGCGTCGAATTCACGTGCAACGGATAATCGAGAATCCGGAGAATCGCCCGGCGGCGCTTGTGGTTCTCCGTCGAGGGCGGATAGGCCTTCAACCCCAACTCCGCCCAGTCGAGCGTCGGCCCCACCCAGGCGAGGGTATCGGCGGACTTGCCCTCCTTCGCCGCAATCTCCCCCGCCCGGACGGCGGCGGGCGTCCCCGAGAACTCCTTCGCAAAGCGCCCGAGGTCCACCACCGCCCGATCGCGCAGAACCTTGTCGTCGACAACCTGAAACTCACCCGGACGATCGAACGCTACGGCATGCCCACACGTGGCCAGGATCAGCCAGGAAAGAACAACCCACCGTCGCCGCTGCAATCGAAACGCCATGTCGTCCTCCGCTCGCAAAGGCGAGATCGAGATCTCCTCGTAGCACGGGCGTCTCGCCCGTGATGGTTCATGCGCAAGATATCCATGCGCCCGCCGTGCGCCTGGCGCCTGATCTCGCACGGTCATTCAGCGCGCCCATCGCCCCCATCAGAACCGCCTCGCCACCTGAGACACCACAGCCGCGCGATCCCCCACCCCAACGTCGATGACAAGATACTGCCCCCCCGCCCTCATCTCCGCCGGCAGCGCCCGGCCAGTGAGTCGAAACGCCGACTCCGCCGCCGTCCGCAACCGGTGCTCCCCGCCCGTCGGACCAAAGCGCACCGCCTTGCCGTCGAAAAGCCCCGGGTTCACGCGGAGTTTCATGACCGGCGTGACGCTCGCAAAGACGCCCGAGTCGACGTCCACCGCGCCTATCGTGCCCCGCGCGACGACAAACGGCAGGTTCACCCTCAGGCGCCAGACCCCGCCGTCGAGGCGCTCCACCTCCTCGATCGTGTAAGCGGATGGATAGCCATACGTCGAATTGGACACCAGCAGCTTACGCCCCACCATCTCCGGCGACGGATCCGCCCCCCCTGCGTCCTGGCGGATCGTCACGGCACTGCCCGGCACGTCCACGCCGGTGATCTCGCCGCCTAAGCTCCCCGCGTGCTCGACCCGCTCTCCGCCACAGGCCAAGTGCCCCCCGCCCACCAACATGAGAGAGACGACCCGACCCTTCTCCAGGGTCACCAGCCCGAACCGCCCCCGAAAGTCGACCGAAAGCTCGCCGGCCTCCACCGTGTACGTGATGCGATCATCGAGCGCGCTGACGAGAATGTCGGTCCGAGCAGCACCTGCCGGACACGTGCTCTGGACCTTCAGTGATACGGGAACCCCCTCCTTCGGCGTCACCGGCAACTCGGCAAGGCCCGCGACTCGTGATGGCCCCTTTTGCGCCTCCAAGACGCCGGCGAAGTAACTCGGCCGGGTACCGTCGGCCATGCGATCTCGAACCACGACGTGGCCCTCGAGCTCGCTCGCCCCGCGCACGCCCGGACCTTCGCCGCTCGCTCGAATGATCTCCCGGCCAGGCGCGCCCAGCATGTGCACGTAAAACGCAACCGGCTCGGCGTCGCGAGCGCGCAGAACCCCTTCGCGCGCGTCATACGTCTCGTCGATGCGTGCCCAGAAGGCACCGTCCAACGGTCGTGAGAAGTCCACGCGGATCGGGGAGCCGTCCTTCGGCGTGATAACCAGATCGCCATAGTCGAAGGCGTAGTTGTAGTAGTGAAGCAGCCCGACCGAGCCGCTCTCGCCCGGCTCACCGGCCACGTCCACCTTCCCGACGGGTCGTCCGCCAAGCGTCATGTGCGCCTTGGCCCCGCAAACGACCACCTTCACCGCAACCGGCTTGCCCACGGGCAACGACTCCACCGGAAGCATGATGACCCGGCGGTTCTCGACGGCATTCGGGGCCGTCGAGAAGACGAAGACCGCCCGCTCCCGAGGCCCGCTCGCCCGACCCGTGCGGGTGATGCGAAACTCCACCGTACACTCGGCGAATGACCGGCGCGTCAGAAGATAACGATCGGGCTGCGAACAATCCGGGCTCGGCCGCCACGCCGCCGTAAAACTCGCTTCGCCCTTGGCCCGTTGCACGTCGAAAAGAAAACCGTAACCGCCCCGCGACATGGGGGCGACCGCCGGCCCGGCCAGCGAGCCACGCCCCTGCTTGACCCACGTCAGCTCACCGCCCGTCGACGTAATGCTCAGGTCGTCAGGTCTCCCCAAGGAGTGGAAGAGATAGTCCCTCGTCTTCGCACCGGCGACGCGAAACAAATCGACCGTGTAGAGCGGCTCCCCCTCGCCATCGCGAACGAGCGCTACCGTGCGGCGATACAGACTCGCCTGCGGATAGGCCTTCTCGGCCGATGCCTCCACCACGTCGCAGGGCGCCTCCGCGACGAATGCGTGGAGCTGCCCGATGACGGAAGTCCGCTGACGTTGCTCGTCGAGCATGACGGTACAGTGACTCGCAGTGTGAGTCTCCCAGCCGGAGCACTTGATGTCCGTCCAGGTGGACGGATACCCCACATCCGCCGAGAAGTCGTAGCCGAACCGAAACAGGTTGATGGCCAGCTTGTCCGCGTGCCCGTGCCCGTAGGAACCCTTGCTGAACGTCATGCAAACGTGCTGACGAGCCCGCGCATCCGCTCCGGCCCGGAGAATCGCGATGCCGCTGTCGTCGAAGAGGTGCGAGGTCGGCACCGGCGCCTCGACGCGCCCCGATGCCGCTAAGGCTTCCGGTGGCTCCGCATGGAAGCACAGCCACCAGTCGGCCCGCCCCTGACGATACCTCTCGAGGTCGCCCTCGCTCGCCGCCAGCAGTCTCCGAAGGTAGTAGTCCCGCCGCCTCGGCAGGCGGATCAACGCCTTCTCGTCGTAAGAGTTGTATGGGACAGCGGTCTGAAGGAGCCTGCCCCGCGTAGCGCCCGTATCGCCGATCATCGGAACCCGACCGTCGCAGTCGACGTACCGGAGGAAGTCGTAAAGCATCGCGACCGGATACCTCGAATCGTTGTACACGTCCAGCGGCGAGGGGAACTGCGGCGGGCTCTGAAACCCGTGAATCCACTCGGCGATCATAAGAGGAGTTTGAGCATTGCCGACGTTGTAGCCGCACGAGTCGTAGATGAACTTGCCGTCGCGAAACCACGAGTTGTTCAGCATGACGCCGAGGCCGACGTCACTGTCCAGCATCTCCCGCGCAAGCTCGGCGTTGCCGAGCGACTTGGCCAGCGCGCTGAGCGCCGTCATCTCGTACATCAGGAAGTCGCCGTCGAAGTACGGCATCAGGCGGTGAAGGTACTCGTAGACGTAGCCGAGCAGATTACGCTGGAGGTTGTACGTCAGATCGGCGCCGCTGGCCTTGCCGTCGCCGTCATAGTCGGCCCCGCCGCGGGCCACAAAGAACCGCAGCAACGCGTCGTCCTTCTCGATCTCGTCCCAGATCAGGTCGCACGCCAGGATCAGGTTCTGCACGAGGAATCGCTCGAACGTCTGGCCGATGTACCCGTCCTGGCGCTGGGACGGCCCCTCCACGCACCCATCATAGAAACGGTACACCTCCGCCAGCCGATTGAGCATCACCGCCGCCTTGTGGGCGTACCTCGCCTCGCCCGTAAAGGCATAGGCGAGTGCGAGCTGAACGGCAGGCGTCCCCCCCTGATACCGCGACCCCCCGTCCGGCTCATAGGGCGAGCTGAACAGCTTGCCCAGCAGAAAATAGCGATAGGCGGCCACGAAGTAGTAACGCCGACCCGGATTCAGGAATCCCTCCGGCGCGACCCACCCGCTGCCGTCATCCCGGACCGTAACGGACTCGCCGGTCTTGGGATGCTTGACCACCGCCCCGTCGTGCCAGATCTCACCGCCCCGACTGCACGTCCACCGGTACGGATCCTCGAGCGTGGCTCGAAACGTCATCCGCGCCCCGCCATGAATGGGACACCCCTTCTCGAACGAAGGACACAACGCCCGCGGGTTCCCCTCGGGAATCAAACCGTAAATGGACTCATCACTCTGGGCGACCCACCAGTCCGCCTCCTTGATGACCCGATCCGCCAGGACCCTTGCCCAAGCGCGGGTGGCGACGTTCTTGCGCCCGCGCTCGAGATCCTCGCCGTCGACGATGCCCATGAAGCCCCGTGGCTTGAGCTGCCTCATGACGACGGCGAGCTGCGGCGCGACGCGTCGGTCATCCTCCCGGCGACGCAGATCGCGGAGCTCGGCCACAACAGCCCGTCGCGCGGACGCGGCATCCTCCGCAACGACCGGCTCGATGGACTCGCCCTCCACCCGAATCTCGGCCACCCCCATGCGGCGGTCGCTCCCCGGACGAGCCCCGTCCGGCGGCTGAACGAGGCGAAGCCCTCCCACCGACCCCAATTCCTTGGATTCCCCCACGAACCGCGTGACGGGTTCCGGCCCCGGCAGCGCAAGATCCTGCAGCAAGACCCATTTGCCCTGCCGGAGGCCGTAAAGGAGGCAGTGGCCCGGCGTCATCACCCCCGAGCCCCAATGAGCCCACGTCACACTGAGCGCCCGAACCTTCACGAGTCGCGGAAAGAGAAAGGCGATCGCGTGCGTAACCTCCCAGTTGTCCGAGATCCAACGCGTCTTCTCGCTGCCGTCGCAAGCAAGCCGAGCCTGGTAGCTATCGCCCCCCCAGCGATCGCGATGCTCCGTGTCCGCCACCACCGCCACGCCGCCCATCCGAACGAGATCGTCGGCCCGAACCGGCAGCGCCCCGCACTGCCAGATGACAGCGACCGATAGTGCGCAGCGCGACACGCCCAAAGCAAACGCCTTGGCTGAACGCCTCCGAAGATGGAACGACATGGCAGGCAATCCTCCGACTCACCGGCCATAAGGCCAGCGCAGGACGATCATACGGGCTGGCCCCAGCGATGGGTAGCTGTGGAACCAACGCTACCTAAGCTGCTTTCATGAAAGATTGAACAGTGCGTCAGAAGGAACCTCTATGTGGGTGGCCCATGGCTTTAGCCGTGGCCGCCGCGAATCTCCGATCGAATTCGTGCCGGCCACCTCTCAAGAGGTGCACCACCCAAGGTTCGCTAGCTGTCCAAACATTCTTGCAGGC
>JAFGLZ010000233.1 GCA_016927755.1 Phycisphaerae bacterium
CTCGACGCAATGACGCTCGGCGCTTCGTTGGCTCTGTCGAGGGAGACAAAATGTGGGTAACGACAAGGACTGAAGTCCTGGGCTACTCTCATACGGTCCCTACGGGACCAGAGACGTTCAGCCCGGCGCCCCAGATCGCTCGATCATGGCGTGGGACTGAAGATGTGCAGGTAGCTCGGTTCCCAGGACTGAAGTCCTGGGCCTCACACGGTCCCTACGGGACCAGAGAGGCGAGGGTTTCGCGCCCTGGCATCGGGAGACAGAGACGCTATCGGCGTCGTGATCGGCCGATGAATGCCCTGAGGCCGAAGAGGAGGCTCAGCAGGAGCAGCGGGGGCGCGGCGGCGGTCCCGCAGCAGGCGGCGGGCTGATCGGTGACGCCGGCGATGGTGGTGGCGTTCGGATCGGTCGTGTCGGTAACGTCGAGGTCGGTACCTTGCTCGGGGACGACGGGGTCGGTCACTTCCTGGCTGGTGGCGCTAGGGGTAACGGTCATCGACCCGGGGGTTTTGGCTCTGAGGACGAGTTCGGCCTGAACGGTTTGACCGGCCGGGACATCGCCGACTTGGATAACGACGTTACCGTCCACCACGGTCGCACTGGTCGGCGCGCTCTGTGCCGTGGGCGTCGTGATGAGATTGGCGGAGACGAACTCGGCGTTCTCGGGCAGGGGTATGGTCAGCACGACGTCTGTCGCGGGGCCGTCGCCCGAGTTTTGGACGGAGACGACGAAGGACACTTCATCACCGACGCTGACCTCCGCGGATTGACTCTGGACACTGACGCTCAGATCGGGCTCCGGCTCGGCCGGCGCCGCTTGTGTGGTCAGGGTGACCTGGTTGCCGTAGGCGGTTCCGGCTCCGTTGGCGGCGTAGGCTCGGACGTAGTAGGTCGTCTCGGCGGTCAGCCCCGCGATGCTGCTCGTGAAGGCTCCGGCGCCGGTGCCGTCGGTCGTCTTGGTATCAGCCACCGTGGGGTTCTCGGATGTGCTCCAGCAGACGCCGCGAGCGGTCACGGTCCCGCCCCCGTCGGACGTCACGTTGCCGCCTGACTGGGCCGTCGTCGGGGTGACATTCGAGGCGGCGGTGGTGGTCAGTGTCGGCGGGACGGCGTTTGCCTTGAAGCTGACGTCATCTCCGTATCCGGTGCCGGCGGCGTTCGTGGCGTAGGCCCGGACGTGGCAGGTCTGTCCGGGGGTCAGGCCCGTGATGCTGCTGGCGAAGCTGCCGCTGCCGTCGCCGTTGTTGGTCTTGCTGTCGGCAATCGTGGGATTCGCCGACGTGCTCCAGCAGACACCGCGAGCGGTCACGACGGCGCCGCCGTTGGAGGTGACGTTTCCGCCGGAATCGGCGGTGACGCTGCCGACGTTGGAGACGGCGGTCGTGGTCACGGTGGGCGCGACCGGCGCGGAGGTGGTGAAGGACTTCTCCTGACCGTAGGCGGTTCCGCCGGCGTTGGTCGCATAGGCCCGAACGTAGTAGGTCGTATCGCCCATGAGTCCGGTGATTGAGCTGGTGAAGGCGCCGCTGCCCGCCCCATCGGCGGTTTTGCAGTCGGCGGTGGTTGGTGCGCTCGAGGTGCTCCAGCAGACGCCTCTGACCGTTACCGCGTCGCCGCCCTCGGACGTCACGTCTCCTCCGCTCGATGCCGTCATCGGCGTGGCATCGCTGACAGCGGCGGTGGTGACGGTCGGCAACTCGACGCCGCCGTACTCATAGGCGCCGATGTCGGCGGTGGTGTTGCATCTCCCGTAGCCTCGCTGATCGGTTTCTGGCGCGCCGTTGCTGCTGGCCGGATCGATCGCCGGACTGTCCGAGGCGAGTGCACAGGTCTTGGTCGGCCCGCCGTTGCTAGCCAGCGCGCTGAGCTTGGGGTCCTGGCCGACGATGTTGTTCGTGGTGGCGCCGACGATGGTCGCGCTGGAGGTATCGCCGATCAGGTTGTAGTCGCCGGAGGTCATCTGTGCGGAGCCCCAGGTACAGACGTCGGTGCCGTTACCGGCGGAGGTGTTGCCGCAAACGATGGTGTTCTTGATGGCGAAGTTCAGCGTGGCGGAGCCGCTGTTGTTGTCGATCACGAGGCCGCCGCCGTAGTTGCCGGTTAGGGCATTGTCATAGATGGTGCAGTTCGTCATCGTCGAGTTGAGCGTGGGGCTTCCGCCGCCGATCACGATCGACACGCCGCCGCCCCAGTTGGCAGCGGCGTTCTCGGTGAAGGTGCAGTTCGTGAGCGAAAGGGAATGGGGACCGCCCCCGTTGCCGTACCACCTGAGCCCGCCGCCCATACTGGTGGCCGTGTTGTCGTTGATGACGCAATTGGTCATCGAAGCGCTTGCATTCTCGGCGTAGATTCCGGCGCCGTCATCGGCGTCGTTTGACTTGATGGTGGAGTCCTCGATGGTGAGCGTTCCGGCCGGCTGACAGATGCCGCCGCCCCGATTGTTCGGCGCATCGTTGTTATCGATCATCGAGTCATTGATGGTGACGGTTCCCCCGGCGACGTGGATGCCGCCGCCTTGGCCTCGAGCGCCCGGCATCCCCATGCCCCCGCCGCCGGCCCCGCCCAGACCGGTCTCGCACATGCTGATCCTGCAATCATCTAGCGTCAGCGTTCCGCTGGTGTAGATACCTCCACCGCTGCCGCCCTTGCCGCCGTCGGCCATCATGACGTTGCCGTCGCCGCCGTCGCCGGCTTCGCAAGCAGCGACCTTGGCGCTAATCAGCGTGAGGGTGCCTTCGTTCTTGATCCCCCCGCCGTCCTCTCCAGCAGTGCCCGGATTGCCGTCAACGCCGTCAGGGGCGTTGCCGTTATAGACGGTCAGGTCCTTGATCGTGACGGTCCGGCCCGCGGGGATCAGGAAGACCCGGTCCGTCGCGGAGGCGACGTCCGCGTGCGCCTGGACGTACGTGCTGCCGGCGCCCTGTCCTTGGATCGTGACGTCCTTGTTGACGGTGATGCCGGCCTCGGTGTGAAAGGCGTCTTGGACGCTGATGACGTCGCCGGCGGCGGTTCCCGCGTCGTCGATGGCGGCCTGGATCGTGGTGAAGTCACACGCCGCGGCGCCGACTGTGTGTGTCGCGGCCAGGCAAGGGAAAGACGATGCGGTTCCCATGGCAACGCCGACGGCCAACACGCTTAGTGCGGTGTGCAGCGAGGGGATACTGACGCGGTGCTTGCCAGCCATGACGCGCTCCTTATTCTTCCGCGAGCCACAAGGCTCCGTAGACGAGGAACTGGATGACCATCAAGGGAAGCGCCAGACCCGCGGGATTAGCAGGGCTGACGGTCCCGCAGCGGGACATCCAAGCGTCCTGCAGCAACAAATGAACGGTGTGTTCCTCGAAGACCCTCGATGGATGGGTCATGGCTACCGCCATCGGAGACACGAACTCCGGCCTGAATTCGAGCCCCCCACCGCTGAAGCGATGGGCCAGCCATTCTTGGCGATCCGTTCAAGCATTCCTGCAGACAGCTCAGGTAGAACCTCCGACTGATTGGTTATCGTCGCACGAATGTCCTCGGGTTAGGGCCCGTCAGGCCGCGTATCGTCCATACCGGCCTCAGAGGCCGGTACGGCGGCTTGCGCGCGGTCCGAAGTCGCATGGGCGGAAGGAGGACGGTCGGCACGGTCCGATAGTGTCGTGGGGTTACCAGCCGCGGGACTTGCACATCCGGTGTCCATGCGTCAAGGTGATCGGGGACGGGGGTCGGAGGGGACTGCGGGTGCATGGAACACCTACCGAGCTGAGGAGACAGACGACATTGCGCGCGACACAGGCTGGGTTGGGACACGGAGACGGTTGGGCACGCGCGTGCCCATGGATAGCGGCGGCGATCGTTCTGGCGTTGGCTGAGCCGGGGATCAGCGATCAGGACGTCCCATACGGGATCGCGACGTGGCCGGAAGAGTTGGGTAATCATCGGGCGAGGATTCGCGTGGCGCGAGAGGCGGAGGCCGTCCGCGTCCACATCCCCTGGCGGCGACGCGACGTGGATGCGGAGAAGAAACACGTCATTATCGCGCACGGCGCGACGGGCAAGCGGGTGAAGGACGTCGTTCGGGTCGAGGTCAACCGCGAGTTCGGGGATCTGGTGTTTCGTCCGGAGGGGGGCGTGGGGGAGTACTTGGTGTACTACCTGCCGAGCAAGGTTTCGGGTTGGCGGGCGATGCCGAAGGTGACGTATCTGCCACCGGAGGAGACGGCGGATGCGGGTTGGGTGGCGCGTCATGGGCTGGAGAAGGGCACCTTGGCGAGCGGCAAGTGGAAGGGGCTGCCGGCGGCGGAGGTGTTGGAGATCCAGGCCAACGGGGAGTTCAACCGCTTTGATCCGATGGAGGTGATCGCCACGGCGGCGGAGACTCAGAAGCTGGTGGGCGAGCATGCGGGTCGGGGGTTGCTGTTGTTTCCGGAGGATCGGCGGTTTCCGGTTCGGATGACCGATGATTTGCCGTTGCGTTGGATTCGTCGGGGGCCGGTGAATGCGTTTGGCGGGGAGGCGCTAAGGGGGGAGTACTACGCGTTTCAGGTCGGGGTGTACGCGGCTCGGACGGCGGCGCGGAACATTTCGGTCGAGTTCGCGGATCTTCGGTTGCGTGGCGGCGCGGGGACGATTCCGGCAGCAGGGTTCACATGCTTCAACGTCGGGGGGGTGGACGCCCAGGGGCGGGACATGGGCAAGACGTTCTCGGTGGAACGGGGGAAGGTCGGGGCGTTGTGGATCGGGGTGCAGATACCCAAGGAATCGGCAGCGGGGGACTACGTGGGGGCGATGACGCTGCGATCGGACGGGGCGCAGCCCGAGCGGCTCGAGCTGACGCTGAAGGTGCTGCCCGGGGTTTTGGAGGACCGCGGTGACGGGGAGCCCTGGCGGCACTCGCGTCTGCGGTGGCTCAACTCGCGGTTGGGGATCGACGAGGAGGTGGTCGGGCCTTACACGCCGATGACGGTGGACGGGGAGACGGTGGGATGTCTCGGTCGGGATCTGGCGTTCGGGGCGGAGGGATTGCCGAAGGGCATTCGTAGCGGGGCGAGCGAGATCCTGGCGGGGCCGGCGGCGTTCGTCGTGGAGACGGACAAGGGGAAGCTGAGTTGGCCAGACGGCAAGGCGAAGGTCGTCAAGCACACGCCGGCCCGTGTCGCTTGGGAATCGAGCTCCGCGGCGGGGGCGTTCTCGTTGAAGGCGCGGGCAACGATGGAGTTCGACGGGTACGTGAACTATCAGCTTGCTCTCACGGCGGGGCAGGCGTCGCGCGTGGGGGACATCCGGCTGGAGATTCCGCTTCGGGGGGAGGCGGCGCGGTACATGATGGGCATGGGTCGCAAGGGCGGGTTGCGGCCGAAGGAGTACGAGTGGAAGTGGGACCGCAATCGGCATCAGGACAGCGTCTGGGTGGGGAGCGTTGGGGCGGGGTTGCAGTGCAAGCTGAAGGGTCCGGACTACGCGTGGCCGCTGGTCAACGTTCACTTCAAACATCAGGGGATGCCGCTGCCGGATGCCTGGCACAACGGCGGCAAGGGCGGCTGTCGGATCGTCGAGCGAGGAGACGGGTCGGTGGCGCTGGTGGCGTACGGGGGTCCGCGTGAGCTGGCGGCGGGCCAGACGCTTCGGTTCGACTTCGGGCTGCTGATTACGCCGGTGAAGCCGTTGGACCCGGATCACTGGAACCAGCGTTACTACCACGACACGGTCTCGCCGGAGGTGGTGAAGCGGGCGGGGGCCCGGATCGTCAACCTCCACCACGCCAGCCACATCAATCCGTACATCAACTATCCGTTCCTTCGGACGGAGGGGCTCGCCGCATACGTGAAGCAGGCGCATGAGGTGGGGATCAAGGCGAAGATCTACTACACGCAGCGTGAGATCACGAACCACATCGTGGAGATCTGGGCGATGCGGGCGTTGGGCGACCGGTTCTTTGCCGACGGGCCGGGGGGCGGGTACGCGTGGCTTCCGGAGCATCTGGGCTCGGGGTACATACCGGCGTGGCATTGCTGGCTGGGCGGTGGCGACGTCTGCGCAGCGCTCGTTCAGACGGGGTCGAATCGGTGGCACAACTACTACGTGGAGAGCCTGCGGTGGCTGTTGCGGAACGTGGAGATCGACGGGTTGTACCTGGACGACGTGGGGTACGATCGGACGATCATGCAGCGGGTTCGCAAGGTGCTGGATCGCGACAGGCCGGGGTGCCTGATCGATCTTCACTCGTGGAACCACTTCAACGATCTGGCGGGGTTCGCGAACTGCGCGAACATGTATCTGGAGCTGATGCCGTACGTCAACAGCATCTGGTTCGGCGAGGGCTTCAACTACAACGAGACGCCGGACTACTGGCTGGTGGAGATCTCGGGCATTCCGTTCGGGGTGTTCGGGGAGATGCTGCAAGACGGCGGGAATGCTTGGCGGGGGATGATCTACGGCATGACGACGCGGATCTACGGGGGGCACAACCCGAGCGAGATCTGGAAGCTCTGGGACGCGTTCGGGATCGGCGAGGCGAAGATGATCGGCTATTGGGACGCTTCGTGCCCGGTGCGCACGGACAACAAGGACGTTCTGGCCACCGCGTACTGCAAGGAGGGCAAGACGCTGGTGTCGATCGCGAGCTGGGCGAAGGAGCGGGTCGAGTGCCGGTTGAAGATCGACTGGGCGGCGCTGGGGTTGGATGCGTCGAAGGCGAGTCTGTTCGCGCCGTGGGTGAAGGGATTCCAGCCGACGGCAGTCTTCAAGCCGACGGAGGCCATACCGGTGAGCCCGGGCAAGGGTTGGCTGCTGATCGTCGACGAGGAGGGCCATGAGATCAGCGCCGGCGCCGATGCGTACGGTTCGCGGAGGCAGACGTTCGTCGACGAGTTCAAGGGGGATCGGCTGGGGGAGGGGTGGACGTCGCACTTGTCCAAGGCGCCGGGCACGGCGATGGGTGTGGCCGAGGGGGCGTTGAAGATCGAGGCGAAGGCGAACTGCGTGGCGTACATCGAGCGGGCGCTGCCGGAAGGCACGACGTTGGTGGAGTGCGAGGCGAGGTTGGGGAGCGATCAGGGGAAGACGTGGGGCCCGGGTCTGTGCCTGGTCTGGCCGGGGGGGAAGGTTCTTCGGATCAACCTTCGCGCGGAGGGACAGCTCGGGGTGGACGATGGGCGGAGGCAGGTGTTCGGGGGGTACGCAAAGTCAGACGCGTGGTTGCGGCTTCGGATTCGGATGGAGGAGAAGGAGGTGTTTGCGGAGTACACGGCGGACGGTCGGTTCTGGGAGCCGATCGAGGTGCGGGCTCGGGGGGAGTATCCGGGCGCGCCGGGGATCGTTCGGCTTGGGAAGACGAGCGGGAGGGGGACGAATGAGGACTGCGGGGAGAGTGGGCCGAGCGGGGTTTGCGGGGTGAGGTCGGTGGGGGTTTTCGGCTCCAAGTGACGGGCAGCGAGGCGTCTTCGGCGCGACGATTCGCCCAATTGATGCCGCTTCGTGCGAGCGGTTATACTACGTTGATTGCAGCAGCAATCCGCAAGAACGGGGGAGAAGGTGAGCCAGGCCCGTTTAGCAGGTTTCGTTGTCGTACTCCTTCCTGTACTGACACTCTCATCGAGCGTGGAGGCATGTACGATCGGGATTGCCGATGCGTCGGTGACGGAGGACGGGCGGCCGTTGCTTTGGAAGTCGCGGATGTGGAGCGGGAGCCCGGACAACGTCGTGTCGTTTTACGATTGGGGGACGTACGACTACATCGGCCTGGGCAGCCTGGGCTCCGGCTACATGATGATGGGGCTGAACGAGGCGGGGCTGTGTACGGGCAATACGTTGGTGGGCGACGGCGAAAACGCCGGCCTCATGAACACCATCTTGGGCAACTTCGGCACGGTCGACGAGGCGCGGCTGTACATCGAGGATCAGTTCAACGCGGGGACGCTCGAGGCGTCGGGGTGCTTTCCGTTCGTGGACGCGGGCGGTGACGCGTCGATCTTCGAGATCGACCATAGCGGCATGCTGATCGAATACGCGGCGCTCGATCCGGATCGGGCCGGGCAGAACATGCTGGGCTGGGTGGTCCGGGCGAACGAGTTCCATGAGAACACGGACGGGACGGACGACCTGAGCATCACGGGACGATACCTGTCGGGCGCGTACAACACGTACGGGCTGATCCAGGCAGACGCTTTGTCCGCTCGGACGATCATGCAGGGCGACGACGGAAGCAGCGGTTACGAGTTCATGCGGTACGGTCCGGGCAGGCTCTTCAGCACGATCGCCCAGCCGTCGGTGTGCGCGTCGATGGCGGTGCAGGGGGTGGCGCTGGGGGAGGATCCGGGGCTGTCGACGATGTGGGCGATGCCGGGGCAGGCGAACTACGGCATCGCGGTGCCGACGTGGGTGGCGGTCGAGGACGTACCGGACTGTCTGAGCGGCGGGGACATGGCGGCGCGGGCCAACTCGCTCTACGGGAAGGGCAACGAGTCACAGGTTCAGGCGAGCGTTCTGCCGATGGAGGGCCACTTCTTCGACGTGGTCGAGGAGATGCTCGGGCATTGGCGGGCGGAGGGGAGGCCGGACGTCGACGAGATGGCGCGCGTGGAGGCGACGATCGCGGGGGACGCGTACAGTCTGCTGGCGTGTCTGGATCTCGGGGACGCGAGCAACCAGGCGCCGAACGTGGCGATCGAGGAGCCGAACGGGCCGGGACTGAGGCTGCAGTTCACGGTGAGCGCGAGCGACGACGGCGCGGGTTTGACGTACGCGTGGGACTTCGGCGACGACGAGACGTCGGGCGATCCGTCGCCGGTGCATACGTATGGCGGGCCGGGGTGGTATCTCGTGTCGTGCACGGTCACGGACGACGACGGCGTGAGCAACACCGACTGGGTGTACGTCGAGGCGCTGGCGGGGCTGAGGCTCGACGTGATCAATGGGGCCTGGGGGAGCGTTGAAGTGGAGCCGAACGAGCCAGGGTACGCGGACGCCAACACGGTGGTGACGCTGACGGCGTTTCCGATCGAGGGACGGGTCTTCGGCCACTGGGACCGCTATGACCCGAACTACCCGGACGACGCCAACCATGCGACGGTGGATTCGAACAATCCGCTGACGCTCGTGATGGATACGGATCACCACGTCACGGCGGTGTTCAAGTGCGGGAGCGGTCTGGGGCAAGTCTTTCCGCTTCTGTTGTGCGTGCTTTGGCTGGGATTCCTTCGAAGGGGGCGAGATCGCTGCTGATTTCGGGCATCACCAGAGCTGCTCTCAAGCGTCTTGGAGAAGAGAGCGAAATCGGAATGCACCCGATGTCCAGGCACAAGCGTTAGGAATCGGGATTAGAATTCGAGTCCCCCACCGCTGAAGCGATGGGCCACCCAGTCGCGTTTCCTGACGGTTACATCTCCGACGGACAATCTTGCCGAGTAGGCAGTGGTCGGCGGTGTGTGCTAGACTCACGGTCGCGGGCAGGGACTTTTCCGGCAGACAACGGCGAACGAAGCGGAGCAGAGGCCTGATGTCAGCAGACGACGGGACATTCGTCGGCTTTACGTGTGCTTACACCCCCCTACCGCTGATCGATGCGGCGGGGCTGGTGCCCTACCGGATTCTTCCGCTGAGCGATGCGTCGGACCGGGCGGGGGCGTTCTTGCACGACAACGTCTGTCCGCACGTCAAGCGGGTGGTGGATCGCGTCGTGGCGGGGGACGTACCCGCGCTTGGCGGGGTGGTCGTGATGAATAGCTGCGACACGATGCGGCGGCTGGCGGACGTCTGGCCTCGGGTGCAGCCGGAGGGGCGCGTCATTCTGGTCGACCTGCCGGTCGAGGGGGAGGACGCGTCGGTCGCGTACTTCGCGGAGGAACTTGCGCGGCTGGCGGAGGTTCTGTCGGGCTGGACGGGTCGGTCGATCGGCGAGGCGGAGATCCTTGAGAGCATCAAGCTGTACAACGAGCTGGCGGGCGGGCTGGATCGTCTTCGACGGCGAGCGGCCGAGGGAGTGCTATCGGGGGGATGGGGCGAGCTTCAGAAGCTTCTCAACGAATCGGTGACGGGCCCGCCGACGGCTGCGATCGCGAAGGTGAACGGGCTGCTCGCTCGCGAAGACGCGGCGGCGGGCGCCGATTCGCGGGTGCCCGTGCTGCTTTTCGGGAACGTGCTTCCGGCGCCGGAGGCGTTCGACCTGTTCGAGTCGTGCGGGTGTCGGATCAGCTCGGAGGACCTGTGCACGGGCTCGAGGCAGATCACGACGATCGATCTGGAAGGCGACGACGCGCCGCTGGTCAAGCTGGCGCGGGGGATCCTGAGGCGGCCGATCTGCGGTCGGACGCTGACGCCGTCGGAACCGGGACGGTTGGCGAGGCAGGTCGTGGAGCAGGCGAAGGCGTGCGGGGCTCGGGGCGTGATCGCACACGTGATGAAGTTCTGCGATCCGTACCTGGCCCGTCTGCCGGGTGTGCGCGAGGCGCTCCGGGAGGCGGGGCTTCCTCTGCTCGTGTTGGAGGGGGACTGCACGATGCGGTCGCTGGGACAGCACCGAACGCGGATCGAGGCCTTCGTGGAGATGTTGGGAGGCTGAGGGTCATGATGCAGGCCGTCTTCGCAGAACTGATTCGCAGCATCGTCTCGTCGATCGAGGCGCACCCCGGCTCGGCCAGCGCGAGGAAGACGTTCACGCTGGAGCTGGCCAGGCTGGGGCAACGGTTGTTCTCGAAGGATGCGCCGGTGGCGTGGTGCGGGGTGTTGGCGCCGTTCGATCTGCTCAGCGCGATGGGGGTGTCGTCGTGTTTCGTGGAGTTCGTGGGCGGGTGGCTGGCATCGGTGGGCATGGTGGAGCCGATGCTGCAGGCGGCGGACCAGCATGGGTACCCCACGGACTGCTGCAGCTATCATCGGGCGGTGATCGGGGCGAACCTGAAGGGCGTGATGCCGGATCCGGACTTCCTGGTCGCCACATCGACGCCGTGCAGCGCGGGGCTCGCGACGATCGAGAACCTGGCGAAACACTTCAAGAAGGACCTGTTCACGCTGCATATTCCGTACGACGACACGGACGGGGGCGTTCGTCATCTGGCGGACCAGTTCCGGAGCTTGACGGAGTTCGTGAGCGAGCACACGGGGCGGGAGCTCGAGGACGAGGCGCTGCGCCGCACGATTGAGCGGTCGAACCGCGCGAGCGAGCTTCTCGCCGAGACGTATGAGCTCGCCTCGGCCGTTCCGTCGCCCGCGCGAGCGCGGGACCTGAGCAACTACGGCATCTGCATGACGCTGCTGCTTGGGACGGAGGCGGCGATCGAGGTGGCGGAGGCCTTTCGCGACGAGTTCGCGCGCAAGATCGAGGCTGGCAAGTCGGGGGTGGCGGACGAGCGCGTTCGGCTGCTTTGGGTTCAGAACCGGATTCAGTTCAAGAGCGCGGTGGAGCCGGTGCTCGAGGCGCACGGAGCGGCGGTCGTGTTCGACGAGCTGAACCAGGTGACGTGGGAGCCCATCGACGTCGACGACCCGTACACGGGCATGGCGAGGCGGGCCCTGTCATCGCCGCTTACCGGTCCGATCGACCGGCGCGTCCGGAACCTCCAGGAGCGGGCGAAGGCGTACAAGATCGACGGGGCGATTCATCCCTGCCACTGGGGTTGCCGTCAGGGCACGGGGGCTCGGGGGATGATCGAG
>JAFGLZ010000028.1 GCA_016927755.1 Phycisphaerae bacterium
CGTCCGGGTGGTCGTCTTTCTGTGCGCGTTCCTTGAGGATGGAGAGGGTCTGGGGATCGTCCTTCCATCCCCTTGCGAGTTCCTGGATGGCGGCCTGTCGAACGTTATAGCTGTCGTCTTTCTGCGCGCGTTGCTTCAACCACTCCCGTGTTTGGGGCAGACCTCGCCACACATCCGCAACGGAGGCTACCGCTTGAGAGCGGATCTTTTGGGCCTTATCAGTATATTGAAACTCCCAGAAATCGTAATAATGATTCAGATCAAAGCCGGTCAGGGCCTCGGTTCGCTCGAGCACCTGACCGACGATTTGCCCCAGTGCGGCGCGACTTCGCACTTCCCCCACGCACCGGGCCGCCAGGAAGACATTCAGGCACGTTTGATCCTGATCCTTCTCATTGAGGAGGTGCTCGATGATGCCGGCCAACACGGCGGGGGAGATCATCCCGCCGAGCAGGCAGAGCGTCTCGTGCCAGATCTCGTCCGTCCAGTGGGGGGCGTAGACGTTGCGCCAGAGATCATCCTCCGCGATCGTCCGCTCGGACTCGAAACGGTGTCGCAGATCGTCGGCGCAGAAGTACTCGAGGAAGGTTCGGTGGACGAAGGCGTACGAGTTCGCCCCGATGAAGCAGAGGATGAAGTTCCGCTCCCGCAGATGACGGATCAGCGCGCGGGCGATGATGCGCGAGTCCGGGGGCTGATGCCCGAGCGCCTCGAGCCCCTCCGTCAGCACGTCCTGCAGCCGCTGGCCGGAGATCACGTTGCCCGCGAGACCCGCATCGCTCGTCTGCATGCCCTGGGCCACGCGGCGCAGCAGCGTTTGCTTGTCCCTGAAGTCGAGGCTGGCCGTGCGGAGGTTCGCGTCCGGATCGCCCCGCAGCGCCTCCTCGACCTTCCACTGGTGCAGGAGCAGGCGGGCACATTGCTCGTAGAGCTGGGCCCGATCTCGCGGGAGGTCCTGATGCCGGTTCAGGATGGCCATCATCGTCAGCAGCAGGGGGTTGCCCGCCAACTCACGGATCGCGCGGGAGTCCGCGATGGCCTGGGCCAACTGTCGCTGCTTTTCGGGGCCGGCCTCGTGCGGGCGGTAGGTGTCCCGATGCCATTTGTCGAGGAAGGAGGCGATCTGATCGTCGTCGAGATCCTGCAGCATCACGTGCCGAAAACCCGCTTTGCGAAGGTCCTCGCCCTTGTACCCGATGACGCGGGACGTGACGATGATGCGCGCGTGCGGAAACTCGTTGGAGAATCGGCAGATCGCGGTGACCACCTCGCCTCGGAGGTCGGGATTGAAGACCTCGTCGAGTCCGTCGAAGTAGACGCACGCACGACCCGCGTCGAGGCGTTTCTTGACCTGGTGGGGATCGAGGTGCCAGGGCGCGCTGCTGCCGTTTTGGAGGAAGTCGAGGAAGTCACGGACGCCGTCGCCCTGGCGGGCCTGTGCGTAGGCGCGAAGCTCGATGAGGAGGGGTACGTCTTGCGACTCGGCCTCGGTCGGGGGCAGGCTCGCCCAGCGCGTGGCCAGGGCGTTTACGAGGCTCGACTTTCCGGAGCCGGGATCGCCGAGGATCACGAGCAACGGCAACGACGGGTCGTCGACGAGCTCCAAGACGTTGCGCGGGATCTGCTCGACGTAGCGCCGGCGTAGTTGCTCGACCTCGTCGGCGTCGAGCTCGGCCGGGTCGACCTCGCCGTCTTCCTTGAGGCGTCGCAGGTGCTCCTTCGGCAGCTCGAAGACCTGGGGGAGGAACTCCTCACACTCGCGGACGTGCTGCGGGATGAAGACGCGCCATAGCTCGAGGTCGCGGTAGTACGTCCCGGTGACGTCCATCGACTCCAGCCGTACTTGGGCGTACCGCTCGCGGAGCGCTTCGGCGTAACCGATCAGGTCGAAGCCGGGGCGGACTCCCACAAGCTTCTTCTGTTCGTCCGCGATCGACTGGAGGTTCTGTGAGTCGAGCAGCTCCCTGAGCTTGTCGGAACCGCGTCGGATTCCCGCGACCTGGCGCTCATAGCGGTTGCAGACGCGCTTCCAGGAGAAGTCCGGCGGTAGTGCCGGCGGCTCCGGACGGAGCGCTTGCCATGAGCTTTCGAGCACGCGATCGTCCGTGTCGGGCGCGTCTTCCTTGAAGGCTTCGGCGAGTGCGGCTTTGACGGGCGGCTCGTTGATCAGGCGTTCCATGGGGGGGACGTATGAGTACAGCGCCGGATCGTCGAGGTTCGCGTCCAGCAGCTCCTCTTGCACCAACCCGAGGAAGGCGGCCATCGCTTGTCCGGTGGCCGTCGTGAGCTCGTGTTCGTAGTCACGACGCTTGGCGTCTTTGGATCCGGCGAAGACGCTATTGAGACAGCCCTTGAGGAAGTCCTTGGCGAAGTCTTCGGCCGCGCCCTTGGCCAGCTTTTCCAGGATGGGGCGGAAGGCCAGGTCATACGATAGCTTTGCCGTCCAGATGGTTACCCAGTCCATCAGTGCCACCTCCCTCCGGAGAGGATCGCTTTGTGGAACGAGGAATCGCCGCTGCGTTCCTTGGCTGCGCAGGGGACGGGGCTCATTGCCTTGGGGTGCATTCTAGTGTCTGTTTCTCGTCGTCGATAGCCGAATCCAATGATGAGGCATCAATTGGCCGACGGTGGCGTATTGGCCGTGGGCATGGGTTGGGCGTGCGTTGGGTGTCGTTGTGCGGCCCCTTCAGGGCCGGATGATGTGGGGAGCGTAGCTTTCACGTTTTCGGGCGTTCTGGAGTGCACGAGATCCAGGTCGAAGGTCGAGATGGGCGCGCCATGCAGCACGCCACAGACGCCGCCAACGATGATGAAGCGCACATCATGCGTTGACAGGGCGCGAAGGATCATCAGGAAGTCGGGTCGCGACGGTTCCATTCCTCAACCTTAGGAGCGAGTAGACGTTGTCCTCCAAGGTTCTGATGCGCTCTTCCGGCGTCAGCGAGAGCATCCACCTGATGAGCGTCAGGTCCACGCCCTCCTCGGTGTGCGTCGGGCGCTGCTGGTGTGACCCTCGCTCCGGGGTTGCCTGTCGCCTTTTGGTCATCGTCGCCGCCTTGGCTCTTCTCCACAGCCCGTTCTGACCGGACAGGGGCGCACCGTACTACCGCTCGTTTGCCACGGAGGATGGCGGCTTGACGCGGTGCTGGCATGCAGGTCAGGCAATACTGGCTATGTCCACGTTCTGATCCGCGACGCGCGCTGCCTTTGCTGATTGTACCATCCCTGGGCGGCAGCGACATCCCCGAGGAGGTCCCTTCCCGCCACTCGCTCCGCGGAACCGCTGGCGATAAGATGGCGGTGGCTTGCCCGAGATTATCGAAAGGCATCACATGAGCCCAAGTCCCCTGCGTTCGATCTTGCGATTTCGGCCGCTCGCGGTTCTTCACGCGGCTGTCCTGCTGGTGCTGGCGACGGGTTGCGATCCGACGCGGCGGTTTCCGGCCGGGCCGTTGGATACGCAGGCTCATGATGGGGGGCGGCGGCTTTCCTATGACACGAACGACGACAAGGTTGCCGACTATTGGCAGATCCTTGACGGGGCGGGGCGGGTGGTCTTTCTGGAGTTTGACGACGATCGGGACGGGACGGCGGACCATACGGTCGATCTCCGGCAGGTGCGCTGTCAGGACGTTCCGCATCTGATCATTGCACTGGACGGGTGCCCTTACGACTGCGTCGACGAGGTGTATCGGGCAGGGGGTCTTCGACTGTTCCACGAGCCGGTTCGGATGATCAGTTGCTTTCCGGCGATGACGGACGTGGCGCTGTCGCGGATCTGGCATTGTGGGCCGTGCCGGGCGTATCAGGCGCTGTATTTCGACCGGACCACGGGGCGGCAGAACAACGGCTACGTCGCCTACCTCAAGGCCGAGAACTCGCCTTGGGTGGCCAAGATGGCCTATCGGTGCAGTTTCTGGTGGGACGCCAACGCGTATCTGAGCCCCGATTCGGTCTTCACGCATGAGATGCGGGGGATCGATGAGGCGTTCAAGAAGGTCGAGCGTGGGACGGCTGCGGGGTATACGGTCGGGACGGCCGGGCTCGGGACGCGCGGGGGGCACGACGCGATCGTGAGCTATCTGCGGCGGGTCGATCGCTTATGTCAGCAGATCGTTTATGAGCGGCGGGGGCGGGTGAAGCTGAGCGTGCTGGCCGATCATGGGCAGGGGCTGAAACGGTGCAAGCGGGTCGTGTTCAAGGAGCATCTGGCGCGGCGTGGGCTCAACTTGTGCAAGCGGCTGGATGCGCCGAATGACGTCGTGACGGTCGAGTACGGGCTGGTGACGTACGCGGCGTTCTTCACGGGCATGCCGAACGAGGTGGCGCAGGCGCTCCGCAATCATGAGGCCGTCGAGCTGGTCTTCCAGAAGGACGGCAACAACGTGGTGGTGATGGACGCCAAGGGCATGGCCGTCATCGGCCGGGCGGAGGGCGGATGGCGATACGAGATGATCGACGGCGATCCGCTGAAGCTGGATCCGATCCTGGCGTCGCTTCGGAGTCGTGGGAAGGTCTCGGGGGGGGAGGTCATCGACGATCGGGCTTTGCTCGAGGCGACGGCCACCCACGAGTATCCCGATCCGCTGCACCGGGCGTGGTGGGCGTTCAACGGCGTGACGGAGGTTTACCCGGACGTGATCGCTTCGCTCCGCAACGGGTACAGCCACGGCGGGGCGTTCTTCGACTTCATGATCGGGGGAGCGGCCAGCACGCACGGGGCGATTGATCGGCTGAGCAGCACGTCGTTCGTGCTGACGATGCGGGGGGAGTTGCCGGGCGTGTTTCGCTTGGAGGATGCGCTGGGGCTGCTGGATCGGGCGGGGGAAGGTCCGGTGGTGACCTCGACGAGGGGGGCGGCGAGTCGGCCGGCGCCGTCGACTACGGGGCGTTCGCGGGCGGGGACGGCGGGGGCGGAGCGATGAGACCTGCTGCCTGAGGCGCTAGCGCCCCTCTCGGTGAGTGAGTTTCACGTTGCATTCGGGGTGGCCTGGGTCCGCGTCAGATGGTCCTTCTGGCGTGGAACGAAGCACGGGGCCGCGGAACGCTGCGTCCATTGATAGCGGCGTATCCCGTTGGCCTGCGGCTTGCTCAGCTAGAAGGATCCTCCTGGGCGGACCCGTGCCACCCCCCAATTAGCCATATCATATTGGTTAGCAATAACTTGGCTACATTGGAACCCCCGAAAAAGGTTCCTGACACCTTTTCCGTCCTGGGCGGACCCACCCGCCACGAGACTGCCTAACCGAGAAGGGCGCTGGTTCCCATGCGCAATCGCGCTGCCCACCGCTGCGGCGATGGGGAACCCTTCTTCGGTCTTCAGGCCTTGACTGCTATTTGCTCTTTGTCGTGGTGGTGGGTTTATTGCTTGCGCGGGAAGCGAGGATGTAGTTCTTGATGTGGGGATGCTTCTCGGCGTCCATTCGTTCGTCGATGGCCTCGGCGAGGGCCTTTTCCGCGGGCCAGCCCTGGACCTCGGTGCGGAAGACGGCCACGAGGAGGCCCGTTCGGTCGACGCCTTGTTTGCAGTGGACCGCGACGGGCAGGTTCTCCTTGTTCTGAACGATATCGAGCCATTGCTTGATCACGTTCGGATCGACCGGCGCGTTACCGTTCATCGGGATGTTGACGAGCTTCATCCCGAGCCGTTTGGCCTCGGCGGCCTCCTCGTCGAATCCCAAGCCCTTGTCGCAGTCCTCCTGTTCGTCCTCTTGACGGAGGTTGACGACCGTCCGGACGTTGAAGTCCTCGCGCAGGCGCTCAAGATCCCTCTGGTCGGGCTGGCCGCATCGATAGAGAACGCCTTCCTCCACCACCGAGAAGTGGGGGATGTAGTAGTAGCCGTAGAAGACCCACAGCCCGATGCCGACGCCCGCGCCGATGACCAGAGTGCTGATCGCGACTCGCTTGACGTGCTTGTTCATGGCTCGTGTCCTTGCCTGGGTTCCCCCGGTACCGGATTCATCCCGGCGCCGAACCGGCACCTCGCACATGCACCCTTGCGCATACATGCGACCGTGCGTCTTTCAGTTGTCTATCAGTCGCCAGCCCTTTGTTGCCGTTCGAGGTGCTGATCGGGAGGCTCGCCGTTCCCTGGGCACTCTCGCGATCATTCATTCGTCATTGCCTGCCGGAGCGCTCTCCGGCAAGGCCGCAGCGCTGAGTCTCGGCCCGCGCCCCCCCTATAAGGACTTGCGGGGAGTATAGCCCGCCTTGAGGGTTGCGCCAACGAAAAAGGCGCACGCGAGCGCATGGCCGCTTCGGCGGGCCCTGTGCAGCATGGCCATCTTGGCCATGACGCTTCGCTCTTGTTCTACGCACTATCCGAGCGTCATCGCCACGGGCAAGATGCCCGTGCCACGGGACTCCCGCGGGAGCAACGCCTCCGTGCCTTCGTCAGCTTCGTCCGGCCACCAGGGGCATGCATGCGACACGCGGTATGTTGAGGGCGTTATCTGTTGCGGAATGAATCGGCCATGCCGGTGTCCATCACTGGACAGGAGCCCGGCGTGTCTGGTCACGTCGCCTCTTCGGCGGGGCTCTTGTCGACCTCGCTGAGGACCAGTCGGAAGGTGGCCAGCCATTCGTCCATGTGGTCGTTGAGCCAGAGGATCTTTCGCTTGACCATGCGGAGGAAACCGAAGCCTTGGATCCGGCCGAAGGAGCCCACGGTCGCGATGGGCAGGGCGGACTCGGCGATGATGACCTCTTGCATCAGATAGGGCAGCACGTCGATCCGCTCGGGATCGAACTCGTGTTTCTGGAGGTACCCGCGCAGGAATGCGCCCGCCCGCTCCTCATCGAAGTGGTCGGGCCAACTGTCCGGATCGTCGGAGCCACCCAGGATCGAGAACTGCAGAATGCCGTTGGCCAAGTCCGTGATCCAGGGCGAGACCCTGGCCGAGTCATAGTCGATGACGGCCACGACGCGCTGGTCGCGATAGAGCATGTTGCCGGGGTGCCAGTCTCCGTGGACGACCTGGTCCGGCCAGGTGTCCATCCCGGCGGTCTTGACGCCCTCGGCGGCGGCTTCGTAGGCCTCGTAGAGCCACTGGGTGGTGGCCAGGAGCTCGGCTTCTTTTCCGATGACGCTCTCGTGGGATTGCAGGCGGGTGGGCACGTGGTTCAGGGCGTTCTTGACCATCTCGCTGTCGTGATATCCGCCGATGGGCGGCGCGTAGTCGGATTCGTAGTCGGCCAAGGCGGCATGGCACAGTCCCAGGGTTCGGCCGGCGTCCTCGGTCTCGGCGATCGATTGGTCGTAGGGTTGGCCTTGAACGTAACGAAACATCTCGTAGGTCCAATCGTGATAGCGAACCATCGAGTTGCGGTGGCGGCGGGTAGGGATAAGGTGCGGAAGAGGAAAATCCTTGCGGGCCAAGTGGTTTTGCAGTAGATGACAGAAGGCCACTTTGACGGGATCGTCTCTGCCAGGGGCCCGGCGTTTGAGCACGAACTCGCCCCGGCTGGCCTTGATGTAGGCCTTGGGGCTCTTGCGGCTACCTCGTTTGAATGCCGTGATTTCCTGAATGGTACCGAGGTCGAAGTGGCTCAGTACGATGGCCAATTCGTCCGCCAGAAACTGAGCTCGCTCTCGGTCCCCACTCATCATTCCGTGCCTGTGAATCCGATAGAAGGCAATTCCACCTCCGTGGTCCCATGGTAACTCAGATTCGCCGGAAATCAAACCCCTTGTCGGCACGACGTCGCATGATTCGTGGTCCGCTCGCTGGTTCGCTAACGGACGCGGACGTGGAAGGATACGGCGATCGGGGACCCGCCCCCCAAATACGCGGCTTGAGGTTTGACAGGCCTGGTACCCCACGGTATAAGGAAGATCAAGTAGGTGGCACTGCACCCCGGTGGCGCGGTCAGAATCTGGGGTAGAGCCCGTTGGCGCGGGCGGGCCGCCGAGCCTATATGCACCATTGAATCCCTATCGTGGGACTGCCAAGGAGGATAGTTATGCGCAGCGTGCTGTTGGTCGGGATGACCCTGAGCATGTGCCTGGTAATGCCGCTGACCGCCGTGGCGGGGGAGGAGCCTCAGAACCTGCAGTCGCGACTCGATCGACTTCAGAACCTGGTCGACAAGCAGCAGCAGACGATCACCGACTTGGAGTCCAAGCTCACTGTCGCCAACAGCGAGGATCTGGACGCCGCGCGTGTCGAGGAGATCAAGAAGGTCGTGCGAGAGGTCCTGGCCGATGCCGACTTCCGTGAGAGCCTCTACCCAGACGTCATGCAGGTCGGATACGATCACGGCTTCTACATCAAGAGCAGCGACGACAAGTTCCTGCTGAACATCAGCGGGATGATGCAGTTCCGGTGGACGGGCACGAATCGTCAGACCGACAACCCGCGGCTCCAGGGCCGAAACAAGCAGGACGACATCAACGGCTTCGAGATCGAGAAGCTGTTCCTGACGTTCGCCGGCCACATCCACACCGACAAGCTGACGTATCAGGTGACGGTCCAGGGCGACACCGACCTGTCCCACGACTGGGTGACCTACTACGCCCTCGTGAACTACGAGGTCGTGCCGGAGTTTCAGGTCATGGCCGGTCTAATGGATCTCCCGCAGGGGCGGCAGTTCATGAACTGGGACAGCAAGCTTCAGTTCGTCGACCGTTCCATGGTGGAGGAGGCGTTCTTCCTGGGGCAGTCGATCGGCGTGATGTTCCACGGCACGCTGGCCAAGCGGGTCACGTACATGGCGGGCATCTACAACGGCATCAACGATCCGACGGATAGCCCGGGTCGCGAGCAGCTCGACACGAACTTTGCCTTCGCGAGCCGGTTGATCGGGCACATCCTGGGTGAGGGGATCAGCGACGAGACCGACCTCGAGTACAGCAAGGACCCCTTGCTCGACGTGGCCGCGAGCTTCTACATCAATGACGACAACGGCGACAACCTCGGACCGGGCCTGCTCTACAGCATTCCGGACCGGATCCGCCGCGGCCGGGGCATCGGCGGCAACGCGATCGCGGACGCCACCGGGACCCAGTACTACGGTTTCGGCGCCGATGCGGCGTTCCGCTATCGCGGCTTCTCGCTGACGGCCGAGTGGTATCTGCGGACGGTGGACGGCGAGAGCGAGTTCTCGCAGTGGGAGATCCTGACGGGCAAGAGCCACTCGTCGCACGTTCAGGGCGGGTACATCCAGGCGGGCTACTTCGTCATCCCCAAGAAGGTCGAGGTGGCGGCCAGGATGGGTGGCGTCTGGGACAACGACGACGACAACGTGTGGGAGTATACGTTCGGCGTGAACTACTATCCGTATAGCTCCCACAACTTCAAGATTCAGGCCGACTTCACTCGGATCTCCGAGGCCTCGGTGGACTCCTCCTGGATCAACGTTAATCAGAACGACGAGATCAACATGTTCCGCGTGCAATTGCAGGCGGCGTTCGAGTAGTGGAACCTGCTTGACGGCAGCGAAGGCCTTTCGAGCCCCTGTGAGCGTGTCAGTTCACGGGGGCTCTTTTTGCGTCCGCGATGCCCTTCGCAGGCCCTTGCTTTCGGCGTTACCCGCCCAGGTTCACCGAAATCGGGTTTTCCGAGGAAAGGGCCAGCACAGCCTTGACATCGCGGCCGAAAGCCGATATAGGCAATGACCATTGGGCAGGTTGTCTCCGTGCGGCTGCAGGTGCGGGCAGCAGAAGCGGAGAAGCACCCATCCCGTCAGTTCGCGGTACCAACCAGGGAGGTCTATCCATGCGCAGCGTGGGAATGCTGGGCGTTGCACTGGCGCTGTTTCTGGTCGCTGTGCCGGCTGGGGCGTCCGAAGACCTGAAAGGGAGGCTTGATCGACTCCAAGAGTTGGTCGAGAAACAGCAGCAGACCATCGGCGAGTTGGAGACCAAGCTGAGCGTCGCGAACAGCGAAGACCTGGATGCCGCGCGCGTCGAGGAGATCAAGAAGGTTGTGCGGGAGGTCCTCGCCGATGCTGATTTCCGCGAGAGCCTTTACCCGGACGTCATGCAGGTCGGATACGACCACGGCTTCTATATCAAGAGCAGCGACGAGAAGTTCCTGCTGAATATCAACGGCATGATGAAGTTCCGTTGGACGGGCACGAATCGGCAAACGGACAACCCTCGGCTGCAGGGCCGCAACAAGCAAGACGACATTAATGGGTTCGAGATCGAGCAGCTTTACCTGACGTTCATGGGGCATATTCACACCGACAAGCTTACTTACAGGGTCACGGTGCGAGGCGACACCGACCAATCGCATGACTGGATCACCTATTACGCGTGGGTGAACTACGAGATTGCCCCTGAGTTACAGATTCGCGCCGGTCTCGTCGACATCCCCCAGGGCCGCCAGTTCCTTTACTGGCACAGCCAATGGCAGTTCGTGGATCGTTCGCTCGCGGAGGAGGTTTTCGCGCTGGGTCGGTCAATCGGCATCAAGGCGCACGGTACACTGGCCAAGCGTCTGAGCTACCAGATCGGCATGTTCAACGGTATCAACGATGAATCGGACAGCCCGGGCCGGGAGCAACTTGACACCAATTTCTCGTATGCAGCCCGGTTGGTAGGCCATATCCTTGGGGATCCCATTACGAGCGAGCCCGATCTCGAATACAGCAAGGATCCCCAGTGGGAAGTCGGTTCGAGCTTCTACTACAACGACGACAACGGCGACAACCGCGGCCCCGGCTTGCTGTACAACATTCCGGAGCGGATCCGCCGCGGACGTGGGATCGGTGGGAACGCGACGGCGGACGCAACCGGGACGGACTACTTCGGTTTCGGCATGGACACGGCCTTCAAGTATCGCGGTTTCTCGCTGGCCGCCGAGTGGTACCTGAGGACGGTCGACAGCGACAGCGAGTTCTCGCAGTGGGAACTGCTCACGACCCGGTCGGGTTCGTCGCACTATCAGGGGGGCTACATCCAGGCCGGCTATTTCATCATCCCCAAGAAGGTTGAGCTGGCGGCTCGGATGGGCGGTGTCTGGGACAACGGCGGCGACAATACCTGGGAGTACACGTTCGGCGTGAGCTACTATCCCTATGGCTCCCATAATTTCAAGATCCAGGCCGACTACACGAGGATCGAGGAGGCCTCGGTTGACTCGGATTGGATCAACGTCAATCAAAACGACGAGATCAACATGTTCCGCGTGCAATTGCAGGCGGCGTTCGAATAGGTCAAAGAGGCCGATCTGGGAAGCACGATCCAGGCGCCCGCGAGCCGAACGGCTCGCGGGCGTCTTTCTGCGCTCGTATGATGCGACCGGGTGGCTGCTATCGCCCGGATGCATAGCGTTTTCCGCAACGGGCGGGCTCATACAGGTCGCGGCGCGCGGTCGTGTAGAAGAGAGGTATACGTGACATGACGTGGGTTCTCCTAGAACAGAAGATTCGGCGGACGAATACGCGGCCGAGAAGGCCGTTCCCGCTCTGGGCGGCGTGCGCGGCGATTGGGGCGCTGCTCTGGACAGCGGCACTCGCCAAGCAGGCCCAGGCGGCCGAGGCGGCTGCCCAGGATGCGAACGCCAGGAAGGCGGCTTTCGTCAAGGGCGTGGTCGGCGGGGCGGGGCTGATGCCCTGGCAGACGCCGGGGCCGTCTTCGCAGGAGACGGCGTTTCGCGAGAAGATGGAGGCTCGCAAGACGCGGATGCTGGCGCATGCGCGCGACGTCAGGCATCCGGTGTTGCTGTCGGACGAGGAGATCGCTCGGGCGAGGCGGACTATCGAGCGAACCGACTGGGGCAGGAAGTGGTTCGCCGACGTCAAGAAGACGGCCGACGAGGTGGCCGGGCATGACGACGCGTGGATCGACCGCATGATCTCCGAGCTGACGCCGTGGCAGCACTACGGCTTCACGTGCCCCAACTGCGTCGGGGTCAAGTCGCAGGAGGGGGTCGGCGGGCGGATCGTGGCGTGGAGCTCCCGCTATCCCGACGTGATCCGCTGCAACCGATGCGGGCAGACGTATCCCGACGCGAAGTTCCCCGAGACGGCGACGCTGCAGGCGCCTCGAATGGGACAGTCTCTGACGTTCTATCTGAACGAACGCGAGCGCGAGCATCCCGACGACCGGACGGGCAAGCTGGCGTATCACTGGGTGGGCCGGCCGATTCACGTGAGCTTCTCGGGCAGCGTTCGCCAACACAAGGCGTCGTTCATGATCTCGGCCGGTCGGAGCCTGGCCCTGGCCTACCAACTGACCGGCGAGGCGCGGTACGCCGACAAGGCCGTCAAGATTCTCGTCCGCCTGGCCCGCTGCTATCGCCGCTGGCTCTATCACGACTACTGGGACACGGTTGCCGACTGCGACCCGCTCTACGCCGCCTGGCACGATCGGGATCTGAAGCTCGAATGGAAGCGGCACCTCTGCTCGCAGGCGTACAAGAATGACACCTCCGAGCGTGCGCGGATGCTTCAGAACTACTGGGGGGCCGGTCGTCTCTGGCCCAGCACCGGATCGGTCTCCTGCCTGCCGGATGTCTGCCTGACGTACGACCTGGTTTGCGAGGCCAAGGACGCTTCGGGTCGGCCGCTGTGGACGGATGCCATGCGAGCCGAGGTCGAACGGGACCTGCTGCTGGAGTGGATCATGGACGCCGAGCCGTACGTCGGCGGGGAGGGGAAGGCGACCTGTCCCAACAACAAGGCCCCGCGGATCTACATGGCGCAGGCGGCGGTGGCCAAGACGCTCGGCGTGCCCGAGCTGGCCGACGTGGCCCTCCGCGGATACGAGACCGTGCGGGATCGCTCCTTCACGTTCGACGGCTTCTCCCGCGAGTCGCCCGCCTACACGAACATGTACCTCGGCGCGCTGCTGATGGTGCCCGAGACGCTGCATGGGTTCGTCTGGCCGAGCGGGTTCAAGGCGCGCCAGGGCGCGCTCGACCTGTACCGGTCGGACCCGATGCTGCGTCTCATGCTCCTCAGCGTGCTGGACCAGCTTTGCCCGGACGGCCGCTATCCGCCCCTCTCGGACACGTCGGTCAGCGCTCGGCCCAGCACGTTCTTTTTCGAGCTGGGCCTGAATCGCTTGCCCGACGCCTTTCGCGGCAAGATGCCGAGCCTGTACGCCGGACGCCGCCCGACCGAGTACGCATTGTTCCATTGCGAGCCCGAGGAGCTCGAGAGGCACGGCGCGTTCGACCTGCCCGAGATCTGGTATCCCGGCTGGATGACGGCGTTCCTGCGTCATGGCCAGGGGCGCGGTGCGTCGATGCTGGCGATGCCGGCGAATCCGGAGGGCGGGCACCGTCACCGCGACAACCTCTCGCTCTTCTACGTCGACCGAGGGCACGTCGTCCTCGGCGATCAGGGCTACATCGGCGACATGCCGCAGAACCGCTGGATTCACGACGCCCGAAGCCACAACCTCGTCGTCGTGGATGAGGCGGATCAGAACGCGCGAGGCCGCCGGCCCCGGCTGCACATGATGTTCACCACGCCGATCGCTTCCGTCGTCGAGTGCTCCACCGACGCCTACCCCATGTGCCGCCAGTACCGCCGGACGACGGTCCTGATCAAGGGGCCAGAGGCGCGGACATTCCTGGTCGATATCTTCCGCGTCGAGGGCGGCAAGAGACGCGCGTATCGGATCTTCAGCGAGGTAGGGGCCTCGGATGCCGAGGCGGGGGTCCTCGAGTTCGTCGGCGCGAGTTTGCCGGCCGAGAAGCCGCTGCCCAACTTCGGCGGCAGCGTCCAGCCCGAGCACATCTACGGCCTGCGCGACGTCCGCTCCCTGGAAAAGCCCGCGCCAGGCTGGCAAGCGGTTTGGAGACAGAAGGGGCGGGCCTATCGAATGCGGATGCTAAGCGCCGTCGACCGGCTGGAAGCATCCAACGGCCCCGGGCAGGAGCTGCACACTCAGCTCGGCCGGCGCGTTCGATACGTCGACGCCGTCGACGTCGGGGATGATCGGGCGAGCGTGTTCGTCGCCATCCACGAGCCGAGCGGCGTCGACGGCGCGACGCCCGTGAGGGCCGCCAAGCTGCTAGCGCTGCCCCCTGGGGCCGGCAAGGACGCCGTCGCCGTCAAGATCCAGTCCGATTGGGGCACCTATCTCGTGCTGAGCGACGTCGACAGCCGCGTCGAGGTGGACGGGGTCTCGTTCCAGGGCAAGTTCGGCCTGGTCAGGATCGAGCCCGACGGCAAGCGGCGCCTCGTCGCGTGTGGGGCGAGCACGATGACTTGCGGCGATTTGGGGTTCGTCGATCGTCCCGCTCGCTGGACGGGCCAGGTGACCGAGTACACGGACACATCGCTGGTGGCCGACGCGCCCGCGCCGGATGGTTTCGATCCAATTCCGCCCGATTGCCGCAACTACGTTCTGATACCGTGGGGCAAGTACGTCACGGGTTGGCCCGTGGCCGCCTTTGATCGCGGCAAGATTTCCGTTCAGCGGTTCGGGCTGAAGGACCCGAAGCGTTTCGATCTGCCGGCGCTGAGAGTGCTCGGCAAATGACCGCCGGCGGGCTCGCATGGATCGGTCCACCCGCTTGGTCGGGGCTTGGCGGCGGCGCCTCCGTTCGCGCCGAGCGGCCCGGGGGGGCTGGTCGGAAGGCTTACGACCCAAAAGGTGGGATCTCGCCGGGTTGGGTGTAGCGCCCCCGTTGGGCGTAGTACAGGTTGTCCATGTAGGCGATGACGGCGTTCATCTCGTGCCAGGCGCGCCCGCCATCGCCATTCATGCGAAACTCCTTCGGTTTCGACTTCAGGCGAGTGTTGTTGCCTGACTCATACGTCGGCCAAGGGTCGCGTTCTAGATCGGCGTGTCCGTCGTAGCAGAAGATGCTGCCGCGCTTCCAAAGGAATGGGTCGTAGAAACCGAACTCGGTGTCGTAGTCGAGCTTGTGGAAGCGGCAGGTCGTGGGCCTGCCATGGTAGATGCCGATGATGTTGTCCGCGAAGAAGCCGTAGTCGTTGCAGTTGTATGCCGAGCCGTTGTCTCCATAACAGCCGGCCGTGGCGACGTGGCGATCCCACTGCTCGTCAAGCAGCACAGGCAGCCGCCCCGGCGCATAGACCTTGCTGACCTTCATGATCGGACCCGAGACGTCGCCCCAAGTACTCGGGCAATCCAGACCAGTCTCGGCCTCAAACTCATCCGGCAATCGCCACAGCCGTGCCCACACGGCGCGGGTGTAATTCCAGACGCTGTGGGCCTTGTCCGGGTGGCTCACCCGCTCGAATTCCGGGCACCGGTAGTTGTCTTCGAATCGGCAGTACGTGAATAGCCAGCCGCTGCGGGGTACGCTAACGTATTCGGGCCAGACTTCTTGCCGGCTGTGGTGGATGGCCAGAAGGTCATTGGGCTCGGCCAGCCACGCCTCGTTGGCGTCGTAAACAGTCCCGTGCATCGTGGAGATGAAGGGGAACACCTCCCCGTAGTCGTCCGCGTATAGCAGGAGGCCTTTACCCATCTGGCCGATGCGGCTCAGGCACAGCGTGGTCCGCGCCTGCGATCGGGCGCTGCTGAGCGCCGGAAGCAGAATCGAGATCAGCAACGCGATGATCGCGACCACAACCAGCAACTCGATGAGCGTGAACCCCCCCGCGCCCACGACCGACCTCCGTGCACGATCCGTCACGACGTTTCTCCCGCAGATAGGCGGCCCCAACTCGAGCGACCGATGCGGCCTCCCCGCGCTGAGCGCGGCCGGCCCTTCCCTTCCCCTACGTCAGGCGCCGAACCACGACGCCCACCGCCAAAGCCATCAGCGTCACGGCAAGAAACAGCGGCATGCTGCTGCCGCATTTGAACGACGCCTCAATCGCCTTGTCCTCATCCATCGTCAGGTACAGCACGGTGTTGCTGTCCGACGCCGAGGCGTAGTTCGCGTCGCCGGGGTAGTTCGGGTCGAGGATCAGCCATTGCTTGAACGACTTGCCCGCGATCGCCTCGGCAACCAGCACGATCTCCGTCCCGTCCGTATAGCGACGCTGCGCCGAATAGGGCGGGTTGTTCGGCGGATCATAATCGTTCGGATCCATGTTGTTGCAGTCCGCCAGTAGGTCGGGGTCGATCGTGACGGTCCCGTACTGCGGGTTAATGACCGTCAGATCCAGCGTCCTCGACACGTTTGTGAAGACGCCGTGACGGCATTCGATGTTGTCGTACTTGACGTCCGACTTGAGCTCGTCTCCCGTGTGGCTGCTGCAAAGCGACGTGAGGCTGTATAGCCCCGCCGAGTATGGCGGGTAAATGTTGGGGTCCCATGCCGTCGTGATCAGCACGTCGATGTCCCAAACCCCGTCCCAGTCGTACTTGTCCCCCGCATAGGCCGCCGCCCGAAGCCGGTTGTCGTTGACGTCGTTAGGATCCGCGCCCGGATCGTACTGACACACCATCCAGAACCCGGCGTTCGGGTCCAAATCAGTTCGCCGGTGCCCGCCCCTAGCCTGACTGAAATCGGTTCCGGTCACGTAGATGACCTCGAACCAGTTGTCGTCGAACTGGAAGTCGCAGATGTACGTCCTCCACTGGACGTAATCGGCGAGTATGGTGAAGCCGCAGCATCCTTCGCCAGCCAGGAGGGGATTCGCCCGCATCTTGGCCACGACATAGTGGGCTTGGGCGTCCGTGAACCAGTTCGCGCTCGTGTTCGGGTCCCGATCCCCATAGTCCACCAGGGCCCCCGATAGCCCCGCGCTGATGAACGAGACGCCCTGCACGTAAAGTCGCAGCTCCCCGTCGAGGGCGCTCTCGGCATAGGCCACACCAACCTTATGCGCGATCGTCCAGCAAGGGTCATCGATGTCGAAGACGTTCGGATCCTCGCCGTACTGACCGTCGTTGAAGCTGTCGTAGAAATCGGCCAGAACCGATTCCGTTCCCAGGATGCACAGAACACTCAGAACGACTACAGCGAGCTTCCATCTCACCATCGTGGCTTCCTCCTCAGTGCTCGACGCGCACACACTCGGCCCCTTAGCGGAACTCTTCCACTAAAGAGCTATTCAGGACTCAGATGCAACGCCTTCCAACCTTCAGCATCAGTATAGAAATGCCCCTCACTGACCAACCAATGATAAACAGGTGTTTACCCCTTGTCAACTACATGGACCAACTTCATGAAAGTAGTCAGAAGGCCTACGGCAAGGAGCGATGAGGCCGATTTCGTCCTTATTGCCTTTCGTTAAGAAACTTAAAGGGAGGATGGGGCCAGATTGCCGCCTCGACCCGGCAACGGCGAAATGTAAGCTACTTCAGGATCGGCTCGGACGCGGCAATCCGGCCCGGAGAGGGCGTAATGTGATAAGTTGCTATATATTAGCGAGTTAGAATTGCATGCGTGGGCCATTGGCTCCCTTGCCTCGTCGACGTGTATAGAGCCCTTCCAACGGAACGCCGAGAGACATAAGGCCTTTGGTCGAGACGGCTGCTACCAGCCCCGCTCAACGGCCTGCCCGATCGCGTTGGCGGGGCGGTCGATCTCGAGCTTGGCGCCGAGGGTCGATGCGAGGTCCGGCAGGTCGTAGACTTCGAGCGCCCCGTGGACGACGTTCGGCCACTGATCCTTCGTCGGCCAGGTGTGAACCGCGTTGGACCAGGACACGAGGGGCCGGCTCAGCTTGATCGATTTGAAGAGCCCGCACTCCACGGCGGCCGCGTGGAGTGCGGGCACGCACACTTGCCCGACCGCCACCAGGTCCACGCCGCCGGCCGCCTTCGCGTTGCTCAGCCCCTGGGCGTATCGCGCGGACGTGAGGATGTCTTCCGCCTGCATGCCCATCAGCGAGCGCCCGAGCAGGTAGGGGGTGTTCATGTGACGCCAGTTCTTCAGGGCGGTCTCACCGACGCCGCGGACGTCCACCGCCAGGACCTTCTGTCCGGCCCTGACGAGCGCTTCGATCGCGCCGCCTGGCCTGGCGGCGTCGGCCTTGCCGCTCTCATGAAGGTAGAGCGTGACGCCGGCATCCTTCTCTCCGTTTGGGGCGAAGAGGAGCGCGGGGAGGTAGAGCCCGGGTTCCGGCTTCAGGACGAGCTTCTCGATCGTGCACGCGTCGCGCTGGATCTTGCCGACCTTGTCCACTTGTGGCTGGGGCAGCTCGGACAGTTTTCTGATGCCGGCGATCCGTCGGACCTGCTCGAGCAACTCGGCCCGCTTACCCGTCGACCATCGCTGCTTCCGTTTGGCGGCGAGTTGTGTTTCGTAGTCCGCGTTCAGCTCGTAGAGCGTCTTGGCGCCGTCGAGCTGCATGACCCGCCCGTTGGGCGCGGCCCAGATCTCCTGCTCGCCGAGCACCTTGATGTCCGGCTCGGTGATCGGCTCGTCCTTGCCGAGCAGCCACCGCATCATCCATCGCACGGAGGCCTCGCGCTGCGGCTGGTGGAAGCCGTGCTTGTCGTCGACCTCGATGATGTCGACGCGTTCGGCCAGACCCATCCTCGAGTACAGCCGCTTGGCGTAGCGGAGGGTGACCCACGTCCCGCCGATGTCGAAGAAGTCCTGCGTCGCCGCGAGGATGATCGTCGGCTTCGGCGCCCGCATCAGGATGTAGTCGGCCTGGTCCATGCCGAAGGCGAGCTGGGCGCGGATGTTCTGCTCGGCGTCCTGCGGGCCGATCGTGCGGATGAGGGTCGGCAGGTTGGTCAGGTAGCAGCTCGGGGCGGAGGCGATGATCCGATCGTCCAGCGCCATCAGATACGACGTGAGCGTTCCCCCGCCGCTGTTGCCCGTACAGCCGATTCGCTTGGGGTCGACCTCCGGTCGCGACTGGAGGTAGTCGAGGGCCCGCATGCCGTCCCAGATGCGAAAGCGGGCCGTATTTCGTCCGAGGAGGATGCAGCCGATGCCGAGCATGTCGTGTCCGGCCACGCTGACGAGCTTGGGCTTGCCCTTGTCGTCGAAGAGCTGGACGCGCTCTCCCTGGTCGATGGGGTCGTAGATCAGGGCGGCGAATCCGTTGAGGGCGAGCAGCGCGCTGATCCGCTGATACGAGTCATAGGCCTTGCCGTTGTGGCTGTGACCGCAGGGCACGAGGACGCCGGGGTAGGGGGGCTTGTGCCGGGGCGAGTCGGGCAGGAAGAGGCAGGCGGTCACGAAGATACCGGGCTGGCTCTCGAAGACGATCTTCTCGACGCGAAAGCCGTCTCGTTGCACCTTACCCGTTACGCGTGGGTTCAGAGGCGTCCGCTCGGGCAGGCCCCCGATGGCCTCGATGAATCGCTGCTTGCGCTGCTTCTGGTAGTCCGCGATCTGCTCGGGTGTCTTGAGCTTCTCGTACTCGGCCTGCCATCGCTTCCAGGCCTCGTCGACCTGCTGTTGGAAGTAGACCTTGAGCAGCTCGCCGCGAGCGACGCCGTCGATCTTGTCGGGCAGTACGTTCAAGTTCTCTTCTCCAGCGGCCGGGGAGCCGATGACGATGCTCAGCAGAACGCAGGTGGTGATGATTCGGTTGCGCATTGTTGTCCTCTCGCGTGGGGTCCGTCGGGCGGGCCGTTGTGCGGCCGGCCGTCCGGGTTACTTCGGAGAAACGAACACGTAGATTCCGCCCGACGTGCCGGTCGAGCTGCTCGTATACAACAGGTATCGGTCGCCCGCGTCAACGACCACGGGCGAGGGGTGCGGCGCGATCGGGTTCCCCTCGTACCGCGTCCAGGTCAGCAGGTCCCTCGACGTGGCCAGCCCCGACTGCCACCGCTTCCCGCACGCATGATAGAACAGGTGGTACACGTCGCCGACCTTGACGATGCTGTCCGGCGCGGTGACCTGGTCCTCCCAGCCCTTGCCCTCGGTCAGGACGGGGTTCCGCTCGCTCCGCGTCCAGTGCACGCCGTCCTTTGACGTGGCCAGGGCGACGTCGCCCGGCGGCCCGCCTTCGTACAGGAGGAACCACTTCGGCCCTTCCTTCCAGACGAGGGGCGTGCCGACCCATCCGCCCTCCCACTTGCTGCCGTCGAGCTTTTCGAGGACGTTGCCGCGCTGGGTCCAGCGGACGCGATCCTTGCTCGTCAGCAGGTGCAGGACGGTCTTGTTCTCGCTCTCGTCCTCGGCGTACATGAAGTACGTATCGCCGTCCTTGACGACGCAGATGTCCTCGACCCATCGGTCGGCGAAGATGGGGTTGCCCGGGTGCTTCGTCCAGTGGAGGCCGTCCTTGCTCGTCGCGTGGCCGAGCTTGGCGAGCTTGGGGCGGCTCTTGTCGTAAGGACCCCTCCACCCCGCGTACCAGCCGTGGTAGGTGTCGCCCTCGCGGAGGACCCACATCCGCTCGCGGATGTTCTCGTCCCAACTGCCGGCCGCGCCCGAGGTGAGCACGGGATTCTCGCGGCAGGGCGTCCACGACCGTAACGGATCACCCCCAGCCTTCCGCTCCCGCCCGCCGGCCACAACCCCCGCCGATTCCTCGGCAAGGATCTGCCCGATCGCGGCCGTGAGCATCACGACGCCCACCGCGATGCGGCAACGTCCATCAATCATCCTTCGTCCCTCGCCGTCTCCAAGCAACTCTCTCTCCATCCTCGCTAGCCTGTAGCACGGGCATCTTGCCCGTGGGCCGGGTGGCCCATCGCTTCGGCGGTGGGGAACACGAATTCGGCAGGGAGCTCGTGCCCCCCACCTCTGAAGCTGGGTTGCCCTGCAAACCAGCTTCATCACGCGCTCCTCTGCCCAGCTCAGCCCCGATACTCCCCAATGTGCGCCAGTCGTTCGTCGTCGAAATCAGCCAAGCTCGAGATCAGCCGACAGCGGCGGCACACAAACTCGAAGCTGTCGATGCCGTATTTGGCAGTCGGCCTGCGATGCCATCTCCCGTTGCAGCCCGGGCACGTTCGCCGCGCTTCGCGTTTGGCATCACGTCGCCCCCAGTGTCTGAACAGATGGTAGTACGTCGGCAGACCCGTGCGTTCCTCGATCGTTCGGCAGGCCGCACGTCCCCAGCTCGAGAGTTCGCTATTCGGGTCCGCCAGTAGCTTGTAGGTCTGCGTCTCCAAACGTCGATCCTCTGCGCAGGTCCACATCTTGTCGTGAAGCCGATAGAAGCCTGCCCAGCCATTGACGTCCTGGATCTCACTGTCGCTCAGGGGGAGCAAGTAGGCGGGAATGGGCTGGCCGGTCGTGCCGGCGAGGATCGGGGGGCCGGGATCGAACCAGTCGGTGCTGACGTAGAGGGATCGTGCCCTGCGCCAGTCCGTGGTCCGCTTCTCGGAACGATCACCCATGACCTGCCACCTTGGATGAGACTGGCACGCTTGGCACAGGTCATCCCACGCTTGGCGCCCCGCCTTCGAATGGTGCTTGGCGAGGAGGGACGTCGACGTTGGCAGGTACGTCGTTACGCGCAAGGCCGCTCCGGTCCACCCGACAACCCCCTCACCACAGATCTGGCCATGGTACGTTAGCGCTCCCAGGTAGAGGTCCGTCTTCTCCTTCAGGGACGACGCGGCCGCCTTCGTCTTCGACGCCGGGATCATGCTTAGTTCGCCAATGAACATCGTCAGGCCCTCCAGCACTCCGCGATGGACCTTGTCCGAGCCGGCGGTTCGCCGACGCGCAACGTCGCGCTCACCACGCCAACTCACCGCGATACTGAACCGTCCGATCCCCCGCCACAATCTCGCCGATGCGCTCAGAGCCGTAACCCCTCGCGCTCAAGTGCTCTCGTATGCCATCGACGCCGCCCGGGTCCGCCACGAGAGCGATCCCGACGCCCATGTTGAACGTGCGGAGCATATCGGCGTCGGGCACGTTGCCGGCCCGGCGAATGCTCGCGAAGATCGGCAGCGGACGGATCGCGCCCAGATCGATCGACGCCCCCAGCCCCTCCGGCAGTACCCGGTTGAGATTCCCCGCGATGCCCCCACCCGTGATATGCGCCAGACCGTGCAGCTCCTCCCGCCCGAACAGATCCCTCAGCCCCTGGTAGTAGCACCGGTGCGGCTCGAGCACCGCATCCAGAAACGTCCGATCACCAACCGGCTGTTGTGCCAGGGCGCTGTCGCTATCTAGCAGGTGCCTGACCAGAGAGTACCCGTTCGTGTGCAGTCCGTTGGACGCCAGGCCGAGAACGACGTCGCCCTTCCTGATCCGCGAGCCGTCGATGATCCGCGACCGATCGACCACCCCGACCACGCTCGCACAGAGCACGAACCGGTCCTCGGGAACCACCCCCGGCTGCTCGGACGTCTCCCCCCCGACAAGCGTGCAGCCCTGATCGCGACAGGCCTCTGCCATCGCCCCGACCAGCTCGATAATCGTGGGCCTGTCCAGCTTCCCGCAGATGATCGTATCGAGAACCGCCAGCGGCGCCGCGCCCATGACGATGATGTCGTCGATGAGATGGTTGACCAGGTCGTACGCGATCCCGCGAATCCGCCCGTGCCTCACCGCCAGCAACTGTTTCGAGCCGGGCTCCTCGGCCTTGAGCACCAGCACGGGCCGCTCGATCCCCGGAAACGACGCCTCAAACAGCGAGGCGAACGCCCCGAGCCGGTTCAGCACGCGCGGATCGGTCGCCTCGAGATGACCAGCCATCTCCCGCTTCGTCGCGTCAGCGGCATCAATATCGACACCAGCCCGTCTGTACGTCGCACCATCCCGCATACCGCGTCACCTCGCCCTTCGCCCTCTGTACTTGTCCTTCGTCCTTTGTACTTCGTCCTTTCTGTCGTGGCTACGTCGCCAGACCGCAGGTCTTGTCGACGAGTGCCGTGATGGCCTCGACCTTCTCGATCTGACCCACCTGGCTGATCTCGTCGCTGATGCCGAGGATGAGCTTCGGCGCGAACATGTCGATGGCGCGCTTGGCGAACTCGACGACGGTTTCGGTGGTGTACTGATCGAGGAAGTGGATGGCCGGTAGCAGGTCGAGCACGACCATTTGGTCCTTGACGGCCGCCTTGATCTCCTCCAGCGTCATATCGCCCATCGGCCTGGGCGTCAGCGCCTCGACCCCGTGCAGATTCGTATCCAGCAGGTAAGGCAGCATGAGGTTGCTGTGCCCGTCCCAGTGCGTGTGAACGAATCGGCCGTTCTCGGTCATCCGCCGCGCGATCCGCTGCCACCGCGGCATCAGGTACTTCGTTAGGATCGGCGGGGGGGTGAACTCGTTCGTCGCGTGGTCGCCCAGGTTGAAGATCCGGCAGGGCAGCTCCAAGGCCGCGTCGATCATCCGGTCGTCGCGGCGGTCGCAGGCCTCGAGGTAGATCTCCAACTCCTTCGGGTGGTCGTACATCAGATACGTCGTGTCGATGAGGCCGCAGTACACCTTGATGAGCTCGGTGTATCCGCTGGACGTCAGGAAGATCGTGGGCTCGCCGCGGTGCCCGACCTGCTCGGCCTTGGACGCGAAGAGCTCATGGTTCGCGCGGAACTGCTGGCGCTCGACCAAGTCCGTCACGACGCGCAGGCCCTCGACGGTCTTGACCGGGAACTCGCGGATCCGCTGATTCGCCAGCCGGTCGCCCTCCCACACCTCGTCGAGGACGGTGGTGATCTCGCCGCTGGGCGTGCGGAGGGTCTGGATGAGCTTGCCGCCCTCCCGGCGCTCGCTCCGCTCGACGTCGGCCGGGTCCTCGTACGACTCGATGCCGTAGCAGGCCGCATAGCGCACCGAGCAGCCCAGCGCGTCGTAGATCTCCAGGTCGGTCTTGTCGCGGAACCGGGCGGGGAACGTGCCCTCGCGCCGATGATGCTCGAGCCACGTCTCGAGCCGGGGCTGCCAGAGGATCTTGTCCGTGGCACCCTCGAAGATGGCCAAGTTGAGCTCGCGTCGGGTCATCGTCATGCGCGGTTCTCCGGTGGTCGGTAGATGGACGCCAAGAGGATACCCGCCGGGCCCGCGCTTGACCATGCGTCTGATACGGGGGGACAATGGCTTGCGTCATGTCGAGCCGACCCGGAAAGATCCCTCTGCGTTTGTGCATGCTGTTGGCGGTGATGTGGGTCCTTCCGGGCACGTCCATCCTGGCGGCCGAGCTGCTGGACAACCTGACGATCAACCCGCCGATTCACGATATGCTCTTCGTCGTGGTCTTCTTGGGTACCGCGCAACTACTGGGCGTGAGCTTCCTGGTATGGCGGAGGTTCGTTACGTGGACGCTCGGGCGGTACCTGAGCACGGGCGCCGTGACGGTGGCGGTCCTTGCCCACGTACTGGTCTGGCAGCCGATATGGCAGGCGGGCTGCGTGGAGGAGGACTTCCTGCGCCTGGGCCAATCGTGCGCGCTCGGGGGCGTATGGGTCGTGGTGGCCGCCTACCTGTGGTGGGGGATCGCCGAGGGCGTCGGATACTTGAGGAGAAGAGTGATGCCGCCGTACGCCGTCCGCTTGATCTACGGCTTCGCCCTGGTGCCGTTCATCCCGGGGCTCTGGGTCATCCTCGCCATGCTGGCGGTCAAGGCGCTACCGGGCGGCGCGGCGCCCTTATCGCTGAACAGGGACAATCTGGCGATCATGCTTGCCAACTTCGTCTGCGGCCTGCTTGTCGTGATATGGTGGTCGACGGTGTGGCGACGCGCGGTTCACTGGACGCGCGGGCTGGCGAGGCGGTCCGCCGCGCTGGCGGCGGCCTACCTGGTCATCGTCACGCTGGTTCCGATCAGGGGCTTCAACTCGGACTGGGTCGATTCCTTGCCGATCACCGGCCCGCTCATCCTGACGGGGCTGTGGTTCGTCATCACGACGAGGATGTGGCGTCCCCACACCGCCGAGGGCCTGCGGATCACGGGCGACGTCAAGTCGCGGCTGGTCTGCGTCACGTGCGGCTACAGCCTCATCGGCCTGCGAGAGGCCCGATGTCCGGAGTGCGGCGAGCAGAGCACGCTGGACGAGCTGTTCGAGAAGGTCTTCGCCGCCCAGGCGGGGGAGTGACGAGGCGGCGCGCTTTCACTCTTGGGCTACGTCAGTCAGTCTCGCTCCGTCCGCCAATTGACGATGTCATCCTCCGTCCCGTCCCTTCCGTCAGGCCCAGCCGACCAGAGATCGTACGCGTCGCGGTTGAACTTGCCCGGGAACCGGTAGCCGTAGGGGGTGCCCCATGGGTCGAGGAGCATGGTTCCCTTCTCGAGGTAGGGCCCGGCCCATTTCTCGGCTAGCTCCGGTTCCCTGGGCGCCACGAGCAGGGCCCTCAGCTCACGGGGGTAGTCGCCCATGTGTGTCCGGTACAAACTCAATGCGGTGGCGAATGGGCCGGTGGGGCCGACCGCATTCCACCTCATGTCGATGCCTGGGCCACTCCCCATGCGAAGCAATGTCCGTCCGGCGGTGAGCAACACGCAGACGCCGATCAGCACGGCGATCACGCCGACGATCAGGCTCCGGACGGATCCCCGGAGCGCGAGCAGCCATCGCGGCGCCTCGGCCTCGGTCATGACGCACACCTCCCGCGGCGGGTTGCGGCCATGCCGCGCCCCGCGTCTCTTCGCGCTCGATCCTGTCACGGTGGTCCTGACAAGTTGAACCCCCAACTCGCGGTCAGGTTGCAGACCTCCCGGCGACTGCGCGCAAACCAGGCCGGGCGAGACAGAGCCGCCACCAAGAGGAAACGCTTGGCCTCGGAATCGAAACAGGGGATTGGGTCCGGGCCTCGCGCGATGGTACGCCTAGTCCCGTTTTCAGTGAGTGAGTTTCGCATCGCATTCGGGGTCGGCGTCAGATGGGCCCTCTGACATGGAACGAAACACGGGTCCGCGGAACACCGCGATGATTCGCAGCGGTGCATCCCGCTGACCCGTGGCTTGTTCGGTCGGAATGGTCTCCCTGTGCGGACCCATGCCACCCGCCATGAAAGTGTCTAGCCGAAAACGGCGCTAGCTCGGCGGAAGCAGCATCCATTCGACCGTCTTCAACTGGCCGTTCTCGTAGGCCGCGCGCGCTCGCAGGAGCTTCGGACGGTGATCCGCGTAGTGTCGCATCAGAAGCCTGTTGCGGGGGCCAAGGTCCCGCGCGTAGATGATCGGCGCGTGATCCCGATTAAGAGGATTGTTGAACAGATGGAGAACCAGCCAGCTTGCGTGAGGATCGGACTGCTTCTGCTCCACCGGGGGGAACCCGAGTTCTTTCTGGTGCGGTCGAATGAACAGCAGCAGCGGCCCTTCCGCCTCGTGCACGCGGTCGATCTCATCCTGGATGGCCGCGACCACCGCCGCCGTCTTCTCGAGGTGCCCCGGCACGTATCGCAGAGTCCAGCACTCGACCAGCACGACGGCGCATGCGACCGCGCGGAGAGCTCGGCCGCTACCGATCAGATACCAGATTCCCCGCGCAAAGAGCACCCACAACGCCGGGAGGCAATCGAAGTAGCACACCTGTCGCGGAGACCAGTACAGCACGTGCCCTCCAAGGAACACGACGATCATCAGCACCAGCATCAGATCCCACCTGGACACCTCGCTCCGGCGAGACCGCCCCCGCGTCAGGCCTCGACCAAGCCACCAGAGCGTGACCGGCAACAGATCGAGATACCCCAGTGGCGGCCCCTGGACGAGTTCCCCGGCGGCCTTGACCAGATTGCCCAGCCCGTTCATCAGAGTATGGTTGATGGTGTAGTCCCCCAGGCCCCGAATCCCGAAGCCCAGTCGATCGTTGGGGCAGTAGATCGAGAACGCCAGGGGCAAAACGGCGCCCGTGATCGCCCAGTTGTGAAGCAAGAGCAGGCCGATCCCCGGGACAAGACCCCCGGCAAAGGCCAACGACTGCCCGACCGTTCTCGGGCTTGCTCGGAAGAGTGCCAGACGGGATATCGCCAGCCATGCCACCACCAACGTCGCCGTGAACGGTCGAACCGTGAACTGCAGGCCAACGACCAGACCGCACAGAAGCGCCGGCCACACGCGCTCCTTCTCGATGCTCAACACGAACAAGAGCATGGCCGTCGTAGTCAGCAGACCGCTCGTCGGATACGACAGAATCGTGGGTGCCAGGAACAGATACTTGAGGTCGACAAGACACATGCAGATCGCCAGAACCGCTGTTCTCGTGTCGAATACGCGGCGGACCCACACGAGCGTCAGCCCGAGCGCTACCGCCGATAGGATGGGCGATGCAAAGCGGATATCGCCGGTGATCAGCGTCAGCCCGGCCATCGCCGCCGACGCGCCGGGGGGCTGGCGAGAGTATTCCCGCCCATCCTTCTGGATCATGCCGAACGTCTTGAAGAAATCCGCGAACTCCTCGGGCGGCGCGGGTCCGTCCAAGTGGCCGCTGCCGAATACCTCGGCCTGGATGAGGTAAGGAGTCAGGTCGCTGATCGCGAGGTAGGCGGGACGAGCCCTCTGCACAACGAAGATCATGATCGCAAAGCTGACCAGGGCGATGCCAACGGGCAGCCCCCAGCTCGCCCGCGGCCGCAAGGGCTTCACATCCGCAAGAGAGATTCCCTCCGACGACTTGGCGATCATCTGAAGTTCACCGAGAAGAGGACCCTGACCGATCGCAACGCCGACTGCATTGTATAGCCACGACGCTCCGTCCGACAGATCCTTCAAGGCCGGCAAGGATCTCGCTCTGCCTCCGATGCCCCTGTGCACCCTCCTCGATCGGCGGTAGACTGATGGTTGTTCTAACGTCCCCGTGCTGACTCGGAGGGATAGCCTGTAATGATCCACATTGCATCGTGTGCATGCCTGATTGGCCTGCTCTTCATATCAATCGCGGCCCAGGCCGCCAGTCCGTCGGCGACCTCGAGCCATGTCCCCGCGCACAAACCCTTCTTCAAGACGCCCTGGCTGCTCGGCGCGCATCGCGGCGGGGCGATGCTCTGGCCCCAGAACACGGTCGTGGCTTTCAAGGCCGCCGCCGAGCGATGGCCCGACGTCGTGCTCGAGTGCGACGCCCGGACGACGGCGGACGGTCACGCGATTCTGATGCACGATGGGACGGTCGACGCGACCACGAACGGCAGCGGCGCCGCCGGCGAGATGACGCTGGCCCAGATCAAGGAGCTCGACGCCGGATACCGCTTCACGCCGGACGGCGGCAAGACGTTCCCGTGGCGGGGCAAGGGCGTCGTGATCCCGACGCTGGCCGAGGCGCTGGCCGCCTGTCCAAGCTCGCGGTTCGAGATCGAGCTCAAGCCGTCCAAGGACGTCGTCGAGCCGACGGTCCGTGCTATCCGCGAGGCCAAGGCGGAGGACCGCGTTCTGCTGGCCAGCTTCGACGTCCGGCTCATCCGAGAGGCGTGCAGGCTCCTGCCGAGGGTCGCATCCTGTTACGATTTCGCCGACGGTCTGCAGATGCAGACCCTCCTTCGCAAGGGCGGCAAGGCGTGGGAGGACTATCGACCCACATCCGACGTCCTTTCAATGATGGAGAACATGTTGAAGCAGTTCGGCGTCACGCCGTCAGAGATCCGAGCCATGCAGGCCAAGGGCATCTACTTCCAGATCCACACGCCCAATACGCGCGAATCGATTGTCAAGCGGCTCGAGCTCGGGCCCGACAGCGTCCTGACCGATCGCCCCGACCTGCTGGCCGAGATCATCGCCGAGCGCGCCAAGAAGTAGGACCCACACCGTGCGGCCTTTCCCAACGTAGCACGGGCGTCTCGCCCGTGATCTTCGGAGAAGGATTGCCTCGATACTCCCCGTCCCACGCGAATGGGCAATCGGGAACTCGTCTGCTTCGAGTCGAATCCTAAGGAGATGCGTCCTTCTGCCGCGGCTTCAGGTCGAGCCGGTTGAAGCGAACGACGAAGTTGCGATCGCTCAGCGGGCCCACTTTTCCGCCGTAGCCGAGTTTCGCGTAGGCGTCTTGGGTCATCGCCGACCATTCGAGGCACTTCGGATCGCGCAGAGGGAAGTAGCTCTGCATATACCCGCCGTCGAAGACTCGCGTGATGGCGTAGCCGCACGGGTACTCCTTCGTCGAGGCCGTCTCGATATAGGGCAGGTTCCCCGTCTCCTGCGGCCAGGTCCCGACGAAGTTGCGATGGAGGTGTCCGGCGAAGACGCCGACGACTCGACCGTGCGTCCGAGCGAGCGCGGCAAAGCGACGGGCGTCCGGCTCGCGGACCTGCGGCACCTTTCCCGTGGCGAAGTCCATGGCATAGGCTGCCTGCTTGCCGTATCGCTTGATGAGCATCCGCCTGGCCAGGTCATACAAGGATTGACCCCATTGATTGGAGTTGGGGCGCTCGAGCGATTGTAAGATAGGTCGGTGGCCGAAGATCAGCGTGTACTTGTCTCGATGCTCCTGAAGGTCCGACGTGAGCCAGTTGTGCTGAACCTCCCTCGTCGCCGGGCTCCTTCCGTACATGGGCTCGGTATCAATGACGACGAAGTGGAAGCCCTCGTGGTCGAACGAATACCAGGGCAGCGCCAGGCCGAATGTCCTGAGAATCGGCTCGAGTAGCCTGTCGTGGTTGCCGCGGACGACGTGATAGGGGTTGCTCAGGCGGTCGTACAATCGCTTGGCGATCGGCGCCTCGATCTCGCTTTGCCGGTCGGTCAGGTCTCCCTTGATCACGGTGAAGGACACTTTCCTCGCGTTGATTTCGTCAACGGCCGCGGCGACGGCGACCTCTATCATGCGGACGTTCGGATCGGGCCAGCGAACACCCTCGCTGAAGACCTTGCCGGAGGCCGTTGCGTAGCGGGCCACCGCCGTCTGGCCGACGTGCGTGTCGGTCATCTGGGCGAAGGCGAAGCGCTCCTTTCCCGGCGGCGGGACGAGCGTCTTGAAGCTCCCTGGGGACATCGGGGCGAGGGCGAGCTTGGCCGAGCCGCTCTGGCAGACGTAGTGGTATTCCGTGCCGGGCTCGAGCCCCGTGATCTCGCAGTAGTGGAAGCGGGCATCGCCTGCCCCCGAGGCGATGCGATCCAGCGCCCCGCGCCTCGTGCCGTATCGAACCTTCGTATCGGCCGGTAGGTTCGTTTCCCACGTCAGGACCGCCGAGGCGTCGGTGAGGGTCATCAGGGCGAGCCGGCGAATCCGGACTTCGGCGCCCGAAAGGAGATCGGGGGTCCAGGCGGCAAGGACGATCGCAAGGTCAAAGGCGATTCGGCGGAAGCGGGACGTCATCGCTGCCCTCATGGACGCAGGAGGTCTTGGCTGAGTCGATTCATTCCGTCAGGCAATCCTAGTCAACTCGCTCCGACCGGGTCAACCGGCGCGACGCCGAGAGCGCGACGACCGAGAGAGTGGATTCATCGGGCGGGAGTAAAAAAATGTGGGGCCCCAGTCTGTAGGAGGCAGCCAGGCTGGGGCCCCGATCCAGGGCAACGTGAAGGAGGCATTGTAGGGTTAGGGTCAAGGTGCTACACGGCGGCCCCGGTTTGCCACGGCTCGCCAGCGTAGCGTAATATCCTGCCCGCCCTCGTTGACCTAGGGTTAAGTGCTTCCCTCCCCCCCGATCAACTCAAGTAGGCTGATGATCTATTTCCTCGCGAGTGTGAGTCGCTCCGGAGCAATGACCCGCATTCGCGGCACACAGAACGTAAGATACAGATCCCAGCGAGGCAAATGACCATCGAGGAAATTTGCCAATCCGGCCCGATCCCGCTATATAAGGCACTATACTCGGGGGTCTTGCGCGTTTGAGGCATTCCCGCCGACGTTCGATGGACCTCGGGCCCCGGGCCCGACAGCAGCCGGCCCGTGAGGCCGAGAAGGAGACGGTAGTCGCATGTGCAGCCAACCCACCACGCATTTCACCGGCATCTGGCCGGCGATGATCACGCCCTTCGACGACAATGACGAACTCGATCTGAAGGCTCTGGACAAGCTGGTCGCGCACCTCATTAAGGAAGGTGCGTCCGGGCTCTACGTCGGCGGCAGCACGGGCGAGGGGCCCCTCATGTCGCCCGACGAGCGGAAAACCCTCGCCGAGCGGACCGTGGCCGCCGTCGCCGGGCAGATCCCCGTGATCGTCCACGTCGGCGGGGGACGTCCCGCGGACGACATCGCCCTGGCCAAGCACGCGAGCAAGCTCGGCGTCGCCGGCGTCAGCAGCGTCCCGCCGATCTACTACCCGTATCCGCCGGAGTCGGTGTTCGAGCACTTCCGTCGCATTGCCGCCGCGGCCGAGGTCCCGTTCTACGGCTATCACCTGACCGGACAATCCGCCAGGCCGCTGTCGATGGAGCAGTACGTCGAATGCTTGCTCGAGATCCCGACGGCCGCGGGCATCAAGTACACCGGCCAGAACCCCGTCGACATCGCCATGCTCAGGCAGCTCTCCGACGGCAAGCTGATGGTCTTCAGCGGGGCCGACGAGTGCTATCTCGGCAACATGGCCCAAGGCGCGGAGGCCGCCATCGGATCGTTCTACAACGTCTTCCTGCCCGAGTGGCGCAAGATGCACGACCTGGCCGTCGGGGGAAAATGGGACGAGGCCCGGCACCGCATGGCCCTTGCCGCGCACGCGATCATGGAGATCCGCGGCTTCGGCGTCGATTTGGCCAAGTACATCCTGGCCAAGCAGGGCTTCAACGTCGGATGCGCCCGGCACCCGCTGCCGAGGATGGACCGGCCGACCCACGAGCCGTTCGAGAAGATTTGGGCTACCCTCGGGGAGTTCCGAGCCAACGTTCAGAACTGGTAGGCCCTAGTTACACCGCAATCGGATACCGCCCGAACTCCTTGCCGGCCTCGAACAGCGCGATGATGTTCGCCGGGGGCACCTCGGGTTGGAGGTTGTGGACCGCCGACAGGATGTACCCCCCGCCAGGGGCCATGTCGTGGATACGGCGTTTTACCTCCTGGCGGACGTCCTCGGCGCTGCCGCGCGGCATGATGCTCTGCGTGTCGATCCCGCCCCAGAACGCCATGCGCTTGCCGAACTCGGACTTGAGCTTGGCCGTGTCCATGTAGGCGGCCGAGACCTGTAGTGGGTTGATCGCCTGAACGCCCAGTTGGATGAAGTCGCCGATGAACGCGTAGCACGAGCCGCAGCAGTGGTGCATGAGCTTGGCCTTCGTGCTCACCCGGGCGTGCGCCCAGATCTTGTTGAAGTGCGGTTTGAGCAGCCTCTTGAAGCAGTCCGGCCCGATCTGGGGGCCGTTCTGGCCGCCCAGGTCGTCCGACGTGTAAACGATGTCGACCAGGTCGCCGATCTCGCGGAACACGATGTCGTTCACGGCGATCTGGATTTGAGTCGTTCGCTCGAACAGCGCCTGCACGAACGACTCGTTCATCGCCAGGTCGACCATGAAGTTCTCGAACCCCCGCAGGAACTGTCCGAGCGACAGGACCCGCCCGCGGATCTCGAGCGTGACGGCGTAGTCGGTTTCCTTGCGGAGCTTGCGGAGCGTCTCGGCCACGCCGTCCAGCATGACCATGTCCTTCGGTTCCATCCAGTCGTACCGCTCGACGGCCTGGACCGTCGCCTCGTCCTGGAAAGGAGCCCGCTCGACGTAGTAGTGCCCGCCCGGGGGCTTGTGCCACCGCACGCCCCACTCGTCGATGAACGTGTCGTCCGAGATGACCTCCTTCGTCCCGCCCGCCCCGCACGCCTGCGGGCCGTGGACGATGTCGACGTCGAGCGCCTCGCGGACGTCGTCCTCGATGTCGGCCAGCGAGGCGTAGCGTCTCGCGTCGGCGTGCTCATGGGCCGGCAGCCCCAGCGCCTGGCGAAGCGCCGGGTACGCCTCGCCGACCATCGTGCTGGCCAACGACCCGCCCAGGTCCATTGGCACGCGGTCGGGCTCCTCGTGATTCAGCGCGGCCATCACTCGCTGGCGACGGGTCATCGTGATACTCCCGCTCTCGTTACTTCCCCCAATCGACCGCGTCCAATCAGACACGACCCGAAAGCAAAGATCAATACGCCATCGACGGCGTTATCGCTTCCGCTTCCTCTGGGGACGCTTGGTGGGTCCGGCCGCCGGCGCGCTGCGCGTCTTCTTGACACGGGTCGTCTTCTTGACGCGGATCGTCTTTCTGTCGCGGGTCGTCTTCTCGCCGCGGATTGTCTTCTCGCGGCGGGGCGTCTCCTTGCGCTGGGTGGCGGGGGGGGCCTTCTTCTTGCTCGAGGCGCGACGCTTGGCCTCGGCCCTCTTGGCGGTCGACACCTCGATCAGGTCCCGCAGGTACTTGACCTCGCCGGGGCCCAGGCGGCGATACTTGCCGACGCCCAGTCCTCGCAGGTCCAACCGGCCGATTCGGATTCGCGTCAGATCGCGGACGGCGTGGCCCAGCTTGGCGAGCATCCTGCGCACCTGACGGTTTCGCCCCTCGCGAAGCGTGATCTCCAGCACCGTCTGCTCGTGGCTGCTGTAGATTACCGTCACGCGCGAGGCCTTCATCCGGCCGTCGCTGAGCCACATTCCTTCTCGAAGCTGCTGGAAATCGTCTTCCGTGAGCTTGCCGGCCACGCGGGCGCGATACGTCTTCGGCACCCCGTAGCGGGGGTGCGTCAGACGAGCGGCCAGATCGCCGTCGTTGGTCATCAGGAGCAATCCCTGACTGTCGGCGTCGAGCCGGCCGATGGGATAGACCCGCTCCTTGACCCCCGGCATCAGGTCGACCGGTCGCTTACGGTTGTCCGGGTCGCTTTGCGTGCAGAATACCCCCTTGGGCTTGTTGAGGAGGTAATACACCTTGGGCTCGATGCGGATCCGACGGCGGTCGACCTTGATCTCGTCGACGTTCGGGTCCACCAGGACGGGGAGCTGCGCGACGCGCTTGCCGTTCACGCTCACGCGGCCCTCGAGGATCAGCTCCTCGCACGCTCGCCGCGAGCCGATGCCCGCCGTCGCCAGGACTTTCTGTAGTCGTTCCGCCATGAATGGACTTCACTCCAAGGGAAGGCACGGCTGCCTTCGCCTAGCCGAACAAGCTTGGCGCATTCTAGCACTGTATGGGGGATCTCACCACGCGCCTCACGCCTGGGGCGGCGTCCGTCCCAGTTCGCGGGCGGCAACGGCCAGCCACTCGTTGCACTGATCGAGCATCTGTCCGTCGGACAGCATCTCCTTGCAGCGGAGAAGATGCGCTTCCGCTTGCTCATAGCTGGACAGGTACTTGGCATAGATGACCCCGAGCATGAGATGAACCTGCTGCCGATGCTCGCCGGTGGTGTAGTGCGACAGGTACTTCTCGTAGGCCTCGGCCGCCTCGACGTACTTCTGCTGACCCATCAGCGCGTTGCCGACGTCGAGTTGCTGCTGACGCGGCAGGACCAGCTTCGGGTTGACCTCGATCAGCCGGAGGTAACCGTCGGCGGCGGCGGGACGGTCGCCGGCGTGGATCGCCGCCGTAATCTCGCCGCGGATGTCCATGGTTTCGTCGAGCTGCAGGTCGATCTCGCCGGCGCTGCCGGACCGCGCGGGGGGGTCGGTTCGCGCCACCCGTCCGTACCGGGCCCGGACGTCGGACATCGGGTCGGTCGCGACCGCGCGCGCGAAGGCGCGCCGTTGCAGGGCGCGCTTCCACAGCGCCACGAGGTCGAACTGGTCCCGAGGGATCGCACGGATCCACAGCAGAAGCATCCCGATTCCCAGACCCGCCGCGTACCCCGCGATATGCGCCGAGTAAGCCACGCTCGACCATCCACCCAACATCGGCTCGATGATGTTGTCGTACACGATGATCTTCGCCACGATCAGGATCATGCTGGGAAGCTCGAAATAGCCGATCACGAAGAACCAGTAGAAGAAGCTCGTGCGGCTTCGCGGGAACAAGACGAGGAATCCGGTCGTCACGCCCGCGATGGCGCCGGACGCGCCCAGCAGCGCTGCATCATTGATCGTGATGTAGGCCGTCCCCGCCAGCACGCCGCAGCTCAGGTAGAACAGTAGATACGTCACTTGGCCCATCTTGGCGTTCACGCTGTTGCCGAAGACCCACAGGAACAGCAGGTTGCCCAGGAGGTGCGACCAGCCGTCGTGGAGGAACTGGTACGTGAAGAGTTGGTACAGTTCGGGGTTGTCCCCGTTCAGCATCAGGCGGTACTCGATGAGGTCCGATCGCAACGGCCCGTGACGCATTTCCTCCATGCCCGGCTCGTTCCTCAGGAACAGCGGACTGAAGTCATGCGTGCCCAGGAAGATGAGGAAGTTCAACGCGATGAGGACGTGGTTGGCGGTGGGGCGCCGTCGGATCGGGCTGTCGGTGCGAAGGGGAATGAGAAGCATGATGATCCCGCGGACGGCTCCCTGTCGTGCTGATTGTCTGCGTCGTTCGTCCCGATTCTAGCCGATCGGCGGTCCGAACCCAAGCAGCAGCCCCCCGGCCCCGCGCGAATCGCGCGTCTCCGCGGATTCACTGCCGAGCGGCAACTCTGAATGCACGGGCGAGATCAGACGTCGCGTATGCGGCGGGCACGCAGCATGGGCATCTTGCCCATGAACCGTCACGGGCGAGATCCGCCTTCGGCGGATGCCACGGTGGCGCGGCTCAAGCAATCGGCGCCAAGGGGTCCACGGAACTCTGACGACGCGACTGGAATCGAAAGGCATTCGCACATTCAGGCGACAGCGGGTCACGTGTCGTTGTTCGGGGCCTTGTCCAGCTCGAATGCGGCGTGGACGGCCTGGAGGGCCCTCTCACCGTCGGACTCGCTCACCACGCACGAGACCATGATCTCGCTGGTCGAGATGTTGTGAATGTTCACCCCCGCCTCGGCCAGCGAACCGAACACGCGAGAGGCCACGCCCGTGTGAGTCCGCATCCCGATCCCAACGACGCTGACCTTCACGACCCGATCGTCCGTCTCGACGCCGCGCAGCCCCAGTTCCTTGACCAGTTGGTCGGCCACCACCCGGGCTTCGTCCAGATCGGTCTCGGCCACGGTGAACCCGATGTTCGCCTGTTGCCGGTCCTCGTAGATGTTCTGGATGATGTCGTCCACCACGATGTTGTGCTGGGCGATCCGAGCGAAGATCCGAGCCGCCATGCCCGGTTCGTTCGGAACGCCCACTAGAACGACGCTGGCAAGGTCTCGCTTCAACGCCGCGCCGCGCACCACGACGTCTTCCATTCCCTTGGTCTCGGGCATGATCATGGTTCCTGGCGTGTCCGTCAGACTGCTGCGAACGTGGATGGGGACGCTGTACTTCCACCCGAACTCGATCGCGCGACTGTGCATCACGCCCGCGCCCAGGGCGGCCAGCTCGAGCATCTCGTCGTAGGCGATCTGATCGATCTTGCGGGCCTCCGGCACGATCCGAGGATCGGTCGTGTACACGCCGTCAACGTCCGTGTAGATCTCGCAGGCGTCGGCCTTCAACACCGCCGCCAGTGCCACCGCCGTCGTGTCGGAGCCGCCGCGCCCCAGCGTCGTGATCGCCCCCGTCTCCGTGATCCCCTGGAATCCCGCCACGATGACGATCTTGCCCGCGTCGAGGTGCTTGCGGATGCGGTCCGCGTCGATCTGCTTGATTCGGGCCTTGCTGTGCGACGCGTCGGTGAGCAGGCCCACCTGTCCCCCCGTGAAGCTGATCGCCTCATGACCCGCCGCGTCGATCGCCATGGCCATCAGGGCGATGCTCACCTGCTCGCCCGTGGTCAGTAGCATGTCCATCTCGCGCCGCGGTGGTTTGGGCGAGACGTCCTTGGCCAGCGCGATCAGCTCATCGGTGGTCTTGCCCATGGCCGAGACGACCATCACGACCTGGCTGCCCGATTGCTTGGTGCGAATCGCTCGCCGCGCCGCCCGCTGGATCTTCGTCGCGTCGGCGACGCTCGTACCCCCGAATTTCTGGACGATCAGCCCCGTCATCGCACGCGCCTCAGGTCTCGGTCGGGGGGCGCGCCTGCGTCTGCTCCACGACGACCTCGAATCGGTCGAGGCCGAGTTGCCGCGCCGTCGATCGTACGCTTCTCATTATCTCGTCCCGCCCCGGCCCCGTCGCGTCGGTCTTGACGATCCAGGCCACGAGGGGACGCTCCTGGCCGCGAGCTTGACGCAGCTCGATCAGTTGCTTCATCATGAGCAGAACGCGCTCGCCGCCGCGCGCGTCGCCGCGACTTGTTCGATCACAGACGAACTGTACCTCGCCGAAGGGGCCCGACAGCACTCGATCGATCGAGGGCATGCCCACCACGCCGCCCCCGTCGGTTCGAAGCACCAGTTGCCAGCCGGGAGCCGCCCCCGCCACCCCGCGAAAGCACTGCCACGCGAGCTCACTCGGCAGCGCCCCCTTGGCCGCCTCGAAACCCATCAGAATTGGCAGCTCCGACCACTGATGAACCGCCGGATCAAGCCAGCCCGGCGGGTTCCACGATTTAGGGAGGCAGTGTCCATGATCCGATTGGAACCAGATCTCGCACGGCGGAGTATCCTCCTGGCCGCCATGAATCGTCCGAGTTCCGTCCGGTCCGACCATCCACAACCCGTGAGGCCCCGGCGGGCGCCGCGTCGCCCCCACCGCCCTGCGGGCCTCGTCGATCGTTTCCGGCTCCATTGGCTCGCCCTCCCACGTTCCGGAAGCTCTAACGTGCCCAAATGGTAACCGCCTTCCGCGCCCTGCGTCAAAGGACAACCTACCTCAACTTGCCGAGCGACGAGGTCTGGCCCGGAAGTCTGAGGCCTCAGCCCCATGGTGACCTGCTCCAGACACTTCCCGGGAGTACGTCGACCCCCTTCTTCAAACCGGGAATCGACGTCAAACGCCACAGCCAAACTCAACCGAGGATACTGTCCGCACCGCCCCAAAGCATCATGGCGAGGATAGGAATGAAGATAGTCGCAATCGCGGCTCGTGTCTGGTTGTCTGACGGAAAGGGTTTCCCACATGCACGCCGCAACGGAACAAGTCCGCGGCACCCCCCGGAATCCGGTGCATTTCCGCGCATTTCGGCGCACTCCGGGACATTGTGCGACATTGTGCGACATCGCCCCCCTGGCGTCAGGCACGCCCACTATAAGACTCGGGGCAGGTGACCAGGTCGTCACCTGCCCCGATATGAGAATACGCCGGCACCGGATACCGCTAGCCCGGGAGCGTCGGCTCTCGCGAGATCCGCTGCAAGAGCCTTTGCTCTCCTGCGGCCGATTCTCTCGCCGTGGCAAGGGATTCGGCCTCGGGGGTAGGTGTCGGCGTTGGCGGCGACCTCAACAGGGCCACCCGGGCGATGTCCGGTCGCTCGACGATGGTGGGATCGCAGACCGCCAGTTCGGTGCGGTAGTGCCGCTGTCGCTTCGCGTCGGTGTAGGTGATGGTTCGCAGGACGAACGTGCCCGGCCTCGGGTCTCGTGACTCCGACGCAGTGGGGTCCATTGCGTACTCGCGCTGAACCGTCCCGTCGCGGTCGAGCAACCAGAGCCTTGCGGCCCCGAGGGCGGCGGGACGCTCCGGCGCCTCGCCGAGATCCCAGTACCGCAAGCGGCTGTCGACGAGTCTGCCCTCGCCCCACTCGAACGTCTCCATCTGGAGACCCCTTGCGGGCATCGGCGGCATCGCCTCGCGGATCCGCATTCGCTCACCCGCCATGGCGATCTCCTCGGCGGGGCGCGTGGCTTGGGCCAACGCGATCGCCCGCGCCACGGCGCGCCGAGCGTTGACCTTTCCCGAGCCGAACAGCAGCGACCTGCCGTTGACGAACTCGCCCGAGAGGCCCTGGAGGTTCGGATCGTTCTCCAGGTCCAGTCGGATGTCCAGGTCGCGATCGGCGGTGGCCATCAGAATCTGGCGGACCTCCTCGGCCGTCAGGTCCGGGTTGACCGACAGCATCAGGGCAACCGTCCCCGTGACGACAGGAGAGGCGCCGCTCGTGCCGCCGAAGCTCTCGGTATAGAAGTCCTCGCGGAAGCTCAAGGTGGTCGGATCGTCCCGGTACGGGAGGAATCGCTGGCCGTGCCCGGGTCGATTCGAGGCCGCGATTTGTCCGAGTCCGCGGTAGTTGGCCAGGAATCGGTTTCGGATCTCGTCGTTGACGCCCGGGCCGACGAACCTCTGGATGTAGTGTGTGTTGTTTGAGGGCGCCACGACCGTGATGTGCGGACCCCAGTTCGAGTAGCCGCTCTTACGCTTCAGCGACGACATGGCCCCGACGACGATGACGCCTCGCGTCAGCGGATAGCCCGAGTAGACGTCCGTGCCGGGCGGGAGCACCCGGATCCCGCCATCGGAGTAGAAGGCGACGCCGCTCTTGTTGTCCTTCCCACGAAGCAGCGTGGGGGCGTCGTCGTTGCCGGCGCTCATGACGATGATCAGGCCCTTGGCCCTGCGCCCGCCGTGAAGGGTCAGTCGCGTGAGCTCCTGGCGGAACCCGGGGTCGAGGACATCGAACGGCATCGGCGGCGTGCCGAAGCTGCAGTTCACGACGTCGGCGTATCGGGACGCGTATCGAAAGACGTCGAGCATGTCGACTTGCCGCGCGAGCGGCCCGAATGTGATCCGGATGGGTAGGAACGTGCAGCCGGGCGCCACCCCCACCATCCCCGGACCGCGGATCGAGCTGAGGGCGATGCTGGCCACGCACGTTCCGTGGTAGTCCGTTCGTTCGGCACTCGGATCGTCATCTCCCATGGGGACGAAGTCCAGCTTGGCCGGGTGAATGCGGACGTCGTGGAACGCCGGATGCCCCAAGTCGAAACCGTCATCGATCACCGCGATGACGACGTCCGGGTCGCCCGTCGTCGTTTGCCACGCCTCCAACGCGTCGATGCCCGCGTCCGGCGCCAGGTCGGAGTGGGTCATCATGTCTCCCGACAGGTACCACTGGCGCCTGAAGAAGACGGGCAAGTCGGCGGGAAAGGGTTGGTGCATCTCGACGGGAACGAGCACCTGGGGCGAGCAGGATTCGACGCCGTCGCGCAGGGCGATGGCGTTGGCCGTCTTGAGTGGGTTTCGACCGGTGGCGTCGGTGAGTCGCAGGACGTGCGTGTCGCCCATCCGTCCCTCGGCGACGAGGTGGTAGTCTCGCAGAATGGCCTCGAGCTCATCCGGGTCCTCGTTGCGCAGGTGAAGGAAGATACGGTCGTCGATGAGGATCTCGTCACCCGTCTCCGGAACGAGATAGACGTGGTGTACCACGCGCTCGCGACGAACCTGGTGCATCATTCCGTCGCGATCCGTGGCCGTGACGCGCGTCAGGTTGTCCGACATACGCTCCGTCGGCAGGTCCGACCTTCGGACCGCCTCGGGCAAACGCGAGGAAGGCGCGATCACCGTGAAGTCCGTGGGGTGTTTCTCGAGTCGAAGGCGCTTGCCGTTGAGGTCAATGTAGTTCCCTCCATCCGAGGCTGGGACCCCACCGCCTGGGTTCATCGCATCGGGTCCGTTGGACATGGTCTGGCTCCTTATGGATCAAGGACAGGGGACGCGACGCCGGTCCGGGAGATCAGCAAAGTTGGGTGCGTGCGGAAGGCCCGCGCGCGACCGGGATTCGATGGCGACGGCTATCGAACAAGGGCGCCAAGCGGAACCTGTCTCTCCCTAGCCTCTCGGGCGCGAGGGCAGCGGAGGCATCCACGGCGGGTCGCGCGAAACTGGCCGACGCCATGCCCAGGTTTGCTTGCCCCATTGATATGGGAAATCAACTACCGGCACCGCCCCGGCGCTCGGGGAGGAAGGAACTGTGTTGCCGGTCCGGCTTCCAAAATGCCCTGCGACCGGGTCGCATGCCAACTCGTGGCCCGACCGCGGGCCGACCCGGTTGCGATCTCCGTTGCCCGGTCGCCAATAGAGCCTTCTGTATCTCTATTCTGTCACACGAATGGTAATCAGTCGAATTTTCGCCTCGATTTGTTGAACGAATACCCAACGGACATCTGGGAGGACATCCGCGCGCGGGTAGCTTGGGCTCCCGCCGTAACCACGGCCCCACCAGGGCCAACGCGAGAACGGGGCACGCCTGGAGCGGCCGGACGTCCTCCTTAGAGCTCCGACTCGGGTCGTCCGATCCCCTTCGGCTCGGCGTTGATCTCGGCGGTCTCCTTCCCCTGGAGCATGAACGTGGCTTGGATGGTCTTGTCGGCGCACAGATCGTTGAGCACCTCGACGATCTGCGAGTAGGTCAGCCCGAGCCCCTTGTAGTTGCCCTCGGCGTTCTTGGTCGGCGGGTTGCCGAGCGATTTGATCAGGCTGGCCACGTCCGTGTTGCAGTAGATGGGCGGGCTGAGCCGACGAGTCAGCGGAGCGCGGCGGACGAGCTTCAGGTGCTTGTCGCCGATGGTGGCCGTGATGATGAGGTCGTCGGACCGGTGCGTGTAGAACACCGGCGTCTGGCATCGGAGTCCCACGCCAAAGAGCGCGATCCGCTGCGACTCGGACCGACGAGCCGAAACGAGGTAACCGCTTCGCGACGGGATGACGTCCACGGCGAAGCCTCCCTTGTCGCCGACCAGGAAGGATTGGATCGTCGGATCCTGTTGCCGAAGAAGGGCCTTGTAGGCTAGCTGACGGATTTGCTGGTCGTTCACCTCCAGGAGCGGCCGGAGAACCATGACGCATCGCGTGAGATTGACCGCCCGGCCCAACTCCTCGATCGCTACCTCCCGAAAGGCGCTCTCCGGATCGTTGACGTGTCGAGCCATCACGTTGATGGCCAGGTCGTCGTTCATCCGCAGGCCTGCTCGGGCCGCGAAGTAGCTCACGTCCGGCTTCTCATGCGTGTAGAGCTTTCGGATCGCCGGCATCGAGGTCTTGCCCAGTCCCTCCCAAGCGAGAGAGATGTCGGCGAGTCGCGCTTCGGCCTGGACGGCCTCCTCGCACAGCTCTCGAAGCCGCATGTCGAAGAACGACGGCGTCGAGGGGACGTACAAGTGCATGAGCAGATTGAGGAAATGCGGCTCCGACCCGATCCACGCCTTGGGGATCCGCAGGTCGATGGCGTGGGGGTTCATCGCGTCGGCCGTTTTGTAGGGTTCGACGCCGAACCGGCGGTTGATCAGTTGCATCAGCCGGGACGCCATGGCGGCCGACGGATCGGTCAACACAAGACGAAGCCGTCGGTCCTTGGTCGCCGTGCCTCCCCCCAGGACGTGCCCGATTCGGGGGTTGGTCTTGGTCGCCGCGTCCTCCTTCAGGCCGAACGGATTGGTGAAGACCTGTCCCATGCCCGTGCCGAGGACGCGCCCCTCGACGGGCTTGTCGTCGGCCCATAGCTTGAGATCGCACGGCATGAGCCACCCCCCCTCGAGGCTCCGAACGTCGGTGCCCTCCAACGCACGGACAGTCAAATCGAACCCCGTGCCTTTCGATGCCGCGGCGGGGATCTCACCTGAGACCACGACGATCGCGGTCTCCTCACTGTCCACGAGGTTTTCCGGTGAGAGGTGCTCAAGCCCTTCCGAAGCGCCCCCAAGGCGGTATCGTCTTCGCATGTCCTGCAACATGTACTCTCGAATGGGGCGGGGGCACTGCATCGTGCCGTTCTTTCCCAGTCCCACCACGAGGGCGTAGCCGCCGACGGCCATCTTTCGCATCCCTTCGATCCATGCGTTGGATGCGATGGTGTCGCGGACCGCCGCGGACTCCTCGGGCTTGGGCTCATCGAGGGTCGCGGTCTCCGCCTCCTCGGGCTTCGATTCCTGCTTGCCGAACCAGGTTGTCTGGCCGTTCTTGCCGCACCCTTCGAGAGACATGGCAACTAGCATGAGTAGAACGGTGCGGGCGGGTGGCCAAGTAAGCCTTCGGCGCGTGGACATGCTTTGGTCCTCCATGACCCTCTCGGCCAGCGCTGTCGGCCCAGAACCCGGGCACGGGCTGGCACAAGTCCTATACGATACGATTGGAGACGCCTCGCTCTCTCGTATAGAATCGGCTAAACCGATGTCAATTCAACATATCCAGCCGCAAATCGTTCGTCAATGGCCTCCCCGGGCCTCCGCGCCCTACCTCAGGCCCCACCTCCTCGGCAGGGCTGGATCTCGCCAGGGATCCCCGGGGGGGGGCCTGGACCAGAGCCAGCCAGTCTCCTGCTTCGTGAAGGGCCATTCGAGGGGCTGCCAGCGGCCCTCTTGGTTAGGAAAAACCTTGGTGTAAGTTGCGTTACGGCGAGCGTTCCTCCCCGGCGGCGGCAACGCTGTCGGGGAGCGTTGCAGGGGCTGTTGCAGGTTCACAGTGGGGCTGAATTCGGCGGCCTGTCGGTTTTCCGTCACTCTCCAAACGTCAAGTGGCACAGGATATTCTGTTAACGAGCGACGTTATTATCGGTCGCAAATTCGCACTGGCCATTTGGCAGCGAGGCTTTTGGCGTGTATAGTTGACTTGGGCAGTTCTGACTCAGATTTCGCTGGGGCTAGTGTCGGGTTCAGGAAGGGAGGGAAGGCATCAGCGCAAGGAGTGCGTCTATGCTGTCTTTCCAGGAGGCCCGGGAACGGGCGCTGCGCAGAGCCATCGACACGGGAGATTTGGCGGAGATGGACTTCATCCATGCGGTTCAGGAGGCGGAAGGTTTGGCCCCGTGTTTTGGTCGGATGGAGGGTGCCTGCGAGAGAGTAAGTTGCCGTTGGCATGATGAGTGTATGGCGCTTCTCGAGGTGCGAGAGGTCGCCGAGGAGCCGATGTTCAGCTAGACCGACCCGGGGGATGGGTTGTTCCGGCAGATCCGCGTCTCATCAGGGCCCACGCGTGGGGGGTGGTGAGTCGCGAGCCATGGGCTATAATCTCCGTCCATGCGAAGCGGCTTGAGCATTGCCTTAAACGTATTCGTGCCAGGAACGGGCCTGGTTCTGGCAAGACGCGAGCGCTGGGGTACCTCGCTCGCGTTTGTTTTTGCCGTTTTTGGCCAAGTCGTCCTCTTCGGCGGCTGGATTACGCCGTCCAGCATCCCGCGATCGATGACGCTGGTAGCGGCCGTAGGTGCCGTGGCGACATGGTTGGTCGCCCAGGGCCTGTTGCTGTCGCGCCTGTCCGTGCTGAGAGGACCGGCGTTTCCTTCTGACAAGGCCACGCTGCTCCAGTTGGGCAGAGAGGCCCTGGAGGACGGCATCTACGTCAACGCCCGCTTGGCCATCGAATCGGCGCTGGCGTTGGACGACGAGGATGTCGTGGCGAATGTCCTGTGGGCGCGCCTGATGACGCTGATGGGGCGGTTCAGCGAGGCACGGCGCGCTTGGCGGCGTGTCCAGCAGCTCGATCCGGGCGGGGACTATCGGCGTGAGGCCGTCGCTGCCCTCCGTCAACTGCCCTCCGAGAGATAGCCTCCGGGCCAGGCACTGCTTCATTTACTGCTTCCCGCGTCGTTTGTTGCCGATACACCCTATGGATACGGACGGCAGGATTTCGGATCGACGAAGCGGCGCCTCCGTCGGGCGGGCGGAATCCTTTGGCCCAGAGACGTATTAGGGCAGCGCTGCGCTCATCGCCTCTGGGTTGACCGTCTTGACGCCCGCCCCAGACGCAGTGGCCCTTGTCGTCTCCGAACCCTCGACTGCTTACGAGCGCGTTTGATGCCGCGAACGGTTGGTGCTAGAATCGGGTATACACGAGTCCGAGCGGACTCAATCCATGGGCATCAAGCCATTCATAGCCCTTGGGCCGGTTGTGGTTTCGTCCTCAGCCAGCCCTTCGACGCTCGGGGGTGTTCGCGTGCCGAGAGTGCCGGGGAGCGGGTTTTTTCGGGCATTCGGCTGACGAACCGCCTAGTCCTGCATCCAACATTCAGGGTTTTGGGCCGATAGCCGAGAGGTTCTGTTGCGCCGGTAGTCGATCGGGGCGGCCGGATGACTCGTCGAGGCAGGACCCGTGTCGCGACTCTCGCGGAGTTGTCACGGCATAGGGGTCAGGGGAAGGATTTGAAGCGGATCTGGTTTTGATCGACGCGGTGGAGGGCTTTTCTTCCTCCTTGCCCCGCGCTAAGATTATCCGACGGTTGTCAGGCGCATGAGGGCGCCGCAATCACAGGGGATCATTGATGTTTGAACGGTTTACAGATCGTGCACGGAAGGTCATGGCCCTTGCCCACCAGGAAGCCCAGCGCTTCAACCACGAGTACATCGGGACGGAACACATCCTTCTCGGCTTGGTCAAGGAAGGCTCGGGCGTTGGGGCGAACGTTCTGAGGAATCTCAACGTCGAGCTCCGAAACGTTCGACTCGAGGTCGAGAAGCTCGTCAAGAGCGGCCCCGAAATGGTTACGATGGGCAAGCTTCCGCAGACGCCCCGGGCCAAGAAAGTCATCGAATACGCCATCGAAGAGGCTCGGAACCTCAACCACAATTACGTGGGCACCGAGCATCTCCTGTTGGGGCTGCTTCGTGAGCGTGACGGCGTGGCCGCTCAGGTCCTTCAGAACCTGGGGCTCAAGCTCGACGAGGTCCGAGAAGAGGTCCTGAACCTCTTGGGCGCCGGCGTCGATTCCGAGGAGGCCCAGCCCTCGGTCGCCGCTCCCGAGGCCAAGAAGGGCAAGAGCAAGACGCCCGCGCTCGACAGCTTCGGCCGAGACCTGACCGAGCTCGCTCGGGAGGGCAAGCTCGACCCGGTGATCGGGCGTGAAGCGGAGATGGAGCGGGTGGTGACCGTGCTCTGTCGCAGGACCAAGAACAACCCCGTGCTCCTCGGCGAGGCGGGCGTGGGCAAGACCGCCATCGTGGAGGGCTTGGCTCAGCGGATCGTCAACAACGACATTCCCGAACTGCTGGCCGATCGTCGGATCGTCGTGCTCGATTTGGCCATGATGGTGGCGGGGACGAAGTACCGCGGTCAGTTCGAGGAGCGGATCAAGGCCGTGATGAACGAGGTTCGTCGCGCCAAGAACGTGATCCTGTTCATCGACGAGTTGCATACGCTCGTCGGCGCGGGCGGGGCCGAAGGCGCCATCGACGCCAGCAACGTGCTGAAGCCGGCCCTGAGCCGCGGTGAGATCCAGTGCATCGGGGCCACCACGCTCGACGAGTACCGCAAGTACATCGAGAAGGACGGGGCGCTCGATCGCCGGTTCCAACAGATCATCGTCGAGCCCCCGACCCGCGAGGAGACGATGGAGATCCTCAAGGGGCTTCGCGACAAGTACGAGGCCCATCACCGGGTTCAATACACCGACGAGGCGTTGAAGGGCGCGGTGGAGCTGTCGGGACGGTACATCACGGGGCGATGCCAGCCGGACAAGTCGATCGACGTGATTGACGAGGCCGGCGCTCGCGTTCGTCTGAAGACGATGACCAAGCCGCCGAACCTCACGGAGATCGAGAACGATTACGAGCGGCTGATGATGGAGAAGGACGAAGCCGTCAAGAACGCCGACTACGAGCGTGCGGCCGAGCTGCGCGACCAGGCCGAGTCCCTCAAGCTCAAGAAGGAGCAGACGCAGCAAGAGTGGCGAGACAAGACCAAGGAAGTCGACGGGGTTGTGGACGAAGAGATCATCGCGGAGGTCGTCAGCAGGATGACGGGCGTGCCCCTCACGCGTCTGGAGAAGGAAGAGGCGCAGCGGCTGCTCGAGCTCGAGACCGAACTGCACAAGACGGTCGTCAGTCAGGACGAGGCGATTCGCGCGGTGGCCCGATCGGTTCGGCGAAGCCGAAGCGGTTTGAAGGATCCGAACCGTCCGATGGGCTCGTTCATCTTCATCGGGCCGAGCGGCGTGGGCAAGACGCTGTTGGCCAAGACGCTGGCGGTGTTCATGTTCGGTGACGAGGAGGCGCTCGTCCAGATCGACATGTCGGAGTACATGGAGAAGCACAACGTCAGCCGGCTGATCGGCGCGCCTCCAGGCTACGTGGGCTATGAAGAGGGCGGACAGCTCACCGAGCGCATCCGCCGCCGACCCTACGCCGTCGTGCTGCTCGACGAGATCGAAAAGGCGCATCCCGACTGCTTCAACATGCTGCTCCAGATCATGGAAGAAGGCCGCCTGACGGACTCCTTCGGGCGACATGTGGACTTCAAGAACACGGTCCTGATCATGACGAGCAACATCGGGGCCGACAAGATCACGCATCAGTCGACCTTCGGCTTCGAGAAGCGCAGCGAGGATGTCAGCTATCAGAACATGAAAGAGATGCTCAAGACGGAGGTCGAGCGACACTTCCGGCCTGAGTTCCTCAACCGGGTGGACGACATCGTGGTCTTCCACAAGCTGCTGCACGTCGATCTGGTTCAGATCATCGACCTGGAGGTCGGCAAGGTGGCCAAGCGGCTGAAGGAACACGGGTTGACGTTGGATTTGTCGGACGAGGCCCGTAACTTCTTGATCGAGAAGGGCACGGACGAGAAGTTCGGCGCCAGACCGTTGCGGCGCGCGATCGAGCAGTTCGTGGAGGATCCGTTGAGCGAGAACATTCTCCGCGGGTACTATCGCGGAAAGGACAAGATTGTCGTCGCCGTCGAGCGTCCCTCCGACGAGGACGAGGTCGAAAGGTTGACGTTTGAGGCGGTCGCCACTCACGCCGGCGAAGAGGGCGACGCCGTCGGCGCTGCTGCGGCGGACGTGGCAGACGCGACGTAGACCTCTCCGCGAGTGCGGCGGTGCCGGGCAGAACCCATTGAGTGATGGTCGGCAGGCTGTCGAGAGGCTCGGCAGCCTGCCGTTTTCGTAATGCAGACAGTTGTCGGGGCGCGGAGCGAGACGCCGAACGCGTTGGCGTGGGCGGGAAGGCGTGGCGGAGGTCGACCCAAAAAACCTGGTCGACATGCTCGACACACCCCCCTGATTGCCGCCATAATGAGTGAACTATCGTCTGTGTGAGAATAGGTGTAACGTTGCGTTTTCGGGCATACATTGACGGAAAGCCGGCCGCCTCGCTGAATCTCGGAGGATCCCATCTGGTCGGGAGTGACGGCGTCCCCCTCCTGGCCGAGATCGGCTTCAAGGACGGCCAGATCGTCTGCAGCAAGCGACCCCAAGGCCCGGCCGGGTTGTCGTTGCTCTGGCAGGTCAAGGGCTTCGGCAAGCTCATGCTGGAGACCACGCGCTTGCCGGACGAGGACGCATGCTACAACCTCAACGTGGAGCTGGCGCGTTCGCGTCTCCTGCGCATCGCGCAGAAGCGTGAGGACTGGGGCCTGTTCGACCTGTCGGAAATCCCCGAGTTGGAGGCGGGGTTGGACAAGTCGCGCGACCTGTTCGTGGAGTCGCTCAAGGCGGAGGACCCTGCCGCGGCCTCGAAGCTCGCGGATCAGTCTCTCCTTCTCTCCTGCGACATCGGCGAAAAACTCAGTCTGTACCACGCGGATGCGTTCATGGCGCGCCGCCGGCAGAGCGCGTCGTTCAGCCGGCGGACCTTCGGCTGCGCGGTCGATCTGCTCACCGTCAGCGAGGGCTACCAGCGCCGACTTCTCGAGGGGTTCGACTTCCTCCAGATCCCGATCGTCTGGCGACGCGTGGAGCCCAAGGAGCAGGAGTTCAACTGGGGTCAGCTCGACGCGTGGGTCGAGTGGCTGACGAAGCACCGCGTGCCCATCAAGGCCGCCCCCCTGGTCGCATTCAACGAGGGCAACGTTCCCGACTGGCTTTACATCTGGGAGCACGATTTCGAGACCGTTCGCGATCTCGTCTACGACCATATCAACCGGGTGGCGGAGCGCTACGGGAACTACGTTCATTCTTGGGAGGTCATCAGCGCCATCCATGCGGAGAACTGCTTCAACTTCAACTTCGAGCAGCTCATGGAGCTGACGCGGATGGCCGCCACGCTGACCAAACAGCTCAGTCCGCGGAGCACGACGATCGTCAACCTCATCGCGCCTTGGGGCGAGTACTACGCGAGGAATCAGCGGACGATCCCGCCGATGCTGTATGCGGACATGGCGGTTCAGAGCGGGATCAACTTCGACGCGTTCGGGCTCCAGTTCTTCTTCGGCGTCCCGAAAGACGGCATGTACGTTCGGGACCTGTTGCAGATTTCCTCGATGGTCGATCGGTTCGCCCTGCTGGGCAAGCCGCTCCACATCACCGCCGTGCAGGTTCCGTCGACCACGACCGCGGATGAATGGGACGCCTGGGGAGGGAATCTGAGCGTGGAGGACGCCGGATTCTGGCATGCGGCCTGGACCGAAGAGCTTCAGGCCAGATGGCTTCGCGATTTCATCCGGATCGCGCTGAGCAGGCCGTTCGTCGAGTCCGTCGCCTGGCGGGATCTGGCCGACTACGAAGGTCATTACCTCCCGCACGGGGGGTTGCTCAATCGGGACCTGTCTCCCAAGAAGGCGTATGCGGAGTTGCTGCGGATTCGACGCAGCCTGCCGAGACCCGAGGACAAGCGGCGCAAGCGTCCTTCAGCGCGTCGCTGACGGCGCGGACTGACGCTCGATGCCGCGAGGCTCGTTCGATTACTGTTCGAGACGGCGTCGACGATGGCACTTGGCTCATACCCACGGCGGTTCGATCGAAACTGGTTGGGGCGTCCCGAAACACACTGGCTCTGCTACGGCGCGATACTCGCGGGCTTCCTGACGGCCTGGGCCGCGGGAAGACCGAGCACGATTCGCGTGAACACGCATTCCTCAGGGCTTGCTCCGCTGTCGGAAGTCCGGGCACGTATCAACCCCAACACGGCTGACTGGCGGGCGCTCGCGTCGCTGCCCGGCCTCGGCGAGACGCTGTCAAAGCGGATCGTGGCCTATCGTCAGGCGCAACGAGACGAACGCCGCGATCCTGGCGCGGTCGTGTTCCGAACCCCCCAAGATCTGGAGGGCGTCAAGGGCATTGGCCCCAAACGGGCTGCGGCGCTGTCCAAACTCGTGGTTTTCTCGGACTAGGCGATTGCCATCTCGGCTTAACTCTTTTTTCTAAGGAACGTTATATCGGAACCCGATTCTGTCGGTTTTCCGGAGTTTGCCGTTGACAGGTTCAAGGCCTTGGGGTTCAATGATGGTCACTGGGGTGGTTCCCCCCCGGCGCGTCGGTTTCCCCCCCGGCCGACTCGCCACCCGCCCCAGTTTTTTTACGCGCAAACCGAATTGGGCGCAGACGATTACAGACGAGGTCGTCGGCCAGAAGCGCTGATGGCGGCTTCTAAAGCTCGGGCGGCAAGGATCCAGTGCGGATTTAGGGTCCTCGGAAGCGGCGGCGGTCTTCCTCTTCGGCGAGCCTCTTCTGCTTGCGGTACCAGCTCCACAGAGGTAAGCCGACGATGAAGAACCCCAGCGCGGCGATGACGAGAAACTCCCGGGGGCCCATGCCGGGGGCACAGCAGAAAAACGCCAGCACGGCAGGCAATCAGACCTCCTCGGCGGTTGCGCCGGCCTGGTAGGCGCGTACTTCGTTGGCTTGTGCGGCCGGTGCCAAACGTTCGCCGAGCCAGCCGCTGCCGATCGGTAGGACGCGATTCTTCCCTTGTCTCTTGGCGGTCAGCAAGGCGGCGTCCGCCCCGGCGACCAGCGACGCGGCGTCCGTCGCTTCCCAGGGAAACGTAGCCAAGCCGCCGCTGATCGTCAACCTTCCCCGAGCGTGCCGGCCCAGCCCGGCAAACCGGTGGTTCAGCAAGGCGTCGCGGAATCGGTCGATGATCGAGAGCGGGTCCGTGGGGTGCTGCGAACCGGCCACGCGAGGCTGGTCGGCGTCCCAGAAGACGACCGCGAACTCGTCGCCGCCGTAGCGGGCGACGACGTCGTGTTTGCGGCAGCACCGCTTCATGAGCTGTCCGACCTCACGGATGATCTCGTCGCCGGCGGTGTGGCCGTACTCGTCGTTGTATTGCTTGAAATTATCGATGTCGAACATCAGGAGCGTGATTCGAAACCGCTGGCTCGTGGCGCGCTGCACGAGCTGGTCGAGCAGCTCGGTCAAGTACCACCGGTTGTGCAGGCCGCTGACGGCGTCGGTCATTGCCCGCTTGCGGGCTTCCGACTCGCGCCGGTGGGCGGCGAGTATCTGCGAGAACAGATGCGCGAACCCGCGGAGTCTGCCTGTCGCGCTCGCCTCGTCGCGAACATGCATCGGCGGTCCCAACACGATCTGTCCGACTTGCTGTCCCTCGATCGTCAATGGCTCGGTGACGTGGGGGGACGTGACGGGGTTACCCTCCTTGACTGTCAGGCCGAACGCGGACAGCTCGACGCCTTCGACCTGGAGGCCCTGGCGGACCATCGCCGCCAATCGCTTCAGGAGGTCGCCCAGGGTTCCACCCAGACGGGCCAGCGCCTCGGTGAGCGAGGCGATCGCCTGGTCGTCGTCCGTCGAGACCCTCGGGGTCTGGACGGGGGGCGTGGTGGCATCGACACTCGTAGGTCCGCCGAGGATCGCGTCCAGGTCCTCGGACGTCGGGGGATCGATGACATAGTCGTCAGCGTCCAGGCCCATCATCCTCCGCGCGAGCGGCTCGGCGTGCGGTCTGCAGCACAGAACGATCGGGACGTCGCGGCCTGCCGCCTGTCGGAGTCCGGCGAGGGCGGCCTCGATGCGGCGTGGCCCGATATCGAGATCGGCCACGACGGCGCGGACGCCGGGGCGAGCCGCCTCGATGACGCCGGCGAGGTAGCTTTCCGAGCAGACCACGTCCACGGCCTCTCCGCAGGCGCGAAGGCTTGCAGCCAGCCGATTCGCCTTGCCCTGCCGCGGGCCTGTCTGCTCTGGTTGGTCATCAGAAGCGGCGATCAAGACCACCCGTCTTCGCTCCGCTAGCGTGTCGAACGGGTCATTCATGGGCGGTCTCTTCCGTCTGAGTGGAGGCGTGCAAACTCGAAAGGAGCGCATCGACCTCCTGCTCGCTCAACAGCGGTTCGTTCAAGGGCTCGGCCCGTGGAGTCTCTTCCCCCCGTTGCATTGCCTCGGCGCCGGCCCCCATCTTTCGAGTCTGGCCGCGCATGTGTGGGGGGACTCGTTGTGGCCGGTCCGAACTGGGCTTCCACGGGGTGGGAATGCCGGCGTGCGTCTCCTCCGTGCCCGGCTCCGGTTCAAGTTGCTCGTCCGGCTCGGCGGAAGGAATGTCCTTGCGAGTTGAATCGTGCTGATACGAGCCGTCGTCGCGAGCTCTCACCACCTCGGGCGTTGTCTCGAACGGCGCACGCGCGGGCTCGTCCTCGAGCGGGATCGGTTCCGCCTCTCGGGTCTGGCCGCCGGCCTCCTTGGCTGATTGCCGAGTCGCTCGAGCCGCCAGGATCGTCGCGACCCGCGCCGCCGAGGACTCGGATTGTGCTCCCAGTGCCATCGCTCGCTGGCGCCGATGGCCGTCCATCGCCTGCCCGTAGATGTAGAGGGGAAGATTCGGCCACTCGCGTCCGACCAACGTGAAGAACTCGAGTTCGGTCGCATCGAGATCGTCGACACAGACGAGGACGGCGTGAATCGCGCCGTCGACGGGGCGGGCCAATCCGGCCAAAGCGGCGTAGACGGTATCGACGCGCTGGACGTCGAAGCCGGCCTGGGCGACCGCCGTCTCATACTCCGAGCTTGCGCTCGAGGATCTCTCCACGACGTGGAGGACCTTCAGACGATCCCGCGGCTTCATTGCACCTAACCCCCTCGCGCTCAGAGTCGCCCAAGACGACCCTCTCGCGGCCCCACGACATCGCTCAGTCTATCCCTTCCGTCGCGGCCAAGTCAAACCCTTGGCAAAATCGGGATCGCCCCTTATTATCGGGGTATGCCGCCAACCACCCGTTGGCGGCGTGTGTCTATAAAGGGGTTCGGCGAGTCAGTCATCTCGAGCGAGGCATGAGCGTCAGGCGTTCAGATCGGAGGGCGATCATCGGCTTGCCAAGACCGGCAATGTTCCGGGCTCTTTGGGCCGTCTGGTTGATTCTCGCCGCGACCGCGTCGGGGTTGATCGCGGACGAGGCCCTGACCAAGCAGATCGACGCGATCCTGGCTCGGGGCAAGAAGCCAGGTGTCCTTGCCGGGGTCCGCGTGCTCGATCTACCCAGCGGGCGCGTCCTGTACAGCCTGAACGCCGAACGAGCCTTCAAGCCGGCCAGCAATATGAAGCTGTTGACGACGGCGGCCGCGCTTGACCTGCTCGGCGCGGATTTCAAGTACCGAACGACGTTGGCCCGACGAGGAAACGATCTGGTGGTCGTCGGCTGCGGCGACCCGGGCACGGGCGATCCACGGCTGGCCGAGCTCAAGGATGAGCCGATCACCACCCTCTTCCATCGTTGGGCGGAGGCCCTGCGCGCGGCAGGCATCACCGAGGTGAGCGGCCGGCTATTGGTCGACGACTCCGTGTTTGAATCGACAAGGACCCATCCGAACTGGGATCCGGAGGAGCTGGACACGTACTACGCCGCGCCGGTCGGCGGATTGAACTTCAACGACAACTGCATCGACACGGTGGTCTCGCCCGCGTCGCAGCCGGGCGACCCGGCGATCGTGGAATTGACGCCTCGAACGGACTGGATGCGTCTGGAGAACCGTTGTCGCAGCGGCGGGAAGGGCCAGCCGCTCATCCGCCGGATTCCGGGCAAGGACGTGCTCGTCCTGACGGGCAACTGCGGGAAGCGGACCGGCGTGGCTCCCGTGGCGGTGTATGACCCCGGAATGCTCTTCGGCGGCGCCTGTCGGGCGTCTCTCGTCGCCTCGGGGATCAAGATGGGGCGAGAGATCAAACGCACGCGGGTCCGCGACGGCGATGGTTCGCTTCCGGCGGACTGCGCCGTGATCGCGACGTGCGAGACGGCGCTGCCTGATGTGCTGTCCCGCTGCAACAAGAGGAGCCAGAATCTCTTTGCCGAGTGCCTGCTGAAGACGTTGGGGTACCACTACGGATCGTCGGCGGGCGCCTCGGCCGTGGCCGAAGGGAGCTGGACGACGGGGCGAGCGGCGGTCCGTCGCTTTCTCATCGAGTGCGGCATCTCGCCGCATGAGTGTGTCATCGACGACGGGAGCGGGCTGAGTCATGACAACCGCCTGTCGCCCTCGCACCTGACGGAGATCCTGCGGCACATGTTCGGACATCCCCATCATGACGTCTACGTCAACAGTCTGGCCATCAGTGGACGGGACGGGACCATCCGGCGACGCATGCGGGATATCGAAGGCCAAGTCCATGCCAAGACCGGCTACGTGAACGGCGTGAGAACGCTCAGCGGCTACGTCTCCGACAAGTCGGGCAAGAACTGGGCGTGTTTCGCGATCCTCTTCAACGGCATCAACGGGAGCACCGGCCCCTACGCGGCGATTCAAGACGACATCGTTCGCGTCCTGGCACGCTGGCTGGACAGTCGGCCGGCGTCGGGGACGTGACCTCGCGAACCCCCAAGATCCTCGCTCCTAGAACTGCAGATAGATGAACCCCTGCGTCTGGCCGCCGCAGAAGATCGCCATGTAGAGGATCATGAGCACCACCAGGGCGACGCGGACGGGGCCCAGCTCGAGCAGCCACCGGAGCCGGGACTCATAGGCGAACTGGTACGCCCAGACGGCGAGGGTCAACGTCAGCGCCCACATCGGGAACTTCGGGTCGGCCCAGCCGGCGGTGAAGATGCCCGAGATGATCCGACAGGCGTGCTCGAAGCTCTCGGCCCGGAAGAAGATCCACGCGAAGGCGACGATGGTAAAGACGAGCATCTGCTTGGCGAACCTCGGCACGCGGTCGCGGTAGAAGGCGGTTCGCTCGAGCTCTCGCGTCAGGACGCGTCCGAAGGCGTGCACCGCGCCCCAGATCACGAACGTCCAGGCCGCGCCGTGCCACAGGCCGGAGATCAGCATGGTGAGGATCATGTTGACGTAGGTGCGGAAGCCGCCCTTTCGGTTTCCGCCCAGGGGGATGTACACGTAATCCTTGAACCACGTCGAGAGGCTGATGTGCCATCGCTCCCAGAACTCGCCGAGTCCGGTGGCCAGGTACGGGTTGTTGAAGTTGAGCATCAGGCGGAAGCCGAGGAGCCTGGCCAGGCCCCGGGCCATATCCGTGTAGCCGCTGAAGTCGAAGTAGATCTGCCACGTGTAGGCGAAGGCCGCCAGGAGCAGGGCGGGGGAGTGATGCTCCTCGGGGCAGGCGTAGATCGTATCGACGTACTGCGCGAGGTAGTCGGCCAGGGCGATCTTCTTGAACAGGCCGACGACGAACAGGCTGGCCCCGTCGGCGACGTCCTGCGAGGTGATTCGAACGGGCTTGTGCATTTGCGGCAGGAGGTTTCCGGCCCGCTCGATCGGGCCCATCATCAATCGGGGGAACATCGAGACGAACGTGGCGTATCGGAGGTAGCTGTCTTCCCGCTCGATCTTGCCGCGGTAATAGTCGATGGTGTAGCTGAGCGACTGGAAGACGTAGAACGAGATGCCGATGGGAAGGAGCCAATTGGGCGCGGAGACGGCGTACGGGATACCCAGCCACGCCAGCAGGGCCGTGACGTTGTCGGCGACGAAGGCGCCGTATTTGAAGAAGCCGAGGAGCCCCAGGTTGTTGATGATGCTGACGGTGAGCCATGGCTTCTTGCGCCGGCCCTTGGACATGAGCACGACCATCAGGAAGTCGACGGCCGTGGAGTAGGTGATCAGGATGAGATACCAAGGGCTGAACCATCCGTAGAAGACGTACGAGGCGATCAGCAGCCAGTACTGCCACGCCGTCGTGCGCTTGACCGCCAGGTAGACGGCGTAGACGACGGCGAAGAAGACGGCGAATTCCCAGGTCTGAAACAGCATGCGTCTTTTCCTCGGGAGACCCGTCACGTGAGGCGGGGTTCCGCAAACCGAATGGCCACTGTTTACCGGCCCGATGGGCGAAAAACAACCCCGCGGCGCCATCACGAGTGCCAAGCGGATCGCTCTAGGCTAGAATGCTCGCGTCATGGTTCCCCACGAGATCACACTGGACCTTCCGGGCGGCTATCAGGGCTTCGCGCGGTTGTGGCTGCCCGCCAGGCCGAAGGCGGCGGCGCTCTACCTCCACGGCATTCAGTCGCACGGCGTGTGGTTCGAGCGATCCGCCGGGAGGTTGGCGGAGGAAGGGTGTGCCGTGCTGCTGCCCGATCGGCGCGGCAGCGGGCGGAACCAGGTCGATCGGGGGGACGCCGCCTCGCCTCGCCAACTCGTGGACGATCTGCTGGTGGCGTCGGCCGCGCTGAGCGCTCGAACGGGCCTGGCGCGGATCGCGGTGGTGGCCGTCAGTTGGGGCGCGAAGCTGGCCTTGGGCCTTGCCGGTCGAATCCCGGATCGGGTCGAGAGGCTCGTTCTGGTTGCGCCGGGGCTGTTTCCCCAGGTGGACGTTTCCGTGGCGACGAAGCTCTCGGTGGCGAGCTCATCCGTTCTCCGGCCCAAGCGGCTGTTCGACGTTCCGCTGGATGATCCTGAGCTGTTCACGGCCACGCCGGAGTGGATCGAGTTCATCGAGAAGGATCCACTCTCGATACGCAAGGTGACGGCGCGGTTTCTGCTCACGTCGCGCCGGTTGGATTGGCTCGTCCGGGCGTACGGGCGCCGGCCGGCGCCGGTTCCGATTCGGCTCTTCGTGGCCGGTCGAGATCGGATCATCGACAACGAGCGGACGCGACGGTTCGTCCGAGAGCTTGCCGTCGAGGACCGGTCCCTCATCGAGTATCCGCAGGCACACCACACGCTGGAGTTCGAGCCCGATCCCGAGACCTACTTCCAAGACCTCGTTCGAGCCGTGCTCGAGCCGAGGTAATTCCTCGACGGTTCATGGTCGGGGAAGATCCCCGGGGCGGGCGGGATCTAATCGCTTGACTAAACTCCTATGAAACCAGTAGTATTTTAATGGCGTGCTATCGGGCCGGAAGGTCCGAGTTGTCTCTTGCACGAAGCGAGGTGAAAGATGCTTGGCCGAGGCTTTCGCGCGACGCTGCTGCTGCTGTCGCTGATCCTCGCGCTCGCCATGGTCGTCTTTGCCGCCACGGGCCCATCTATCGTCGTGGGGGCGATCGCGGTGGGAGCGGCCCTGACGGCGCTTGTCATGTTGACCAGGCAGCTCGTCTCGCGATCGCTTCGGCGCGAGTGGCCCGCGATCGCCTCGGCGATGCTGGCCAGCGTCGGTCTCGCGGCGATGGGCAGCGTCGCGTTGGTGATGTCGGACACGTTCGGTGACGGCGGCGTGGTCGATCGGATCTGCGGCGCGGGGGGCCTGTTCGGCCAGTGCCAAGACGTCGTCCAGAGCCGCTGGTCGGCCCTTCATCTGGGGTTCGGCACGCACGTCTGGCGAATTCCCTATGTCGTTCTTGGGCTGCTCTTTTACAGCACGCTCCTCGTTTGGTTTCTCATCGTCGGGCGTCCTGCTCCCGAGCGTCGATGTCAGTACCTGCCGCCGCTTGTGCTGACGGCGGCCGGTTCGGGCATGGGCGTGTTTCTGTCGGTCATCATGTTCGTCAAGCTGGGCGGGCCCTGCCCGTTCTGTTTGACAGCGCACCTGGCGACCCTTTGCCTGTTCGTCGTGACCGGGGTGTGCTGGCTGAGGGACAGGCCGGAGCGCTCGACCACTGGCGCCTCCGAAGGGATGACGATGCGCTCGGCGGCCCGTCCGGTTGCGGCGGTGGCGGTGGCCGTTGTCTTCGGATTGGCCGGGCTTCAGTTCCGGCAGTGGTCCTTGAGCCGGCAGCAGGTCGTCGATTGGCAGGTCCGTCCTGACGATTCGGTTCTCGGGCCGGCGTCCGCTCCGTTCGTGGTGATCGTGTACAGCGATTTCCAGTGCGCCTACTGTCGCGATTTCGCCAAGCAACTCGACCGCGTGCGGAGTCGCTATCCGGAGCAGATCCGCCTGATCTATCGGCACTATCCGCTGAACCGCGCGTGCAACGAGCTGACGCCCGTGACGACGCACGCGTTGAGCTGCCACGCGGCGTGGGCCGCGGAGGCCGCCCGTGGGGTTGGTGGTAACGAGGCCTTCTGGAAGATGCATGATGCCCTCTTCGATCACCAGGCGGAGTTGGGTCGTGAACCCTACGACAAGTTGGCCGAGCAGGTCGGGCTAGACCCGCAGCGGTTCTCGGCGGCGATGGACGATCCGGCGATCCGGCAGCGGATCGACTCCCAAGTCCTCAGCGCCAAGCGATTTCACGTTATCGGCACGCCGGCGGCGTTCCTCAACGGGCGCCGCGTTCGGCGGTGGCGGTCGATGGAGTTTTGGGACGCGCTGATCAGGGAGTCGTCCGATGCGTCGCACAGCAAGGCCACCGCGTCGGGCGTTGTCCCTAGCTGTCCAGTGACGCCTGCGATCGGTACCGATTCACCAGACCGAGTTCGTCCAGCTCAACTCGTCGCGGCGTCGCCCCTTCCCTGAAACGCCAGGACGCGCCGAGCGATCTCGAAGGCGGCCTGGGGCCGGGCGAGGCGCTGCGCAGCGGCCTTGAGCCGGTCCAGCCGATCCCCATCGGCCAGCAGATGGTTCAGCTTGTACGGCAATGTGGCGACGCTGTTGATCTTGATCGCGGCGCCGTTTTCCAGCAGAAAGTCGCTGTTGCGGCTCTCCTGTCCGGGTACGGGGTTGACGATGGCCATGGCGGCCCCGCGAGCGAGCGTCTCCGAGGTGGTCAGCCCGCCGGGTTTCGAGACGACGACGTCGGCCAGGAGCATCAACTCATCGATCTGATCGGTGAACCCCAGCACCTTGGTTCGATGTCGGCTCGGGGGCTTCATGGTCTCGAGCCGCTGCTTGAGCTCTTCGTTCCTTCCCGAGACGACGACGATCTCACACGGGACGTCGATCTGCATGACCGACTCGTACAGCTTCTCGATCGGTCCCACGCCGAACCCACCTGAAAGTTGCAGGATGATCGGTCGATCGCCCACGAGGCCTTGCCTCTTGAGGCACTCGGCTCGGTCCTTGGGCCGGCTGAAGACGGGGTGGATGGGGATGCCGGTGACCGTGACGTTCTCGGCGGGGACGCCCCAGTGCTGCAGGTTGACGGCCCCTTCCTCGGTGGCGGTGAAGTAGTGCTCGCACGGGTCGTGCGCCCAGAGACGGTGTGTCTCGAAGTCGGTGGTGACGGTAAAGTGCGGCAGGTCGAGCTCGCCCTTGTTCCGTAGCGAAGCGATAATCTCGGTGGAGAGGAAGTGCGTGTTGACGACCAGGTCCCACGGCTTGCTCTCCAGCAGGCGGATGAAGGGCTTGAGGTTCAGCTTCTGGATCTTGATCCGCAGCCGATCGCTCCGATGCCGAGCCGAGCTCGGTCGATCCATCATGTCATAGATGTAGCCGAGCAGGTGCGGGGCCTTGCTGATGAGGTCGAGATACGTCTGGGCATAGACCTTTCGGAACGCGGCGTTCGTGAGGGTCAGGACGTCCACGTTCTCGATCTCGGTGGCGGGGTCCAGCTCGCGGATCGCCAGCTCGATGGCCTCGGCGGCACGGAGGTGACCGCCGCCGACCGACGTCGATAGAATCAGTACGCGCATTCGTTTTCACTCCGATCCTTGCATCGACTCAACTCCGCTCGGCCAGCGCGATGACGTGTCGCGCGACGTCATGGGCCGCCTCGGGACGTCCGAGCTTGCGGGCATTGGCCTTGAAGGCCGCCAAGCGATTGTGGTCCTCAAGGAGCTTTCCGAGCTTGTGCGGCAGCAGTCCGACGGGGTCGGCGGCGATGGCGGCGCCCTGCTCGAGCAAGAAGCTGCTGTTTCGCGTCTCCTGGCCCGGAACGGGATGGACGATCGCCAGGACGGCGCCGCGGGCCAAGGCCTCGGAGGAGGTGAGCCCGCCCGGCTTGGAGACCACGACGTCGGCCAGGAGCATCAGCTCGTCCATCTGATCGGTAAACCCGAGCACGTGGGTTCGATGCCGCGAGGTCGCGTCCGAGGCGACTACTTCCCGCAACCGCCCCCTGAGGACCTCATTGCGTCCGGCGACCACGACGACGTCGCACGGTACGTCGACTTGGGCGATCAACTGATGGAGCTCCTCGACCGGCCCGACGCCGAATCCGCCGGATAGTTGGAGGATGACCGGACGATCGCCCTGGAGTCCATGCCGCGCCAGGCACTCGGCTCGGTCCTTGACCTTGCTGAACTCGGGATGGACGGGGATCCCCGTGACGCGGATGTCGTCTCTGGGCACGCCGAGGCACTCGAGGGTGGCCGCTGCCTCGTCGCAGGCGGCGAAGTAGCGTTCGCAGGGGGAGACCACCCACATTCTGTGGACGCCGAAGTCGGTCGGGATCATCGCCTGGGGGATGCTCAGGCGTCCTTTTCTTCGCAGCCAGGCGAGCATTTCGGCCCCGAGGAAGTGCGTGTTGACGACGACGTCCCAGGGCCGGCCTTGCAGCAGTCGGAGGAATCGTCGCAGGTGCGGTTTCTGCATCATGATTCGCAGGCGATCGCCGAGTGCGTCGGGGGGGCGGGGCTTGTCCATCTGGTCGTAGAGGTAGCCGTGCAGGTGGGGGGCCTTGTGCATTACGTCGAGCGAGAGCTTCGCGTAGACCCTTCTGAAGGCGGCGTTGGTCAGCGTCAGGACATCGACGTTCTCGACGAGGGCGTCGGGACGGAGTCCGCGCAGCGCCGACTCGACGGCCTCGGCCGCGCGGAGGTGTCCGCCACCGACGGATGTGGAAAGGATCAGTATGCGCACGGACAACAGGCTCCTCTATGAGTGCTCGGGCGTCGACGGCGTCCGTCTTCCGGCGACTATTCGATCTTCTTTGCCGGCAGATGCAAGCCGTGCTGGTGTAGGATCAGGCTTTCGACGTTTCCGTCCTTGTCCCTTACGAACTCGATCTGCGCCTCGACGACCTTGTAGAAGAACTTCGTCTGCGATTCGGGGAACACGGGGAAGGTCGGTTGGCTTCCGAGTCGGACCATGAGCTTGCCGTCGTCCGAGAGCTTGATGTCGAAGACGTCGCCGGAGGCCAGTTTGTACTTCCCGACGTACGGGCGGAGAGCTTTGGGGTCGAGGGAGATTTCCTTTTTGGGCGGCGGGGGCTTGTAGTCGGGTCCGAGCTTGGCGGCGGTCTGATCGATCCCGCCCTGGTGCAGGACGAGGCGGTCGACCTTGCCTTTGTCGTCTCTGCGGAAGGTGATCTGTGCGTCCACGATCTTGTAGAAGAACTTGTCCTTGGCCTCGGGATAGACGGGCACTTCGGGCTGGCCGGTCAGTCGGACCATCAGTTGGTCGCCTTCTCGGCGAACCGTGAAGACGACGTCTTGCTGAAGCTGGTAGTAGCCGACGTAGTCGTCGAGGTTTCCGGCGGTCGCGGTGGTCGTTTTGCGGACCGTCTTCAGGGGATACTTCGACTGAAGGGCGTGGAGGCCGAGATCGTCCGGATCGTCGGTGGAATTGGAGAGGATCAAGACGCCTGTCTTGGTCTTCGGCACGAACCCGCAAAAGCTCCGGTAGCCTCCGGTTCCGCCGTTGTGCCAGATGATCTCCGTTCCGAATTTCGTGAAGACGTGCCAGCCGAGGGCGATGTCCATGCCCGGCGCGCCTGTTTCTCGGCGCGGTCGCATGGTGGCCTGGAAGGCCGAGGCGAGGGGTGTCTTGGTCAATCCCGCAGCGGCCGAGAGGAAGCGCAGCATGTCCTTGGCCGATGACCGCAGCGCGCCGGCGCCGGCGAAGGCGTCGAAGGTCCAGTTCTTGACCGCCTTGCCGCCTGCGTGGCCTTTGGCCAGGCGTTTGGCCTGGTCGGGGCTGAGCGTGATGCGCGTGTCCTTCATGCCGAGCGGGTCGCATATGCGATCGACGACAAGGCGCTCATATGGGACTCCCGCGACGCGAGAGAGGACGACGCCGAGCAGCCCCGCGCCCAGGTTGGAGTACTCGTAGTTGGCGTCGACGTCGCGGGCGAGCGTGCATCCGTCTAGGAACTCGTAGAGGCGTTCGGGGGCGTATCCGGCGTACGGATCGGCCGGGTCCTTCGAGTCGAAATTCGAGGGCATTCGGGGCAGGCCCGACGTATGCATCGCGAGGTGACGGAGCGTCATCTTCTTGGCGCCCCGCGCGGGCGCCTTGACGCCCTGGGGCAAGTACTTGTCGACCGGGTCGTCGAACTGGAGCTTGCCGTCCTGAGCCAGCAAGGCCATGGCCAGGGCGGTGAAGACCTTGGTGATCGATCCGATCTCGTAGATCGTGTTTTCGTCGACGCGGCGGTCGCTCTGCTTCGACGGCTTGCCGTAACAGAAGAGGCTTGTGCCGTTGGGATCAACCATGCCGACGACGATGCCGACGCTGTAGCCGTTGTCGACGCGCTCCTGGACGCTCTTCTTGACGTCCTCTGGGATGGATGGGCCCTCGGCGGCGCCGGCGATTCTGGTTGCCATGAACACAGAGGCGACGAGGGCAAGACGGGCTAGAGATGGATAGTGCATGTCGTTCTCCCTTGCGGTGCGCTGGTTTGCCTACAGTGTATCAGGGCGCGGGTTTCTTCTGCATCCTCGGATCGGCGGCCTCGTCGGTCTTCCGCAGCCGTTCGAGTGTCGGCGCCGGGACCTTCAGCAGGCGGGCGAGGCGCTGCGGGGCAACACGGGTCTTCGGATCGAACTGATCGCTTGCGGCGTACTCGAGCAGGCAGTGCTCGAGATAGGCCGCGCCTGGATCGCAGGTCGGGAGATTGAGGGCGCAAACGAGCAGACGTCCTTTGCCGACCTGCCACTCGAAGACGGCGGCCTGTCGAGAGACGTTCTTGTAGGTCTGAACGACCTCGATGATTGGGTCGAAGGCCTTGGGCATTTCGTCGAAGACGACGGCGGAACCGCCGTCGAGCATCGGTCGCAACTGCCAGGCGCAGTAGCCGTCGTGCGGGAAGCGCTGCATCAGCGGATGGTCGGCGATGACGGTGGCGAGGTTTCCGCTGGGCCGGCCGGCGACGGCCATCTGGAAGCTGGTCTTCCGTGCGGGCAACGGCTTGTGGCCGAGGAGGAGGACGCGCCCGCCACGAATCAGCTTGCCAAGTTCGTCGGCGGTGAGCTGTCGGACGATCGAGACTTCGGCGGACGGCTTGGGGGCGTTGACAGCGGGGAAGATCCAGTAGGGCCAGGCGTTTTCGATCTCGCCGTCGGGGCTGGCCAGACGGGCCTCGAGGTGGGCCTTGATCGGCCTGGTCGGTGATGGGACGGCCAAGCGGACGTCGGCGATCTTGGCGACGGATCCGGGCTCGATGGCCGTGACGGCCTGCTCGCCTTGCGCGAGGGCGGTGTCATCTTCGGCGCGGAGGCGCCATCGGAGCGTAGCGCTACTGAGTGTTGACGGGCCGAACCAGGAGATGAGGAGGTCGGCCTTGAACGCGTCGCCTGCTTTCAGGTTTCGGCTCTTCGACGGGTCCAGGAGCAGGACGTTCTGGCCGTTCCAGCGAAGGATTTGGGCGACTGAGTCGCCTGGCTTGAGCTCGTCGAATTCGTTGAGGACGCCGCAGCCGTAGCCGTAGCGGTGCCAGTGGGGGTCGTTCGCGCCGAGGACGTCGTATCCGGCGATTCGGTGCGTCTTGCGCGCGGTCTCGATGACGTCCTTGAAGAGCAGTCGCTGCCAGGCGCATGAGTTGCGGTAGTAGAGGGCGGCACGATCGATCAGCCCGGCCTGTGTCAGGCTCTCGCGGATGTTGGCGAAGAGCGTCGTGCCGATTCGCGTGCTGGCGTAGCGGCGCTCCAGGTCGAGGTCGAGGTAGCTGCCGATGATGCCGACCTCGTGGCTCAGGCAGGGGCGCTCGTAGACCTTCAGGCGCTCGTCGAGCCACTTGGCGTCGCCGGCGAGGGTCTGGTAGCTGAGCGTGCCCCAGGCGTATTGGCCGAAGACGTCGGAGAACTGCTTGAGGGCCTCGAGCCGGTGTGGGTTGTGCGGATAGGGTTTGGCGACCAGGCCCTGGCCGAACTGCTGCTTGGCGCCGTACTCGACGCCGCGGAGGGCTTCCTGCGGGTTGAAGAGGGCGTCGGGGACGAGCTTGCGCGCGTCGTCGGCGCACTGGTGGAGGAAGTCGATCTTGGCCTCGTCGAGGACCTCCTCGTTGCCGCAGCAGTAGATAACGACGGAGGGGTGCTTGCGGCAGAAGCGGAGGATGTCGAGCCACTGGGCTGGCTCGTAGCCGAAGGGGGGCTCGACCTGGATGAGCATGCCCAACTCGTCGGCGGCCACTAGGTACTGCTCCAATGGGACGGAGGTGTGGAAGCGGAGCCAGTTGAAGCCGACTTCCTTCATGCGCCGGACGTGGCGGCGATACCAATCGACGTCGAGCGGGGGGGTGCAGGTTTCGGGGTAGTAGGAGCACTCGCAGATTCCGCGGAGGAAGATCGGGGCGTCGTTAAGGCGGAGCTGGAAGCCGTGGCGGGTGAGCCGGCGGAGGCCGAAGTCTTGGGAGCGCTTGTCGAGGCAGGTTGAGTCTTGGTGGAGGGAGGCCTCGATTCGGTAGAGATTGGGCGTTCGGTCGGACCAGGGCTTCATGGCGAACGTGTCCGTGGACCATTCGAGCGTTGTGGCGGCGGCGGGGAGCCGGCCTTGGCCCAGGGGCTTGTCGGTCTGTCGATCGGCGATGCGCCAGCGGAGGTCGGCGTTCTTTGGCGTGTGGCCCGTGAGCTCGACGCGCCAGCGGAGCTTTCCGCCGTCGCTCTGGTGGACGTAGAGGTCGGCGATTCGCGTTGCGCCGGCGACGTCGAGGCGGACGGGGCCGAAGATGCCCGCGCTTCGTCCTTTGTATCCGCGGATGATGGATCCGAGCCGGGCGGTGTCGGTGTTGTCGACGGCGATGATAAGCTCGTTGGTTTGTCCGGGGTGGAGGTGTTCGGTCAGGGGGACTTCCCACGTCGTCGAGTGTCCGACGTGGTGGTGGATTTGTCTGGCGTTGACGTAGACCCAGGCCTGCATGACGACGCGTCCGACGTGGAGAGTGATCTGCCGGTTCGACCCGTCGGTCGGGACGTCGATTCGCTTGCGGTACCAGCCGGTGCCGAGGAGGTAGGGGAGCGAGGCATCGGGCGGGTTGTCTTTGGTCGGGTAGCGGACGAGGCGGGCGGGGTTGAACCGGGCGGCCGGCCAGAGGGCCTTGGCTTGGTCGTGGCTGAGGTGGTCGTCCCAGACGCCGGGGACGGGGACGGTGGTCTTGAAGGCATCGTCGGGGGGTGGGGAGTCGGTGTGGGCGCTGGTGTAGGCGAAGTCCCAGTTGCCGCGGAGGTCGACGGGATCTCGGGCGGCGGGGCCGGGCCCTGCGAGGGCGGCGCAGATGGCCAGGGAGGCCAGCTGTATTGAGGACATGGTCATGTCGGCTCTCCTCGTGCGCGCCGCGGTGAGGGGGCGGGGCAATGTCCCATCGCCGGGGCTCGGGGTCCGGGGTTCGGGGGAGACGGCGAGACGAGGCGCGTTGATGTCCCACAATGCCCCGGAATGGAATGGCACTGCCGTTGGCAATGCTTGCTCTGTGACGCGTTTACGTCTTTCCGAGTGCCGCTCGTGACTGATCGCGCGGGCGTTGCATCAGCCGGTAGCGGCGCCGCCGGCGTTTCAGGACACACGGTTCGCTCCGGCCGGGACGGTTGGCCACCGGCCTGTCCCCCTCGCACGCGACTCCTACCGAGGATAATTCGTCAGCTCCACATAAGCATGACCCGCGACCGACTCGCCCCCTCGACTGCCCGTAACCCCGCACAACCCCTCCCAATACACGTTGAACGTAGTCCTCCGGACGTCTAACTCCTGATCGTCCGCCAGCGCCCTCACATCGAGCGTCAACCCCTGAGACGCGATCTCGATCTCCCACGCCACCGGATACGTCGCCCCCGTATGCGGACTCGTCCACGATGCCGTCGGACTGATCACGAAATCCTCCCCGGTCAGCCCGATCGCATCCCCCTCGTCCGGGATCACCGTGCCGAACATGACGGGATCGGTCTCGGCGCGAAACACGAACAGCATCACACGACTCCCATCTTCCAGCCGGATGCTGAACCAGTCCCACTCCGCGCAGGGCTCGACGATCGCCGCGCCCCACTGCCGATCGAACCACAGCGATCCCGTCACGTCATGGACCTCGCCGCCGACCGTCAGCGTGCCCGACGCGCTCATCCTCGGCCGCGAGTAGTAGAAGCACTTCCCGTCCAACCCGAAAGGAACGTAGCCCCCCGCCCCGTGCGGAATCGGCCCGCCCTCGTCCTCCAGCGTCAGATCGATCGCATACGGCCCGTCCGACATCGCCGCGTGGATCTCGTCGTGCCCCTCGGCCCCGAACATCTGCACCAGAAGCGTATCCAGGTTGAAGCCGCCGTCTCCCGACGTCGCCCCGTGGAAATCGGTAACCTCCCTGACCTGCTCATAGACGAACTCGCCCGTCTCAATATCCACGACGGCGAAGTGTCCCGCCCATCCGTCGAGCACCCCGCCCAGCCCGGGCGCGGGTGTGTGAAACACGACCGCCTCGATCCCGTAGCCGTGCCCTTCTTCCGTCTCCACGAGTCCTGTGTAGTACCACCACTCCGCCCCGTAGCAGTGCGGCGCCTCGTCTTGCGGCAGCCGAACGACCGGATTCTCCGTCGTCGCCTCGTATAGTGCTTCCGGGCAACACCCCGCGACCACCGCAAGAACACCACAGCCAATGACAGCGACGCGAGCCGAGACTCGATGGTTGCACCCCATGACCGATCCTCCATACCCCTGGTCAATAATACCCGATCCCGGGGTCTGACACCTTTTTCGGTGCCGGCGCAGCGCAGCGGAGCCGGCACGAAAGAAGGTGTCTGACCCCCTCGAGCGCTCCCAAAGCCACCGGCCTATCCCCCTCGC
>JAFGLZ010000029.1 GCA_016927755.1 Phycisphaerae bacterium
CGGGGGGGGGGGGGGGGGGGGGGTGGTGGGGGGGGGGGTATGGGTTATGGCTCCAGGCGTCGGAGGTAGTATGCGGCGCCGATGATGAAGCAGAGGAGGCCTAGGGCAGGACAGGATCCGAGGTAGACATGTAGGATCAGGCGCTCGGCGGCGGCGCCGGCTTTGAGGATCGTGACGAGTGCGATGATGAAGGTCATTGCGGAGCCTAGACCCGAGAGCGTGGCGAGGCTCGGATTGCTCAGGAATGAGGAGAGCAGCCATGATGCGCCAAAGAGCAGGACGGCGGCGGGAAACGCGAGGGCCGCGAACTCACGGAGGTGGTGAACGTCTCGGGCATCCATCCAGGGGCTTGCGGCGAGGAAGACCGCGAGATTGACGAGCCAGAAGAGGGCGCTGCTGCCGAGCGCCAGCGCCGCTTTGCTGAGCAGAGCGTGTCGGCGGGGGATGGGAAGGTACCCGGCGAACTCTGCGGAGCGATCGCCGCGCTGGCCGGCGATCGCGTTTCCGGCGATGAAGGCGCCGAGGAGCGTGGCGATGCCCAGGCTGGTGACGCCGGCGCTGCCGATGAGGTTGGCAGCGTCGGGCGATGAAGCGCGGGAGTCGAGCGCGCCGACCAGGCCGATTACGAGATACGGGATCAACAGGAAGATCGTTGCAGCGCCGAGCAGGCGGCGGTTGTGGCGATAGTCTTTCCAGAGCAGCGTTTTCATTCGATCACACCTTTGGCTTCTAGGCCTCGATTCTCCGTGCGTCTCGATAGGCGCCGACGGCGAGGCAGGCGAGGCCCAAGACGACGCATAGCAGGCGATACGAACCATGTACTTCCCACCATCCGAACAGCAGAGCCACCACCGTTTCGCAACGCTCACCGGTTGGGCCCTCGGCGAGGGCGGCTCCGGCAGCGAGGAGCGCCGCCACGATGCCCAACCCAGCGGCCACACCGATGGCGGGGCTGCCCGAGAGCTCGGAGGCCAGCCAGGAAACGCCGAAGAGCGACACGACGACCGGTCCGAGGAGGGTCGGGACCGGGACTGCGTGGGCGAACGGAGGGTCCAGCGCAATCTCGGTCAGGTGAAGAACGCAGAGGTTCATCAGCAGCATGAGAAGGCAAGCACCGGCCGCAACGATCATCTTGCTGGCCACGGCCGAACGGCGCGTGGCTGGGAGGATCGCGGCGAACTCCGTCGAGCGGTCCGATCGCTCACCCGCCATCGCGATGCCGGCAATGAAGCCCCCGAGCACCACAGAGAGCCAAAGACTCGCATGACATGCGACGTAGAGCAGCCATGCCAGCCCGTGTTCTTCGGCGTGAAAGCCAACCGCGAGGACCAGGACGTAGGGGACTGCCAGTAGCGCCCCGGCTACGATGAGAACGAGGCGCAGGCGTCGGAGGTCTTTCCAGAGCAGGGCTTTCATGCGGAGGCCCTCCATCCTCGGACGTAGTCTTTGAAGATGTCCTCGAGGCCGAGATCGATGACTTCGATCTGGTCGAGGGTGTTGGCGGCTCGGAGGCGGTCGACGGTTTCGGGGGAGAAGTCCTTGACGGTCAGGAGCCACTCGCGGTTTTGGACGCGCTGCCAGATGGTTTGCTCGGGCGGGGCGCCGGGGGCGGCGCCGTCCTTGAGGACTGCTCGGATGCGTTTGGTGCCGGCGAGCAGCTCGTCGACGGCGGCGTGGACCTTGAGCCGGCCCTCGTTGAGGATGGCGACGCGCGTGGCGAGTCGCTGGACGTCGGCGAGGGTGTGGCTGGAGAGGATGACGGTCTGCTCGCGGTCGCAGATGGCCTGGACCATTGCGTCGAGGAGCTCTTCCCGGGCGACGGGGTCGAGGCCGGCCATGGGCTCGTCGAGGATGAGGAGGTCGGGCTCGTGCGACATGGCGAGCAGGAGCGAGAGTTTGACGGCGGCGCCTTTGGAGAGGTGCTTGACCTTCTTGTGTGGGGGGAGGTCGAACTGGGTCATCAGTCTGTCGGCGAGGTCGGCGTTCCAGGTTGCGTAGAAGGCGCGGGCGAAGTGGATGACCTCGGATACGCGCATCCATCGGTAGATGAACTGCTGCTCGGGGACGTATCCGACGCGCTGCTTGACGGTGAGGTCGTCGATGGCGGGGTCGAGGCCGAGTATGGCGACTCGTCCGGCGTCTCGGCGGATGAGGCCCATGAGGATTTTGATGGTGGTGGTCTTGCCTGCGCCGTTGGGTCCGATGAGTCCGAGGCCTGTACCGCGAGGGATTCTGAGGGAGAGATCGTCGACGGCGGGGCGGCCGGCGAAGCGTCTTGTGACGCCGATCATCTCGACGGCGGTTTCGTGTGTAGGGTCGGTCATGGCGACTGGTCTCCTGCGTCCGGGCGCTGGGGTTCGTGGCCCGGGTTGGGGTCGGTCGAGGGGTTGTGGGGTGGCGGCTTCGGTCTGCCATCGGCGAGTGCCTGGCGGAAGATGGCCTCGATTTGATGGGGAGGCAGCGAGGCGGCCCGGGCGATGGTGACTGCCTGGGCGATCATGTCGCGGACGGCGGCTTGGGACCTGGTCTGTGCGGAGGCGTGGCCGCCCTCGGTGACGAAGACGCCGAGTCCTTTGCGGGTGTAGACGAGGCCTTGGCGCTCAAGTTCCTGGTAGGCGCGCTGGACGGTGTTGGGGGTTACGACGAGGTCGAGGGCGAGGGCTCTGATGGAGGGGAGGGATTCGCCGGGGCGGAAGACGCCGGCGGCGACGGAGCCTCGGATGTGCCCGACGATTTGCTCGTAGATGGGCACGTGGCTGTTGGGGTCGACAGGCATGGGGTGGCAAGCTCCGGGGCTGCGCCATACTGTATTACCTAACTGATACAGTATAGCACAGGTTCTGGACACGGGCAAGTTGGATGTGCGATTCTCGGGGTTTGGGTGTCGGGGGTGATGTCCCACAATGTCTCGGAATGCGCTGGAATGCAGCGAAATGCAGCGGAATGCAGCATTTCCTTGGAGGGGGGTGATGCGTTGTCGAACTCGCCTCATGGTCTGGCACGATCTTGCTCCTGCGAGCCTTTGGTTAAGATAAGACATTGTTAGTAAAATGGTTATATCCAGGCTTGGGTCAGAAAAGGTTCCTGACACCTTTTTTCTGACACCTTTTCCGTCGTTGGTATAAGGGGGTCAGGGGTACAGGGAGGCAGGCGATACGTTGATACTGAACGGGGGCGTGGCGGCAAGAGGCATGTGACGCCATTCTCGATCGTGATTTCCGGTTAGAAGCAGGGGGTGAGCATCCATTCTCGGATCTTTTCGGTGGGGATGCCGTCTTGGGTCAGTTCCTTGATCTGGCTCCCCTGGAGCTCGGGTCGGAAGAAGAGCGGGTACGGAAGTTCGCGTGGTTCGTGCGCTCGGCACGTCATTGCGGCGTAGGGATAGACGGCAATCCTGCCGACGAAGAAGTACCACCAGACGTCGCCCTTTCGGCCGATCTGGTGGGAGACCCAGCGCTGACGCATTGGATCGTAGTGTCCGGCCCAGCAGTGGCCGACCTTGACCGTCCGTGAGGCGGCGACCGACAGGCCGATCGGCGCGATGCCGACGGCGCGGAGGAGATCCTGTGCGATCCAGCTATGGTCGGGGCATCCGCCGTAGAAGCAGCCCTTCTCTCGAATGAGCTTCAGGTAGGTCTCGGTGTTTCGGGCGAAGACGGCGTGGACGGGTTTGAGTTTGAAGGTGCCGGCGAGATCCTGGCCGGATTGGCGGAGGCGCCGGGCTTTGTCCTGTTCCTTGGCGACGAGGTCGTGGCGGTCGGGTTCGATCTTCTTGTCTTGCACCTTGGCGACGCTGCTCTCGAGGTGTACGACGCGGTCCATCTTGGAGGTGACCCATTTGTCGATTCGGGCGGCGGCCTCGGCCAGGCTCGGCGTCATGAGCCCCTCGTTTCTGGCCAGCGTCTGGAGCTCGCGGAAGGTCTGGATCGGGGTGAAGGCCCAGCGGTAGTTCTCCATATCGTTGGGTCGCTGACGATCGGCGTTCCAGTTGACGTACCTCAGGCCGAGCCATCCGAGGCGATTGGCCCAGGCGAGCTGGGCCTCGAGGGGGTAGCGTGCGAGGCGGTAGTCGGTATCGAGCTCGTCCTGGACCGCCATCGTCTGCCTGGCGAAGCGGAGCAGGTCGGCGTTGTCGCGTCGCAGGGCGGCGCGGACCTCGTCATCCCCGGTGACGCAGGGCGCAGCGGACATGATGGCGATGGCCGCGGCGGTGAGATCGTCCTTGCGGAAGCCGACGTCGGCGGCGAGGGCCATCAGGTTCGTCACATACGGCGGGGCCATCGCGCCGGGGCGGGCCGACTCGTTGAAGACGGGGATGTCGCGCGTGCTCGGATACTTCGGCTTCTTGCCGCTGGTATCGACGATTCTGAGACAGATTTGCCAGATGGGTTTGGCCAGATGCGGCGGGGCGAAGTCCTCGATGCCAATGGCGATCTCGACGACCTGGTCGACGGCCGCTTCGACGGGGCGGATCGGGACCGGCTTCCGCGCGCTTTCGCCGGGACGATGCTGGAACGTGCACGCCGCCTGCCATCGGTCCGGGGCGGGAGTGACGGAGAGGGAGGCGTCCCACTCGGGGCCACCCACGCAATCGACTCGGATGATGATTCTATTGGGCGGCTCGTCGAGATAGCGTGTGTCCGCCAGGGCGGCGATGACGTAGAGGCGATCGTCTCTGACGACGGCGGCGGCGCCTCGCCACCCGGTCTTGCGATCTCCGGCATCCTTGGGGGGAGGATATGCCCGGCTTTCGGGGGAGGGGAAGATTTCGCGCCATTCGTCGTCCCGACCGTCGATTCGGATTCGAGGGACGTTGGCTTTGGCGCGCGGGACGTCGTCGGCGATGATCTTGACGGCTTGCTTGCACTGCGGGTCGCTGCTCTTGCAGAGCAGGGCGACCTCGGCCAGGGCTTTCTTGAAGTCGCGGGGACTGAGCTGCCGGCTCAATGAGGCGTCGATTCGGAGGACATCGGCGATCGTGGGCGCGCGCTTGGCGATGTCCTGGATCAGATAGGACTCGGATCTGCCGGCGAGCGCACGGGCACGAGCGTCGTGGGCCTTGTCGGGTCGACGATGGGTTTGGGCCGGGGCTCGAGATGGGGGTAGGAGTAGGAGCGGCAGGATTGAGAGGGCTACAGACAGTGGCTTGGGGGCGGTCATTTCGGGCTCTCCGGCCGCTGGAGATGGGCTACCTGGTCTTTTTTACGATTCACGGGCAGGATGCCCGTGCTACGAGGGCGACGCTTCAGCCATGCGGGATTCGCGTCCCCCACCGCTGAAGCGATGGGACACCCGGCTCACGGGCAGGATGCCCGTGCTACGCGATGGGGCAACAGGTCACTGGAAGAACTAGCTGCGTCCCCTTTTCCCGTTCTTCTCCCGCTTGGCGAGGCGCGTTGCGTCTGTACACCGTTGGCCGCTAGGTCTAGAATCGCCGCGAATTGGCGAAAAGGCAAGCGCATTCACTGATTATGGAGAGAGCCGATGAGACTGCTGAGCGTTAACGGGAGCCCTCGGAAGAACGGGAATACGGCGTCGATGCTTGGGCGGGTGTGCGGGCCGCTGGCGTCGGCGGGGGTGGAGATCGACGAGGTGTATCTGCACGGGCTGGAGTTCCGCCCGTGCACGTCTTGCACGGTTTGCATGAAGATGAAGGACCGGCACTGCCATGGGTACAAGGGCGACGACTGCAACGACGTGATCGATCGGGCGATCGCGGCGGACGTGATTCTGCTCGGCTCGCCGGTGTACTTCGGGTCGGTGACGGGGCAGATCAAGGCGTTCATGGACCGGGTGGGGTTCGTGAACCGGGTCAACGACCTGTTCCTGAACCGCAAGATCGGCGCGGCGGTCACTCCGGCGCGGCGAGCGGGGGAGCTGCTGACGTTCGCCGAGCTGAACATGTGGTTCCTGATCAACGGAATGGTGGTGCCTGGGAGCAGCTACTGGAACGTGGGTCACGCGCTAAAGGAAGGGGAGATCGAGAAGGACAAGGAGGCGATGGAGACGTGCGACGAGCTGGCGCGGAACCTGCTTTGGCTTCTCGAGAAGCTGCGGTGAGCGGGGGGACACGTCGCCCCGCTTTCTCCTTCATCGGAGGAGAGGTCTGAGCTGTCTGCGAGCACGACTGAGGCATGAGGCCACGGTGCCCGGCTTGACGGCCAGCTCTTCGGCGATCTGAGAGTATCGCATGCCCTCTTCATAGTGGAGGCGAACCATCGTCCCCATCCGTTCGGGCAACTGATCCATCGCGTCGCGAACGTCCATGGAGGCCTCGTGGTCTTCCGTTGTCGTTCCGGCTCGTTCCGTGTGTTCGGCGAAGGCCTCCGTGATCCGTCGATACCGTTTCTTGCGCCGAAGGTGTTGCAGCGCCTGGTTGACGGCGACCCTGTGGATCCATGTGCCCAAGGCCGAGTCTCCCCGGAAGCCGCCAATCTTGTCGAAGACGCGGACGAACGTCTCTTGTGACAGGTCGAAGGCCTCTTCCGGATCGCCTCCCGTCATGCGCATCATCAACGCCACGATTCGAGGGTCGTAGGTCTCGTAGAGCAAACGCCGGCCTCGCCGACAGCCTTTCCTGCAGGCCGCGACGAGTTCCTTTTCAGTGCAGTCCTCGCAGAGACCTTGATGATCGCAGGAGCCATCGGGCCCGCAACACGCGACGGCGTCGACTTGGCGCTCGATACGCCTATTTCCACGAGCGGGTGCTGGCGCCTCGTCCAGAACGGCAACCCCTCCTCGTCGTTCTGTCTTGCCTTGCTTGTTCATGGCTCTTGCCTGTGTCCTTCCTGGACTGGTCGTACGCCGGGAACGATTCTCCAGACGCCCCGGCTACTTCGCATGACCCCGATGTTTATTGAATGGGACTTAGAGCGAAGGACGGGTTCCCTCGCGTAAGCAGCCGTCTCCCAGTCTCCTGAGTCGCAGAGGAACTCCCGGCGGTCTTCCGCAACCTCTTGCCGAACAAGCTCCCTGACAACGGCAGTCGTTTCCCCTGGCTGATGCCACTCATTGTCGCGCGCGGCTCCGCAGGGGCACCATCGACAGAAACACTGAATTCGCTACGCGAAGGACGGTATTTCGCGGAGGGCGGGGTGTGCGGGGGATACAGGCAGGGGGGTCGGAGAGGACCCGTCGTCAGGGTTCGAGGCCCGTAAGTCCTTCCCGGACGGCATATTTGGTGAGTTCGGCGACGCTGTGGATGTCCAGCTTTCGCATGATCTCCCGGCGCTGCGTCTCGACGGTCTTGACGGACCTCGACAGGGCGGCGGCGATCTCGCGGGAAGTCTTTCCTTCGGCCAGCAACTGCAGCACCTCTCGTTCGCGGGGGGACAGGGCGTGGCCGGCGGAGGTGGAGGTCTCCTGGGAGCGGGGCGCCCGATCCCGAACGACCAGGCCGGTGATTCCGGGGCTCAGGAAGTACTTTCCGCTGGTTGCCGCCTCGATGGCGCGGAGCAGGTCGTCGGAAGCGTCTTTCTTGAGGACGTACCCGGAGGCGCCCGCATCCAGGATGGCGTGGACGTACCGTTCGTCGTCGTGAGTGGACAGGGCGATGACCTTGACGTCGGGGTTCTCGGCGAGGATCCGCCGGGTCGCCTCGATACCGTTCATGTCGGGCATCCCGACGTCCATCACGACCACGTCGGGCACGAGCTCGCGAGTCAGCTCCACGGCCTTGCGTCCGTTCTCGGCCTCGCCGACGAGGCGCATCTCGGCTTCCTTCTCGATCACGGCGCGCAGACCGTCTCGCATCATTCGGTGATCGTCGACGAGAAGGATGGCCGTGCTCATGGCGTGTCCCCAATGACGTTCCGCAGTGGCACCGCGATGGTGATGCGCGCCCCGCGGCCCGGCGCGGAATCGACGTCGACGCGGCCCTCGAGGGCGCTCAATCGCTCGCGGATGCCCAAGAGGCCCAGGCCGCTTCCACCCGGGCTGACGTTGGCGCGATCGAAGCCGCACCCGTTATCGGCGACGGCGATCCACAGATCGTCATCGACGAGGCGCATCCGGACCTCGACCTCGGTCGCTTTCGCGTGCCTGACGACGTTGATCAGGAGTTCACGGATCGCCTGGAAGAGAAGGATGCGCGGCTCGAGCCTGATGGACGTGATCCGCGCTTCGTCCTCCACCGCGATATCGAGGTAGTGCTGGCGGTGTATCTGCTCGGTGAGCCAGTGGACCGCGGCCGAGAGACCGATGTCGTAGAGGATGGGCGGGCTCAACTGGAAGGTTACTGAGCGGGCCTGCCGGCTTGCCCGGTCGACGAGTTGCTCGATCTCCCGCAGGGGGGCGTCGAGCGGGGCGGCGAGGGGTGATTTGAGCACCTCGCGCACCTTCATTTCGGCCAGTGAGAGATCCTGGTCGAGTCCGTCGTGCAGTTGCACGGCGAGTCGGCGCCGCTGGTGCTCCTCGGCCAGCGACAGTTCGGAGGTGAGCACTCGAAGTCGATCGTAGGCCCTCCTCAATTCCGCGGTTCGCTCCTGAACGCGTTTCTCCAGGTCGTCCCGAGCCCTGCCCAGCGCCTCTTCGACCAGGACGCGCTCGGAGATGTCGATCAGGGCGGTCCGGCACCGGTTGGGGGTGCCGTCCTCACGCGGAACGCCGATGGACTCCAACCGAATGTGGCGGGGCGCCTCGGAGGGCGTCCTGATCTGAACGCCGCACGTCCGGCGGGTTTCCGTCGAGAACGCCTCACGGCGGTGTCGATGGAGCGTGTCCTGGTCGGAGGGGTCAACGAAGCTGGAGAGCTTCCGCGAGATCAGCTCATTCCGCTGGACGCCGAGCATCCGCGCCGCGGTGAGGTTGGCTTCCAGGATCGCCCCGTCGGCGTCGAGCGTCACGTAGCCGACGGGCGCGAAGTCGTAGAGGTCGGCGTAGGCGTCTCGGGAGGTTTCGAGCTCTTGTTGGGTCGCGCGGAGCTGCTGGTTCTGCATCTCGAGCTCGATCTGGTGGACCTGCAGCTCGTGCACCAGCTTCTGGACGTCCTCGGCGGGCATCGTGGCGACGTCTTGGCGGGTCTTGCGAAGCGCCTGCTCCGCGTCGCGACGCAGCGCGTCGGGCTCCTGGGACGAGTCGCGCTCCGCTCTCATCACTGCAATCCCTCGACCGCCTCGCGCATCTTCTCGATAAGCAGGCCTGGCTGGTAGGGCTTCTGTATGAAGCCCGACAGCCCGCTGTCCGCGAGCCCTTCGCCGGCCTCTTGCACAGTATATCCGCTGGAGAGCACGACGCGAGCGTCCGGTTTGATGCGGCGAATCTCCTCGAACGCCTGTATGCCGTCCGTTGCGGGCATCGTCCGGTCGAGGAGGACGGCGGCGATCTCGTCGGCATGTCTGCGAAAGATCTCGACGGCCTCGCGTCCGTCGCAGGCTGTCATGACCGTGAAGCCGGCCCGCTCGAGCGCTTTGGCCGCAAGCCGCCGAACGGCCTGCTCATCGTCCACGACCAGGATGGTTCCGCCGCGGAACTCCTCGGCCTGCGTGCCTCGGCCGGATCCCGAGACGTTCTCCGGCGTCCGGTCGGAGCAGGGAAACAGGGCTCTGAAGGTCGTGCCCTTCCCGGGTTCGCTGTGGACCGTGATGGCGGCGCGATGGCCTCGGATGATGCCCAGCGTCGCGGCCAGGCCCAGCCCACGACCGGTGAACTTCGTCGTGAAGAACGGGTCGAACATCCTTGACCTCGTCGCGGCGTCCATGCCGTGACCCGTGTCGGCGACCTCGAGGTACACGTACCGACCTTGCGGCAGATCGTGGCCCACGTGGGCGTCGGCAAGGGATTGGCGGTCGGCGTCCGTCACGCCGGTAGAGACGGTAATGACGCCCTCGGCGTCCCCGATGGCCTCCGAGGCGTTGATGATGAGATTCATGACGACCTGCCGGATCTGAGCGATGTCGGCCTCGACGCACGGGAGATCGCCGGCAAGCTTCTGTCGGACCGCTACCTTCTTCGGGATCGACGATCGAAGCAGTTCCGCCATCTCGCGTATCAGCTTGGAGAGATCGACCGGGGCGACCACGAACGCGCCCCTGCCCGAATAGGCGAGCATCTGACTGGTCAACTCCGCGGCGCGGAGGGCCGAGGTCTCGATCTGCCTGATGCCGTCTCTGATCGGCGAGCCTTCCTCCAGGTCCGTCAGAGCCAAGCTCGCATTGCCGAGGATTCCGGTCAGCAGGTTGTTGAAGTCGTGAGCGATTCCCCCGGCCAGGATGCCCAGCCTTTCCAGCCTCTGGGCATGCTGGAATTGGGCCTCTAACAGTCGTCGTTCCTCCTCGGCCCGGACGAGCTCGGAGATGTCGATCAGGGCCATCCGGCACCGGTACGCGCTTTCCTTCTCGCCGTGAATGCCGATGGATTTCAGCCGAACGTGGCAGGTGGCTCCATCGGACGCGACCATCTGAACGGTGCAGGCCTGCCGGGTTTCCGTCGAGAACGCGTCGTGGCGGTGTCGATGGAGCGTGTCCTGGTCGGAGGGGTCAACGAAGTGGGAGAGTTTCCGCGAGATCAGGTCTTTCCGTTCGAGGCCGAGCATCCGCGCCGCGGTCAGGTTGGCTTCCAGGATCACCCCGCCGGCGTCGAGCGTCACGTAGCCGACGGGCGCGAAGTCGTACAGTTCCGCGTAAGCATCCCTGGAGGCCTCGAGCTCCTGCTGGGTCGCGCGGAGCTGTTGGTTCTGCATCTCGAGCTCGACCTGGTGGACCTGAAGCTCGTACACGAGCCTTTGCACTTCCTCGGCGGGCATCGCGGCGACGTCTTGGCGGGTGCTGCGAAGCGCCTGCTCCGCGTCGCGGCGCAGGTCTTCGGCCTTCTGAGTCGAATCGTGCTTCTCCTTCATCCCAGGGGCCCTCGGACTCCTCTCATTCGCCTCGTCCGCGTCGGACTACTCTCGTCCGGTGACGTCTTCCATGGCCAGGAGGATCATTTGTTTCTTGCCCGTCTCTCTCTCGATCCGCCGCGCGTTCAGCCGCATCGTGCGGCTGCCGATCGCGGGGAAGTCGTGCCGGACCTCGAATCCCTCGAAGCTGGTGTCCTGGGGCAGAATCTCCTCCAGAAGCCTCCGCAACTCGGGGACGTCCCACTGGCCGGTGCCCAGGCCGTAGACGGACTCGCCCAGCGTCTGCTCAGGCGTCGTGTGGAAAGCGGCGAAGAAGGACCGGTTCGCCGAAACGGCCCGGAGGTCCTCGTCCAGCACCAGCAGCGGCTCGTGCACCGCGTCCACGATGCTCTCGGCGTACTGACGGGCCTCCAGCGCGGCCAGCTCGGCCCGCTCGCGCTCGGCCATGTCGCGTTGAAGTCCCTCGTTCGCCTCCTTCAGCGCGGCATCGGCCTCTTTGAGCCCAGTGATGTCGACGAACGTGAGGACCAAGCCGTCGATCACGTTGTCCACGGTTCGATAGGGCATGATTCGCATCAGATACCACCGGCCCTTGCTCGTTCGCACCTCGACCTCGGTCATCGCCAGCGTCCGCAGCACCTTTTCGGCGTCTTCGATGAGGGCGTCGTAATCGAGGTTGGAGGCGAGGTCGCCGATGGACCGGCCGACGTCGGAGGGGATGAGTCTGACGACCTCCCTGGCCTGGTCGGTGAAGCGTTTGATGTTCAGGTCATTGTCCAGGAAGATGGTGGCGATATCGGTGCTGTTCAGGAGGTTCTTCATGTCGTTGTTGGCCAGCTCGAGCGCTTCGAGTTTGCTCTGGAGCTCCTGGTTGACCGTCTGAAGCTCTTCGTTGAGCGAGTGCATCTCCTCCTTGGATGTTTCCAGCTCCTCATTCGTGCTCTGCAATTCCTCGTTGGTGGACTGCAGCTCCTCGTTGGTCGATCGGAGTTCCTCGACCGTGTGCTGATGGCTTTCCCTCATCTGCTGGAGTTCCTGCTCCAGCCGGGCCGTGCGGCCCCGAAGTGGTTTGGATGAGGCGCCCTTGGCCTTTCTCCGGGGGCGTCGATTCGGCGCGCCGACCTCCTCGAAGGTCACCATCAGCAATCCGCGGAGGGATTCGGGGTCATTGATCTTCTTGACGATCAGGTTCGCCGAGACCTCGTTGTCGTTGGTCTTGACGCGCGCCGCCTTGACGACGACCTCGCCGTCTCGCGTGATTGCCCTTCTGACGGCCGAGGCCAGCTCGAGGCGCACTCCCTCGCGCGCCATGTCGAAGACGTTCAGGCTCGGCTGGCCCGGGGCCGGTTCGAGGTACGTCCCGGTTCGCCCGTGGATATGGAAGATCTCGCCGCGCTCGTTGATGATGACGCTCGGGGGGGCATACTCCTGGACCAACAGCTTCTCGGCCAGGTCGGAGGCCGTGGCGCGCAGGGGCCGGCGGTCGTGTTCCTCGCTCACCACGGATCCCGCCGCCTCGGGCGGGATCCTGCCCGCAAGTCCGACCGCGGCACGGGACGATGCCGGGGATTCCTTACGCCGGTAGAACTTCCATTTCCTCTCGATGGTGGAGAAGAGGTCCGAGAAGCCGCCGATGCTCTCCGATGTGCCGAGCAGGAGAATGCCCCCCGGCGTGAGGGCGTAGTGGAACATCGGCACGAGGCGTTTCTGAAGATCGGAGTCCAGGTAGATCAGCAGGTTCCGGCAGGAGATCAGATCCAACTTGGTAAAGGGCGGATCCTTGATCACGTTCTGTGACGCGAAGACGACGGCCTCACGGACGTCCTTCTTGATCCGGTAGCGGGCGTCCTGTTTCGTGAAGAACCGTCGAAGCCGTTGGCGGGACACATCGGCGGCGATGCCATCCGGGTAGATCCCGTTGCGGGCGACTTCGATGGCGTGGCTGTCCAGATCCGTCGCGAACAACTGGAACTGCAGGTGCCTGCCCAGCGTATCCATGCATTCGCGAAGGGCGATGGCGATGGAGTAGGCCTCCTCGCCGGTGGAACAGCCGGGCACCCAGACCCGTAGCGTGTGATCGTCCGGCCGGGAGGCAAGGAGCTCGGGCAGACCGGTTCGCGCCAAGGCCTCGAAGGCGTCGGGGTCCCTGAAGAACGACGTCACGCCGATCAGGAGTTCCCTGAACAGCAAGTCGATCTCATGGGGGTTCTCTTGCAGGTAGCGCGTGTAGTGTTCGGCGGACTCGATGTGGTGCACGTTCATCCGCCGGTCGATCCGGCGGCGCATCGTGCTGGGCTTGTAGTGGGAGAAGTCGTGCCCGGTTCGGGCGCGGAGGAGGGCCAGGATTTCCCTCGTGGCGGCAGGGAGCGGCGCATCGATGGGCTCGGGCAGTCCGGCGCCCTTTAGGTAGGGACCCTTGGCATACTTGATCAGGCGTGACGGCATCTCCGACGGCGGGAGCACGTAGTCCACCAGGCCGGTCGCGATGGCGGCATCGGGCATCCCCGAGAACTTGGCCGATTGGGGCTCTTGGACCATGACCATTCCAGAGCCGCCCTTGATGGTCTTGACGCCCAACGCGCCGTCGGTACCCGTGCCGGACAGGATGATGCCAATGGCTCTTTCTTGCTGATCCTCGGAGAGAGAGCGAAAGAACGTATCGATGGGCAATTGCAGGCCATGCGGTTCCGCCGGCGCGACCAGTTGGATCCTTCGGTTCAGAATCGTCAACCGTTTCTTGGGCGGGGTCACGTAGGCGTGGTTCGGCTGAATCCGCGCGCCATCGACGGCCTCGAGGACCTGCATCCGCGTGCGTCGCTGCAACAGTTCCGGCAGGAGGCTCGTCTGGTCGGGGGCCAGGTGCGTGACCACGACGAAGGCCATCCCGCTGTCGGACGGCATCTCCCGGAAGAACGCCTCGAGGGCCTCCAATCCACCCGCCGACGCTCCCATTCCGACGATGGGGAAAGAGACCTTCGCGGTCCGGGCCGACCGAGGTTCATCTTGGACGAGGGGCTTCCCGCCAGTGAGGGTCATTCGCTTTGGCATCTCGACGTTCGCGGGTTTGTCTGGGGAGGGGGCTTTCTTTTTCGCGGCTTTCGTACTCGCGCGGCCAGTCGGCGCCTTGGCGGTCTTTGTCCGACGGGCGGGTCGCTTCGTCGCC
>JAFGLZ010000234.1 GCA_016927755.1 Phycisphaerae bacterium
GAACCGGTTCCAGGGCCGGGTGTCATCCTTTTGCTGATGGTAGACCGACCAGAGTTTGCCCTCCGCGTCGGTGACGACGCAGCCGTGTCCAGGGCCGAAGGCCGTCTCCGTGCGATGGACGATGGGGTTGCCCGCATACTTGACGAACGGGCCGGTCGGCTTGCTCGCGGTGGCGTAGCCGATGGCGTAATCGAGCGAATTGGCTCCGGTCCCCGAGTACAGAAGGTAGTAGGTTCCCTTGTGCTTGAGCATCCAGGGCCCCTCGGTGACGTGCCCGCGAACCTTCTCCCACGGCTCGGTGGGCCAGATCAGCTTGATGGGCTCGCCCTCCTTCTCCAGGGGCGTCTTCATGGGCTGGACGTGAATGCGGAAGCCCGGGAGCTGAACGTAGTACAGGTAGTACTTGCCGTTGTCGTGGAACATGTGGGCATCGATGGCGTTGTGGAAGAAGGTGGCCCGGTCCTCGAAGGTCCCGTCCGGCCGGTCCGCCACCGCCACGCCGATGCGTTTTCTCACAGTGTAATATAAGTAGAACTTGCCGTCCGTCGGATCGCGAAAGACGTCCGGCGCCCAGACGTTCCGCTCGCCCGGCTCGAAGACCTTGCGCCCCTTGGTCCAGTGCACGAGGTCGCGCGAGGTATAGACGTGATAGCTGACGTCATCCCCCGTGCAGTACATGTAGTACGTGCCCTCGAAGAAGACTACCGTCGGATCGGCCGGACCGATCTCATCAATCACCGGGTTCGTATACGTCTCCGCCGCCGTGCCGACCGCCAGAAAAGTCCCACTCAATAACACCCAAAAGGCTTGTTGCCGAATCGTCATCTACCGGTTCTCCTGTTCCTTCTCTCCGATTGGCGGACCTGCCTCTTCCTGAACGAAGGACGGCCCATCTCTTCGTCGTCATATCGGTCCATTCCGTGACGCACACGTGCTACGGTAGCTGTTCTGCCTCGGCTTCGCACAGAGCGCGCCGGACGACGAGAAGCTTCTTGTACTTTGCCTTGGCTTTCTGTACGTCCCCGGCGACCAGCGCCTTGAGAATATCCCCTTCCACCTCGGCCACATCGATACGCTGGTAGTAGTCCAGCGTCTCCTTGAGATGAGCCATCACGATCATCCCGGTGAGGATCGGATGGTTGTTGGTGACGTTGGCGTCGTCAAAGCGCGTCCCGTGCTCGAGCTCCACTTCGAGCCCCTGGCGGAAATTCTCCACCGTCACGGGCATCGCCTTGACGTTGACCTGGGCGAGAATCTTCTCTGCTTCCTCCGACTGAACGACCGGTTCCGCCAGAGCGGTCCAGTCCCGTATACCGAGTTCCTTGCATACCCTCTGAACCTCTTCCGGTGTCACATATTGCGGCATGTTCATTATCCTATCTCCTTCAACAGCACGCGCGCAGCCGGGCCCGAGGCAACAGAGCAACACGGTGAGAACACCAAACTTGTGTCCGGCCCGAAGCCTGCGAGCCCGTCGCAATTCTACTTTTACTGCCTGTGCAGGGTGTACAGTCTAAACCCGGCGATGGCGATGCCGGCCAGAGCCAGACCCCAGACATACGGCAGCCGGAGATACAGGCCGACGGGCAGGCCGATCAGGCAGAGCCAGAGCCCTCCGGTAAGAAGCCTCTCCCGCAAGGCTCGGATTTCCGCCTTGAGCTCACTGGGCCGCAACGGATAACCGCATCCCGGGCAGTCCACGGCCCGATCCGAGACGTCCCTCGAACATTCCGGACATCTGGTTAACGCCATGACGTTCACCCTGTTCTCATACTGCGGACCCTGCGACCGTACGCTGTGTCTTCGGTTTCATCGTTCGTCTTCTCCCAACTTCTTCCGGCCGCTCTTTTCCGCGAGGATAGCCGAATCTCCAAAGATGGCAAGTTAATTTACCGGGGTGAACAGAAGGACTATAATCGACGTACAGCCAACGAATGATGGAGGTGCCTGGATATGAGTAGCGAACCGTTGACGTTGCGACGCTTGCCGGTGCGGCTGACGGCCGACCCCACGCGGACCATCACTCGTCTGTTCTGGGCCGGGCCCGACCGCGCCCGCAAGGTCATCGACCGCGTCATGGGATTGGACGAGCAACAGGTGGCAGACCTGCTCGCGTCCACCATGCAGGATTTCGCCCATCTGCATATCGACCTGGAGGAGATCTTCCTGGCCCACCACGCCGAGGTGGCGCACCGCGTGGAGATGCCCGCGTCCCTGACGCCGGAGAGAAAGCGGCTGATCGGGGCCTTCTTCACCCTGGAATACGCCTTTGCCTCAGCCGCCCTGTTCAACCCCTCCATGACACCGGCGATCAATCAGAACGGCATGGAGCCCGGCGCTCTGCGTTTCGCCATGAGTCTGCGCTGTGTCGGCGAGGGACATATTTCGAGCGTTGTGTTTCGACGCGGCGTCATCGACAACGGGGGCAACATCACCATGGAGCCGGTGGGCGCCTATCACGAGCCCCTGCGCCGGGTGGAGAACCACCCCTTCAGCAAAGCCAAATTTCGCGTCCGCCTCGCTGAGATGGGGGTGCGCGACACCGTCGCCGACACCGTTTTGGGACCGCTGAACGATCCGTTCACGCTGGAGGATTTGCGGAACGTCCTCGATCACGTGCAGACACGCGCCGAGCACACCGATCGCGATAACCGCGAAGCACGCAGCTTCGAGTGGCTCGGGGGCTGCGACTACGACATCGTGACCTCCCGCGACGCCGACATCACCGAGGTCGTGCTGTTCCCCATGTGCGAGGCGGAATCTCAGGGCATGGAGGACATGCGCATCGTGCGCTTCACCGACGATGACGGCTCGGTCCGCTACTACGGGACCTACACCGCCTTCAACGGCCAGCAGGTCATGCCGCAGATGGTGACGATGCCCCAGCCCGGTCTGGCGCAGGTCCGCTCGCTGCAGGGCCACGCCGTCCGCAACAAGGGGCTGGCCCTCTTTCCCCGCAAGGTCGGCGGCCGCTACATGATGAGCGCGCGAATCGACGGCGAGAACCTGTTTCTGCTCCGGTCGAACAACATCCTGATCTGGGACGAGGCCGAGATGGTCCAGGAGCCCAAGTTCCCGTGGGAGTTCGTGCAGGTCGGCAACTGCGGCTCGCCCATCGAGACCGACGCCGGCTGGCTGCTGCTGACGCACGGCGTCGGCGCGATGCGCCGCTACTGCATCGGCGCAACGCTGCTGGACCGCGACGACCCCGCCAGGCTGATCGGCCGGCTCGAACATCCGCTGATCGTCCCCACCGCCGACGAGCGCCGGGGCTACGTCCCCAACGTGGTCTACTCCTGCGGTGGCCTCGTCCACAACGGCCTGCTCGTCATCCCCTACGGCATCAGCGATGCCGCCACCGGCTTCGCCACCGTCGGCCTCGACGAGCTGCTCGCGAGACTCTGCTGAGCGGCCGCGCTACCGCTGAAGCGGCAAAATCTCGATCTTGCGGAACTCGCACGGGTGGCTCTCGGCCTGCAGCGAGATGTAGCCTTCGCCGAGCATCTTGTCGGCGCCCTTTTCGAGCAGCTTCTTGGCGTCGGCGTCGCGCTCGTCGAGCTGCGGCTCGGTGTATTGCAGCACGATCTTGTCGTTGATGATGTGGCGGACGAGACCGTTGCCGTGCACCTCGACCTCGGCCTTGACCCACTGGTCGCCGTGATAGGTCTCCGAGCTGGAGTTGAGGCAGTGCTGCGTCAGTAGCGTATCGTCCCGCACCACGTTGGTGCCCGGCGTGCACAGGTTGCCCGTCGAGCGCGGGTTCTTGCCGTCGCCGCCGAGGAGCTGAACCTCAATGGAAACGGGAAAATTCTGTCCCTTGGCCATCGTCTTGGGGTCCTGGCAGTGGATCATGATCCCGTTGTTGCGAAACGCCCAGCCCGGACCGCCGGCCACCTGCTCGCCCACGAAGCGGTATTCCAGGCGGAGGCGGTAGTGCGAGAACGGTGTCTGATAGAACAGGTGCCCGAATTTCCCGTCGAACTTCTCGTACCGGTCGTAGGAGACTTTCAAGACGCCGTCCTCGACCCGAAACGTCCGCCCCGGGTTCTCGCCCAGGTCGTACCCCGTGACCTTCGGCGTCCAGCCGGTCAGGTCCTTGCCGTTGAACAGGCTGATCCACTCGCTCTTGCCGCCCTCGCCCTGCCCCACCGCACAACCGACCGCACAGACCAGGCCCACCAGAACAACACCCAACACCCACAACATCCGCTCGTTCCGACGCTTCATAGCTACCCCTTCGCGTGTCATAACTCATCACTCCTTAACATAGTGCAGTCATCATCTACCATAACAAGAGAGTACGGCCGGCAACCGAATCGGTCAAGCCACTTTGCCGCCCCCGTTTCACCGACAATGCATCTTGACCGCCGGCGCACCGCCGGGTAGGTTTCGCGTTGTGATCGACAATTCATGGCATGACACTGACCGGGAGGCACGAATGCGCAGCGCGACAGGGACAGGGCTTCAGGGGCGTTGGATATTCAACAGGATTGTCGTGGCCCTTGCCGCTACGGCCCTGATCTCGGGAGGCGTCTCGCAGGCGGGCGGAAGCTCGGACGATGTTGCCGAGGCGGTTCGGTGGCTCCAGGGCGAGTCGCATCGTTTGATTCGGGCGAGCCGGCGGGTGATGGCGGACGGCACCGCCGCCTTTCCGCCGCAGGTCGGCCTCGGCTACGAAGCGTTCTGGCTCCGCGACTACGCCTACACGCTCGAAGGCTCGGTCCATTCCTATTCGGACAAGGAACTGCTCGATGCGGCCGGCTTGTTCATCCGCAGCATGCGGGCCGACGGCGCGGGCGTCGACTGCGTCAAGTTCGACGGCACGCCCATTTATAAGCCCGGCTTCGGCACGATGGGCACGCACCCGGTCGCCGACGGCTCGCAGTTCACCGTCGCCGTCGCCTGGCACACCTACCGCAAGACGCGGGATCTCGCCTTCGTCGGCCGCAACATCGACGCCCTCGTCAAAACCATGCAGGCCGTGCCGCGCAATCCCGAGACCAAGCTCGTCCACATCCGCCAAGGCGAGCCCTGGGACCGCTGCCCCTACGGCTTCACCGACACCGTGCAGATGACCGGCGACGTCCTGTTCTGCTCGCTGCTGTACGTCGAGGCAAGCAAGCGGCTCGGCGACCTGCTCGACGCCGTCGAGCGCCCGGGCGAGGCCACCCGCTGGAGGGCCGAGGCCGACGTCGTCGCCCGAAGCGTGCGCCGGGTCTTCTGGGACCCGAAGACGGGCCTGTTCCGCGCCGCCACCGGACGCTGTCGCGAGCATCACATCTGGGGCTCGGCCTTCGCCGTCTACCTCGGCGTCGCCGACGAGACGCAGGCCCGGGCCGTCGCGACGTACTTCAAGGAACACTACGACGGAATCGTCCAGCACGGCCAGATCCGCCACCTGCCCCCCGGCGTGTACTGGGAATCCTGCCGCGCCGCGCGCGACACCTACCAGAACGGAGCCTACTGGGCCACCCCCGCCGGATGGTTCATCTACACCCTCGACCTCGTCGACCCGAAGCTCGCCGACCAGACCATCCTCGACCTCGTCACCGACTTCCGCACCACCAACGCCTGCGAGTGGATCTTCGCCCAAAAACGAACCCTCCCCAACTACCTCGCCAGCCCCCCCCCCCCCCCCCCCCCCCCCCCCCCCCCCCCCCCCCCCCCCCCCGGA
>JAFGLZ010000235.1 GCA_016927755.1 Phycisphaerae bacterium
CCTGGACGGGTATGTCATCAACCAGTTGCAGTTGACCGACATGAACGCGGATGGGCTGGTGGATTGCTTCTTGACGGCCAGCGGGAATCTAGTAGGCATGCAACGAGGTGCCGATGTCTACGATTACTGGTTGGGGTTCTCGATCGTCGCCACGGATCCAGTCGCCGACGTCGGGCGATGCGCGTTTGAGGATCTCAACAAGGACAATCTGATAGACCTCATCGTTCCGCTGGATCGCGACGGGTTGACGCAGGATCAAATCCTGATCCTGACGCGGCTGACACCATAGTACCGCGTTTCACAGGAAACACGACTGCGATTGCTGGACCGAGAATCCCTTCTCGGTCATGGAGTCCTGGACCGAGAATCCCTTCTCGGTCATGGAGTCCTGGACCGAGGATCCCTTCTCGGTCCTGAAGCCGGTGCCGAGAAAGGATTCTCGGCAGAGCGTACAGTCGTTCTATTCGTGAAACGCCGTACTAGTCCTGCGCCGCCACTTTGGTACCGTTGCTGGTCGAAGAGCCGCAATGGAACCAGTGCTGTTCCGTGACTGGCAAACCGACGGATTCGGAGGGGTGCCGCGGGTGGTTTGCGCGCCTCAACCCACAGGCGGAGGGAAGGTGGTCAACGGGACGCGGGGCTCAGTAGACCACGGCCAGCGCTTCTTCGATGGCTTGTATGGCCTCGGACACCTTGAACGGTTTCGCCAGGGCGATGTCGAATCCTTGGTGCTGGATCGCTTCGCCCTCGCCATCCTGAAGGGGCCCCGTAAGGGCAATGAGCTTGCAGGCCCCCAGGTCCGGCAGGTTCCTGATGGAGCGGATCGCCTCGCGGCCCGAGAGACCTGGGAGGGTAACATCAAGGAACATGGCGTGCGGCCGGAGGCTTTCGGCTAAGGCACCCGCCTCAAAGGCGGAGCGGGCGACGCGCACCTCGTACCCGGCATCCCGCGCCAGGGCACCAGACAGCAGTTCGGCGATGTCGGGGTCGCCCTCGGCGACCAGTACCCGCGTGATGCCTGTGTCGAGGCCGTTGAGCGGGATGCTGTGGGCGCGCATGAAACGGATGAGCTGCTGCAGCGGGATGCGGCGGTCCTTGCTGCCCGGAATACGGTATCCTCGGAGCTTGCCACTGTCGAACCACTTCGACACGGTGCGCGGCGCGACGTTGCAGATCCTGGCAACCTCTCCGGTGGTGAGCACGTCTTTCGGGCGCGGCATGACTGTCATTCCGAGGGACGACGCAACGATTTCGGAGGCCGTCGGCGTCCTACCTTCCGGCGCGTGCGCCCCAGAAGCATGTGATCAAACGTACCGTCTGAGCGGAGTCACCAATGGCCGGGCCACGGATTGACTCCGTCCGTTGACTCTGTTCCTCGCCTTCCCCTCCCCTTGATCGGCTCACCCGATCCAGACGTGAGGTAAATCGCCCGAAACGGCGCAGACGATATCACTGTGCGCCCGATACCTCGCCGAGCGTGGTGAGCGTGGCGCGAGACGATCGCGAGCGGATCAATCTACACCATCTTAACCTACTTCTCTATATGATCTTAGGGCGGTCGGTAGCGCGAGGCAACGCACTTGGTGGATTCCGGCCGAGGATTGCGATCGCAGCCTGGGTGGTGTCACCCGTCGGCGGTGTCACCCCTGCGCCGCTCAGAATGGGCCAAGCGACACGACATCGTATCACTAGGCCTTGGAGATGCAAGTTGGAGATAACAGAGATAACATCCAAGTGGGAGTTGGAGAAAGCCGGAGGAGGCCCCGCTTCAGTCGTCCTCCTCTTCCTCGGCTTCCTCCCCCTGGGCGAAAACGTTCGAGACGGGCACCGGCGAACGAAGCGATTCGAAGCTCAGCCAGAGTCCAACGGCCAACAGGACCATCGCCGCCGCGGATCTCACGGGCCAAGCGATGCCGCCATGGTCGATAGACACCGTGTCGCTGCATCCTCGGACGGTGAGCGCCATTTCACCGCTGGTGGTTGCCCAGCGGATGTAGCCGATCGGTCCGCCCGGCGGATAGTTGGCGTGTAGAGCGTCCTTGAACAATCGCGTTGCCTCAGCTTCGACCTCGGCGGTCGGTCGGCCCGCGGCGATGGCGCTGTTTCTGGCATCGGGGAACTTGCGGTCACCCCCTGCCGTGTCCGCGACGTTTCGATACTCCCAAATGACGGTCACAAGGGAACTAGCCAGGGCCAGGAGGAGGATGCCCGTCACAATGCGGTGCTTCGGGACGGGTCTTGCCACTCGAGCGATGCGGAATGAGACGGCCCCGACAAGCAAGCCCGCGATGAGGAAGAAGAAGAGCCCGAAGTAAAGGGGAAGCCAGACCAAGCGAGCCAGGAGCCAGTCGAGCACTGCCAGCATCAGAAAGGCGAGCAGCGCGGCCAGCCACCAACGCGGTCTTTTCTGGGGGGGGAGCGGCATGACAGGAGTGGGACGCGGCTCTCCGGATCTGGATCGGGTGTCGTCGACCATGTCGGGAGCACACGATAGAATAGGCCCGACCACGAATCAAGCGGTCTGGCCGACCAGCGGAGAAGGCTGGAATGATGGCGTTTCAGGCCTTGCGGGGTGGCGCAACGGAAGGACCGACGTGGGTCCGTGACAGTTTAGGCGGGTGCCACTGGCAGCTTGCCTGCCAGTGTATGCCCCATGCGCCCACCGGAGAAACCACACGGGCGGACAAGCCGCCCGTGGCACCCAAAACCGAATGCCGCCGAAACTGTCACGGACCCGATCGACGTCAGAACACGGCAAGGCCGTTGATTTGGTGAAGAACGAAGGCTAGATTTACCGACGTGTGAATCGGTAAGAGGCCCATGGCCAGCACTGATGTAACGTCGCCCCCTGTGGGCGGTGTGGGCGAGGCGCCGCCGACGGTGACACCATTCAATGGATTCGCCTTACGAAGTTTCAGAAGTGGCGGTAATGTGGGTCTGGTCAACGGCGTGTTTGTGAACCTTACTTGACATGGAGATGAAATGATGACGTCTGTTCGAAGCGGAGCACCCTGCGTCGTGGCAGTCTTCCTGGCCCTGATTCTGGTGGGCTGCTCGGAGAACAACGGCAAGAATCCAAAGATCCAGCGGGTCGAGGGGGTCGCCAAGGTGATCGACCTGGAGAACAACTATGTTTCCATGACGATCAAGGACAAGAAGGGGGTTGAGCGCGAGCTTACGGGCACCGTCCGTGAAGATACGGAGGTCTCGATCAACGGGCGCAAGCAGGATCTCAAGGATGTCAAGCCCGGCGACAAGGTTGTCGTATATGGCTATCGCGAGGGCAAAGACGAGGATCAGAAACTGGTCGCCACGAAGGTCGAGGTGACCCGTGTGCGGGACGACGATTGGAAGAGCACGAGCCGGACCATGGCCGGGAAGCCCGATCAGCATGCTGACGAGCCGAAGGTAACGGCAAAGCCCGCGGGGGAGCCCGAAGCCAAGACCGTCGCAGCCGACGATGAGGAGATCCGGAACCAGACGACGGACATGATCTACGCCAGGATCCGGATCGAGATGGAATCAGCGATCAGCAAACGGGCGGCATTGCTGAAGGGCGGCAAGGCCCCATCGGATCCGGAGGTCCGACAGCTCGAAGGGGTTATCATGAGGGCTCGGGACCTCCTGCAAGAAGCGGGCGAAGTTCTTGAGGATATCGAGCCACCGATCGTGGAGAAGCCGCAGTCCTAGAGCAGTTTAAGCTTGAAACTGCCTATGCCGCCGACGCCGATCGGAACCGCGACCGTGAGGGAGCGGTTAGCGTTCACCCTTGAGGAACGTCGGAAAACCGGTCATCCCCGTCGGCCACAGGGGGCCGACGCTGCAACGAAGCGTCAATGGAGCATGCACGCTCAACCCTAAAACGCTCTAG